>DATAVZ010000049.1:0-36604 GCA_036267475.1 Occallatibacter sp.
CGTCACCCAGATCATGTGGTACTTGACGTCCCAAACAGAATGCGCATTCTTGCGATACTCCGCCATAATCGCTCAATCTAGCACAGATGCTGAAGCTCACCGCCTAAAGGCGGTGGGTTTAGACCGGGTGATTGAACTAAACGACGCGGACCCAGAGAGTAGGGATCTAGCCGCGGATACAATCGGTTATCTGCTTGGCTATTCACAGCTGACGAATACTCGTTCGCTAGCGCTTATCGGTGATCCGGAGTTGATGGCATACAAGATCTTGTTTTCATTTTCCTCTCCGGCAGAAAAGGCGAGATTCTTAGACTTCATTCGGTCAAATGACCAACTGGGAAATGAATACATCGTCAATGACCTGATTGAGCCTGTGAAGGAAGAGATTCGAGATGCGCAGCCTCTCGCCGCAGTATTACCTCAATCGGCGCTGGCGCGCGCGTTAATGGTTGCAACTTTTGTCAGTGGGCCCATTCAGCCTTCGACCATTCAATGAAGGCAGGGTTGTCGCTAATCTCCCCAAAATCTGCAATGAATAAGGCGTCACAAGTAATGCATCTTTGAAATGTGCTTCTCTCGAGTAACTCGTTACTCCCTTCAGTCTCTGCGAGTACCCGGAAGTGCCCCGTTGATGCCCATCGAGCATCAACCTTGACTAAAAAGGTCTTGGACGCCGAATCGATTTTGATTCACTGTATGAGCAGCGGGCCAGCCCTGTCACCGAAGCTTGAACCGCTACTTGCTGAGTCGACGCTTGAGAAAGAGATTATGCATGGATCGATCTGTAGAAAAATTGCTCTATTCCCGGCGTGACACAGCCGAAGCACTGAGCTTAAGCATTCGATCGATTGATTACCTCATCACAACCGGACGACTCACCGCGCGACGGGTTGGCGGGAAGATCCTTATTCCAGCGAGTGCTGTCCGGCGTTTTGCTAGAGAAGATCATCCAGATTCAGTGCGCTTCGGCCGTCCTCAGATCTCGTCCGAAGAAGTGAGAGACAGCCAATCCTCTTCTGAGGGAACGGCCACCCGCTTCCAGCCCCAGAGTCAGGGAACGAATGAAACGGTGCCGAAAAGGGCAAACAGCCATCATTGAGTACGGCCACTTCAGGCGGCCGTCGAATCAAGTTTTTCGATGGCGGCTTGATTGTGCTCCGGAGCCAAATGGGCGTATCTAGTCGTCATCGAAATTGTTTTGTGCCCGGCGAGTTCCTGCACAGTTCGTAGATTTACATCTTTCATTACCAATCGGCTAATGAATGTATGGCGCAGGTCGTGCCAGCGAAAGTTCTTCACCTTGGCCTCATCGAGGGCTATTTCAAACCAAGCCCTGGGATTGTTCAGATCACGCCCGTACTTCGACAGAAACACGCGCCCATTGTGAGGCCGGCTACCATGTAACGCTTCGAGAACGTTAAGGCAGGTCTTGTTTAGAGGAATCTCCCGATCGCTTCCATTTTTTGTTTTCTCCAGTCGGATTCGCTTGCGAGGCAGTGAGACCTGGGACCATTCAAGGCTAAACTGTTCACTCTTTCTCATGCCAGTGTGAAGAGCCACGTCGAACTCCGGCATGTGCGTTGGGAACCTTCTTCTGATCGCCTCGCGCAGCCGTGTCTCTTCATCCCCTGACAGAAACCGGATGCGAGCATTATTCTCCGGGCGTTGCTCAACCATTCGCGCGGGATTGCTCGTGACCTTACCGTCGGCCAGCGCGATCTTGAACGTTTTTCCGAAGACGTTTTTATAACGGTTCTTGGTCGCCGCGGACCATTTGTGGGAACCGATCCAAGTATCGATGTCGGAGGGCTTAATCTCGTCAGCGACCCGGTCAGCGAACGCTTCAAGGATGAATTTCATCCTGCCTTGGAAATTCCGAACGTCTCTGCGGTCGTGGTTGACATACCAGTCGATGGCTTCCTGGGCTATTACGGAAAACTTGATACCCTTGTCCTTCATGTTCGCCGGCATCTTTACGCCGCGAAGGATGTCCGCCTTGCGAATCTTGTAAAGCTTGATTGCGTCGCCGCGCCTACCCACCTTTTCCCGATGCTCGACTCCGCCGACCTTTAAACGTATCCACCAAATGTCCGAGCCCCGCACCTTCTCGAAGACGCCTCGTTCCTTGCGAACCACCTTCCTTGGCATAGGGAATCTGCCTCCTGGATGCGATCCTAGCAAAGTCGGAACAAAGTGGCACCAAAGGTGGCACCAGCACCTTTCTCGCGATTCTCTCGCTGTAGACAATATTGCTTTATGTTATTGATTTTATGGTGCCCGGAGGGGGACTTGAACCCCCACGACCGGTTAAGGTCTGCGGATTTTAAGTCCGCTGCGTCTGCCAATTTCGCCATCCGGGCCCGTTCTTCCTTCCTATTCGGTTCCTTCCGCTTCGATTCCTTCCCTCTTCGGTCATTTCTGCCGGATTCCGCCTCTCTGCACTGGATGTTTCTATGCGCTGCCGCTTGGTTCCATCGGGCTCTTCTGGCTATCTGGCACGGTTCAGTCACAATCCCGGAGCTTCGAACAGCGACCCGGAACGAACCGGCGCAGGATATGATTCCGGGCCGCAAGTACCCCGCCGCACTGCACCTGGCGCGACCCGCTCATCGATAAAATCCAGAAAATCCAGGAACTCGCGCTGGAGTTATTTTATCCCGCCACCAATCGAAACCGGGTCCGTGGGCCGATCGTGCAGCAAAAAAGCGATTCTGGACGTGTTGCCGTCTTTATTCCACCTCTGGCCGCTATGGATTCCATTTCTAACCGGCCCTAGGGATCAGACTGCAGCTATATCTAGTGGATACTGCCCAAGGCCGGAAATGCCCCCAGAAACGCACTCCTAGCGCGCTGCAGCCGGCAAAACCACAGGCTTAGCTCTTGATAGACAGGTCCTGGGCGCGACTTTCCTCGATCCGTCAAGGCCCCGATCTGCATCTAACACAATGGTGACTATTTACCATTTACCTGAAGTCAACGAAGGAGATTTATGCCGACACCCTTGAAGCCTTGCGACGGTCACTTCAGCGAGGAACTGCAACGAATTCTCCATAGCAACAAAGACAGAGCCCAATGGGCGAATCATCCGTGTGAGGTTTGCGGGCTGGAAGTGAGCGCCAAGCATGTCCAGGGTAAATGGGTTCCCGATTCCCATTGGCCCACGGTGAAGTACCCTCCACGCACCCCGACCGGGCGGACGATAACACCTACTGCTGCCAGTTCGCGTCAAAATCATCCAGTGAATTAAGGCGAGATTCTTTCGCCTTGGCAATCACCGTGCCAACCGCATTGAGCTATCCGCGCGAAGATTACATTCTTTTCAACTAAAGCTGGAAGAGCCGGTAAGGTCTGCGGGAGTTTCTTCCGCTTGCCTCTCCGGCTCATGATTCCGCTTGCGCCGGGAACGTGTTTCCTGCGTCTGCATCGGATCGGCAGTCGCGACTGCAGCGACCTTGTTCGGATTGATCGAGTGTGGTGTCCCTGAAACCTATCAGCCCGCATCAGGGGCAAGCCTTGCAAACCAAAATCCTCAGCCAGTTCAAAAATGCCGAATCGTCTCGGTCTGGCTCGGAGCCGGCACTTCATGCGATCCCGGCGCACGCTCCACGCGGCTCTCCAGCGACCGGCTTACCAGCTCTCGCGATCCTAGGCCGATAGCCAGCGCCAACGTCAGCACAATGCCGCCAAACAGGATGCCAAAGGCCAGCTCCACAATGTCGCCGCCCACCTGCAGATGATCGAGAACCATGGCGGCCGTAAGCACCAGCACCAGCCATTTAACGCCCAGAGACAGAAACCGCGCATATTGCAGTTGCGCATTCACAGCGCCAATCAGCACGGACCGCGCCAGATAACGCGCAATCAGATTACCCGCAATGAGCAGCAGAATGGCGCCCACGGCGTGCGTAAAGTAAGGCAGGAGCGCGATCGGCAGCGGCGCGCCCGCGGCATAGGAAGTATCGAAAGCGGCCACACCGATAATCAGTCCCAGCAGCACGCATCCCCAGAAAATGACCCGCGCCACCAATCCGCTGGGCGAGCTGGACGGCGTCCATTCCACATTGCCGCGGTTGCGCGCCATGCGCTCGTCGAACTTGAACAGCGCAAGAATGCGCTTGAGCAGCGCCGAGATCCCGGCCCCGATGAGAGTGAAGATCGCCAGCGCGACAAAGAATGCGAGAATGCCCGGAAGCACCGCGATAAAAAGCGATAGAACGCGATAGAGCGACTGGTGCAGAGCCTGCGACATGTGGCTCAATATCGGCGCATTGTCGGAATACATGGACGGCGAACTTATCTGGAGCATTGCAGCAAGCGTGTTAAGCATCATAACTGACTCCTTGCATCGTCAATCGTGGCGGCAACCGGCCTCAAAGGCGATCATGAGTTGAACCGATCCGGCCAGCGCCAGCGCGAAACCATGTACGGCTTGTCCGCCTCAAAAGCGGCGGCAACCGCTTCAATATGGCGCTCCGAACTGGTACCCGCCGCGGTGATGTTGATGTGCCCGGCAACCCACGCCAGGTAAAGCGGAATAAGCGCGCCCAGCAGATGGCCGCGATTGATGGTGCGAAGCCGGAACGCAATCAGAAAATCGAAGACGATCCGCGCCCACAGCGTTTCAGGCATACGGAACTCGGCCGCATGCGTTGCGGAAAGCCGCTTGAGGCCAAGCAGTGAGTTGGGCGGAAGCACGAGCGACCATATCTCCTGAAGATTGCTGAAGGCGAAGCGGAACGATTCCACCATCCGCGCAACCTCCGCTGCTCCATCGGTCATTGCGGCATCGGGAATGGAGCGCCGCGGCGGCTGCAGCCGGCGTGGCCTTTGCCACACCGCCGCCTTGGCTTCCACATCCGCAAACAACGAACCGGTCACCAGCGAAAGAATGGCATTGATGTCGGCATCTGCCGGCTGAGGCAACGCCCGCGGCCCCACTTCGTATTCATCCGTTGTAAAGCCGGCTGCCACGGCTTCATCGACCGGCCAGATCAGCGCGTCCGCCTGGTTGGCCAGCGTAAAGCGCTGCGCCGTGGCCGCCAGGCGCTCTGCCATGCGCGGCGAAAGCCCCAGATCGATCGCCTGCGGAAAGCGCACGCGAGTTGCAAAAAGCGCGCGGGTCAGCGGATAGAGAATGGCCGAGTTGATGAGACCAGCATGTGGAGGAAGCGTGTAACAGGGCACCGCCAGGTCCACGGTGGCGCTCAGCACCGCGCCGGCCAGTTGACGCAGCGATGCGGGGCTGAGTGAGCCCGCTCCGGGACCAAGCATCAGAATGCCGCGCACGCCTTCTTCCTGCGCAAATTGAAATGCATTCACAAAGTCCGCGGCCGTCGAAGTCCACGCCGCGCTGGTGGCCGGAGCGGCAACCATCCGCAAGTCGCCATGCGCGCTCGCGGTGAACTGGTTCTGCGCGGCAATCAACAGGCTGTCAGCCGCAAACGCGGTCGTCAGGTTGGCCAGCACGCTCTCGAACTGATCGGCGGGCATCGCCGCCAGCATCACCAGCAGACTGGCCGCCGGCTGCGGCGCTTCGGAAATCACATCGGAGATCGGTTCTACAGTCGCCATGCTCACTCATTGCGGCGCTCCTGCGCCTTCATCCCTGCTGCGTCAGCAGCGCCAAAATACCGGAAATCGGGATGCGCAGCCACGCCGGACGATTATTCAGCTCGTAAAGCAGCTCATAGAGCGCCTTCTCCAGCGTATACGCATCGAGCAGCGCCTGCGATTGTCCGGCAGAGGGAAGCAGCGCCGGGTTGGCGGCCATCGCTTCTCGATACGCGTAAAGAAATCTGGCCGAAGCTGCATTCTGCCATGCTCGCGCCCATCCGGCAAGCGCCTGCGCGGCGCCGCGGCGGGCCTGTTCATCGAGCGCGTTGAGCGAACGATCCGCGGCCGAAAATGCGGCATAGGAAAACGAGCGCAGCATACCGGCAACATCCTTCAGCGGAGATTGCTTGCGTCTGCGCTCCTCCAGCGATCGTGCCGGCTCGCCTTCGAAATCCAGCAGAACGAAGTCGCCATGCCCGGCCGCATCGCCGTCGCCGGCCTTCGGCCCTGCCACGCGCAGCGTCTGCCCCAGATGATAGTCGCCATGAATACGAATGCGCTGCCCGGCGGCAGACAAATCCCCCACCGCTCGCGCCCGCGCAATCAAATCGATCCGCCGCGAGAGCAAACATGCCGCGGCGTCGGCGGTCAGCTCATCCATGCCCGGCAATTGCGACCGCAGCGCATCCAGCGCCGATCGCAGTTGTGCATCGATCCGCTCCGCATCGCGAGCCAGATCTTCCGCGCTGAAAGCCTCGGCCGCGAATGCCGCGTTATCCGTAGGCGTGCATAGCGCAAGATGCATCTCCGCGGTGCGCCGGCCCAGCAGCGCCGCGGCATCGAGAGTGGCGCGCGCCGCATCCATCGCTACGGGCAGCGGCGCTGGATCGCGCAGAAAATTCGCGCCCTCGAGCTCCGGCGCGATTGAGCCGTGCGGCACGCTCTCAAGAAACGCCGCCAGCTCTTGAAGGAACCACTCCCATCCGTCTCCCTGGTTTAGAACCAGCCCCTGCAGCATGGCAACGGTCGTCTTCCTGCCGTTTGCCGGCGTAATCGAAATCTCGCCCAGAAAAGGCGCAATGCGGCCAAACCGTGCAACCTCGGTAAGAAAGCGCCCGATCTCCACGTCAGGATTCTCCCCGGCCTGTAGTCTTCTGAAGAGCTTGAGAATCAGCTCCCCGCCATAAAGAATCGAAGTGTTCGACTGTTCCGCGGATCCGGTGCGCGATGCAATGCGGTGAAATTTTTGCGCATCGGGAAACGCCGTCGAAACCCGCGCATCCAGCCTGCCTCCAGCCGGCGCAGGATCGCCCGCCGAAGGCGACTCGCGCGGATGCCTGCGCTGCGCGCCGGTCAAAAGCGACGCCGTTGCGTTGGCGCGCGGCGGCGTGGCGGCTTCACCGGGCTGCGCGCTCAGGGGCGCCGGAGACACCGGCGGCGCTGGCAGCGCATTCGCAGCCGCATCGTCCTGCGCGGCGGCGCGCGCCTCCATGGCAAAGCCCTCAGGCGACACTGCTTCACCGGCGTGCGCATGTCCGTCGGCCAGCGCCAGCGTTGTATTGTGTTCCATCAGGCGCAGCAGGCTCCGATGAAAATCGCTGCTCACGGAGGCATCGTAAAGAACAGTTGGCCCGGAAGCGGATTGAAGCAGCGCAATCACCGCGCCGGAATGATCCGATGTAACCTCCACTCCCTCGGCTCCGCTCACGAAGGCCAGCGGAATGTTATAGACATCCGACGTGCCGTCGGCATAAAGCACGTCGAAGAAAAACATGGCCAGCGGCGCGCCATTCGCATCCACCGAATCCGAAGCCTTGAAGCCTTTGTCCTCAGCCGCCGCCGGCAGGTCGACCCAGTCGCGCACGTGAACCGCGGCAATCTTGCGCGTCTTGGCTCCGAACCAGCGCTGGCGCGGCAGCCACGCGGGCAGCGCGGATTCAAGAATGTCGTTGCCGCGCTCTGCCAGAAAGCCGGCCCACCCGTGCATCGCCGGATCGAGGGCAACCGATATCGCCTCGGCCTGAGCCTCCGCGCCGGCCTGCTCTGCAGCGCCCGGCTGTTCCAGTTCAACGGCCGGCGTCTGCAGTTCCAGCCACAAAAAAGAATACGGCGCCAGCGTAAGCGCGTACGGAGACTCGTTAATCGCAGGAAACGGAACATAGCCGATCATCTCCACCGGCTGCATGCCCGCATAGTTCGCCAGATCTAGCGAGATGGGTTGCGCAAAGCGGCTCAGGTTGGCCACGCACAGCACCGTCTCGCGCATGCCGTCGCCAAGGTCCAGATCGCGCAGATAGGCAAGAATCTTGCGGTTCCCTGGATTCAGGAAGGTCAGCGTGCCGCGGCCGAATACGCGAAACAGCTTGCGCAGCGCGATCATGTTGCGCGTCCAGTGCAACAGGCTCGACTGATCGCTCAACTGCGCTTCCACGTTGATGCCCTGGTAGCCATAGATGTAATCCATGATCACCGGAAAATAGAGCCGCGCCGGATCGCACTTGGAAAAGCCCGCATTGCGGTCCGAGGTCCACTGCATGGGCGTGCGCACGCCGTTGCGATCGCCAAGATATATGTTGTCGCCCATGCCGATCTCGTCGCCATAGTACAGAATCGGCGTACCGGGAAAACTCAGCAGCAGCGAATTCAGCAGCTCGATGCGCCTGCGGTTGTTGTCAACCAGCGGAGCAAGCCTGCGCCGTATGCCTACGTTGACGCGCATGCGCGGATCGGCCGAGTAGGCAAAGTACATGTAATCGCGCTCGTCGTCGGTGACCATCTCCAGCGTCAACTCGTCGTGGTTGCGCAGGAAAAGCCCCCACTGGCAGTTCTCCGGAATCGGCGGCGTCTGCGCCATGATGTCGGTGATCGGCAGGCGATCCTCCTGCCGCAGCGCCATATAAATGCGCGGCATGAGCGGAAAATGGAACGCCATGTGGCACTCGTCGCCATTGCCGAAATAAGGCAGCACGTCGGCCGGCCACTGATTGGCTTCGGCCAGAATCAGCCGGTTGGCATAGCCCTCATCGATGGCCGCGCGCAGTCTCTTCACCACCGCGTGCGTCTCCGGCAGGTTCTCGCACGAGGTGCCGTCCCGCTCCACAAGATAGGGAATCGCATCCATGCGCAGCGCGTCCACGCCCATATCCAGCCAGAACCGCATTGCCGCCAGCACTTCCTCGATCACCCGTGGATTTTCAAAATTCAGGTCCGGCTGATGCGAGAAAAATCGGTGCCAGTAGTAAGCCCTGGCCGTCTCGTCCCATGTCCAGTTGGACTTTTCGGTGTCCGTAAAGATGATCCGTGCGTCCTTGTAGAGCTTGTCGGTGTCAGACCACACATACATCTCCCGTTCCGGCGAACCCGCGGGCGCAAGCCGCGCCGCCTTGAACCAGGGATGCTGATCGCTGGTGTGGTTGATGACCAGCTCGATCATCACCTGCATATTGCGCTGGTGCGCCGCATCCAGAAACACCTTGAAGTCGTTCAAAGTCCCATAAGAGGGATTCACATCGTTATAGTTCGAAATATCGTAGCCGTCGTCGCGCAGCGGAGAAGGAAAAAACGGCAGAATCCAGATGCAGGTAACGCCCAGGTCCTGCAGATAATCGAGCTTGGAGACCAGGCCGGGAAAATCGCCGATGCCGTCGCCGTTCGAGTCTGCAAATGCGCGCACGTGCAGCTCGTAAATGATCGCGTCCTTGTACCAGAGCGGATCAGCCGCGCTCGCCAGTTTCTTCAAGTTCCGTTCTCCGTCCTGCTTGCCGGTTGCTGTGCCGCGGGGCTTCATGCCTGGCGGGCAATGCGAAAGATATGCGCCGGCAGATCGCTTGGCCGCAGCGCAACATAGTTTCTTCGGCCGCGCCACGCATAACGCGCGCCGGTCAAAAGATCCTCCACCTCAAAACCCGCCTCATCCGCAATGCCAAGCCGGCCTGGATCGAGATCCGTCCAGCCCGACTGATCGTTGAATGCATCCAGGTTCACCACCGCCAGAATTGTGTTCCCGCGGTCTGGGGTCGACTTCGAGTAGCAAAGCAGCTCGGGGTTGTCGGTGGCGTGAAAATGCAGAGACGCATTGGAATGCAGCGCAGGATTCTCGCGGCGAATCCTGTTGACCGTCGCGATCAGTGGAACCAGCGAGCCGGGCGCATTCCGGTCGCGCTGGCGAATCTGGTACTTCTCGCTGTGCATGTATTCTTCCGACTCGGTTCTGCCCGCCGCCGGAGCCGCCGGCACATTTTCTCCCAGCTCGTATGCAGGCCCGTAGATGCCGTAGTTGGCTGCCAGCGTCGCCGCCAGAATCAGCCGCTGCATAAACGCCGGCCGGCCGCCCTGCTGCAGCGCCCGATGCAGAATATCCGGCGTATTGGGCCAGAAGTTGGGCCGGAAGAAATCGCTCACCGGAGGCTGCGTAATCTCTTTAAGATAACTCTCCAGCTCGTACCTGGTGTTGCGCCACGTGAAGTAGGTATAGGACTGCGTGAATCCGCGCTTCGCCAGCGCATACATCACGTGCGGACGCGTGAACGCCTCGGCCAGAAAGATCACGTCGGGATAACGGCTGTTGATCTTCTCCAGGCACCACTCCCAGAAAGGCAGGGCTTTAGTGTGCGGATTGTCCACGCGAAACACGCGCACCCCACGCTCGATCCAGAACTCGAACACCGAGTACAGCTCGCCCCACAACCTGCGCCAGTCCGGCGACTCGAAGTTGAGCGGATAGATGTCCTGATACTTCTTCGGGGGATTCTCAGCATACTGAATCGATCCATCCGGACGAATGACAAACCAGTTGGGATGCTCCTTGAGCCAGGGATGGTCCGGCGAACATTGAATCGCGATATCGAGAGCGATCTCCATCCCATGCGACTTCGCCGACGCAACCAACCGCTCGAAATCGGCGAATGTGCCCAGCTCGGGATGGATCGACTTGTGTCCGCCACGGTCGCCGCCGGTCACGCTCGGATCTTCGCAAGCGGCCTCGCGGTCGCCAATGGCCCACGGACTTCCCGGCGCATCCAGACCCGCATTCGCCGTGTTGTTCGGCCCCTTGCGAAACGAGCGGCCGATGGGATGAATGGGCGGCATGTAGAGAATGTCGAAACCCATGCCCGCAATCTCCGGCAGTTGCCGCTCCACGTCGGCAAATGTTCCATGCGCGCCGGGAGTTGGCGATGCGGAGCGCGGAAACAGCTCGTACCAGGCTGAGAAGCCCGCCAGTTCACGATCGCACCATACCGGCAGCTCCAGCTCATACTCCGTCGCCAGGTGCAGATCGGGATACGCGGTCATCAGACGATGAACATCCTCGTCCAGCGGATAGTCGTAGAATGCGCGATCCTGCTCCGCCAGCCGATTGAGCAGCGCCGCCACCTCGACCAGGCGCTTGGCATCGATGCCCCGCGTGCGCAGCGATGCTTCCCGCACCAGGATCGCCCCGGTCCTGAGCGCCAGCGGAATCTCACGCGTGTCGACATTTGTTCCAGAGGCGCCTTGCGCCGCAAGCCGTTTCTGCAGATCGGCGGCCCAGCTCTCAAAGCGATCGATCCAGCCCTGCACCGTAAAGATCCAGCCGCCGATCCGGTCCACGTGAAATGAGCCGCGCCATAGATCGTTGCCTTCCGCAGTCATTGGGGAAGACCGCCAGCGCCGCTCGCTCTTGTGGCGAAAAAGCACGCGCGCTGCCAGCAGATCGTGCCCGTCTGCAAAAATAGCCGCGGTTACCGTCACCTCGTCGCCACGCACGCGGCGAACCGGATGGCGGCCGGCGTCCACCTGTGGCGTAATTCCCTCGATCACCACGCGGCTGCGCCCATGAGCAAAGTTCATCTCCGTTGCTCCTTGGCTGCGCATTGCAATGGAAAGACTCCGTGGTTGTGGAAGCGATTGAAGAGAGGTATCAGCGGAGCCGCCCGGAAAACACCGTGTGATCAAAACGCCGTTTAATTAAGACAGATGCACAGAATTCCCAACGGGTTACTCGCGGCGCGGCGGCGCGGCTCCGGCGCTCTGCTCTTTCGGAAAAGTTCCCGGCAAATGCACGCATGCCGTCTCTGAAATCGACTCATGAACTCATCGACTCGTCTACGTTATCAACTCATCAACGCAAGGGAAAAATCGCGGCAAGTGCAGAAACGAGCTGGCATCCTGAGCGAAGTCCGTGCGCTTGTTGCGCCAGACCGAGCCGAAAGCCTGCTCTGAGCTTAACCGAAGGGGACCTGCGGTTGGGGCTCTCAACTTTGTACAGTGAACTTCAGAGACTCCGCACTAACGTTTCTTGGCCGGTTTGGCCAGCGGCTTCCTGGCCGCGGGTTTGGCGCCGTGTATCGCCTTGCCTGCCTTGGCGCTCTTCGCGGGCGAAGCTTTTGTTTTGGGCGCAGCCGCCTTGGCAGGAACCTTCGCCGCTGTCTTGCCCGTGGGCTTGCTCGCAGCTTTTACAGCCGGCTTGGCTGGTTTCGTTGCCTTCGCCGCCTTCGCCGCCGGTGCGGGCTTCTTCACCGCGGCCGTTTCCCTGGCCGCCGGCGCTGGCTTTGTGGCAGCAGCCGGTTTCGCCGCAATCGGCTGAGCCGTAGCCAGCTTGCCCGCAGCCGGCTTGCCCGCCGACTTGGTCCCAGCCGCAGCCTTGGTCTTCAATTCCGCACCCGGCGGCGGCGTCTTGCCGGCTGCCGCCTTGCCGCCTTTGGCACCCGAGAGCTTAGCCGAAGCCTTTGCCGAAACCGGAGCCGGCTCCTTCTCCTCCGAGTCCTCGTCGGCTTCGCTGTCTTCCTCGCCAGCCTCGGAATCCAGATGCCCCTTGGGAAGGCCTATCTCGTCCTCGAGTTCCTCGTCGTCGCCGCCCAGATCGTCCGAGTCCTCATCGCCAAGGTCGTCCTCCGACTCCTCTTCTTCGTCGTACTGCTCTTTCACCTTGGCTTCCGCGCGTCTGCCGCGCGCTTTCTTGTAGGTCTGTTGCGGCGGAGGAGCCGGTGGCGAATGCGGTTCGAGATAGGCGCGCATCTCCTCGGGCGTGGTCAGCTTGCCATCGATCAGTTCCAGAAAGACCGCTTGAACCAGATCGTTGTAGCCCAGCAGCTCAGGCGTAATCCGCATCTCCTGCATCAGCGCGTAAGGCACCTTCTGCCGTGACTCAGGCCACACCTTCAGGAACTGGTGATAGCGCTCTTGCACGGCCTGCGTCTTGCTGGTAAATGCAAGCCAAAGAACTGCTTCCGGATCATAGTTCGTGAAAAGCTTAAAGCTCGCCGAAGGCGTCGCATTCTGCTTTGCCAGCAACTCTTTCTGAAAGGCGGTGGCCTGTGCATCCAGGCTGTTCCACTCCTCCACAAACCCCGGCCGCAGCATCTGCTTCTTCAGCCCGGCTACATCCTTGGGCGGTAGCTTGGCCGTCAGCAACTGCATCTGCGCCGCCGACATGTCCGGATGAACACCCTGCAGAAGCAGGTCCACGGCCAGGTCGTGCAGCGCCTTGAGCTTTTCCTCATCGGCCTTTGCCGCAGTCCATGCCGGAAATAAAACCTTCATCCAGCCTTCTTCATCGAGCGCCCGCAGAACCTTCAGCCCGTCCTCTTCGTGGCCAATCTGTTCCAGCTCCTGGCTGTGCGCATGCGCCGAGATCGAGTCGATCATTCCCTCTGCCTTGGCATTCTCATAGCGCGACTGAGTCCGCGGGTCCATCTCCCACCCCAGGCGGGCGCGGTAGCGGGTAGCCCGGATCAACAGAGACGGCTCTTCGAGAAACCCGTAGTTCGACACCAACCGCAGCGTCCGCGCCTCAATGTCCGCCGCCCCGTTCAGCGGGTCCATCAGCAATCCAAATGACCCCTCGTTGAGCGAAATGGCCATCGAATTCACCGTAAAGTCGCGGCGGCGCAGATCTTCCTGGATCGAGGCAGGATAAAACACTGCCTTCCCCGGCTTGGGATACTCCACCCTATGGGTGCTGACCAAATCCACCCGCACGGTGCCCGGAAAGCACAGATAGAGGCTGCGCGACGCTTCATCCTCGCCCCACACCTTTGCACCCAATTTTTCCAGTGGTTTCTTTAACTTGAGAGCGTTTCCATGAACCGCCACTTCAAGTTCGCGCACCGCATGTCCGCTGGTTAGGTCGCGGACTGCATCGCCGGTAAGGAAAAGTATCGTCCCGGCTTCCCGGGCGGCCTCGCGTAGCTGTGCGAGGGCGTGCCGCTGGTCGCTAGAAAGCCGATTTTCCAGCAGATAGATGTAATCGGGCATCCGCTTCCCTGCTCCCGTTGCCCCAATTCCCTGTCAAGTGTCTGATCTGGTTAGTCTTATCAGGAGGCTTAGGCAGAGCGGGCAAAGCAGTACATTAACACAACCGGGGTGGAATGGCTAGCGCTATCGCGCTGTAGGAATGAAGGTAATCACCATTTGCCTGTCCCGTCGACCAATTCCACTGCGCCGGATTCAGGCGCCCGATTCAATGGACACCGCCAGTGGGAAAGCAAAAGCCGTTCTGCGGCCGCACCGGCTAACCTTCAACTGAAGCCCAACCGGGATCCAATCGCGGCTGCTCGCGTACATCCGTGCGACAATCCAAAGCAATGGGTTCTGCTCGAAAACCTGTGATTGTGCGTAAGTTCTCGCGCGACTGGCATGCCGGCTACGCGGGCCCCGGATTCAGCGTCGATCCGGCGGAGCTGGAAATCCTCGACCTCACCGGCAAGGTCGTCCGCATCGCCTGGGACCAGGTCAAGTGGGTCTGCTACGTCCGCGATCTCACCGCCGACGCCGCCAACCCCGAGCGACTCCTGCGTAAGCGCTTCCTCACCCGCCCACGTACCAGCGGCCTGTGGCTGCGCCTCACCCTGGCCGACGGAGACGAGTTGGAGGGCCTGGCCGCCAACGACCTCACCCTTGTCCAGGGCGCCGGACTGCTTCTCACCCCGCCCGATACCCGCTCCAACACCCAGCGCATCTTCATTCCCCGCCAGGCCATTCAGCAGTTGGAGGTGCTGAGCCTGATCGGCGCCGCGGGCCGCAAACGCGGACCCACCACCCCCGATCAGCCCGATCTCTTTTCCGGCGACTCCGAGTCTCTCTAAACCTCGCCGCCTAAGCCCGTCCGGTACCACTCCACCGTCCGCCGCAGCCCTTCCCGGAAATCCACAATCGGCTCGTAGCCCAGCAACTCCCCGGCCAGACGGATATCCGCCAGCGAATCGCGTATATCGCCGGAACGGGACTCGACATACGCCGGTTCACCGCTGTAACCGGTCAGCTCGCGCAGGATCGCGAACGTCTGGTTCAGCGTAATCCGCGAACCAGTCGCCATGTTTATCATCCGGCCTGAAACCTTCTCGGCGGGCGCCTCGGAGGCCAGCAGGTTGCCACGCACCACGTTATCGATGTAGGTAAAATCACGGCTCTGCTCTCCGTCTCCATAGATCGTCGGTTGCTCTCTGGCAAGCATCTTGCGGCAAAAAATGGCCAGCACGCCCGAGTAGTGCGAGATGGGGTCCTGATGCGGACCAAACACATTGAAGTAGCGCAGCACCACCGTCTCCAGCCCATACACCCGCGCAAACGCACCCATGTAATGCTCGCCCGCAAGCTTTGCCACCGCATAAGGGCTTATCGGTTTCGGCACCATCTGCTCGTGCTTGGGCAGCGTGGGCGTATCGCCATAAGCCGATGACGATCCCGCGTAAACCACCCTGCGCACACCGGCCGCGCGCGCCGCCACCAGCAGGTTGAGCGTGGCATTCACGCCGCACTCGTTGGTCGTCACCGGATCGGCCACAGAACGCGGCACTGAAGCCAGCGCCGCCTCATGAAACGCGATCTCCACGCCATCGCAGACTTTGGCGCATACCGCGGGATCGCGCAGGTCGCCTTCAACGAACTCCATCGCCTCCAGGCCGGCCAGGTTCGCCCGCTTGCCGGTCAGAAAGTTATCTACGCCACGCACGGACTCGCCGCGTCCCAGCAGCGCCGCGGCAATCGAACGGCCAATAAAACCGGCGGCTCCGGTTATAAGATATTTCGGCAAAGCTTCACTCCACAGGCGGGGCGCTCGGCATGCAAAACCTGAACCGGCAGAGCAATCCACGCACAGCAATCATAGTATCGCGCCGCCTTCGCGCTGCGCCTCCCGCTCGGGGGCAACTCCATCTTTGCGCCTGCGCATCTTACCAACAAGATTTTTTGCAAGATTTTTCGCGGAACCCACGGAGCCTAAATGAACAAGCCTTCCCTCCCCCACATCCTGTTGCGCGGCATGGTTCCCGCGGCGCTAAGCCTGGTCCTCGTTTGCCCATCGGCAACCTTCGCTCAAGCCGCCGCACCGGATCACCTCATCTCTCCGCAGGTTCTCGAGCAGCAGGTACAGAGCGTCTCGCAATCCCGCGAGCAAAACATCCAGACCGTTACCGGCTTCCTTAGCACTCCAATTGCCGAGCACGCCATGCGCGATGCTCACTACGACCCCGTCCAGGTGAGAACCGCGATTCCCACTCTGTCCAATCAGGAACTCGCAAATCTGGCCTCTCGCGCCAGCGATGCACAGCAGAAGTTTGCCGCCGGTTACATCGGCCAGGGGTTGCTTACGCTGATCATCATCTGCGTCGTGATTATTATCATCGTCGCAATCGTGCACTGATGTCCTTCACGCTCACAAGGGTTGTCGCGCTCGTCCTTCTGTGCGCGCCAACCCTCTGCGCGCAGTCGCCTTCTGTCTCGCAGTCCTCTTCTAATTTGCAGTCGTCTTCAAATTTATGGATCGATGTTCCTTTCGTCGCCCAGCCGCGCGACGGCTGCGGCGCCGCATCTCTCTCCATGGTGATGCAATACTGGGCCGCGCAGGCCGGCGGACACCCGCAGCCCGGCGCGGACGTGGCCGTGATCCAGCGCCAGTTGTACTCGGCCGCCGACCATGGAATACCGGCCTCGTCCATGGTCAACTACCTGCGCCAGCGCGGCTTTGTTGCGCTGGCCTTCAGCGGCAACTGGAGCGATCTGGAACGGCAGATCGGCAAAGGCCGCCCGTTGATCGCCGCGCTTCGGCCGCAGGGCCAATCGCAACTACACTATGTAGTGATCGATGGCATCGACGACACCGGCTCCGGCCTGGTCATGATGAATGATCCGGCCGGGCGCAAGCTGCTCACACAGGAGCGTGCAGCATTCGAGAAAGACTGGAGCGCAACCCACAACTGGGTC
Organism: Occallatibacter sp.; assembly: GCA_036267475.1. Lineage (GTDB taxonomy): Bacteria > Acidobacteriota > Terriglobia > Terriglobales > Acidobacteriaceae > Telmatobacter. The sequence continues at coordinate 16,735 of DATAVZ010000049.1, forward strand.
CTGCTGGCGGTCCCGGCCGCAGCCAACTCCCGCTGAAGCAAAACCGGAGATGCTGTATCTCGAAGCCGACGACTTCAAGCAGCCGCAACCGCAGAGAGCGGCAACCTTGCACAAACTCAAGAGGACACATCTTCTCTGGTTTTGCCTTCAGGCTGGCCTTCGCTTTGGTCTTCGTGCTGCTGGCCCGCGCCGCCCGCGCGCAATGCGCCGCACATGCAGTTTCCCAACTGCCGGCCGATGCGCAGCAATCCGCAATCATCACCCAGCTTTTCCAACAGCAAAACTGGGCTGAAGTTGCTCGGCTCTCCGCGCAGGTCCACTGCCGCTCCGCCGATCTCAACTTCGATTACGGCCTCGCGCTCGCTCACCTCCAACAGTTCCACGCGGCCCGCGCCGCACTGCTTGACGGACTGCGCCAGAGCCGAAGCCCGAGTCTGGGCCCCGCTCAAGACCGCTTCCAGGTCGAGCTCGCCGGCATAGCCTTTGAGCAGAAGCACTATTCTCAAGCCGCGTTCTGGCTGCGGCGCGCGCTCCGTCTCCATCCCGGCGACCCGTATGCCAACAACTTCGCCGCCACCGTCTACTTCCTCATGGATAACGTGAATGCCGCGCTCAAATACTGGAACCGCGTCCACAAGCCCTACATCGCCGCGCTTGATTTCGATCCGCAATTGCGCATCCGGCGTCTGCTGCTCGATCGCGCCTTTGCCTTTTCGCCCGCGGCCGTTCTCAGGCAGCCTGACTTCGCCACAACCCAGGCCCGCCTCAACGGCCTGGGCATCTTTTCCACGTATCATGTCGATCTGAACGCGCGACCCGACGGCAGCTTCGATGCCGCCTTCCACGCCGTCGAGCGCAACGGCTTCGGCGCCTCGCGCACCCAGGCGCTTGTCTCCACCTTTGCCGGCGCGATCTATGAAACCATCTATCCGAGCTACTACAACATCGATCGCTCGGCCATGAATGTCGAATCGCTGCTGCGCTGGGACTCGCAGAAATACCGCGCCCGCATCACGCTCTCCGCTCCGCTGCGCAATCTGCCACAGCATCGCTGGACGCTGGCGGCCGACGACCGCGCTGAAAACTGGACCATTCGCCGCTCCTTTACGGGCGCATCCCCGTCACTCGGCTCGCTCAAGCTGGAGCGCGAAGCGGTCAGCGGCTCGGTCACCTCCTATCGCAGCGGCACGCTCGCCTGGTCTCTCGGCGCGGAGCTTTCCCACCGCGTCGACCGCAACATCCACTACGGCTCGGCGCTCACATCCACACTCGCCGCATCCGGCTTTCAGCTCAAGCAGACCGCATCCATTCAGGACAAGCTGCTCGATCTCCCCGAGCGTCGGTTCTGGCTCACCGCCGCGGCCAGCTCCAGCTTCGGACGTCTGTGGTCCAGCCCGCCGCGAGTCTTTGAAAAGCTGCAGGGCTCGGCCTTGGCCCACTGGTTCCCGCAGGCCGAGGGCGACCGCTATGAAGTGCGCCAGCAGCTCCGCGCCGGACGCACCTTCGGCAGCGCGCCGTTTGACGAGCTGTTCATGCTCGGCGTCGAGCGTGACAATGATCTCTGGCTGCGCGGCCACATTGGCACCCGCGACCGGCAAAAAGGCAGCTCGCCGCTCGGCTACAACTACCTACTCTCGAATTCCGATTTTCTCCGCCGCATCTACACCAACGGCCTGTTCACGCTGCACGCCGGGCCGTTGTTCGACATTGGCAAAATGGACGCGCCCACTGCCGGCCTTTCCACGCGGCAATGGATGTTCGACACCGGTGTGGAAGCCCGGCTCACCGTGCTTGGAACCAGCATCGTGCTCACCTATGGCCGCGACCTGCGCTCCGGCGCCAATGCCTTCTACGAAACGCTCGCGCCCTGATGGAACCGCGCCGCGCCTAGCCGGCACAATCACAAAGCGTCGCCGACCGCTTATGCTAGGGCCTGTCATCTAATTCTCAGGGCACAGCGACGGGAGCCAGTTTTTTCCATATCGAGGAGTGAGGAGTGATGCATACCGGGTGTCTGCTAGCGACGATTGACGAAGAGATGGGAAAAATTGGCCCCGTCCCTTCGGGTTGCGGGAAAAATCCGGCCATACTTCATTCTCGCCCTCGACGGTGGACCCGCCACAGCCTTCGGGCTCGGCTTCGTCTGGCCGGATTTTTCCTCGCAACGCTGTACCCTCAGAATCTGATGACAGGCCCTAAGCGATGAGACTGAGCCATGCGAAAGAGTCGGTAAAGCTGGCGCTGGATACGCTGCGCACCAACAAGCTGCGCTCGGGGTTGACGATTCTGGGCATCACCATCGGCATCTCGACGGTGATCCTGATCTCTTCGGCCATCAACGGGCTGAACTCGAATATCGACCAGTTTGTAAGCTCGCTGGGCACCAACGATCTCTGGGTGTTCCGCTTTGAGGTGTTCGGCAGACGGCCGACGACGGCGGAGCTGAACCGCAAGCAGCTCACCTATGAAGACGGGATAGCGATGCGCAGCCTGCCGCACGTGGTGGCTGTGGATCCGGAGCTGACGTACCAGAACTTTCAGACCGGGCTGGGCAGCGTGTCATTGAAAGCTGGCACACACAAGATTTCCAACACGATTTTGAACGGCAGCACCACCCAAGTGAACTTGGTGACCGACGTGAAGGTGCAGGAAGGCCGGCTCTGGACCCAGTCAGAAGAGGACCGCCGGGCGAAGGTGGTGGTGCTGGGCCACGACGCGGCCGCGGACCTGTTTCCGGGCCAGGATCCGATTGGCAAGGACGTGGACTGCGAAGGTGACATTTTTACGGTGATCGGGGTGCTGGACAAGCGGCCGCAGCCGTTTGGAAACGGGCGCAACACGCAGGACAACGCGGCCTATTTTCCGCTGGAGACGTTCCGGGAGATTCATCCGGAGATCACCGACTTCTGGATTGCGGCGCGATACGATTCGCTGGCGAACAAGGCGTTGGTGACCGAGGAGATTCGCGAGCTGCTGCGGGTGCGGCGCAAGCTGCGCACTCAGCAGGACGACAACTTTGCCATCTTCAGCCCGGATGCGCTGACGCGGCTGTGGAATCAACTCACAGGCGGCCTGTTCCTGTTTATGGTTGCGGTGTCGTCGGTGGGACTCATGGTGGGCGGCGTGGGCGTGATGAATATCATGCTGGTGAGCGTGACAGAGCGGACGCGGGAGATTGGCGTGCGCAAGGCGATTGGAGCGACGCGCGGCGACATTCTGCTGCAGTTTACGATCGAGGCGGTTACGCTGTGCATGGTGGGCGGCCTGATGGGGATTGCGGCTGGAGCGGTGTTCACGCTGATTCTGCACTTCGCCGTGTCGTTTCTGCATGCGGCGCTGTCGGCGATTTGGGTGATTGTGGCGTTCCTGGTCTCGTGCGCCATCGGGCTGCTGTTCGGGATTTACCCGGCATGGAAGGCGGCCAGCCTGGATCCGATCGAGGCGCTGCGGTATGAGTGAGGCAGGGATCAGGGAAAAGTGAACAGTGAACAGGGGTCAGTAAACAGAGAATGTGAATTTGGATAGGCCTCGATTCAACTGAGCTGTTCCCTGCCGGACTACGCGATCCCAGACTACGCGGTTTTTGACTGCGCGATTTTTGACTACGCGATCTTTGAAAGTACCGGCTGTATCCTGCCTTTGAATACCTCCGACAGTATTTTGAACTGAGCCGGTCACGGCGCGCCATTCCTTGCCCCCTGATCTCTGTTCCCTGTTCCCACGCGCCCGGTCATCTAAACTGTTGGTTGTGATGCCGCGGTCGATGGCCTTTGCTGTGGAGATTGGGACTACGGTGCTGGCCGTGGCGGGGATGGGGTATTTTGTGGCGGCGCTGGCGGCGGCGCGGGTGTATCTGGCGCGGCGGCGGGCGATGTTGAGAAGCCTGCCGGCTTATGCGCCGGGCGTGAGCGTGATGAAGTCGCTCAAGGGTCTGGACCCCGGCATGATGGATGCCTTCCGCAGCCATTGCACCCAACAGTACGCGGGACCGTATGAGCTGCTGTTCGGGGTGTCGTCACTGGACGATCCGGCAGCGGCGGCGGTGGAGCAACTGAAGGCGGAGTTTCCCGCGCAGACGATCCGGCTGGTGGAGTGTCCCGAGCGGCTGGGAACCAATGGCAAGGTGAGCACGCTGGCGCAACTGGCTCCCGAGGCGCGCTACGACTATCTGCTGATCAACGACTCCGACATTACCGTGGGACCGCGCTACCTGGAACGGGTGATGGCCTGTTTTGGCAGGGCGGACGATGTGGATGGCGAGGGCGGCGCCGCGCATCGACAGATGGGTCAAAAGCCGGTGGGGCTGGTGACGGCGCTCTATCGCGGGCAGCCGCATGGGACGCTGGGCTCGCGGATGGAGGCGCTGGGAATTGCGACGGATTTTCAGGCCAGCCTGCTACTGGCCATGTTGATGGAAGGCGGACTGCACTTCGGGCTGGGGTCCACGCTGGCGGTGCGGCGGGCTGCGCTTGAGAAGGCCGGCGGCCTGATTGCCCTGGTGGATCGGCTGGCGGATGACTACGAGATGGGCGTACGCGTGGACCGGGTCGGGTATCGCGTGGAGCTGAGCGCGACGGTGGTGGAGACGGCGGTGCCGGCGTATGCGTGGAGCGGGTTTGTGGATCACCAACTGCGCTGGCTGCGCACCGTGCGCGATGCGCGGCCCGGCGGCTATGCGGGGCTGGTGTTTACGCATGGGCTGGGGTGGGCGCTGCTGAACGTGATGGCCAGCGGAGCGAGCCCGGTGAGCCTGTGGCTGCTGGCGCTGAGCCTTTTTCTTCGCTTTGGGCTGGCGATGACGGTGGGAGCCGAGGTGCTGAGCGACCGGCAGGTGCTGGCGAATCTGTGGCTGCTGCCGGTGCGGGATGTGGTTGCGATGGGGCTGTGGGTGGCGGGCTTCGCGGGAAACACGATCGTGTGGCGCGGCCAGCGGTTTGCCCTGCGCAACGGACGGCTGGAAAAAGCGGGTTAGTCGGCGGCGGCGGCGCGAGACTCGTCTTCTACGCGGATGGCGTGGCTGTCGATGGACAGGCATGTGGCAAGGTCGCTGAAGCCGCGATCCCATTGCGCGCGGTCGTGGTCGTCGAGAGAAGCGAGCGTGGGGCCGGAGGTACGCAGAATCTCATACCAGATGTTCTGCGCCTGCCACAGATTGAGATCGAAGGGCAGCTCGCAGAGGATGTGCGCCAGGCTGAGTGCGCGGTCGAGCCCATCGAGTGTGCCGGGGACCATTTGCAGGTCGACCATGGCGCGCTTCATGCGCTGGTCCGCAATGTAGGAAAGAGTGGTGGTATCGAGCGGAACCGCGTCGGCCCTGGCCATGGAGAGATAGGAGCGGAGCTGCGCGGCGTCAATGGGATCGCTTTCGAGGGTGCGGCGCAGTCCGGCGTTGACGGCGAATCCGGCGGCGAGGGTGAGCGCGGGCGGCTTGGGCAGGCCGGCCTGGGAAAGATAGTGCAGCAGGCTGGCGTGATCCTGATAGATGGTGGTGAGCGAGTTCTCGATGTCCCAGAGGGTGGAGTTGAGGATGAGCTGCACGATGCGTCGCTGCTCGTCGCTGAACAGCGAGGTGAGCGAGTAGCCGGCGTGGCCGTAGAAGCGGTCGAGGATGCGGATGACCTCGGGGAAGTCGGCGCGCTCGACGTGCTGGCCGGCGTCGGCAGCGAAGGCCTCGAAGGCGGAGGCGTCGATGTCGCTGTAGCTGCGGACGGCGGCGGTGATGTTCTGGTCGCCGAAGTGAAGCACGGCGAAGGAAAAAGTCTGCTGGCGTCCGGTGATGGCGCTGACGACGTGGACGCGGCCGAGAGCGAGGCGTCCGCGGCCCGAGGTGTGAATGTCGTAGGAGATGCGGCGGACGCGGAAGCAGAACAGCTCGGTTTCGTCGCCGTAGGAAGAGAAGATGGAGCTGATGGCATAGTGAGCCGCAACCTGCTCGAGGTTGAGGGCCATGGTGCGCACGCACTTCTGGTAGATTTTGGCTCCGTCGCCTTCCGCGGGCACGTTGGAGACGGCCTCGGCGAGGCGGGCGACGAAGGCCGGCTCAAGGTGCGCGGCCTGCCGGCCGAAGATGAGCTGGGAGAGCTGCAGGACGCGCGCGGCGTAGGCGATGATCTGCACGGTCTCGATGCCGGAGATGTCGTCGAAGAACCAGCCGCAACTGGTGAACATGAGCTGGGCGTGGCGCTGCATCTCCATGATCTCGCGGGCGCGGACGCGCTCGGACTCAGAGAGCGGCCGCAATTGATGCTCGTTGAAGAAGCGGTCGATGGACTCAGGCGAGCGGTCGAGCACCACCTGGATGTAGCCGTCGCGGGCGGCCCACACATCGCGGAACAGCTTGCCGCCTTCCTGTTCGGTGAGCGGCGTCAGCGCGTCGCGGAGCGCATCGAGGGCGATGCGCAGCGGAGTGCGCCAGGCCTGGCTCCAGCCGGGCGTGCCGGCATTGCAGCCGCAGTTGGAGCGCCAGCGCTCCACGCCGTGGGCGCAGCTCCATGAGGTGTCTTCCACCACTTCGCACTCGTGCTCGGGCGGAAACTGGCTGAGGAAGCTGCCGTAGTTGGCCAGCCGCACGGTCTTGTCGCGCTCGATAAGGCGGAGCGTGTAGGCCAGGGCCATTTCACCGTACTTGTGATGATGGCCGTAGGATTCGCCGTCAGTGGCTACGTGGACGAGCTGGGGCTGCGCGGTGTCTTTGAAGCCGCTCTTGAGGCGCGCGGTAAAGGTTTCCGCGGAGTTGAGCAGCCCTTCAAAGGCGATGGCGCGGGAGACCGGTCCGTTGTAAAAGAAGATGGCGATGGATGCGCCGGAGTGGAAGCGCATCAGGTAGGGGCGCCGGGTGTCGACGGCGCCGTTGGGGGTTTCGCTCCAGATGGAGCCCTCGGACAGCGCCTCGGCCGCTTCGCTGCTGGAGGCGTCCTGCCTGAGCGGGCGAACGCGCTTGCACTGATGCGGGGCGAGGACGGTGAACTTGATGCCGTTCTGGGCCAGCGCCTCCAGCGTGGCGGCGTTGGCCGCGGTTTCGGCCAGCCACATGCCCTCGGGCTGTTCGCCGTAGTGGTGGATGTAGTCGGCGATGCCCCAGCGGATCTGGGTGAGGCGGTCGCGGGGGTTGGCCAGGGGCATGATGATGTGGTTGTAAACCTGGGCCATGGCCGAGCTGTGGCCGCGGAAGTGTTTGCGGCTGCCGCGCTCGCCGTCGAGGATCATATGGTAGGTGCGCGACGCGTTTTCCTTGAGCCAGCTCATGAGCGTGGGGCCCACGTTGAAGCTGATGCGCGAGTAATTATTGACGATGTTGATGATCTGGTTGCGGTTGTTGACGATGCGCGCGGCGCCGTTGGTGGCGTAGCACTCGGCGCAAACCCGCTCGTTCCAGTCGTGATAAGGAGCGGCGCTGTCCTGCATCTCCACAGCCTCAAGCCACGGGTTTTCGCGCGGCGGCTGATAGAAGTGCCCGTGAATGCAGATAAATCGTTTGCTTGGCGGCATGAAAGAAATCCCATTGCAGCCGCGCATGCACGACCGCTCAAGGCTATTTTACGGCGGCAGCGTGGGCGGCTCGAGGCCGGGCGCCGGAGCCTGCGGCTCAATTTCCCGCAGGCGAAGAGCTAAGTGCGCGCGGAACGGCCGGCGGCCGGCGTGTTTTTGGCCAGATCGCAGGCGCGCCACAGGTACCAACTGGCAACGGAACGGAACGGAGCCCAGCGCTGGCCGCGCTTGAAGAGCACATCGGGCTTGGGAAGGTCAGAGGCTTCAATGGGCCGCGATTTGGGCAGGCGCTGGAAGGTGAGCGCATAGCCCTTGCGCACGCCGTAGTCGGTGACGGGCAGAACGTCGGGCCGGCCGAGGCGGAAGATGAGCAGCATCTCGACGGTCCAGGGACCGATGCCGCGGACTTCAGTGAGCCGCTCGACGATGTCGGCGTCTGACATTTTAAGGATGGCCTTGTGGGTGGGCACGGTGCCGTCGATGGTGCGCGCGGCCAGGTCGCGCATGGCCTTGATCTTGTTGTAGGAGACGCCGGCGGCGCGGAGCGGCTCGTCGGGGGTGTCGTGGAACTGCTGCGGAGTGGGATCGCCGCCGAAGAACAGACGCACGCGGGCGTGGATGGCGGCGGCGGCCTTGCCGTGAAGCTGCTGGTAGAGGATGGATTCGAGCAGCGACTCGAAGGGGGATGGAGCGGGATCGAGGCGCAGCGTGAAGGGACCGGCGCGTTCGATGAGCGCGCCCAGCTTGGGATCGCGGGCGCTGAGGTGCGCGACGGCTTCGTCGGGATCGAAGGGAAGCTTGCGGCTGCGGCCGTTGTGGATCATGTGTGGAGTTTATCGCAGAGTGTTCCGGCGGATCACGCTTACCTGACCGCAAACAGGTGTCTGAATCGCGTTCAATGAGTGCATCGGACTGTTGGCAATCATTGAGGACTTGGAGGTATCGACTGACGGAGCCTCAGATCATTCCGCGCGCAGGGCCTGTATTGGGTCGACCTTGGAGGCGCGTGTTGCGGGGAGCCATACCGCGATGAGCGCCACGACGATAAGTATGAGAGGCGCCACAAGAAAGGCGGTTGGGTCCCACGGTTTCACACCGAACAGAAAGCTCGCGATGAGGTGAGTTAACGGGAATGCTGTGCCCAGGCCCAGGGCTACACCTGCGGCGGCGAGCTTTACGCCATGCCAGACTACCAGCCTGCGAATGGCGGATCGGTCCGCACCGAGCGCCATGCGGATGCCCATCTCCTGCGTGCGCTGCGCAACGGAATAAGCCATCAGACTGTAGATACCGATGGCGGCCAGAATCAGCGCTGCTGCGCCGAAGATAATCAGCAGCAGCATATTGAAGCTTGCGCGGTCCGTGGACCCCGCCATCACCTCATCCATGGTCCGCACATGCGCAACTGGAAATCCCCCACTGGCGAGGCGTAGTTGCTCGGTAACCGCGGCAATCATCTGATTTGGATCGACGCGCGTGCGCACCACCCAAATCATCGGCTGGACATTGGTGTAAGACACCGTGTATTTGTCGGTCACCTGTGTCACAGGAACCATCACCATCGGTCCCGGCGGGTGGCCGAGGCCGTCGTTGTGGCTGTCGGCAACTACTCCGACAATCGTCGGAGTAGTCTCATCCATCTCAGGACCCAAACCGCTGCTGATGTGGATTTGTTGCCCGATTGGATCTTTATGCGGCCAATACTTGCTGGCCATAGCCTCATTGATCAATACAACTTCGGGGCTGGTGGCGGTGTCGTCTTCATTAAAGCCCCGTCCGCGCAGGACCGGGATTCTGAAGACGCTCAGGTAACCTGGAGAAACACTCATCCACTGGCTGCCATACTCGTGATCTTTATCCGTGGGTTGGCCAACAATCTGGAACGGCAGCGCGTCGCCGACCTGAATGGGTAGCCAGTAAGCAGCGGCTGAAACCTCAACTCCCGGCAGCGCATTCAAACGTTCGCGGCCATCCTTCTCAAGTTGAATCACTCCTGCGGTCTTTTCAAAACGGTCACCCGTCAACGACATCTCCATCGTGAGCACATTGTGCGGGTCGAAGCCGGGACCGACGCCGTGCAGAGCAATGAATGTATGGATAAGCAGCGTAGCGCTAACCAGCAACACCAGCGCCAGGGAAATCTCGCTGATGACTAGCATTGAGCGCATCCTCCCTTGACGAAAACCGGTGCCGGAGCGGTTGCTGCCCTCCTTAAGAGCGGCGTTCAGGTCGGCGCGCGAAACGTTGAGAGCGGGAAAGAGCCCGAAGAGAATACCGGTGGCCAGCGAAACAGCAAGCGTAAAGCCAAGCACGCGCCAATCGAGCCCAACGGCAGAACCGCCTTCACCGATACGCGGCAGGTCCGGCGGACTGATAGCCAGTAGTGCGCGGACCCCGGCAAATCCAAGAGCCAAACCAAGACTGCCTCCGATTACAGAGAGCAAAATGCTTTCGGTAAGCAGTTGGCGGATGATGCGCGAGCGGCCGGCTCCGAGAGCAGACCGGATAGCGAACTCCCGCTTGCGCCCTGTGGCTCGCGCCAACAAAAGATTCACGACGTTGGTGCAGGCGATCAGCAGTACCAGGCTTACCGCGCCGAGCAGAACCAGCAGCGAATTGCGCACATCGCCCACAATGCTGTCGCGCAGGGGCTGAACGCGGAACCGCTGCCGCGGACTCGTTTGTGGGTAATCGCGATGGTACTGAATCGCGGCGAGCTCCAGTTGAGCATTGGCCTGCGCCAGCGTGATTCCCGGACGAAGCAGCCCGGCTACCCGGAAGTAGCTGTTCATGTCATGGCTGACGGGCGGAAACTGAAACGGCAGCCATAGATCGGCTTCGGGATCGGAGCGGAACTGCTTTCCGGTCACACCCACGATCGTGTAGGGCTCATTGCCAAGGGAGAGCGACTTTCCGACGATGTTCGGATCACCAGCGAATCGGCTCTGCCACAAGCCATAGCTCAGTACGACCACCTTACCGCCATTGGGAGAGTCCTCCTGCTGGGTGAATGTGCGCCCCAGGAGCAGCGGAGCACCAAAGAGCCGGAAATATCCCTCCGTGACATGAATGCCTTGCACCTGTTCGGGGCGGCCACCGGTTAGATTGAAGCCAGGGCCAGCCATATCGTAGGCGGCCACTTCCTGAAAGACGCCAGTCAGCCGCTGATAGGCATGAAACTTCGGAACGGAAGAACGGAAGCTAGCCAGGATCGGCGAATGGAAGCCGAATTCAACGATGCGATCGGCGTTGGGATAAGCAAGCGGCTTGAGCAACACCGCGTCTACGACGCTAAAAATGGCGGTGTTGACTCCGATGCCCAGCGCCAGGGCGGAAACAGCAGCAATAGTGAAAGCAGGGTTCTTAAGAAGACTTCGCAGGGCGTGCTTGAGCTCATTCCAAAGATTGCTCATTCATCGACTCCGTGTCGCAGGCTTAACACGAGCCGTCCTTTGCCTGCATAGCTGAGTAGAAATCCTTCGTCGAAAGTTATCTTACCAACCTTATGGTTTCAGGCAGACTGCCGACCACCACGCATTCGAGGATTACCCCAAACTCTATTTTTGCCCGACACCTGTGTTGATTCGTTATCACCAAAGCGCACATCGAAGCAGATAAATCTCAGAAATTGATCGGAAGATATCGGTGTGTACGGCGCCATTGGCGCACACAGCAACTCGTGCGATCAGTTATTGATGAGAACGGAGACCTTGAACATGAAGCCTAATGAACCCAGCCGCACAGCCCTGATGGTCGCCCGACAACGAGCTGCTCACCAGGTGCTCGATCATGGCTCAATCCTCCATGACCCCTTTGCCATGAAAATTCTGCGTGAAGACGAAAAGGACGTGCTTGAATTCGCGAACCAACACCCCTTGGCCAGCATCGGACGACTGTTCACCGCCGCGCGAAGCCGGATTGCGGAAGATGCTTTGTCAAGAGCTGTCGAAAGAGGGATTCGGCAGATCGTGGTCCTTGGCGCCGGACTCGACACTTTTGGTCTCCGGAATCCGCATGGCGCACGACAGATCCGTATTTATGAGGTGGACCACCCCGCGACGCAGGCATGGAAAGGCCAGCGCGTGGCTGAAGCTCAAATCGCACTTCCGCGATGGCTGATTTTTGTGCCGGTCGATTTTGAGCGGGACGATGTGGGAGAGAAGCTCGTAGCCGCAGGCTTTGAGCAGAACTCGCCCGCGTTTTTCACCTGGCTGGGGGTTGTGACCTATCTGACACAGGACGCTATCGGCCGCACTTTGGACTACATTTCGTCAATCCAGAACTCGGAGGTGGTGTTCGACTACCTGGGACCTTCCGAGGCATTCTCAGAAGAGCTCAAGCAATTAGAGAAAGAGCGGACCGACCAGCTTAAGAAAATTGATGAACGTTCGGTCAGCCGTTTCGAGCCGGCTGGCATTGCTGCGATTCTTCGCTCGCACGGGTTTTCTGACATCGAAGACATCAATTTCCAGGAGATCGTGTCCAGGTTCGGCAGTGCCGTTCAAGGACTCGCGCCCGGACACGCCGGCCTTCATGTTGTCCACGCCAAGCACTCATTGAACGCGGTCATCGGAGCGAATCGGAGTTTCGTTAGTCGATGAAGTAGCCGATGTCGGTGAGGACTCTTTCACTCAACTCCACACCGAGTAGCCGCGCGCCTAGCGGGTTGCGCAGATTCTCTTCAAAACGCTCGAGCACGGGGGCGGGCAGATCCGTCTGGCGGCGAAGCAAGCGCAGCAGCGCCGTGCTATCGGTCGGGTACTCGTAGTCTCCGGGCAGTCCGCATGCCGGGCGGATGGTGAGAGAAAGCTGGATCGTTCCTGGAACCGATTCGGAACGGTCGCACGATCGAGTGCTGAGATTGACTCGCATACAGGAATGCTGAACCATTCCCGCGGATCGCTCAATGACTCCGAGGGGTGATGAGAGGCAGACAAAAAGGGGAGCGGGGCGCGCGGACGCTCGATTGCGCAAGGCACACCGGCAGGTAGTGTCCTGATTTGATTCACAAATGCCCTCGGAGGCTATTGATTCCTGCAAATGAAATGTCCTTGCACCGTCCCTACGGGACTTTACAACGGTATGGCGGGATTCCCTTTCCCCACGCTGAAGCGCGGGGCTAACGATCCTTGTGCCTTCGGCGCGCCTGCTCGCACATTACTTATGCAGTTCTCAATAAAGCCACAGTCGCAATTTATTCACTTGTGGCACGGCTGAAGCTGTGCCCTTTTGAAAGCAGAAGCGAATCAGGCAGTCCTCACGGGCCAACGGCTACGGGAAAACGGCGCCGGCGATGGTAAACTTCGTGCGGTCCTGTGCTGCGAGGTGATTTGAGAATGGAACGCCGCGAATTTGTGAAGACGATGACCGCCGCCGGGGCGGGCCTGTTGCTGCCGGGGCTTGCGCTGGGCGCCGAGGATGCCAAGCCGAATGCGGATGTGAAGCGCGTGCTGGTGATGTTCAAGTGCCACTTTGACGCCGGTTTCATCGATACGCAGTACAACGTGGTGCACAAGCGCTACTTCGAGAAGTATTTTCCCGAGGCGATCGAGATTGCGCGCAACGCCAACGCCGGCGGCAAGCGGCGCTATGTGTGGACCACCGGATCGTGGCTGGTGTACGAGTACCTGGAGCAGGCTTCGGCAGCGGATCGCAAGACGATGGAAGAGGCGCTGGAGCGCGGCGACATTGCGTGGCACGGGCTGCCGTTTACGTGGCAGACGGAGATGATTTCGCCGTCGATGATTGCGGGCAGCGTGGCGCTGGCGCGGTCGCTGGACCGGCGCTTTGGCAAAAAGACGACGGGCGCGAAGATGACCGATGTGCCGGGGCACACGCGCGGCATTGTTACGCCGCTGGCCAGGAGCGGAATCCGATTTCTGGAGATCGGCGTGAATGACGGATCGACGCCGGCGGAGTTGCCGCCGCTGTTTTTGTGGAAGGACCCTTCGGGCGCTGACCTGGCGATGATGTATCACCACCATTACGGCGGCGTGGCGGTGGCTCCGGGCGCGGAGCTGGCGCTGGTGACGGCGGTGCGCGGCGACAACAGCGGTCCGCATACGCCGCAGGAGATTGCCGGGATTTACGCGGAGCTGGGGGCGCGGTTTCCGCATGCGGAGATTCGCGGGGCGAGCCTTTCGGAGATGGCGGACGCGTTGGAGCCATTCCGCGACAAGCTGCCAATGGTGAGCGAAGAGATTGGCGATACGTGGATTCATGGCTGCGCCAGCGATCCGTTGAAGGTGGCCCGGTACCGCGCGGTTTCGCGGCTGCGCGATGGGTGGATTGCGCAGGGTAAGCTGCAGGTGGGCGATGAGACCGACGTAAATCTGCTGCGGCATGTGCTGCTGGAAGCTGAGCACACCTGGGGCACCGATACCAAGACGTGGCTGGACTTTGACAACTATGAACCGGCCGACCTGGCGAAGATGCTGGACACCAAAAATTACAAAGTGGTGGAGTTCAGTTGGATCGAGAAGCGGCAGGACCTGGCGGACGGAGTGATGACGTTGCCGGAAGCGCTGCGCGAGGAAGCGCAGCTTGCGGTTGCGGGAGTGACTCCGGTGTGGCCGGTTGCGTCTGCCAGGGCGGTTGCAGTAGAGGCGGGAAAGACGATTGAGACTGCGCATTTCACGCTGGCGATGGACGCCAAGACCGGCGCCATCACCACGCTGCGCAGCAAGGCCTCGGGACACGAGTGGGCGAGCGCGGCCAATCCGATTGCGCTGATGACCTACCAGACGCTTTCGCCGGAGGACTATCGGCTCTTTATGGGCAGCTATCTGACCACCAAGGCGGACTGGGCGCAGAAGGATTTCGGCAAGCCGAATATCGAGCGGTTGGGCGCGCGCAGCGAAGAGTGGCATCCGCAGCGGGCCGAAGTGACGGTGGAGGAGAACGAAGACGGGCATCGCGTGGTGGTTGCGCTGGCGTTCGTGGATGAGGATGCGTTCCGGTCAGGGCGAGCGGCGTTTCCGCGGCACGCGTTTGTGGAGATGGAGCTGCCCAGGGACGAGGCGGTGATGCGGCTGGCGGTGTCGTGGTTCGGCAAGCCCGCGACGCGGATGCCCGAAGCGCTGTGGCTCACCTTCAATCCGGTTGTGGAAGATGTGAAGCGGTGGTCGTTGGATAAGTCGGGCGAAGCGGTTTCTCCGTTCGAGGTGGTGAAGTCGGGCAACCGGCACATGCACGCGGTGGAGAAGGGATTTGCGCACCAGGGCGGCGGCGCACAGTTTGCGGTGGAGACGCTGGACGCGCCAGTGGTGGCGCTTGGGGTGCGGAGCGCGCTGCTGTTTACAAACGATCAGCCCGATCTGAGCAAGGGGATTCACTCCTGCCTGTTCAACAATACGTGGGGCACCAATTACATCATGTGGTACGGCGGGGATGTGAAGGCGCGGTATGTGCTGCGCGCCGGATGAGTTCCCTTTTTGCTGCATGCGAGTGGCGGCAACGGCGCGTGGTTTCATTCCGGACTTTGCCACCGGGCGCGGCTCTTTTGCGGCGCGGCTGCCGGGCTTTGCGCCTGTACCATGAAGGAGAGAAGCGGGGAGCAGCCACAGCATGAAGATGCGGCCGGGAACACAGACGGGATTTTTGATGTGCGGCAAGGAGTGGACGGACGGAGAGCCGCTCGAAGTGCGATCGCCGTGGGACCAGGGGTTGGTGGGCCGGACGACGTTGGGCACGCGGGCCGATGCGCGCCAGGCGGTGAATCACGCCGCGGCCAGCTTGCGGCGCACGCGGGCGCTGCCGCGCTGGAAGCGGCGCGAGATTCTGGAAGACGTGGCGGCGGCGCTGATCGAACAGAAGGAGCGGTTTGCGCAACTGATTGTGGCCGAGGCAGGCAAGCCGGTGCGGCTGGCGCGGGCCGAGGTGGACCGCGCGGTGCTCACCTTCAAGACGGCGGCCGAAGAAGCGGCGCGGCTGGGCGGTGAATCGATCCCGCTGGATTTGACCGAGGGCAACGAGGGACGGTGGGGACTGATGCAGCGGTTTCCGGTAGGCCCGGTGCTGGCGATTACTCCCTTCAATTTTCCGCTCAACCTGGTGGCGCACAAGGCCGCGCCGGCGATGGCGGCCGGATGTCCGCTGTTCATCAAACCTTCTCCGCAGACTCCGTTTACGGCGCTGGCGCTGGGCGAGGTGATTCTGAAGGCGGGATGGCCGGAGGAGGCGCTGACGGTGATGCCGCTGGCCAACGGCGAAGTACGCTGGCTGGCGGAGAAAGAAGAGCGCATCAAGCTGCTGAGCTTTACCGGATCGGCCAGCGTGGGCTGGGAGCTAAAGGCGCGCTCGGGGCGCAAGCGGGTGTTGCTGGAGCTGGGTGGCAACGCGGCGCTGGTTGTACACAACGACTGGCCGGATCTGGACCAGGCCGCGGAGCGCACGGCGCATGCGGCGTTTGGCTACGCGGGGCAGTCGTGCATCAGCGTGCAGCGGGTGTTTGTGGCGCGCAGCATCTTTCAGACGTTTCTGTGGAAGGTGGTGGATGCGGCGGCCAAGCTGGTCGCGGGCGACCCGGCGGATGAGGCGACGGATGTCGGGCCGCTGATCCGGCTGAGCGATGCGGAGCGCGTGGAGACGTGGATCAAGGAAGCCCTGGCCGGCGGCGCCAAGCTGGTGACGGGCGGCGAGCGCAAAGCAGCGGTGGTGTCGCCCACGATTTTGACCGGAACCAAGGCAGGCATGAAGGTGCGCGACGAAGAAGTGTTTGGGCCTGTGGCGCTGATTGAGCCGTATGACGACTTTGAGCAGGCGCTGGCGGACGTGAACCACTCGCGCTTCGGGCTGCAGGCGGGATTGCTCACGCGCGACGCGGGCCGGATTCTGACGGCATTTCGCGAGATCGAAGTGGGTGCGCTGATTGTGGGAGACACGCCGGCCTGGCGGCTGGACCCGATGCCCTATGGCGGCGTAAAGGAGTCCGGTCTCGGCCGCGAGGGCATCCGGTCAGCGATTGACGAGATGACCGAACCGCGCATGCTTGTGATGACGGGAATTGGTTAAAGCAAAACCAGAGATGCGGTATCGAGAAGCCGACTACGTCAAGTTGCCGCGACCATTGCGACCATTAGGAGCGGCAACCTTGCACCCACTCAACAGGACACATCTTCTCCGGCTTTGCCTGAAAGCGTTGAGCGCGATGTGAAAAACGCTGCTTATGGCCTTCGCGTTTGCCGGCTTGCGACACAGACTGGTTTTCGCGCAGGCTGGCCAAAGCCGGAAAAATCATCCTGAACGAAAATCGTTCCACACTGCGTGGCGCAATAACCGTTTGTTACTTGGCCTTTGTCTTCGCCTTCTGGGCGGCCCAGCGCTTGCGCTGCGCATCGGCAATGCGCTTGCGCGCTTCGGCGCTCAGCACGCGCTTCTTCTTTGTTTTGGCAGGAGCCTTGGCTGCGCGGGTCTTGACCCCGGTCACCGTTCCCAGGTTGGCAAGCAGCGCGCGCGCTTGGGTGAGACGTGCAATTTCCATATCAATTTGAGCAAGAATGTTGTCAATAGCCATATACAAGAGGATAACTGAATATGCTTTGCTTTGGACAGAATAGTAAAAGAAATACCGTTACTTATTTTTTAGGTGAATATCATTTTTGTTCCGGTGGTCCCAGAGTAGAAATCCCGGCCGCGCATCCTTCGACTCCGTTGGGCGCAAAAACACGCGCCAAACTACGCTCGGGGCAACAGCCTGGTGAATCCCTAAATATGTTCTTGTTGTGCCACCGGCGGTCCCTCAGGGGCTAAAGCCTTCTTGATCTCGCTTGATGCACGGGCTGAAGCCTGTACCTTTTAAGCCGTCGACTTATCCAGAGGTTCCTTAGTTGTGACCGGGAAGTTAGTTGCAGGTTTCCTGACTTAAGGAATCTTCGAACAAGCTCTTGTTGCGCGAGCGGCAGTCACTTCGGGACTAAAGTCCCGCTGATTCTGCGGGGCTGAATGTACGGGCTGAAATCCGTGCCCTTTGAGCTGTCGACTTATTCGGAGATTGCTCAGTGGATCATGCGCGGAATAGGATTGCGCGTGTGGACGGGATAGAAAAAGCGCTGGGCGCGGACATGAGATGGTGATCCGCGCCCAGTAATGTTTCTGAAGATCGGCATGTGCGCTTGAGATGGAGAGAGCGGCGGTTGCACGGTCTCTATCGGTCTTTCTGGGCTCGGCCTCTCTGGGCTCGGCCTCTCTGGGCTCGATCTCTCTGGGCTGCGATGTTATGCGTGGACCGCTGCCGGGGTGCGGCGCCAGGCGTAGAGCGGAAACTGGTTGGCCATCTCGGCCACTTCGCCGCGGATGCGGTCGAGGGCCGCGTCGTTGCCGCGCTGTTCCAGAGCCTGGGCGATCCAGGCGCCGATGCGGCGCATCTCGGGCTCCTTCATGCCGCGGGTGGTAAGGGCGGGCGTGCCGACGCGGATGCCGGAGGGCTTGAGCGGCGGATTGGTGTCCCAGGGGATGGAGTTCTTGTTGACGGTGATGCCGGCCTTGCCGAGCGCGGCTTCAGCCTCAGAGCCGAGGATGCCTTTTTCAAAGACATCGACGAGCAGGAGGTGGTTGTCTGTGCCGCCGGAGACGAGGCGGAAGCCGGCCTGCTGCAGCGCCTGGGCGAGCGCCTTGGCATTGGCGACGGTCTGCTCGGCGTAGGTGCGGAAGCTGGGGCGCAGGGCCTCGGCGAAAGCCACGGCCTTGGCGGCGACGATGTGCATGAGCGGACCGCCCTGCTGGCCGGGGAAGACTGCCTTGTCGATGGCTGTGGCGAGGTCCTGGCTGGCGATGATGAGGCCGGCGCGCGGGCCGCGCAGGGTTTTGTGGGTGGTGGTGGTGGTGATGTGGGCGTGCGGAACGGGCGAGGGATGGACGCCGCCGGCGACCAGTCCGGCGATGTGGGCCATGTCAAAGATGTAACGGGCGCCCACCTTGTCGGCGATCTGGCGCATGCGGGCAAAGTCCCACAGGCGGGGATAGGCGCTGGCGCCGCCGATGATGACCTTGGGCTTTTCGCGCTCGGCGGTGGCTTCAAGCTCGTCGTAGTCGATGGTTTCGGTGTCGCGGCGGACGTGATAGAAGGTGGTGCGATAGAGCTTACCGCTGAAGCTGAGCTTGTGGCCGTGGGTAAGGTGGCCGCCGTGGGAGAGATCGAGGCCGAGGATGGTGTCTCCCGGCTGCAGAACGGCGGCGTAGGCCGAGGCATTGGCCTGGGAGCCGGAGTGCGGCTGCACGTTGATGTGCTCGCCGCCGAAGAGCTGGCGGGCGCGGTCACGGGCCAGGTTCTCGACTACGTCTGCATATTCGCAGCCGCCATAGTAGCGGCGGCCGGGATAGCCCTCGGCGTATTTGTTGGTAAAGACGGAGCCGGCCGCTTCCAGCACCGCTTCGGAAACGAAGTTTTCGCTGGCGATCATCTCCAGCCCCTCGTGCTGGCGGAGGGCTTCCTGGTCAATGGCGGCGGCGATTTCTGGATCGGCCTGTGCGAGCGGGAGCGACATGCGGTCAGTCATAAGGAAATTTTACGGCAAAAGACGCCCGCCGGGCTGGGATTTTGTCCCCCGGATTGGGCATGGGCAGGCGCGGCGCGGTGAGTACACTGGTAACGTTGATTTCGCCGTTTGGGCAGGCAAGGCGGGTGTGGGCAAAAGGAAGCGAGTCGGGATGAGACAAGTCGGGATCAGACGAGTATGGATGGCAGGTTTGTGTCTGGCGCTGGCGGGCGGAGTGGTGCTGGCGGCGCAGAACGCTGGCCAGAATTCCGGGGTCGATCCGGCGGTGCTGGCCCGAGCCAATGCGGGAGACGCCGCGGCCGAAGTGCAGGCCGGTGAAAGCTGCGCGGCGGCACACGATCTGGCGCAGGCGGCGGGGTGGTATACCAAGGCCGCCGAGCAGGGCAACATTCCCGGCGAAATTCACATGGCGGTGCTGTATCGCGATGGCGGAAAAGGGTTTGCACGCGATATGGCGCAGGCCGCGGGGTGGTATCGCAAGGCCGCCGACCAGGGGGATGCGGCGGCGCAGGCGACGCTGGGGATGTTGTATACGATGGGTCTGGGGGCGCCGCGCAGCGACGTGGAGGCCTACTACTGGCTGGACCTGGCGGCGAGCGTGAAGAGCCCGAACCAGGCGCAGTATGCGGCCAACCGGCAGGTGGTGGGCACGCGGATCACAGCCGATGAGCTGGCCAGCGTGCAGGACCGGGTGGCGAAGTGGAAGGCTGCGCACCCTGGAGCGGATTGGCTGCCGGATTCGAATTAAGAACCTGTCCAGAAACCATCCTTCTCAGAACCGTTTTGAAAGGGCACGGCTTCAGCCGTGCCGTAAAGAGCTGAAAATAGGTTGGGCTGAACAGGCTGCGGAAAAACTCGTGTATCTGGGTTCAGTATTGCTTTCGGTA
>DATAVZ010000050.1:0-28437 GCA_036267475.1 Occallatibacter sp.
TCGCTGTCAGCATCGACGACGATCCGGCTGCCTATTCGTCCTTCATCGCCCAACATCACATCGATCTGATCACCGTCCGCGATGCCAGCGAGTCCGCGCCACGGCTCTTCCACACCGACATGTGGCCCGAGACCTACGCGATCAACCAGCAGGGCTATATTGAGCGCAAATTCGTCGGTGCGCAGGACTGGTCCGATCCCGGGATCCGAGCGTTTCTCAAAACTCTCTAGAACTCTGACCGCTTGAACATGTACCGACCTGGGTGCCCCAGGTCTCGATTTTGAGACCTGGGAAAACACGAATTGGAGGAACAAAACTATGCGGTCGGAGACTTAGTGGTGTGTCTCCCACAGATCATCGTTTATAGAAGATCAGCGCAAAGCGCCGTTTTGAAGGGTACAGGCTTCAGCCCGTACAGAAAGTCCGCCAAATCGTCAGGGCTTTAGCCCCTGAGGGAATATCATTCGCGCAAGCCAGTCACCTTTCGGCGACTAATAAAGGACGCCATTACCGAGACACGCCACTAGCAAGGTCGAAGACCAAAGGGATGCCTGAACAAGCCACTGCTGCGAAGCCCGCATTCCCTCAGGGGCATAGTCCAGTTGACTCTGCGGGGCTTGATGTACGGGCTGAAGCCCGTACCCTTACGGCTGGAGCCCGCGCCCTTCAACTGAATCCCGTGCCCTTCAAGCCATCGACCTATATAGATATTCTTAACTCGAATGATCTGGAACAACAAGCCTTCTAACTATCTGTTTGATGTTAAAGCAGGATGAATTTTCCGCTTATTATTCAGCTATTTAACTCACGATTTACAGCCTTGTTAAAAGTATGTGAATTCGTCAAATATTCATCTGCTTCTGCGAGTCTTGGATTCGGAAGCGGTAGCGCGGCTCGACTGATATTAGGCTCCAGGCTAAGTCAGCGCCAGTCTGCACTGCCTGCGGGAACGTGGAGCAAAAGCTCCATTCAACCGTCATCACGGCGCGGAATTCCGGTGCTCTCCCCGGCGACCAGGTCCGCGTCGAATCAACCCGATCCGAGAAGAAGAAGAGAGGCCTAATGAATTTCAGACTCAGCAGGACTGCCGCGATCGCTCTGGCAGCCAGTCTCGTTGTTTCCTACGCTTATGCCGGCGGCGCCGCGGCGGCCAAAAAGCACGTCCGGAAAGAGAAAGAGCAGGGGCCGTCGGTGCAGGAGCAGATCGACGCGTTGCGCATGCAGATGCAGACCCAGATCGACAGCCTGAAGAGCGATCTGGCCGACAAGGACGCCCAGTTGAAGCAGGCGCAGCAGTCGGCCGCCGACGCCCAGGCCGCCGCCTCTAGGGCACAGGCCGCGGCCGAATCCGAGCAGCAGGCGCTTGGCGAGAACTCCACCGCCGTTACCGCCCTGCAGAGTACGGTCAACGATATGAAGTCGGCGAACGCGGCTGTGGTTTCTTCGCTCACGGAAGAAACCACGTACATCAAAAAGGCGATTGCAAATCCCGACACGATCCACTACAAGGGCATCACCCTTTCACCCGCGGGCAGCTTTCTGGCGGCTGAAACGGTGTGGCGCCAGGGCGGCACCGGCGGCGGCCTCAATACCCAGTTCACCGGCGTTCCGCTCGATCACTCTGAGTCTGCGCAGTTGAGCGAGTTTCAGGGATCGGGCCGTCAGTCGCGTGTGGCCATCAAGGCGGTCGGCGAGCTCGAAAACATGACGCTGACCGGCTACTACGAGGCCGACTGGCTCAGCGCCGGCGCCACCTCCAACAACAACCAGTCCAACAGCTACACCATGCGCCAGCGCCAGTTGTGGGCCGACGCCAAGCTGAACGACGGCTGGGACTTTTCCGGTGGCCAGGGATGGTCGCTGGCAGCCGAGACTACCAAGGGCCTTACCCGCGGCACCGAGATTCTGCCTGCCAGCATCGATCCGCAGTACGATACCGGCTTCGTCTGGACACGCCAGTACAGCTTTCGCGTAAGCAAGGACTTCGACCGGAAGTTCTTTGTCGGCATCTCCGCCGAGAACGCCGAGGCGCTCAACCCAGCCGGACAGAACCTGCCCACCAATCTGCTCATCGGCACAGCCGGCAACGGCGGCGGTCTCTACAATGGAGGCAACAACTACTCCTATAACGAGACGCCGGACTTCGTCGCCAAAATTGCCGCCGAGCCAGGCTGGGGCCATTGGGAACTGTTCGGCATCGCCCGTTCTTTCCGCGACCGCATCTATCCCACCACCGGTAGCCCCTACAACAACACCACCTGGGGCGGCGGCATCGGCGGCGGCTTCCGTGGCCCGCTGGCCGGCAAAAAAGTCACCATCGGTCTGAAGGGACTCTACGGCGAGGGCGTGGGCCGTTATGGCTCCTCCCAGCTTGGCGACATCACCATCCGTCCCGACGGCACGATCTCTCCGCTGCACGGTTTCTCCGCGCTCAGCACCCTGGAACTGAATCCAACCTCGCGGCTGAATCTCTACTTCAACTACGGGGGCGACTATATCGGCCGCGACTGGACCCTCAACGGCGCTGGCCAGCAGGTCGGCTACGGCACCTACACCGTCAACATGGCTGGCTGCAATACAGAGAACGCCTCCAGCGCGGCCAACGCCAGCTCCAACCCCGGCACTCCGTCCGGCTGCAGCGCCAACAACAAGGATGTGCAGGAGTTCACAGCGGGCTGGTGGTACAACATCTACGCCGGTCCCAAGGGCCGTCTCCGCCAGGGCTTCCAGTACGCCCTGTTCGAGCGCAACCTCTGGTCCGGCACAGGCGGCCCAGACAATGTGAATGGCGGAGCCAGCGGAACCGACAACATGTGGTGGACCTCGTTCCGCTACTACCTGCCGTAAACCAGGGCTCAGGCCAAAATAAAAAGGGCAGCCCGGCGCATGGAGTCTGTTACGAAACTTTTCCAGTTAGGCTAAATAGATGAGAAGATGCCCTTGCGAGAGCGAGGGCATCTTCTTTTATGGGCTATATCGGAGGGGAAGGGCGGACTCAGGGGACGTTGTTTCCGGTGGTGCTGGACGATCTTGTTCCAGCCGAACATGTGTGCCGCGTGATCTAGAGGCGGAGTGCCGCCGCAACGTGGAACTGATGTGGCTGTTAGGGCGGCTGTATCCGGATCACAAGTCGATTGCCGAGTTCCGGCGGATGCATCGGGAAGCGGTGACGGCGTCAGGGGCGCGGTTGGTGCGGTTTGCTCAGAACTGCGGGCTGATCCGGGGAGAGCGGATCGCCATCGACGGCACGAAGTTCCGCGCGGTGTCCAGCGCCGACAGCGTACGTGAGCGGCAGACCCTGGAGCGCTATCTGGATAGCATGGAAGAGGCCGACGAGGACCACAAGCTGCCATCGACCCGTCTGCGGTGCAGGCTGCGCTGGAGAAAATGCGCGCGGCGCCCGAGTTTCGTAAGAGACTCCACGAGCGGTTCTTTTGCTGAAGCAGAAATCTTCGGACTACTGCGCAGCGCCTACCGCTGTGGTCGCGGACGATCCGGCGTCGGACCGGGCTTCCTGATTCTTGCTGTTGAAGTAGTCATGCTCCCAGAGGTTCTTATAGAACTCGCCGGTGAGTTCGGCTGCGCGTGGGCCAAACACCGCGCGGCCGCCCTCGAGCAGGAAGACCGTAACCAGGCTGCCCTGCGGCGAATCGGAATATGAGGCGAACCAGCCCAGGCGGGTGCCGTCGTTCGAGCAGGTACCAGTCTTGCCGAAGACCGGCAGTTGCTGGAAGTTCATGCGCAGCCTGCGCGCTGTTCCATACTCGACCGCGCCGGCCATGCCGTCCTGCAGTTCGGGAATGTATTTGGCAATGTCCAGCGTCCGCTTGATGCGCGGCTGGAAGTCCGCAACCTGCTGCGCGGTGGTGGGGTGCTGCAAATAGTAGAGCGTGCCGCCGTTGGCAATGGCCGCCACCAGAGCGCCAAGTTGCAGCGGTGTCAGCGAGACGCCCTGCCCAAAGCTGCACATGCGGGCCACGCCGCCCTCCGCGGCGGGAATCGCGTGGTCGGGATACTCGCCCAACTGCTCGCCGGGGATGTTATAGCCGGCCAGTTCACCCAGTCCGAACGTGGTGGCGTAGTGGCGCACGCGCTCAAAACCCAGTTCCCGGCCCAACTCCTCAAAGTAAAGATTGTTGCTATGCGCGATTGCCTGGGTCATGTTCATGCGGAAACCGGCCAGCTTGACCATGGTGTCGCGCGTAACCAGCCCCTCCGACAGCGCGGCCAGGGCCACAGTCAATTTGATCGTGGAGCAGGGCTCCGCGCCGGGCGAAAGCGCCAGCTTCTGATTCACCATGGCCAGGATGCGCCCGCTCGATGGATCGATGACCACGGCGGTGCCGTTCACGTCGCCCAGTGCGTCGATCGCTGCCTGGCGCACCACCGGATCCTCGCCCGCGGTGATATCGCCGGCGCCGGCCGGGCTGCTGAGTATGGAACTGGCCGTAAACCGCTCGTAGTAAACATGCCGCCTGCGCACCGATGCGCGGCGAACATGGGCCGAGGTGCGAATGGCAGCGGTTCTGCGTGTCGCGATCCGTCGCGTCGCAGTCCGTCGAGTTGTGGTCCTGCGCGTCGTGGTCCGGCGCGTCGCGGCGCGGTGCGCAACCGTCCGGCGTTCTGAAGTGCGCCGCGTGGTGGCGCGCGATGAACTTCCGGCCGCGTGATGGCTGGCCGTGCGATGGGCTTCACTCACGTGCGGCTCGGCGGCCCTGGCGTGATGCACCCTTTGCGGAGCGTCCAGCGCCGCAGCGCAGGCCACGCCCATGCCAGTTCCCAGAAGAGCCAGTCCAATTGCCCAAACGCAGGAAATTTTCATCCAGCCTACATCCTTCCAACCTTTGATTTTTTCGCAAGCCCTCAATCTTTTGCCAACCGTCGATTTTCGACCGAAGTGCTTGCCATCCCGGGCAGCCCACACAATGCATATCGGCAGCCGCTGTCTCTTCTTCGCCCTGTTGCGCGAAAATATCGGATCACTCTGGCCGCCGCCTTGAAATCCCAACTTGAAATTCCAAGTGGCTTGCTCTTGCCTGCTTCTTTCTCTGTCAGCGATTGCGCCGTGGCCATTTCAAATTCGTGCGGTTGTTCGATCCCCGCACAGCGCATCAATCCTTCGCGCCCATCCTTAATAACGCGGGCGAAAAGACGCTGCGTGCTTCGACCTGCCGCAACCGGAAAACCGCCGTAGCTCTACAATAACCGAATTTGCGAAAAACCAAACCCGGCTTGCACGAAACCACGTACAACTTCCTGGTATCTTGCGATTACTATATCGCGGCGGGCCTGTTTTGGAATCGATGCAAACCTCTCGCCATTGGAGAAATGCATTAGGACTCCTTAAAACTTGAGCCGGCGCAAAAATGCGGGCACATCCAGATCGCGCTCGGCCGCGGCGCCACCGTCACCAAAGAGTGAAGTGACGGTTTCAGCGCTGACCTCCGGCTGCTCGGCGGCGCTGGCTGCGGCGGGCGCAAAATCGCCGGCGTAGTCGCGCGGCTGCCGCGCCGTTTCCGGCTCGCCGGCCAGTTCCCTGGACGGCTCCCCGGACCACCCCTCGGTCAGCACTGCGGTTGCCGCCGCCACCGGCTCCGCGGCCATCTCCATCTCCGGCCGGGAGGCGGCAACCATCACCGTGGTAGCCACCGGCGGCTTGGTCGATGAGAAAAAGAACGCCTGCTCGCCGCCTGAATCCTCCTCCTGGCTCATGAACCGTGCCGGCGCGGGAGCGGCCGGCGGAGCGGCCGAAGCCGGCTCGGCGACCGTCGCCGATGCCGCCTGCGGCGCTACTTCGCGCATCCAGATGTCGGGCGAAACCACCGGCACTGCCACCGGCACTGAAACCACCGGCGCTTCTTCCACAGTCAGCATGCGGGCGCGCCGCTCGGGCATCTGGTCGCGAAAGCCCGTAGCGATCACGGTGATCTTTACCTCCTCGCCCATCTTCTCGTCGAGCACGGCTCCAAAGATGATGTTGGCGTCTTCATGCGCGGCAGTCTGAATCAGTGAAGAAGCCTCGTTGACCTCGGAGAGCTTCAGCGAGCTGGAACCCGTAATGTTGATCAGGATGCCGCGCGCTCCATCGATCGCGCCGGCTTCGAGCAGCGGCGAAGCCATGGCTGCCTGCGCGGCTTCGGCGGCGCGGTTCGCGCCCGAGCGGATGGCCGTGCCCATCACCGCGTGGCCCATGCCGGCCATGGTGGTCTTCACGTCGGCAAAGTCGCGGTTGATGATGCCGGGAATGGTGATGATGTCGGAGATGCCCTGCACGCCCTGACGCAGCACGTCGTCGGCAATGCGGAAACTCTCGAAGAAACCCGCATCCTTGGCCACGGCGAGCAGCTTCTCGTTGGGGATCACGATCATGGTGTCCACGCTTTCGAGCAGCTCGCGCAATCCGCGCTCGGCCTGCTGCAGCCGGCGCTTGCCCTCAAAAGCGAATGGCCGCGTGATGACCGCCACGGTCAGGATGCCCATCTCGCTGGCCAGCGAGGCGATGACCGGCGCGGCGCCGGTGCCGGTGCCGCCGCCCAGACCGGCGGTCACAAAAACCATGTCCGCGCCTTCCAGGGCTTCAATAATCTTCTCTGAGTCTTCAAGCGCTGCGCGCCGACCCACATCCGGATTGGCGCCGGCGCCCAGTCCGGCGGTAAGACGCACGCCAAGCTGCAGCTTTACCGGGGCCTGGCAGAGTTTGAGCGCCTGCACGTCGGTGTTGGCGGCAATGAACTCCACGCCTTCCATGTG
This sequence comes from Occallatibacter sp., assembly GCA_036267475.1. Classification (GTDB taxonomy): domain Bacteria; phylum Acidobacteriota; class Terriglobia; order Terriglobales; family Acidobacteriaceae; genus Telmatobacter. Next base: position 6,751 of record DATAVZ010000050.1, read on the forward strand.
CGCCTGGATCATGCGGTTCACCGCGTTGCCGCCGCCGCCGCCCACGCCGATGACCTTGATGCGCGCGCCGCGCACGGCTTCTTCGTGATATTGAATTCGCATCTCTCCGGCTTCGTTCTTCGGCTGTTCCATGGCTGCCCACGTCTCCTTCGGGTTAAAAAGTTGCTGCAAGCATCGCGCGCAGTTTTGCGCGCAAACTGTTGTCTTCCGCGGCTCGCGTCATTCTGGTCCGGTGCGCATAAAGCAACATGCCCACAGCCACGGCAAAACCGGGGTGTACCAGTTCACCGGGCATGTGCGACAGGCGTACCGGCATTCCCGTTCGCGCCGGCTTGCGCAACTGGCTCTCGGTCACGTCCAGCATTCCGGGCAGCATCGATCCGCCGCCGGTCAGCACGCATCCGGCCCCGAGCGCCTCGAATACTCCGCCGTAGCGCAGACTTTCCTTTACAAAATACATCAGCTCGCGGGCGCGCGGCTCCAGAATTTCGGCAATCATGCGCAACGCCAGCCGCTGCGGCTGTGGATTGGCGATCTCGATCTCAGCCTGCTGCGGCACAGCCGTCACCACGGCGTTCCCATACTGGCGCTTGAGTTCCTCGGCCTGCGCCACCGGCATCTGCAATCCGATGGCAAGATCGTTGGTGAAATGCGCGCCGCCAATCGGCACCGACGCCGTATGCACCACCGCGCCTTCAAAAAAAACCACCATGTCGCTGGAGTGAGCGCCGATGTCGAGCAGGCAGATGCCCAGCTCGCGCTCGTCCGCCGACAGCGTACACTCGGCCGCGGCAATGCACTCAAGCACCGCCTCGGTCACTTCAAGCCCGGCGCGGTTGGCGCAGGTTACCGTGCTCTGCAGCGCCGAGCCGGAGCAGGTGGCAATGTGCAGATCCACCTCCAGCCGCGCGCCGATCATGCCCACCGGATCGAAGATGCCGGGCTGGTTGTCGAGAATAAACTGGCGCGGCAGCAGGTGAAGAATCTCGCGATCGGGCGGCCGCTCCACCGCGCGGGCGCGCTCCACCGCGGCGCGCACATCGTCGCGCGTGATCTCGCGCATGCGGTTGCCCAGCTCGAATCCGCCGTTGCTGTTGAGGCCGCGGACGTGTGGACCACCCACGCCCACCACGCACTCGTCAATGTTTGCGCGAGCCACGCGTTCAGCCCGCTCGCTGGCCGCGCGCACCGCTTTGGCGGCGGGCGCAAGCTCGGCGATAAGGCCCTTGCGCATGCCGGTCGACTCCACGATGCCGTGGCCGCGGTAACGCAGCACGCCCTCATTCAGGTCCGCGGCCAGCACGCGGGTCTGCGCGCTGCCGATATCCAGAACCACCAGCAGATTGTCCTGTTTCTGGTTCATCGGATTCACTGCCCTTCAGCCGCGTGCACAGCCGGGCGGGATGCGTGGGCGGAGTTTCGCCGGATCTCGTTGAGCGCGGTCCGTCGTGCCTCCGCGCGCTTCCGTCTCTGTTGCGCAATCTTGTTTCTGCGGGCTGCCGAGCTGCTTTTTTCTGATTTCGGTGCTGTGGTCTGCGCGTCCCCGACCGGCGACGGCTTCGCCAGCGTTCCCGTCACCGGGCCGGATGAAGCGCCCGGCGCGGACTGCGCCGTCTCTTTACCGGAGGCCATCTGCAGCACCACCTGCTGGTCGTAGCGCAGGTCGACCGCGGCCAGGCGCGGATACTGCTGCCGCCACTCGCCGATATGCGCCTTGTAGCGCAGATAGCGGGCAAGAAAGTGATCCTCGCCAAAGTGAGCCAGAATGTCCGCGCCCTGCTCCGGCATCAGCACCCGCGCGTCTTCCGGATCGGTAAGGTCGATCTCCGATATCTGTTGAGAATAGTGCTGGCCGCTGGAATCGAGGTCGTTCATCATGCGCAGATACACGGCCATCCGCGCCCGGCGCGAGGCAGCCGGATCGCCGCCGTCGATGCCGGTGATGACCGGAAACGAGTAGTGGTGCGCGGCCATCGCCACTGCCGGCATCGTAAGCAGCACGCCGTTCGCGTCCACCAGCCCAATCTGCGAACCCAGGCGGGTAAAGGCTACCGGCTGGCGTTCCACCACGTTCACGCGAATCTGATCGGGCAGCACGCGCATCACGGTCGCCCGCTCAATCCATGGAATCGCTTCCAGCTCTTTGCGGCGCTGGTCGATCGGAACAAAGAAAACGTTGCGCCCGATGTCTTCGCCAAAGACCGGCAGCATCTGCGCGCGACTCACTTCGGTCAGTCCCGTGGCCTGTATATCCGCCGCGCCGGTAATGCGGAATCGCGCGTCATGTTCGAGCGATGAACGAACGGCAAGCACGGCCGCTGTAAGCCCGCCTGCAACCACCACCGCGCCGAGCAGCAGAAAAACCCGGCCCACCTTGCTGGCCGGACGCCACCAGCGCCCGCTCGACTGCGAGAACCGCCGCATACCGCCCAGCGCGTCCTCATCCTGGTCCATGTCGTCCATTTCCAGAGGCATGCCAGGGCTGCCGCGGCGCACCCGGCCCGGTAATGGTCCATCCCCCGCGCCCGACTGAATGCGCCGGACACGCGACTGCGCCGGAGGTTCGTCCTCCCAGAGCATGGGGCGGTTTGAGTAATTTCCCTGGTTTGTCACGCTGATGCGGCGGCCGCGGTTTCGCCAGCTTTCACTATAGCCTGCGGGCGGACGCTGATTTTCCGCAGAGCCGACAAGGGGAATCCGCGCCGTTACGTGCCGCGCGTGTCAGTACCGGGCATCGGCGGCAGCCGCCAAAAGCTAGTTTTTCGCGTGGCAAAAAACCAGGGCAATCGCATGAACGCTTCTTGTTGGCGAGTCAGGTTCTGTTGGGGCGTATCAAGGAGGGCCGCGGCCGATTTGCGTGCCACGGCCGATTTGAGAGCAACGGTCGGTTTGTGTGCCACGCACGATTTGAGCGCCGATCTCGATTTCTGCGCCACGGTCGATTTGACGGTCACGCTCGATTTCGTCCCGGAGGGACGCGCCGACAATAGCCCCGGACAAGCGCAGCGCAGTCCGGGGAAAGGGCAATCTCAGCACAAGGCAGCCCCGCAGGGGCGGCGCGAACCCATTGCACAATTCAACCCACGTTCCTGCGATTGCCCTGGACAAAAACCGCGTGCCGCGCCGTCGAGGCATCCTCAAGGTCAAGATCGAAGCCCGTGGGAGCCGCATGAGACCGTGACTTGCTTCAACAGGAGCGTAACCCGAACGGGCTCAGCCTTGTCCCAGCACAGCCAGAAGCTGCGGCGCAAGCTGGCTCACGCTGCCGGCCCCGAGCGTCAGGATCAGGTCGCCTTCCCGCGCTTCCAGGGCAGCCGCATGCGCAGCCGCGGCAAAGTCAGGCAGATACTGCACCCGCGGTCCCTGGATGCGGGCGGCAAGCAGCTCCGCGGTTACGCCCGCAATCGGCTCCTCGCTGGCGGCGTAGATAGGCAGCACAATGAGCGCGTCCGCGTCTGTAAACGCGCCCGAAAACTCTTCGAAAAGATCGCGGGTTCGGGAGTACCGGTGCGGCTGGAAGATCACGTGAATGCGCCGGTGGCCGCACTCGCGCGCTGCGGCCAGCGTGGCGCGAATCTCGGTGGGATGATGGCCGTAGTCGTCCACAACCGTGACGCCGCGCGCCTGGCCGCGCTGCTGAAAACGGCGGTCCACGCCGCGGAAATTCTTGAGGCCCGCGGCGATCTCCTCCGGCGTAACCCCAAGCTGATGGGCAATGGCTACGGCCGCCGTCGCATTCAAAATATTGTGCCGGCCGGGCACCTGCAGTTCGAAGGGACCCAGCGGCCCTGCGGCCACGTGTACCAGAAATCGTGAGAAACATCCGGGCTCGCCGCCGGCCGCAATCTCCAGCCGGTAAGCGGCCTCGGCGTGCAGACCGTAGGTAAAAACGCGCCTCCGAATGCCCGGCAGAATCGCCCTGAGCAGAGGATCGTCGATGCACGCGGTGATGGCTCCGTAGAACGGCACCCGGTCCATGAAGTCGACAAAGGCGCGCTCCACATCGGCCATGTCCCGGTAACAGTCCATGTGCTCGCGGTCGAGATTGGTCACTACGGCCAGGATCGGCGAAAGCTTCAGAAACGACCGGTCGCTCTCATCGGCTTCGGCCACCAGGTACTGCGTGGTTCCCAGCCGGGCATTGGAGCCGAGCGCGTCCACCCGGCCGCCCACCACCACCGTGGGATCGAGCCCGCCAGCTGTGAGCACGCTGGCCACCATCGACGTGGTGGTGGTTTTGCCGTGCATGCCGGCGATCGCAATCCCGTACTTGAGGCGCATGAGTTCGGCCAGCATTTCGGCGCGCGGAATAACGGGAATCTTCAGCCGGTGGGCTTCCAGCACCTCGGGATTCGCAGCGCCGACGGCTGAGCTGATCACCACCACAGTCGCCCCGGCGGCATGTGCGGCGGCATGGCCCTCAAAGATGGTTGCGCCCAGTTGTGCCAGCCGTTCGGTAACCGGACTGCGGCGCAGATCCGAGCCCGACACCTTCATACCCAGGCTGAGCAGGATCTCGGCGATGCCGCTCATGCCGATTCCGCCTATGCCGACAAAGTGCGCGTGCTGCGAGGTAGCAAACATGGAGAGTGAATCTTCAGGGTAACAGGATTGGGGATGTCCGAATTAGGAAACTGGAATCGGAAAACAACGAATTCTCGGGTATATACGGCGCGCGGCAACGAATCTAATTTGCCGTCGGACGCTGATCGACATGATCGATCGCAATCACCTCAACTGGTCCTTTGTCGGGAATGAGATTGAACCCGAGTTGTTCACGGATAGCCGTAAAGATCGAGGGGCGATCATCATCGGGTGGCATGTCTTCGGGCGAGACGCCCTCAGGTCTCCATACCAAAGTGAAATTGAAAACCGAATCGAACCCTGTATCGTCTTTAACGTAGCGGCCAAGCTGGTTCGTAAGAATCTTGGCCAGCATGGGAGCAGTAACATGCTTGCCTGAGAGACGTCCTAAGATTGTCATATTAAATGGGTCCTGACTCACTTCTGTTCCCTTGTCGAGAGCACGGACTTTCGGTCCACCACTGACTACCTCCATTCTGTAAAACGGAAGCTGCCGTTGCTCCCAGTGCACCTGAAGGTGGAAACGATCCGCAAGAAGAGACTGCACCATCAAGTGCAACTGGTCGAGAGTTGGGTCCTCAATCGAGGCATGAGCAACAACGTCAAATCTCGCAGAATTCAGCCAACCAGGCGCTCCAGCTAACCGCTCGTCCGTCACATTGTAGGCCCAGCTAATTAACTGACGGAGAGAGGTGTTCGTTGCAACCCAACTTCCTCCGGGCAAACGCCTGATTGCCACGGTATCGGACGAGTTGCTGGGTTTCACAGTAGCAACTTCAAACATGGTAGGCGCAATGGTCTGCGCGCGAACCAGTGACGCGACGATAGTCAAGATACTTACGACAGTCACGATACGCTTAACTCGTGGCATTCTTTTTCAACTCTTTTCAACAGGTCTTCACTCGGCCAGCGTGTAATCCAGATCGTACGAGTGCGCGCCCTTGTCGTTGTGGATGGTGAACGTGCCGGTCAAGCCTTTCAACTCCCCGGTTCCGGAGCCGGGCACAACGCTCACCTGCATCTTCGGGCCGCTCTGATCCATAGTGCCCAGATGTTGGAGCGCGAAACTACCCTGCTTGCCATGCAGTGCGCCGGTGACCATTTCGATGGCCACGTAGCCAGCCGCCCCCTGCCGTGGGTCGCCGGCTGAGAACATTTCGCCCTTGGTGGTCGCTTCCAGGTCGCCATGAATCTGCTTGTCGATGGAAAAACGGCCCAGCCCTTCAGCGGGAGCAGGCGCGAGCGGACGAACATCCACGGTGAATGTTCCATGGGCAGGTTGCGACATAGGAATCTCCTCTCAGGTTCGCGCGTCAGGATGTGGAAGAAAAGAGACACCATCGGCGCGAATTCCAGAATAGAACGCCTGGGGTGTTGCCGCGCGCTCGGGAAGCCGGATTCAGCCGCCTTCAAACACCGGCCGCCGCGAAAGTTGCGCCGGATTATTTTTCCAGAAGACCGCAACCTTCAGCGGCAACTGCTGTTGAATCAGACAGAACCGGCAGGCCGTGGAAGCAGCAGCAAGCAAGCTTCCCCATGGCCGGCAAGCCGGGCCGGCTCACCGCAACCGAGCCGGCTGGACGGAGGAAATATGGTCAGCATAACGAAGTGGATGTTGGCGATTGCGTTAGCCGCTGGAACTCTTGGTCTGGGCGCGTCCCAGGCGCATGCGGCCAGAATCGGATTCGGCGTTTACGCCGGCGCGCCGGCTTATATGCCGCCCTGCCCCGGGCCGGGATATGTATGGGTGGCCGGCTCCTATGCCAACGGCTACTGGGCGCCCGGATTCTGGCGCGCCCCGGAAGCACGCTATGGCGTGGCCGTCCGCGGCGGATTTCGCGGCGGATATGGATGGGCGCACGGGCCGGTTTATGAGCATCGCTTCGACGATCATCGTGTTGACGACCACCGCGTTGACCGTGACCATTTTCGCAGGTAGCTTTCCTTCTGCTGCCTGAATCACGCGGCCTCTCCAAACCGGGAGGCCGCTTTTTTATGTCCGGCTTTCAACACGTGGCTCGCCGGAATGGCTTCGTGATCAGGCTTGCGATCCCTGCGCCAGTCGAGAACCAGCCTCCCCCCACAACCATCCTATTTTCATCCGCTTAATGGAAATAAGCGGTTCCGTGCGATCATTAAGGATTCTCTGAAGATACCGCAACTTATCCGCGGAATTGTTGTCTGATAGAACAGAGCCGGTCAAAGCAGCAAGGGGCCGGAAGGTGCTAAAAGCGGAGGTCAACTCCGATTGGGCTTTAGAGCCCGATGGCACAAGGAGGATGTGATGCGGTCTATCCGCTTAGCTTTACTGGCAATGCTTTTAGCTGTGCCCTTTGTGGCAACAGCCCCCGCACAGGTCTCGTTTGGAGTCGGAGTGGGTCCTGCGGTGGTTGCTGGCCCTTATGACTACTACGGCGCCCCGGACTGCGAGTGGGGCTACTATTCCTACTACCCATATTCCTGCGCGCCCTATGGCTATTACGGGCCTAGCTGGTTCGATGGCGGTGTCTTTATCGGCACCGGACCCTGGGGCTGGGGCCGTGGATACTACCGTGGCGGCTACGGCTACCGTGGCGGATACGGCAACCGCGGCGGATACGCCTATGGCGGACGCGGATACGCGGGGCGCGGCTATGCCGGTGGCGGATATGCTGGGCGCGGCTATGCCGGAAATGGATACGCGGCACGCGGATATGCCGGACGCGGATATAGCGGCGGCGCAGCGCGCGGATACAGCGGCGGCGTAGCACACGGCTATGCGGGTGGCCACGCGGGCGGATTCTCCGGCGGCGGCGGCTTCCATGGCGGCGGCGGTGGCGGATTCCACGGCGGTGGCGGCGGCCACGGCGGTGGTGGTGGACGCCGGTAATTTCCGGGCAATTCAAAAAGATCCGCTTGCTTCGGCAGGCGGGTTTTTTTGTGCGCAATCAACGGCTGCGCGCGCTACGGCTCGAACAGGATTTTGCGGTTCAGGCCGGCTGCTGCGCGATGTGCCCGGCTATAGCAAAATCAGAGTTGGCGTAAGGCGAGTTGATGCCGCTGAGTGCCGTTTTCCTCAAGAAAACGGCATCTTGCACGATTTTCGCGATCCGCATATTAACTCTGATTTTGCCCTAGAGCGGCCAGCCGGTCGGCAATGTGTTCGGCGGCTGCGGGATGCGCCTGGGATCGAGCCGCCTGCGCCATCGCCGCCAGTCGCGCCGGATCGACGAGCAGAGCGCGCAGGCTTTCGAGCAGCAGACCGGGAGTGTCGAGATCCTTTTCCTGCAGCATCATGGCCGCCCCAGCCGCTTCCATCACCTCGGCGTTGCGGCGCTGGTGCTCGTCGGCGGCCGCGGCAAAGGGCACCAGCAGCGCTGGCCGGGCGGCTGCGGCCAGTTCGGCCACGGTTGAGGCTCCACTCCGCGCCATCACCAGTTGCGCCTGCGCAAAGCGAGCCGGCATGTCGTCCAGGAACGGCTTTACCTGCCATCGTGCCGGATCGGCGCCGCTGGCCTGGTAGGCGGCCTGCGTTGTTTCAAAATTGCGCGCGCCGCTCTGATGCAGCAAAGTCAGTCCTGGCACCGCATCGAAAAGCGCAGTAACAATCCGCGGCAGATGGATGTTGAAGAGCCGCGCGCCCTGCGATCCGCCAAAGACCAGCAGATGCGGATGCGAATCCTGGGCGCCGGAAGGCGCGAGCGAGAAAAACTCCGGCCGTACCGGAATGCCGGTGACCTCGGCGTTGCGGAACCAGGCCGCAGCCGAGGCAAAGTTGACCGCCGCGGCCTGCACCCGCTTGCCCACCAGCCGGTTGGCCAGGCCCGGCATGGCGTTGGGCTCAAGAGCCATCGCCGGAATGCCGAGCTGCAGCGCGGCGGCCATTCCCGGACCGGAAGCGTAGCCGCCCACGCCCAGCACCGCGCCGGGCGCAAACTCGCGCAGAATGCGCCGGCACTGAAAGAAGCTGCCAGGAAGCTGGAGCAGCGTGCGAATGCGCGTGGCCAGCGACACTTTATTGAGCGGACCCACTTCAATGAGTCGCAGGTTGAAGCCGGCCTGCGGAACCAGGCGATTTTCCATGCCACGGGCGGTGCCCACAAACAGCACCTCGGCCCGGTGTCGCTCCACCAGCTTGCGCGCTACGGCGAGCGCGGGAATGATATGGCCGCCGGTGCCGCCGCCGGCGATCAGAATGCGGAGTTGCGCCAAGCCCTCATCCTTCCATGCTCCTTCGCGTCGTACCTCTTCGTGGCCTCCATCTTCGCGGCTTCTATCGTCGTGCCTTCGCTCATTCCACCTTCTTGGTAATGTTGAGCAGAATCCCGATGCTGGCCAGCGTGCAAAAGAGCGAAGTGCCGCCCGAGGAGATTAGCGGCAGCGGAATTCCCTTGTTGGGCACCAGCGAAAGCACCACGCTCATGTTGAAGAAAGCCTGCAGCAGGATGCCCGTGGTGATGCCGAAAGCGACCAGCCGCGAGAACGGATCCCTGGAGCGAAAGGCCGCGCGCAGCCCGCGGATGCCGAACAGAATGAAGAGTCCCAGAATAAACATGGCGCCAATGAACCCAAGCTCTTCGGCGATATTGGCGAAGATAAAGTCGGTGGGCGCCTCAGGCAGGTAAAACAGCTTCTGAATACCCTCCATGTAGCCGCGGCCGGTCAGGCCGCCGGTGCCCACCGCAATGAGCGACTGGTTGATGTGGTAGCCGGCACCCAGCGGATCGCTGTCCGGGTGCAGAAAGATCAGCATGCGCTGGCGCCGCCACGCAACCATGAACAGGAGCGCACCCAGCGCCGGCAGAGCTGCGCAGATTGCCCCGAACAGATACTTCCACTCCATGCCGGCCAGCATCAGCATCATGGCGCTGATGGCGGCCAGCACCAGCGCCGTGCCCAGGTCAGGCTGCTTGACCACCAGCGCCATAAACACTACGGGAATAATGGCCGCGCGCAGCAGCGTATGTTTCCAGTCGCGCATCGAGTCCAGACGCGAGTGGAGAAACCAGGCCAGAAACAGCACCAGCACCGGCTTGGCAATCTCCGACGGCTGAAAGGTAAAGTGACCGCCGAAGCGGATCCAGCGATGCGTGTTGTGCGAGCCGGGAAAGAAGAAGACCGACACCAGCAGCACAGTGGTGACGGCCAGGGCGGGATAGATGAAGCGTGGCGAGTTGTAGCGGCTGGAGTCCACCTGCATGAGGATCACCAGCGCCAGCACCCCTGCAACTGCCCAGCCGGCCTGCCGGCCCACATCCTCAAACTCCGAGTGGTAGCGCGCCTGCGCCACCACCGCCGAGGCGGAAAACACCATGGCCAGCCCCACCACCACCAGCAGCAGCGTAGTAAAGAAGAGCCATTTGTCCACGCCTACGCGCTTCGCCATGATCCTCCACCAGGTCGGCGGCTGACCAGCTCTTTGAAAACGCGCCCGCGATGTTCGTAGCTCTCAAACTGGTCAAAGCTGGAGCAGGCCGGAGCCAGCAGCACCACCTCGCCGGGACGCGCAGCCGCGGCCGCGGCGTTTACCGCTCCGTCCAGCGTTGCGCAGGAGTGAATGGAAACCACGCCGCGCAGTTGCGACTCGATTTTTTCCGCCGCCGATCCAATGGTATAAACGGCGCGCACGCGCTCGCGCAGAAGCGGCGAAAGAATTGTGTAGTCGGAGCCTTTGTCTTTTCCGCCAAGTATGAGATGAATGCCGGAAGAGAACGCGGCAACCGCCTTGGCCGCAGCGTCCACATTGGTGGCCTTGGAGTCGTTATAGAACTCCACGCCGTGTACATTGGCGACAAATTCAAGCCGGTGCTCGACGGCCTGGAATGTTTCGATCGCGCGGCGCGCGGCCTCGGCAGACGCGCCCGCCAGCCGCGCGGAACACACCGCGGCCAGTACGTTCTCCACGTTGTGCTCGCCCTTGAGCGGAATCCTGCCGAGCGGCATCACCTGCTCGATCTCCGCATCCGGCGCGGAGCGATAGACCACGTAGCCTTCCTCAATCCACGCGCCCTGCCGCACTGCGCGCTCGATTGAAAACCAGTAGACCTGAGCGCCGGCCCGCGATGCCGCTTCCGCGGCGCGGTCGTTGTCCGCATTCAGCACCAGAAAATCGCTGCTCTGCTGCCGCGCAAAGATGCGCTCCTTGGCCCGCGCGTAATTCTCAAAGCTGCCGTGACGGTCAAGATGGTCGGGCGTGATGTTCAGGATCACGGCAATGGCCGGACGAAATTCCTGCGTGCTTTCAAGCTGAAAGCTCGATACCTCAAGCACCGCCCAGGTATCGTCCGCGCTCTCGTCGATCAGGCTCACCACCGGCATGCCGATATTGCCGCCCACCAGCGGACGAAGGCCGCTCTCTTTGAGAATCTCGCTGGCCAGGGCGGTGGTGGTCGTCTTGCCGTTTGAGCCGGTAATGGCCAGGATGCGGCCTTTGAGAAACCGCGCCGCCAGCTCCAGCTCGCCAATAATGGGCAGCCCGAGATTGCGCGTCTGCGCCAGCTCCGGCGTATCGAGCGGCACGCCCGGGCTCACCACGATCAGGTCCTGCCGGCGAAAGGTAAGCAGGCCGTGGCCGCCCGCCTCCACCATGATGCCCTCTTCGAGCAGCGCGGGAATGTCCTTGGCCAGCGCCTCGGCGCTGCGCGCATCGGATACGGTCACCTGCGCGCCCTTGCGGCGCAGAAAAAGCGCCGCCGCCCGGCCGGATTTCCCCAGTCCGACAACCAGAACTTTTTTGCCTTTCAGCTCCAACCCTTTCAGCTCCGACATGGGTATCCGTCCTTGCAGCCGCCGCGCACACCTCTATTGTGCACCGGCTGGCGGGCCGCCCGCGGAGTGGCTAGCGCAGTTTGAGCGTGGTGAGTGCAAACAATGCAAACACCAGCGCGCCGATCCAGAACCGGACAATGATTTTGGATTCGCTCCAGCCGACCAGCTCGAAGTGGTGGTGCAGCGGCGCCATCTTGAATATCCGCTTCTTGCGCAGTTTGTAGCTGCCCACCTGCAGCAGCACGGAAACGGCCTCCAGAATGAAGATGCCGCCGATGAACGGCAGCAACAGCTCCTGGCGAATCACGATCGCGACCGTGCCGATGGCGCCGCCAAGCGCCAGCGAGCCCACGTCGCCCATGAAGATCTCGGCCGGGTGCGCGTTGTACCAGAGAAAGCCGATGGACGCGCCCACCATGGAGCCGCAGAAAACCGTCAGCTCGGCCACCAGCGGCATGCGCTGCAATTCGAGATAGTCGGCGAAGAACACGTGACCGCTGACATAAGTGAGCACCGCCAGCGCGCCGGCGGCGATGATGGTGCAGCCAATGGCCAGCCCGTCCAGGCCGTCGGTCAGGTTCACCGCATTCGATGAGCCGACCAGCACCAGCACCACCCATATCACGAACGGAGCGAAGACCAGCAGCCCCAGGTGCGGCAGCGTGGCCGGCCATCCGTGCCACAGCAGGTCAGGCCGCAGACTCTTGACGAACGGAACCGACATGCGCGTGGAAAACATCTTGAACTGCTCGAGAGTCACCAGCGCCACAGCCACCAGCGCGCCCGCCAGCGCCTGCCAGAAGAGCTTGGCCCGCGCTGTAAGTCCCAGGCTGCGGCGGCGCACCACTTTGATGTAATCGTCTGCGAATCCAATGGCGCCAAAAGCGAGCGTGGAAAACACCGTCACCCATACGAAGGGATTCGAGAGATCGGACCACAGCAGCGTGGGCAGCAGAATGGCAATGCAGATGAGCACCCCGCCCATGGTCGGAGTTCCCGTCTTCATCTGGTGCGACTCCGGTCCGTCTTCACGAACAAACTGGCCGATCTGGAACTCGTGCAGTTTCTGGATCACGTACGGACCGATGAACATGGCGATCAGCAGCGCCGTAAGCGATGCGAACGCGGTACGAAACGTGAGGTAGCGGAAGATCCGGAACGGACGAATGAACGGAAACAGCTTTTCGTAAAGCAGCCAGTAAAGCAAAGGTCCTCCGCGTGCCGGATTCAGGCAGATGTCAGGTCGATTTTACAAGGGCTGGGGCGCGATCTATCGGCCAGGCAGTTATCGAAGAAGATTCGAGATTAGCTGGCCGCGAGGGCGGTAGCTCACCATTCCCGCCGCGCTCCAAAGACATCGAGCAGTGGGTCGTTGCTGAGCAGGGTCAGGTCTTCGTGAATGGCCTGCGCGGCAAGCATCCGGTCAAACGGGTCGCGGTGATCGCCAGGCAGGCGTCCAGCGCGAAGAGCGTGTTCGGGCAGGATAGGAAGCAGCAGGTAGCCTGCTGCGGTGACCTTTGGAATGAAGCCCTCCACCAATGCCCCGGCAAAAGGAAGCTTGCCAAGGCGGAACTTGGTGGCCACTTCCCATGCCGATGCCGCGGAGACAATCAACTCGTTGCCAGGTGTCTCGAGCATCCGGCGCGCGTGCAAAGAGAGAAGATCTTTCCTGAAGGCAACCCACAAAAGAGCGTGAGTATCGAGCAGGAATCTCATTCGCTCTCGCCGTTCCAAAGGCGAAGCTCTTCCTCAGGCAGAGGCTCGAAGAACTCGGGCCCCACATCGCCCTGCCCTTCAAGAAACCCAATCCGGCGGCTCGCCGGAAGAGGATCGATCGCAACCAAGCGCGCCACAGGCTTGCGTTCCCGGCCAGAGGTGATCAGCACCTCCTCGCCTTGTTGCGCGCGGCGGACAAGCTCGGAAAGGTTGGTCTTGGCTTCGAAAATGGTGGCAGTGCGCATCTTATTATCCTGCTTAGTTAGCTTAGCTAAGATGAAAACCGTTGTCAAACGGGCCAGCGGCGCTTACGAGGTACTTTTAGCCGAAAGGCTGGAGGCAGATCGGAGATTGCAAAAAGCGGGGTAAAGGTTCGTGCTTTCCCGGGTCTTAAAAGCGAGTTCTGCGGCACCCGGCAAATAGCCAGAAAAGTATATGTGTGATATATACATTTCATGGGCATAAGCGACCCGCTGGCGGCATGCGTCGGCTTCGACTGGGATGAAGCGAACGCGGCGAAGAACTGGGAACGCCACCGCGTGACGCCGGAGGAAGCCGAAGCTGTCTTCTTCCACGATCCATTTGTGCTCCGGTCCGATCCGGGACATTCGAAACACGAAAAACGGTACTGGGCATTGGGGAAAACAGGACGCGAACGAAGGCTTTTTGTGGCGTTCACGATCCGGAAGAAACGAATCCGAATCATCTCGGCGCGAGACATGAGCCGAAGAGAGATTGAGGAGTATGAGCGGCATGAAAAAAGCGATTCCTGAGTTCAAGAGCGAAGCTGAAGAGTTCGAGTTCTGGTCCTCGAAGGGAAAAGGAGCAGATTCGACCGAGTATCTGGATTGGTCGCAGGCAAAGCGCGCGAAGTTGCCGAACCTGAAGCCCACGCTGCGAACCATCTCCGTGCGCCTGCCGGTGGCCATGATCGAAGACCTGAAGATTCTGGCGAACAAGCAGGATGTGCCGTATCAGTCGCTGCTCAAGGTGTTTCTTGCCGAAAGGTTGGAGGCGGAGCGAAGATTGCGGAAAGCGGGGTAAGGGTTCGTGCTTTCCCAGGTCTTAAAAACGAGACCTGGAGCGCCCGGCGATCAAATCAATCTGGCAGTCGATCAGGAGTATTCTGGAGTAATCAACGACGAAAACGAAGATCATACGTACGTGGAAACGACTGAGATGATGCTCGATCTGGAGATTTCGCTGCATTGGTGGCCCGTTCTGACGCCGGACGGGAACCGTTTCCCTTGGCACCGCGAGCCAGCACGAGCGGCCCGTGACAGGGAACAGTTGGAAGGCCCAAGAGTTTATCGTTGGATTCTTCGATCAAAAGACAATATTGCAGAGCCACGGTATTACATTGGTGAGACCTCCGCGTTCCACCGAAGACTGGCGAAATATCGCAGCGGCAAGCTGAATCGCAAAGGTATCGAGAACTATGTTCCCCAAAAGATGCGCGAATGCGAGGCCCTCGACGGCGAAGTACAACTTGAATTCCTCAATCTAGACGCGGAGCCCCTTCGAATTAACGGGAGGCTTTTAGCGAATTCTTCCCTCTTCGACCGCTCTGTTCGACTAATGATGGAGAGCATTGCAGTTTATGTCTCCAAGACCCAAAACCTTTTCCTACTCAACAGCCTTGGAGAGAACGCCGATTACAAGACCATCTCAAACCTTCTCGTTAAAATTCTAGGCGTCAACAACCCCAAAACCCAGCCTATTCTCGCGCTGATCAAGTCGATGCAGAAGGATCATTGGACACTACCGCATTCATGATCGACGAAAGCTGCATAACGAAATTGCCAAGCGGCTGATCGTTCTTCCTTTATTCGAGGACCAGAGTGAATCTTAATGAAGGTACGAGACGTTTGGCACTATTGCTCGGCATAGTCGGAATGATTGCCGGGGGAGCCCACGCTTACCAGCAATGTCAGACAGTCAGACATGAGCGCGAAATCTTGGACCTCACTCCAGCGCAATGGCAAATGATGAGTCATGTGCAAAGGCATGACGCTCTCTATGGCATGGAGGAATGGCAGAGAGCAGCCCTTGCCAAAGATTTGGGGTATTACGACTGGTTAGATGTGGATAAAGCTATGAATGCAGCGTGTGCTGACTCTGTCTTGCCCCATCCCCCCACTCCATCTTCGTTGGCCTATTTTTGGGCAGCCGTTTGGCCCCTGGTAGGCTTCTTGGTGCCGTGGGTGGCGATTCGAGCTACCGTGTGGGTGGGGAAGGGTTTTCTGAAAGACTCCGTTTGAGAACAACTATAGGCAGCCTTCCCAGTAGCCATGGAACAGGATTCAACACACCATAAGGACGTATCTCGGACTGGCGAAGTGTCCGCGATCCAACGCCGTAAGCCCTGATCTTACGTCGTCATGAAGTTCTGCCACAGGAAATCCAGCGTCTTCAGGTGCTGCTGTCTCCTGCTCCATCGCTTTTGCTTAGCAGGAGCGGGAGACAGCCGGTTTTAGCAAGTTCTTACCGCGTCTTAGCCACTTCCTCCACCGTCACCGGATCGAGGAACGGCATCTGCGCGCGCAGTTCTTTGCCCACAATTTCAATCGGGTGCTTGGCTTCGGCGTCGCGGAAGGCCTGGAACTCCTTGCGGCCGGAGTTCTGGTCGGCCAGAAAGCGCTTGGCGAAAGCCCCATTCTGAATTTCGGTAAGGATGGCCTTCATAGCCTTGCGGCTTTCGTCGTTGATGACGCGCGGGCCGCTCACATAATCGCCCCACTCGGCGGTGTCGGAGATGGAGTAGCGCATGTAAGCCAGGCCGCCGCGATAGATGAGGTCGACGATCAGCTTGAGCTCGTGCAGCACTTCGAAGTAGGCGCTCTCGGGCTGGTAGCCGGCTTCGACCAGCGTCTCATAGCCCGCCTTGATAAGCGCGCTCACGCCGCCGCACAGCACCGCCTGCTCGCCAAACAGGTCGGTCTCGGTCTCCTCCTTGAACGTAGTCTCCAGCACTCCCGCGCGCGTGCAGCCAATGCCCTTGAGGTAGCTGAGCACGAGGGCGTGCGTGCCGCCGCTTGGGTCCTGGTGAACGGCGATAAGGCCCGGAACGCCGCCGCCCTCGGTAAACACCTCGCGCACGCGATGGCCGGGAGCCTTGGGCGCGGCCATGCCCACGTTGATCGACGGGTCAGGCACGATGGTCTTGAAGTGGATGTTGAAGCCGTGGGCAAAGAGCAGGGTCTTGCCGGCAGAAAGGTTGGGAGCGATCTCGTCGGCGTAAAGTTTGGCGGCGGTCTGGTCGGGGACCAGGACCATGATGACGTCAGCCCACTGGACAGCCTCGGCGACGGTGGACACTTCAAGGCCCGCCTTCTGCGCCTTGGCAATCGACTTGGAGCCCGCGGCTAGGCCTACCTTGACCTGAACGCCGGAGTCCTTGAGGTTGAGCGAGTGTGCGTGTCCCTGTGAGCCGTATCCAATGATGGCCACTTTCTTGGCCTGGATAAGAGTAAGGTCGGCATCGTGATCGTAGTAAGTCTTTGCCATGATTTTCTTCTTTTCCTTTGCTTGCGCTGTTTGGAATGCTTGTGCTGTTTCGATGTTTGTCCTGTTTTCGATGCTTGTGCTGTTTGGATGTTGACTCGAATCTTCTGTCGTGCGCCCAGGTGCTCGATTTCGAGCCCCTAAGGAAATCTGGATACTTCCGTCGCCGGGTGTTCCATCCCTTCCGCACGATTTGCGGAAACAGTGGAAGAGCACCAAGCCCGCTACTCCGGCTGCGCCGCCACGCGATCTTCCTCCGGCTCGACGGTTTCAGCAACGCCGGCGCCCATGGCGCGCAGCACGCCGCTGGTGTGATGGCCGCGGCGCATGGTCATTTTTCCGCTGCGGCAGATTTCGAGAATGCGGCCATCGTCTTCGCGCAGCACCTCGATCAGACCTTCGATCTTGCTCTCGACGCCGGTCATCTCGATCATCAGCGACTCCGATGTCAAATCGACAATACGCGCGCGAAACACCTCGACCAGGTCGAAGATCTGCGCGCGATTTCTGGGCGTGGCTGCCACTTTGATCAGCGCCAGCTCGCGAGTAACCGACGGAGCCTGCGCAATGTCGTCCACGTCGACCACGTTCTCCAGTTTATACAGGCTGGCGCGGATGCGATCCCCGGCCGAGGCCGACGACTCGCAAACCAGCGTGAGCCGCGACAGCCCGGCCCGCTCGCTGCGGCCCACGGTGAGTGAGTTGATGTTGATGTTCAAACGCCGAAACAGCGAAGCCACGCGCGTGAGCACGCCCGGCAAATCTTCCACGTATGCAACGAATGTATGCAGCATAAAAAGCCTTTCCAGAGATCAGGGGTCAGAGATCAGAGTTCAGTGAACAGTGGTCAGTGAACTCTGATCAATCTTCGTCTCGGCGCTTGATCGATTCCAAGATTGCGTAGATCATTTTGCCGACTTCATGGGAGAGATTCTCGGCATCGTCAATAAGTCCGCGATTCCCCATTTCAAGCTCGCGAGCAATTTGCAATTGTGTCTGAAGCTCAAAATTGGATACGCGTGCGATTCAAAGAAATTGACGAAATTCGCCCGTATTCAAGCGCCCATGTCCTTCGGCGATATTGCTTGGCAATGAAACTGCCGCTCGCCTGATTTGATTCGTTAGACCATAAAGCTCCTCGCGTGGAAACTCTCTCGTCAACTTGTAAATCGCAACAGTTAACTGCATGGCCCGCTGCCAAACAAGCAAATCTCGAAATGATTGGGCCATCAAATAGCTCCCTGGAAACCGCCGGACATCTGATCCCTGATCCCTGATCCCTGATCTCTGATCAGTCGTCCGCCCGCTCTTCCAGCGGGTCGCGGCCGGGGCGCAGGATCATCTCGTGCAGAGCGCTTCCGGCAGGAATCATGGGATAGACCGAATCTTCTTTTTCGACAAGGAAGTTGAGCAGAAACGCGCCGCTGGCCGCGCGCGCTTCCGCCACCGCCTCAGCCACTTCGCTGCGCGCTTTTACCGCGCGTCCTTGGATTCCATGCGCGTCGGCCAGTTTCACAAAGTCCGGACTCACCAGCGGCGTGGACTCGTAGTTGCGCCCGTAGAAAAACTCCTGCCACTGGCGCACCATGCCGAGATAGCCGTTGTTGATAATGGCGATGTTGATCTTGAGCTTCTCCTGCACGATGGTGGAGAGCTCGGACGCCGTCATCTGGAAGCCGCCGTCGCCGGCAATGACCCACACTTCCTTCTCCGGGCAGGCCATCTTTGCGCCGATAGCCGCCGGAAGCGCATAGCCCATCGTGCCCAGGCCGCCCGATGTGATGAGCGTGCGCGGACGCTCATGGTGGTAGTACTGCGCCTCCCACATCTGGTGCTGCCCCACGTCGGTAACCACTACCGCGTTGCCGCCGGTCATGCGCCACAGGTCGTGCATCACGTGCGCCGCGTACAGGTGGCCCATATCCGGCAGGTTGCGAATGTCGCGCACCGCGGACTCGCCCTTCATGGCGTCGATCGTGCGCAGCCACGCCGCTCCATCGCGGCCGCCCTGGCTCCGGCTGCTGATCCGCGGCAGCAAATCTTCCAGCACCTCGCGCAGATCGCCCACCAGAGCCACATCCACCTTTATGTTCTTGTTAATCTCCGCCGGATCGATCTCGATGTGTATCTTTTTCGCATTGGGCGCATACGTCGCCGGCGTTCCGATCACCCGGTCGTCGAAGCGCATGCCGCAGGCGATCAGCAGGTCAGCTTCCTGAATCGCATTGTTGACCCACGCTTCCCCGTGCATGCCCATCATGCCGAGACTCAACGGGTGCGATGCCGGAAACGATCCCAGGCCCAGCAGCGTAAGGCCTACGGGAATCTGCGCCCGCTCGGCCAGCGTGCGCACCTGCTCCATGGCGCCTGACTCGGAAACGCCGTGGCCCGCCAGAATCACCGGACGCGCGGAGTTGCGGATCAGCTCGGCTGCCTGCGCAAGACCGGCATCCTCAACTTTCAACATAGGGTGCGGACGATACGCAATGGGTTTCGCGGCCTCAAAGTCGAAGATGGCCGTGGCCTGCTGCGCGTCCTTGGTGATATCCACCAGCACCGGCCCGGGACGGCCGGAGCGCGCAATCTGAAAGGCCTGGCGCAGCGCGGCGGCAAGGTCTTCGGGGCGGCTCACCAGAAAATTGTGCTTGGTGACCGGCAGCGTGATGCCAGTGATGTCCACTTCCTGAAAAGCGTCGGTGCCCAGCACCTTGCTTGGTACGTTGCCGGTGATGCAGACCATGGGAATCGAGTCGAGCATGGCTGTGGCAATGCCGGTAATCAGGTTGGTGGCGCCGGGGCCGCTGGTGGCAACCGCCACGCCCACCTTGCCCGAGGCGCGGGCGTAACCGTCGGCCATGTGCGCGGCACCCTGTTCGTGGCGCACCAGCACGTGGCGGATGGGAAACTTGCGCAGCGCGTCGTAAGCGGGCAGAATCGCGCCGCCCGGATAACCGAAGACCGTATCCACACCCTCGCCGACCAGCGTGGCCCACAGAATTTCAGAGCCGGTGAGCCGCGTAGGCGTGGTGAGATGAGCGTTTGCAGCTTGCGTTGTAGCGTCGATTCCCATAATCAACTCCTCGTAATGCATTCATCTCGATGCATTCGTTCCCTGTTCCTGTCCCTGTTCACTGCCCTCAGGTCGTTGCGCCTTCCGAGGCCGAGTTCACGCGGTCCACATACTTGCCGAACACGCCCTTGGGCCAGCGCAGCGCCGGCGGCTTGAAGTCCTTGAGCCGCGCCGCCATCTCCGCGTCGCTGATCTCCACATTGAGCGTGCGGTTGGCAATGTCGAAGTGGATCATGTCGCCCTCGCGCACCGCGGCAATGGGGCCGCCGACAAATGCTTCCGGCGCCACGTGTCCCGCGGTAAAGCCGCGTGTTGCGCCGGAGAAGCGCCCGTCGGTCAGCAGCGCCACGTGCGCGCTCAGTTCGGCATTCGATGAGATCGCCGCCGTCACCTGCAGCATTTCGCGCATGCCGGGACCGCCCTTGGGACCTTCATAGCGAATCACCACCACATCGTTCGGCTTGATTCCGCCGGCCTGGACCACTTTGAAGCAGTCGTCTTCGCAATCGAAGACCCGCGCCGGTCCGCGATGCTCATAGCGCCCGGCCGCGGCAATCTTCATCACGCAGCCTTCGGGAGCGAGATTGCCCTTCAGAATCACCAGGCCGCCGTTGGGCTTGATGGGCTTTTCAAAGCTGTGAATGACCACCTGGCCCGGCGTCTCGACGGCGCGCGCGGCTTCCTCGGCCAGTGTTTTACCGCTGATGGTAAGCGTGGAGCCGTCGGCATGGCCGGCATCGATAAGCCGCTGTGCCAGCAGCCGTGAGCCGCCCGCGGCCTGGTAGTCCGACGCAACATATTTTCCCGCCGGGGTTAGGTCGCAGATGTAGGGCGTGCGCTTCGAAATCACATCGAAGTCGTCGATGCTCAGCTCAATGCCTCTCTCTCGCGCAATGGCCAGCAGATGCAGCACTGCATTCGTCGAGCCGCCGCTTGCGGCCACGCTGGCAATGGTGTTTTCCAGAGACTTGCGGGTAATGATCTCCGAGGGCCGGCGGTTGGCGCGAACCGCATCCATGAGCATGCGGCCGGCCTCGCGCGTGGCTTCGCGCTTGTGAGTATTGGTGGCCGGCACGCCGGAGAGCTGAATCGGCGAGATGCCGAGAATTTCCGCGCTCATGGCCATGGTGTTGGCCGTGAACTGGCCGCCGCATGCGCCCGCCCCTGGGCAGGCGCTGGCTTCGAGCGCCTCCAGACCGGCATCGTCAATGCGTCCGGCGGCATAGGAACCAATGCCTTCAAAGACGTCCTGAATGGTGATGTCGATTTTTTCGCCATTGGGACCGTCCAGCTTGCCGGGAGCGATCGAGCCGCCGTAGAGCATCATGCCCGGAATATCGAGCCGGCACAGCGCCATGATGATGCCCGGCATATTCTTGTCGCAGCCGCCGATGCCCACCAGGCCGTCGAACAGATTGCCGCGCGCCACCAGCTCGATGGAATCGGCGATGACCTCGCGCGAAACCAGCGAAGCCTTCATGCCCTGCGTGCCCATGGTGATGCCGTCGGAGATGGTGATGGTGTTGAACTCCATGGGTGTGCCACCGGCCTCGCGGATGCCCTGCTTGACGGCCTCGGCGATGTCGCGGAGGTGGTAGTTGCAGGGGCCGATCTCGGTCCAGGTGTTGGCGATGCCGATGATGGGCTTGTGCAGGTCGTCTTTGGAGAAGCCGACGGCGCGCAGCATGGAGCGGGCGGCGGCGCGATGCGGGCCTTCGGTGAGGACGACGGAGTTTGTCTTGCCAGGGATATTGCTCATTGCTTATTTACCTTCTTGAGAGAGACGGGCTTTTGTTGGTGGAGGCGGCGGTGGAAGAACATATCCAGGTATTTTTCCGTTTGCCAGAATGTCGAGGTCAGCGAGAAAGAGTTGCGCGCTAGCCTGAGCGTTCTTGATAAATGTTTTTTCAAGGGTTGCTATTTTGATCGGCTCGTCTAATACCCAGAGAAGTGAATGTGTCTTCGTATCGAAGATTTCAAGATTGAGATAGCCTTCTCCGCTTGGAGATGGACGAAGGGTAACGACCATTGATAAGTCTGCGTCGGTGGGAGTCGAGACGAGATGA
>DATAVZ010000051.1:0-21538 GCA_036267475.1 Occallatibacter sp.
GATGAAGCTTCCGCTCGCCACGACGACAGGATCGTTCGCGCCAAACATCGCGGTGTTGTAAAGGCTTTGATCTTTCTACAGAATCTCCGCGCCTTCTGGCAACTCTCCCGCGTCCAAAATGCGCCTATAATCCCACCGTAAGGCTGTCCTGCAAGTCTTTGCGGGTTCATGCCGTTCAACGCGATGCAGCCACATGAGGCAGTTCGCACTGAATCCGCGCGGCGTTTCTACGCCGAAGAATTGTGCCGCCGCAACGGCATCTCTTCGCCCGCGATCCTGGCCGCCTTCTCTGCCGTTCCGCGCGAGCAATTCATCGGGCCTGGTCCATGGCTCATCCAGGACAGCGAAGCACGCACTTTCACTCAGAGTTCCGATCCAATCAGTATCTATCAGGACGCGCTCATCGTTCTCGATGCTGCGAAGCACCTGAACAATGGCCAGCCCAGCCTTTGGGCATTTCATCTGAGCCTGCTCGGCGTGCAGCCGGGCGATGCGGTTCTCCACCTCGGCTGCGGCACTGGCTACTACTCTGCCGTCCTCGCTGAGCTAGCCGGACCACGCGGCCGCGTCGTCGCCGTCGAAATCGACGATTCCCTTGCAGCCCGTGCTCGCATCGCACTCGCGCCGTGGCCTCAGGTCACCGTGCTTCATGCAGACGGAGCGCGCGGCGCCTTCAATTCCGCCGACACAGTCGTCGTGAGCGCCGGCGCTACGCACCCACTTCCTTCATGGCTCGCCGCGCTCAAGCCCGGCGGCAAGCTGCTTTTCCCGCTCACGCCTTCGCGCGGTGCAGGCACAATGGCATACACCACGCGCAAGAATCTTGATCTCTTCTCGGCAGCACTCGTAGGCTCCGTTTTCTTTGTTGAGTTTGAGGGAGCGCGCGACTTGGCAATTGGCGAAGAACTGTCTCGCGCTCTCGCGGATGACCACGGCGCCGGCGTGCGCTCTCTCCGCCGCGATCCTCACCAGAAAGACGGTTCCTGCTGGCTTCACGGGAACGGCTGGTGCTTCTCGCGCCATGCACCCGACACGCTCGTATAGGGCGCTCGACACCATACCGCCGCCCCCGCGAACCCTTCACCGTCCGCTGTTTTGCTGTCTGCTATCTGCTGCCTATTGGCTACCGGCTACTGGCCGCGCTTACAGCACTCGCGCCAGCCACTTCCCTGTGTGCGAGTGCAGATTCGCGGCAATTTTCTCCGGCGTGCCTTCGACGACAATCCGTCCGCCGCCTTCCCCGCCCTCCGGGCCCAAATCGATCACCCAGTCCGCGCTCTTGATCACATCCAGATTGTGCTCGATCACCACCAGCGACCCGCCGCCGTCAATCAGCTTGCGAAACGCCGTCAGCAGCTTGGAAACATCATCAAAGTGCAGCCCGGTCGTCGGCTCGTCCAGAATGTACAGCACCCGGCTGGCCTGCGAAGGCTTGGCCGTGGCATTGGCCGCCCGCACCTGCGCCAGGTGCGCCGCCAGCTTTACGCGTTGCGCCTCGCCCCCGGAAAGCGTGGTCGCCGACTGCCCCAGCCGCAGATAGCCCAGCCCGATCTCATCCAGCACCGCCAGCTTCTCCAGCAGCTTGTTCTGCCCGGTAAAAAAGCGCAGCGCCTCTTTTACTGTCATCTGCAGCACATCGTGAATGCTCTTGCCCTTGTACTGCACTTCGAGAATGCGGGCCTGATAGCGCGTCCCGTTACACTCTTCGCAGGGCAGCTCCACATCGGCCAGGAACTGCATCTCCACGGTCACCGTGCCGTCGCCTTCGCAGGTGTTGCAACGGCCGCCCGGCACGTTGAATGAGAAATGTCCCGGCGTGAGCGAAAGCCGCTTGGCCTCCGGCTGCGCCGCAAACAGCTCGCGAACCAGATCGAATCCCTTGATATACGTGATCGGATTCGACCGCGGCGTGCGGCCGATCGGCGTCTGATCCACCAGCACCACATCGTTCAGCCGCTCCGCACCGCTCAGCGAAGCAAGCGTGGCCGCCGCCTCGCCGCCATCGCTCTGACCCAGCGCTCGCGCCACCGCCCGATACAGCACCTGATGCACCAGCGTCGACTTGCCCGAGCCCGACACGCCGGTAACCGCCACCAGCAGCCCCAGCGGAATCTCCACATCCAGCCCGCGCAGATTGTTGGCCCGCGCGCCACGCACCACCAGCTTCTCGCGTCCCGGCGCGCGCCGCCGCGTCGGCACCGGAATCGCAATCTTGCCGGAAAGATACCGGCCGGTCAGCGAATTGGGATTCGCCTCGATCTCCGCCAGCACGCCCTCGGCCAGCAGCTTGCCGCCGAACTCGCCCGCGCCCGGCCCCAGGTCCAGCAGATGGTCGGCCGCGCGCAGCACATCCGCATCGTGCTCCACCACCAGAATCGTGTTGCCCAGGTCGCGCAGTTCTTCCAGAATCCGCACCAGCCGCGCCGTATCCCGCGTGTGCAATCCAATCGAGGGCTCGTCCAGCACATACAGCGCGCCCACCAGCCGCGACCCCAAAGACGTGGCCAGTTGAATCCGCTGCGACTCGCCGCCCGAAAGCGTAGAAGCCAGCCGGTCCAGCGTCAGATACTCCAGCCCCACCGCGTCCAGAAAGCTCAGCCGCTGCCGCACTTCTCCCAGAATCGGCCCTGCGATCTCCTCCTGCATCGGCGACAGCTTCAGTGTGTCGAAAAACTCCTTCGCCTGCAGAATCGTCAGCGCCGCCGCCTGGCAGATATTTTTCCCGTTCAGCCGCACGCTGCGCGCCTCGGCACGCAGTCTTTGCCCACGGCAATCGGGACACTCCGCATACCCGCGATACTTGCTGAGCATCACGCGCACATGCAGCTTGTACTTCTTGCGGTCCATCTGCGCAAAGAATCCAAATACTCCTTCATAGCCGGCCTTGCCGCGCAGCACGATCTCCCGCGCCTCTTCCGCCATGTCCCGCCACGGCACGTCTAGCGGAACACCCAGCTCCGGCGCGCGCTTGCGCAGATCGCTGAACCACGGCCGGTACTTCGGCCGGTTCCAGGGATCGATCGCACCGTCGTTCAGGCTCAGACCCTGGTCCGGAATAATCAGGTTCAGGTCGTAGTCCACCGTGTTGCCAAACCCCTGGCAGCGCGGGCAGGCGCCAAATGGATTGTTGAAGCTGAACAGCCGCGGCTCCGGCTCCCGTCCCGGCCGGTGACAGTTGGTGCATTCATACGCGCCGCTGAAGCGCAGCCGCCGCGGCTCGGCCGTTTCGTCGCGCAATGCCTCTTCAAAAATCACCTCGCCGCCCTCGCGATACGCCGTCTCGATGGCATCCACAATGCGCGGCCGATTCTCAGCACTGACCACGATCCTGTCCAAAAGAACGAACACTGGAAGTGTAAAATCCAGGTCCAGCAGCGACTCGGGCGTTGAGAACTCGAAGATCTTTCCCTGCTGCCACAGCCGGTTGAAGCCTCCGCCGCGCAGCTCCGCGAGCCGCGCCTTCAGCGTCTCGGTGTGCGGCGAATCGCTTGCCCCCGCGGCCTTCGTGCTGGCCTGCTTGCCTGCCTTCGCGCCTGCCTTGGCAGCGCGCACCGGCTTTTTCGCCGTCGCCTTTCCCTCGCCGTCCGCCTCAAGTGCCGCCGTAATCACCGGAAACAGCACCTGCAGCCGCGTTCCCTCGCCCAGCGCCAGCACCGCCGCGGCGGCCTCGTCTACTGAGTCGCGCTTCACCAGTCCGTCGCAGTGGATGCAATGCACCGTGCCGCAGCGCGCGTACAGCAGCCGCAGATAATCGTATATCTCCGTCGCCGTCGCCACCGTCGACCGCGGATTGCGTGTGGAATTTTTCTGCTTGATGGCAATCGCCGGCGCCAGACCTTCGATCTCGTCCACGTCCGGCTTCTCGATCCGCTCCAGAAACTGCCGCGCATACGCAGACAGCGATTCGACATACCGCCGCTGCCCCTCGGCATAGATCGTGTCGAAGGCCAACGAACTCTTGCCCGATCCCGACACGCCGCTGACTACCGTCAGCTTTCCGTGCGGAATCTCGCAGGAGATGTTCTTCAGGTTATGGGTCCGCGCACCGCGGATGATGATGGCGTCATTCAAAGAAAGGGCACCGGAACGAATCTTCCGGCCGCATCCCAGACCTCACAGGAAGGCTCAGGGCGCAACCGGCCATTCTTTATTATAGAGCGCGCGTCAACAGGCGCCCGCGCCACGGCACACGCCGCGATTCTTGCGTTACCTGGGAGTTTTTCGCGCGCCGGCACGCCGCCAGCCGCGGCTCGGGATACGGGCGCTACGCGGCCAGCGCGGGAGCACGCATGTAGGCCATCTGCACGCGCTCTTCGGTTCGGCGATTGAGCACTCCCGCCAGCCCCATCAGGGCTTCGGAGGCACAGGCCGGGCACTGCACCGAACAATTGCCTATGCAGTTGCAGTCCTGGCAAAGATAAGCGTTGGCCAAAGGTATATGCTGCATCGAAACCAAAGTCATGTGATCGCTCCGGTAACTCTGCCGCTCGCTATGCATGTCCATAAATTGCCCCCTCATTTCCCCAGAACAAAAAGGGCTTGCCGATCAGCCTTGTGCATCTGGCTTGTCTCTTCGGCTGATATGTCTGTCTGGATGCGGGCGATGCGCGCAAAGTTGTTTTTTGGTGTGGGCCGCCGGCAAATTCGAGCATTTCGCCGATTCCCTTTGCTCAATGGTGCGCGTCGAATCGTCAGCGTTTCAGACACAGGCTCCCCTTTCAGGGTGCGGACCCGGCCGCCAGGGCCCGAATTAAAATGGAGCGAATTAAAATGGAGATGGAGGAATTCAGTGTTTCGTACCCTCATCTTCGCCCTGCTGCTCATTTTGCCTGCTGCGCTGCGCCCGGCCTTCGCCCAGGAATCCTCCTCCACCGCCGGTCTTGCGCCTGCCGGCGTCGCGTCCGCGCCCGCCTCTGCACAGCCTGTCTCCGCCCAGGTAACCGCAGCCGAAGCAGCCATCGCCGCCTCCGACTGGAAGACCGCTGAAGCCGGGCTCAATACCTGGATTGCCGCCAACCCCAACGATGCCCGGGCTTTATTCGACCTTGGCTACATCGCCGACGCGCAGAATCGCCTTGACGATGCGGCTGGCTTCTACCGCCGCGCCATCGCCGCCGATCCAAAATCCTTTGACGCCCATCTCTCCCTCGGCCTGCTGCTCGCCCGCCAGCACAAAGACGACGAGGCCCGCCCTGAGCTGGTTACTGCCACCACTCTCGATCCCGGCTCCTCCGGGGCCATGCTCAAGGCCCGCGCCTGGCGCGCTCTGGCCCAGATCGACCGCCCACAACCCGGCGGAGACAACGATCCCACCGCCGCCTCCAACGACCTGATCGAAGCGCTTCGAATCTCCCCCGAGACGGAGGACGACACACTTCTCGCCGCCAGTCTTGCCGAAGACGCCGCGCAGTACGACGCCGCCGAGCGCGCCTATCGCCGCATTCTTGCCGAGGACCCCAAATCCCGCCCCGCTACCACCGGCCTGGCGCACCTGCTGCTGGCGCGCCAGCAGTATCCACAAGCTGAAACCATGCTCCGCGCCGCACTCGTCCAGTTTCCCGACGATCCCGTGCTCACCGCGCAGCTTGCCACTGCACTGGCCGCGCAAGACAAGTCTGAAGCCCTTCCGCTGCTCCAGAAGCTCCATGACCAGCACCCCGGTGATCCCGCCGTCACCCGCATGCTGGCCCAGGTTATGGCCGATGCCGGTGACTACGCCAACTCCGACAAGCTCTACGTGCAGTTGCTCGCTGCCCAGCCGACCGACGCCGAGCTGCTCGTCGCCCATGGCCAGAATCTGGTTCATCAGCTCCGCTACGCCGAGGCGTACGCCGCCTTTGACCAGGCCACTAAGGTCAATCCCTCCAGCATCGACGGCTGGAGCGGCCTGGCCTTCACCGCGTCCCGCATGGAGCGGCCCGCCGAAACTCTCCACGCGCTCACCATGCGTTCCCGGTTCGCGCCCGAGAACCCATCCACCTATTTCCTGTGGGCCATCTCCTACGACAAACTGCGGGACAAAAAGCAGGCCATTGTCTACTACCAGCACTTTCTCGATGCTGCCGGGGGCAAATACCCCAACGAAGAGTGGCAGGCTAAACAGCGGCTCGATCTGCTGAAAAAATAACCACCCCAACTGAAAAATTTGCCCCGGTCTGTTGACCCAGCTTCCACGGCCGGCATCTTATCGCTTGCGGTTTGCCTCCAGTTGGGCCTACTATGGTTCACACCTTGGGGGCTGAACCGCAGGGGGTCGTTCACATGAGAACAATGGTTCTGGTGGCCGGGCTTCTGGTTTTGAGTTTCGCCGCTGCACCGGCATGCGCATCCTCTTTCGACAACAAACCTGCCGACCAGCAGACGATCGATGCCCTTGAGGCCCGCGTCAACCAGGCGCAGCCGCGCGATCAGTGCTTCCTCTACGCCGAAATTGTTCACCAGATGACCGAGCTGAGCCTTCAGCAGTACGCCGCTGGCCACGTCGATGTGGCAAACGGGCTGCTCCACAAAATCCAGTTGATGGCGCAGAAGATTCACCTCTCCATGGCCGACAATGACAAGCGGCTCAAGAATGCGGAGCTGCTGCTCAACCACACCGCTTTCCGCCTGAACGAGATGCTGCGTTCCACCGACTACGAAGACCGCCCACTGGTGCAGCAGACGCTGGCCCAGGTCAATCATGCGCAGGATGAGGCCATGATGGAAGTCTTCAAAAAGTAGAGCCCGCGCCGGCCGCTGAGCTCTGGCTCATGTGCACGCGTGCGGACTGCTCCAAAGGCATGCCATGCGTACTCTAGCCGCGATTCTGCTCTCCCTGCTCGTCGCCGCTTCTCTCCACGCACAACGCGACAAACCCGAGCCTCTGAACGATGCGCAGCAGCAGCAGATTGCCGAAGCCGGCATCGATCCGGTTGCTCGCGTCGATCTCTTCGTCAAATTCCTCGACCAGCGCGCCGACACCATTAAAGGTCTCACCCCCCGCGGCCACTCCGCCGCGCGCGGCAGCCGGCTCGACGGCGACCTCGAAAACTTTTCCGCACTGATGGACGAGCTGGGCGACAATCTCGACCTCTTCTCCGACCGCAAGGCCGATATCCGCAGGAGCCTCAAGCCGCTCAACGAAGGCATCGAGCGCTGGCAGGCTGTACTCAAAAACCTACCCAGCGAACCGGCCTTTGAAATCTCTCGTCAGGACGCCATTGAAAGCAGCAGCGACCTCGCCGACCAGGCCAAAAAGCTAACCGCCGACCAGACCGCCTACTTCGATCTCCATAAAGACCAGAAGGGCCAGGACCGCTACGAGCCCAAGTAAATGCAGATTTCAGAGATCAGTGGTCAGTGAACAGTGAACAGTGAACAGAGGTCAGGTTTCAGAGATCAGATTTCGGGGGTCGAGAATCTCGCATCCGAATAAAAAAGTCCCACCCCTATCCGCAGTCCGGTTCTCTATCAACCGACAGTTGTTCCCTGAGACCTGTGTTCCCTGGTTCCCTGCTCCCTGCTCCCTGTTCCCTGTTCACTGACCCCTGACCCCTGTTCCTGCTATCCTCGATCCAGGTGAACGCCCCTTTCGTCGAGATCTTTGAGCTGGAGTACCGGGCATTGCGGCCGCGTGCGCCTATGCCGTCGATACAGGTGCGCTTCCGCCGTTTCACCTCGCTCAATACCCGCATCCGTCTTCGCGACGGCCACATTCTGGTCGGTCTTTCCGACCTGCTCGAAGGCGCGCCGGAAAGCGTAATCCACGCCATCGCCCACATCCTGCTGGCCAAGCTCTACAAAAAGCCCATCGAACCCGCCCACAATCTGCGCTACAAGCGCTTCTGCACCAGTTCCGCCGTCACCCGCCAGGCCGAGCTTATCCGCCATGCGCGCGGCACCAAGCGCTACTTCGGCCCCGAAGGCCGCTATTACAACCTCGAAGAGGTCTTCGACTCGCTCAACATGCGCTTCTTCGGCGGACTGATGGGCCGTCCCGACCTCACCTGGAGCGAGCACCACGCCCGGCGCTCACTGGGCCACTATGACGCAGCCCACAACATGATCGTGGTCAGCCGCGTCTTCGACCGTCCCTCCAGCCCGCGCTACGCCATCGAATACCTGCTCTACCACGAGATGCTCCACCTCAAGCACCCGGTGCGCATGCGCGGCCTGCGCCGCTGCGTCCACTCCCGCGAGTTCAAGGCCGAAGAGGCCAGCTTTCCACAACTGGCTGAAGCGCTGGCCTTCATCAAGCGCCTTTAGTGTCGATTCGCCACGCGCAAACCGGGCGAAAATTCATTCGCTCTCCACAACCGTCGACAAGCCAGCCCCGCCCTGGCCCCGCTCGCTCTTAACTCCCGGTTGCGCACAGGATTTTGCTTCCCGTTACCCTCGTTACATGAGAAGATTTTTAGATAAAGCCACCGAGTGTCTTATGCCTCGTGCCACAGGTGCGAGCTGACTTTTTCCTTCGGGCGAAAAGCAACACCCTTACTGCGGCATTCTCCCGGTTCTGCGAGAGTTGTTCCGCCGAGTCCCGGAATTGCGCGGCGCCTGTGCCGCGCTCCTGTACTCCAGAACTGCTGACCCGAACGGGAGATCATGACTCATTGGCTGCGATTGCTGGGCTTGCTGGCGCTGCTCTTCTTTCCAGTGCTGTTTGCGCCGCTCGGAACAGCCCAGTCCGCAACCTTATCTGGAACCGTTCTAGATCCCAGTAGCGCGGCAATCCCCGGCGCACAGATCGCCCTCACCCGCGCGCAGCAGACGATCCGCACCCAATCCGGCCGCGATGGCCGCTACACCTTCGGTTCGCTCACCGCCGGCACCTACGCGCTCTCCGTCACCGCCAGGGGCTTTGCGCCGCTCGCCATCCAGGACATCGCTCTCGTCTCCGGACAAACCAGGCAGCTCAACCTGCCTTTGTCCATCGTGGCCGACCAGCAGAACCTCACCGTCACAGATGAGGAACAGGGCGTCGGCATCGACTCCGGGCAGAACGCCAGCGCCACCATCC
This sequence comes from Occallatibacter sp., assembly GCA_036267475.1. GTDB lineage: Bacteria > Acidobacteriota > Terriglobia > Terriglobales > Acidobacteriaceae > Telmatobacter. The sequence continues at coordinate 8,999 of DATAVZ010000051.1, forward strand.
TGCGCGGCAGCGCGCTCAGCGCACTCTCTGACGATCCCAACGAGCTCAGCGCAGAGCTGCAGGCACTCGCCGGCCCATCCGCCGGTCCCAGCGGAACTGAAATCTACATTGACGGCTTCGCCGGCGGCCAGCTCCCGCCCAAAACCTCCATCCTCGAAATTCGCGTCAACCAGAATCCCTTTTCCGCCGAGTTCGATCGCCTCGGCTACGGGCGTCTGGAAATCATCACCAAACCAGGCTCGGAAAAGTTTCAGGGCAGTCTCTCCAGCGGAGGCACCAGTTCCGTACTGAACACCGCCAACCCGCTGGTCGCCGACCAGCCCGGCTACTACCAATTCACCCTCGTCGGCAACGTCGCCGGCCCCATTTCCAAAAGCGCCTCTTACTTCTTCAGCGGATATCGCATGATCCGCCAGAATCAGGCATTCGTCGACGCCATCGATCCGGCCAACACCGGCGCCTCCATCCACCAGGCCTTCGCCACGCCCATCACCTATCTCTCCATCAATCCGCGTCTTGACTTCCAGCTCGGCGCGCGCAACTCGGCCACCATCCGCGACTCGTATTACCGCACCAACCAGAGCGGAGTCGGCGTCGGCGCGCTCAATCTCGCCTCCCAGGCCAGCCGGGTCATCAGCGAAGAAAACGCGCTTCAACTCGGCGAAACCTTTCTCGCCGGCGCGCACTTCATCAATGAAACTCACTTCCAGTGGAGCCGCATCTACAACGACCAGGTGCCATCCAGTCCGCTGCCCACCGTCACCGTACAAGGCGCCTTCACCAGCGGAGGCAGCAGCGCCGGCATCGAGCGCGACACCCAGAACAACTTCGAGCTGCAGAACTACTCCACCGCCGTCGCCGGAGGGCACGCGCTTCGCTTCGGCACGCGGCTGCGGCTCTACAACGATGCCAGCTACACTACCTCAGGCCAGAACGGCGTCTACTCATTCAACACCATCGCCCACTTTCAGGCCGGCCTGCCAGACCAGTACTCGGCCAACGTCTACTACCATCCGCTGGCCAGCGTGATGATCTTCGACGGCGCTCTCTTCTTTCAGGACGACTGGCACTGGAAACCGAACTTAATGGTCAGCGCCGGCCTTCGCGTTGAAGGCCAGAACCGCATTCACGATCGCCTTGACTGGGCTCCGCGCGTGGCGCTGGCCTGGAGTCCGCGCCACTCCGGCTCCGCGCCCGCAAAAACCGTCCTTCGCGCCGGCTACGGATGGTTCTACAACCGCTTCACCGTGCCTAACTCCTTCAGCGCCGACTCGGGAACTCCCTATCTTGACCAGGTGCTTCACAGAAACCTGGTCAACGGCGTCGGCTACGTGGCCCAGTGTCCATGCTCCTACAATCCCGATTCCGTCCAGGCGCCTACCGCGGTCAGCCCCGTGGTAACCCAGATCTATCAGTCCATCGATCCGCACTTCCACGCCGCGCTCGACATGCAGGCCGGCGTCGGCGTCGACCGCCAGCTCCCCGGCAAGGTTTCGCTGAACCTCACCTATCTCTACACCCAGGGCGTTCACCAGTACCTGACGAACAACATCGACGCGCCGGTCATCGACCTGAACATCTACACCCAAACAGGCTCCGCGCCCGCCATTTACAACTACCAGTTTCAGTCCGGCGGCTTCTATCGTCAGAGCCAGTGGATCGCCACCGTCAACGCCCATCTACGCCATCTGGCACTCAACGCCACCTATGTCCTCAACCAGGCAAAGAGCGACACGCAGGGCCCCAATTACGTTCCCTCCTTCGCGCAGAACCCGGGCCTCGACTACGGCCGCGCCAACTTCGGATACCGCCAGCGTCTGGTGCTTCTCAACAGCTATACCGGTCCCTGGGGTATCGTCTTCGGATCGCTGCTCATCGCGCAGTCCGGCTACCCCTACAACCTCACCATCGGCAGCGATCTCACCGGGAACCAGCAGTTCAACGCGCGCCCCACCTACGGCCAGTGCGGCGCGCCCGACGTCGTCGCCACCCGCTACGGCTGCCTCGACACCAGCCCCTCCGGCAAAGCCGAGCGCATTGTTCCCTTTGGCGTCGGCACCGGACCGGCCAACGTCGTCTACCACGTCCGTCTCAGCAAGGTGATCGGTGTCGGTCCACGCATCCGAACCGCGGCCCAGGGCCAGACCTACTCAGCCGGCAATGGCGTAAACAACCGCGGCCTGAGCGGCGGCAATGGCAGCGTGCAATTGAATGAAACCGCGCCGCGCCGCTACAACCTCACCTTCGTAGCCAGCGCCGCCAATCTGTTCAACGATGCAAATTTCGGCCCGCCCAACGGCGTCCTGCTCTCGCCACTGTTCAACAAAAGCCAGTCGCTCGCCAGTGGCCCATTCGCCTACCCCACACCGGGCAACCGCGCCATCAGCTTCCAGGCTGACTTTTCTTTTTAACGGAGATCTACGCGCTCTGCTCTTCCGTCATCAGCGTTGAGTGGCGAGACTCATAGCGGCTGCGGGTGGCCATCAGGTGCTCGATGGCCGCCACCGGACGGATGCCGCCACGGGCTCCGGCTGCCGTGCAGTTCATGGCTCCGGCCGCGCAGGAGAAATCGAAAATCCGCTCCAGCGGCCAGCCGTTCAGCAACCCGTAAATGAAACCGGCGCGGAAGATGTCGCCGGCGCCGGTGGTGTCGACCACCGGAACGCGGTAAGCGGCCGAGTGCAGCAGGCGGCGGCCGTCCCAGGCCACCACACCCTCTTCGCCCAAGGTAGCAGCGGTCAGCCGGCAGTTGTACCGGGCCTGCATGCGGCGCAGGGAGCGTTCGAGATTGTTGTCGTTCATGAGCCGGCAGGAAAAATCGTGATTCACAACCAGGTAGTCGATGTTGGCGATCAGGTCGTCGATGCCGGGATAGGGATCGTCGAGATCGGCGAGCACGGGAACGCCGGCTTCGCGGGCCCACACCGCTGCCTGAGTAGCCGCGGCGGTGTCATGGCCGTCCAGATGGAGCGCGCGCGCGTTCACGATCCATTCGCGGTGCAGTTCCTCGGGCCGCAGCACCATGCGCTCGTTGCGCTGGCACAGCACGGTGCGATCGCCGCTTGAGTCCAGCAGAATCACATTATGCAGGCTGGGTGTGTCGTCCACCGTGACAATGCGTGCGTCCGCGCCCAGATCGGCGAAGGCCTGCTGGTGAAGCCGCGCGGCATCGTCGTCCCCCAGCTTGCCCACGTAGCGGGTCTTCAAGCCCCAGCTCTGGCAGGCGACAACCGTAGACGCAACCTGGCCGCCCAGCATGATGGAGCGGTGAATGTACTCGACCTTCGCGCCGGACTGCGGGAACTCCGTCAGTTGAATGACGGTGTCGGTCGCATTCAGTCCCACGCCTACAAGGTCGACCTGCTCCAGCTCCGCCATGCAGATATTGTACTTGGCCGGAGTGGAATTGGGATGCAGGGCAGACCGGTTTGAAAGGACATTCTTCACCCTGGGCGGCCATCTTTCTGCGCCCTGCGGCCAAGCTGTCCGCCGCACAAGCGGCTCCACATTCTTGAACGCAACACGGATGGTTCTTGAACGCAACCCGGATGCTGTACGCTCAAGATATTCTTTTATTCTGGATCGGAATTGTGACGGAACCCACCTGCTCGCGCCCCTTTCACCATCCGCGGCCCGGCGCGCCGCTCTACTGTGACAGCGTTTCGCTGGAAGATCTGGCGCGCAAATTCGGCACTCCGCTTTATGTCTACTCGGCCTGCCAGATTGCCGAGCGGCTCATGCTGTTTCAGCAGGCTCTGGCGGGACGCGAGCATCTGGTGTGCTACGCGGTAAAGGCCAACTCGGCGCTGGCCATTCTCAAGCTCCTGGCGGGCCTGGGGGCGGGGTTCGACATTGTGTCAGGCGGCGAACTGGAACGGGTGATGGCGGCCGCGCCCGAGGCGGTGGGCAAAGTGGTGTTCTCCGGCGTAGGCAAAACTCCGGCCGAGATCGACCTGGCGCTGAAAGCCGGAATTCTGGAGTTCAACGTGGAGAGCGAGGCCGAACTGGAGCTGCTGGCCGAGCGCGCGCGCAAGCTCAAAACCAGGGCGCGGTTTGCGCTGCGCGTCAATCCCGATGTGTTTGCCGATACCCATCCCTACATCTCCACCGGCCTGCGCGAGCACAAATTCGGCATCGACATTCGCCGCGCACCGGCCATTTACAAGGGCGCGGCGGGCAGCAAGTGGCTGGAAGCTCATGGGGTGAGCGTACACATCGGCTCGCAGATTCGCTCCGCCGATCCCTTTGGCGCGGCCATGGAGCGGGTTAGCAAACTGGTGCGGCAACTGGAGCGCGACGGCATCCCGCTCCAGACCGTGGATGCGGGCGGCGGACTGGGCATCGATTACCACGGCGGCAGCTTTGACGCGACAGAAAAGGTGCGCGAGTATGCCGCTGCGCTCACCGGCGCGCTGGGCGACCTGGGCGCAAAGCTGCTCATTGAGCCGGGACGGTTTCTGGTTGCGCAGGCCGGCGTGCTGGTAACTCGTGTGCTGCAGGTCAAGCGCAACGGCGCCAAGACCTTCGTGATTACCGATGCGGCCATGAATGACCTGATCCGGCCCGCGCTTTACCAAGCCCATCACGAGATTGTGCCGGTGCGTCCGCGCCCCGGCAGGGCGCAAGCGGTGGACGTGGTGGGTCCGGTGTGCGAATCGGGCGACTTTTTTGCGCGCGACCGCAAACTGGGGCCGGTGAAGCCCGGCGATCTGGCCGCGCTGCTCGATGCGGGCGCATACGGAATGGCGCAAAGCTCGAATTACAACAGCCGTCCGCGCGCTGCCGAAGTGCTGGTCGAGGGCGCAAAGGCCCGCCTGATTCGCAGGCGCGAGACGATAGCGGACCTGCTTGCGCCGGAGATGGGACTCTAGGTTTCTGACTGCTTGAACATGTACCAACTTGGATCCCATCCTTGCCGAAGCTTCATCGCGGCAAGGGTGGGAAAGCACGAACTCACACGCTCAAGAATCTAGTCCCCGTTCCCCGCTCCCTGCTTCTTCGCCAGCCGCGCCAGCAGCGCCTGCTCGCGCAGTACCTGCTTCAGCGGCCGCGCCGGAGTGCCGTACAGCACCGTGCCCGGCCGCAGTCCTTGGCCGCTTACGGTCTTGCCGTTGAACACGCCCGACTGCCCGCCCAGTATGACGCCCGGCCCCACATGCGCGTGGTCGCCAATTCCCACCTGGCCGGCCAGAACCGCGCCGCGGCCGACCGTCGACGAGCCGCTGATCCCGGTAAGCGCCACCAGGATCACGTCCTCGCCAATGTCGCAGTTGTGTCCCACGTGAACCAGATTGTCGATCTTGGTTCCACGCCGAATGCGGGTCTGCTCCAGCGCGCCGCGATCGATGGTCGAGTTGGCGCCAATCTCCACATCGTCTTCAATCGCCAGCGTGCCCTGCTGCGGAAACTGGGTATAGGCGCCGCTGTTGGCATCGCGCACGTAGCCAAACCCGTCGCCGCCCAGCACCGCGCCCGCGTGCGCCACCACACGGTCGCCCAGCGTGGTTCCGGAATAAATCACCACCCGCGGATAAATGCGGCAGTGGGCGCCCACGCGCACACCGGCGCCAATCACCGCGCCGGCCTCGATCCGTGTTCCCGCGCCAATCTGCGCACCGGTCTCGATCACCGCGCACGGACCCACCCACACACCTGCGCCCAGCTCCACATGCGCGCCAACCACCGCGCTCGGATGCACGCCGGCGGCGGCATCGGCCGGCGCCAGCAGCCTGGCCGCCCGCGCAAACCACAGCCGCGGTTGATCGGTCTCCACAATGCACTTGTCCTGCGGATACTCCACAGCCGCGTCCGGCGGCAGCACCAGGATGCGGGCGTGGCTTGCCAGCGCCGCGGCAATCGCGGACGGAGAATCGGCAAACGCCACCTCGAACGTCTTCGCCCGCTCCCACGAGTCGACGCCATCCACCAGCGAATCCGGATCGCCACGCACCAGCCGTCCGCCCAAAGCGGCAATCAGTTCGCCCAGCGTCATCACTTGCTCTCCTCAATTGCCGTGCTGCGCCTACACCGAAACGACCACCAATCCTGAAATTGCCTGAAAGTGGCGCAGATTGGCCGTCGCAACGCCGTAACCCAGTTCCAGCGCGGTCACCCCGATCAACAGATCGGGCAGTGCAATGCGAATGCCTCTGGCAGTACTCTCTCCATCGATCCGACCGGCACGCAGCGCGATTGATATCGTAACCGGATGCAAGGATGAAGCAATCGTCAGCTCATTCAGATACTGCTGCCGCGCCGCCCTTCGTTCCCGCGTATCCGCTCGTGCCGCCCCATGCGCCAGTTCAACCAGCGTAATGACTGAAAGCTCAAATTGTTCGCCAGGAAATCGCGATCCGATATCCGCAAGAGTCTGCCGCACGCTCAGCCCGCGCCGCTCCGCTGCAATGAAAACTGTGGAATCAAGAACAAGTCCCACGCGGTTAATCCCACGACGGAGGGTTCAGAGGCTCCCGATGAGCAGCAATCGCCGCCTCCACATCGCGCGCAAAGCCTTCGTCCATCACTGCCGTCGAATCTTCAGGCAGCAGCGCAATCGCTTCTTCAAAGCTGCGCCCAGGTTGAGCCGGCGTGCGGATTATGGCCACGGGCAACGCGTCGGACTCGATAACCACCTCTGCACCGGCGCGCACGCGAGCCATCAAGCCGGCAAAATCCCGCGCGGCATCAGCTTCTGAGATGTGAATCGTCGCCATGTCTCTCATCTTACGCCGGTTCCAGGTTTTATTTCCGGCCGGTTGAATAAATCCCCGCTTCGCCCGCCGGCCGCGTCTTCCATCTCCGGTGAATCCACAGCCACTGGTCAGGATAACGCCGGATCCACGCTTCGATCACCGCCGTGCACCGCCGCGTGCCTTCCACGATATCGGCGCTCACCTCGGCGCTATGAGGCATCTCCACCTCCGGCCCAAAGTGCAGCACATAGCGGCCCTCGGCCTGCTCCCACACCATGAACCCCGGCAGCACCGCCGCGCCCGTCTTGCGCGCCACATGCGCGAGCCCCGTCGCCGTGCAGGCCTGCCTGCCAAAGAAGTCCACAAACACGCCCTGCGGCGGCGTCATGTTGGTGTCCATCAGGATGCCCACCGTGCCGCCGGCGTGCATCGCCTTCAGCAATCCGCGCCCGAAATCGTCCTTGTGCAGCACGTAGTTGCCGTGCAGGCAGCGGATGCTGTTCACAAACTCGTCCAGCCGCCGGTTGTCCAGTCGCCGGATCACCATCCCCATCGGATGGCCCATCATCGAGTGATAAAAGCTCGACAGCTCCCACGCGCCCAGGTGCCCGGTAATCACCAGCACGCCCCTGCCGCGGGCCTGCGCCGCCAGATAGTGCTCCAGCCCCTCGGTCCGCAGCCACCGGCGCGAATTCTTCGGCGTGTACCGCCGCATCCGGCAGAACTCCACAAGCTGCCGGCCCAGCGACCGGTACACTCCGCGCAGAATTTTCCGGCGCGCCGCGGCCGAAAGCTCCGGCAAAGCCAGTTCCAGGTTGCGCGTCCCCACCCGCCGCAAGCGCGTGCCCAGCCCATACACCAGCACGGCCAGCAGGCCTGCGAGGGCGCGGGCCATTCCGCGCGGCAAACGGCCCAGTCCGCGCGCCACGGCCACCACCAGCCAGTACTCGAGGTTTTCCCGCATCGTGGAAGGCAAAAAGTTCAAACGGCCACACTCACACAGGTTGCATGCCGGCGAACCGGACTCATGAGACCGGTTCCAGTGTAAGGTGTCGCGAAGGAGGAATGTCAGGGCTGCCCAGAACTGGAGCCGGAGCCGGAGTCGTTGCTGGCGCCGGAAAGACAGGTGCAGCAATCGGCGGTCTGAACGTCGCGCAATGGAACCCGGGGCTTTCACCCCGGTTTCCACCCGCACTGTCTGCAATTTGCCTTACTGCTGCCTGGCTTCCACAAAGTAGTGGGCCACGTCGCGCACAAACGGAACCGCGCCCGGCGGTACCGCTACATTGCCGCGCAGCACATTCTGGAAGTTCTCCGGAGTGCCGTAATACATCTCCGTGTCGTCACGGTTCTGGGTCACGCTGGTGCCGTCCAGGTCAATGCCCGCAAACAGCCCCTTGTTGCGCGAATAGCTCAGCAGCTCGGCGCTCATCTTCCAGTCTGTCGATGCCTGTCCGGCGCGGCCAACCGGACCCGCCGCCGCCGACGCATCGCCGCCGATCTTGAATTTGCTCTTCAGCAGATCCTGGAACCCGCGGTTATTCACCGCCACCAGAATCAGGTCCGTCGACTGGCCGCCGATCTGGAATCCGAACGACCCGCCCGCCATGCGGATGAACACCGGCGCGCTCCAGCCATGGCCGGTACGGCAGGTCACCACACCCTGGCCATACTGCGCGCCAAAGACGAATGCTCCCTTGACCATGCCCGGCACCACCGCCACGCAGGTGGCAGAGCGGAGAATATTCAACGGAATCGTGCGATCCTGCGCGCCCATAATCTGGTCCAGAACCACCTTGGCCGAATCGATGCGATCCTGCAGATCCTCTCGCGACGATGCGGCAAAGACCGCCGGGGTAAGCATAAAGCAAAGGGTTAAAGCTGTAAGGGTCTTCTTCATTTTTCGAATCCTTTCCATTCTCAGGACGCCGTAGGTCCGGATGGGTGAGCATTGCATCGCTGCCGCGGCGGGCAGCTCGCTGGTGGGCAAATGCGGCAAATTCTGGGCAGGCCCTCCCTGCCGCAGCCTACCTGACCAGCCTACCGCATCCGCCCGATGCCGGACCGCACCGCTCTGCACGGCGTTCCATGTCGATTACCCCGCCAATCCGTTAATCCGCCGTCCGGTTGCCCCGCCGTCCGGTACCCGGCCCGCGCTGCTCTTGCCGGCAACGCGGGCTAGCTCCAGTGCCCTGCTTCGAGGCAAAAAATCGCCCAAAACCAAAAAAAGAGGAGTTCACAGGCCGCATGGAGACATGCTGCCTGGGAACTCCTTTCCCCAGATCTGCGTTGTTTCTGTTAACAGGATTGTGGAAAACGTAAAATCACACAAGAGTACTTAAGGCCATTGGCTGTAAGTAACCACCTTGTGTTTACTTTGTGGTACTGCTTCGATCACTCGGCTTCGACTCCCCAGCCGCCGCCGAGCCATCCGGCACCAGAGCCCGGGTCAGGGCTGACATGGACAGCTTGATGCGGTTGTCGGCGCCGGTCTTCTTCATCAGCCGTCCCACGTAAGCCTTTACGGTGCGCTCCTCAATGCCCAGCTTGACGGCGATCTCGCGGTTCGAGCGCGCGGTCAGAATCAACTCCAGAACCTGCCGCTCCCGGTCAGTCAGATGCGGGCTGGCCGGCGCTGTCGCGTCCGACACCTTCAGCAGCCGGTCGATCAGCGTGGAAAGCAGCCGCCGCGGAGCCCAGATCGAACCCGACGTGACTATCTCCACTGCCTGCCTCACCACCTCCGGGCCAGCCGTCAGATCGAGGTAGGCGCGCGCCCCCGCCACAATCGAGTTCATCACCAGCTCATCGTCGCCCTCGGGACCAATCACGATCAGCCGCAGATTGGGCCGCACCTGACGGATCGACTCCAGCATCTCCAGTCCACCCGAAGAAGCGTTCAGATCGATGACCAGGTACTCCAGCTCCGAGCCCATCAGCAGCTCCGCCAGGCTCCCGATCTGTGGAACCAGTTGCGGCTTTCCAGACTGCGCAGGCTGGTCGAAGATGCTTGCAAGGCCGGCGACGCGGATAGGCTCATCGGCAACCACGCCGATGCGAATCGCTCCGGAGTCTGGCTTTTTTGATTTATCGGCCGTCATATCCGCTGCTTCATAAGTGTTAGCGCCCGCATGCGGCCTGCAGATGGCAGGCCTGGTTGGGTCTTTCGCTGAAATACTCCTGTTCAGCCGCACTCCGGCTCAACCAATAGATGGCCCACGTACCGAAACATATCAACGTGTGGAGGAATCACCGCTGCGCGCCGGAGTATCGATTGTCTAGCAGTTCCACGATTGCTCCAACCCCATCCGCCTTGGCCAAGTGACCATTTTTATAAAGAAAACGCTCCCCCGCTCCCGGATGCGGCACGTGCATTGTGGAACCGCTTTTACAGCTTGGGCAGAACAATGCCCTGCTGCTTCTGGTACTTGCCCTTTCGGTCGGCGTAGCTCACCTCGCAGGGCTGATCGCCATGGAAGAACAATATCTGGCAAAGCCCCTCATTGGCGTAGATCCGGGCCGGCAGCGGAGTGGTGTTTGAGATTTCCAGCGTCACAAACCCCTCCCATTCCGGCTCGAACGGCGTCACGTTCACAATAATGCCGCAGCGCGCATACGTTGACTTGCCCACGCAGATCGTCAGCACATCCCTGGGAATGCGGAAGTATTCCACCGATCGTGCCAGCGCAAACGAGTTGGGCGGAACAATCACCGATTCGGCCTGCACCGAGACGAACGAGCGCTCGTCAAAGGCCTTGGGATCGATGATCGCGCTGTTCACATTGGTAAAGATCTTGAACTCGTCGGAAACCCTTAGATCGTATCCATACGACGACAAGCCATACGAGATCACGCCGGCAGCCACCTGCTTCTCGCTGAACGGCTCGATCATGCCGTGTTTGATGGCCTGTTCCCTGATCCAACGGTCGCTCTGTATCGACATGCCTCTCCTGTGCGGTGTAAAGAACTTTTTCTCCACCGGAAAAATAGCCGCGGCTGCTGCTACGGGCTGATTCATCTTACGAAAGCGCCGCGCTCCTTGACAATGCGCCTAATGACAACGTGCATGACGACAACGTGCCTGATGGCAATGCGCATGCCCTCCCGCGCCACCGCTCTCCCGTGCCACCCCTGACGCCCGTAACCGGCGCATTCGCAAACCCCTGTTTCCTAATTCCCGCGAAATCTGTACTATGACCGTTATAGGTGGACCGACCTGGATGGTTGTTGCGTCCATCGCACATTTCGGCCAGCGAGGGTACTCCAGTGATCAAGCAGGACATCGTTCATCAAGTCATCGAGCGCACCGGCCTGCCGCGCACCAAAGCGGAGGCAGCCGTGGACACAGTCTTTGAGGGCCTGAAGCAGGCCCTCGCCGCCGGCGAACGCATCGAGCTGCGCGGATTCGGCGTCTTCAGCGTGCGCGCCCGTAAAACCGGCATCGGCCGCAACCCGCGCACCGGGACCGAAGTCAGCATCGCGCCCGGCAAGGCGGTCCGCTTCAAACCCGGCAAAGAACTGCACTCCCTGCCCCCCGGCAGTTAGCGCCGCGACCCAAAAGTTCGCGTCATACATGCGCCGCCATCGCACGATCAAGAGGATCTGTTGCGCTCATTTCTCCGGGAGTACGGCCTGCCCGCTCTGCTGCTGGGCGCCAGCGCGGTTACCACCACCGCCAACGGCGCGCGCTTTATGCAGAACTTTCTCGAGGGGCTGCCGCCGGTGGTGCGCGACACCGACCTCTGGCCCTGGAGCTGGCTCGGCAACCATCCCGGACTCTTTGCCTCCGGCTTCGCCTTCTCGCTCACCCTGCTCGGCATCCTGCTGGTCCACGAGATGGGCCATTACTTCGCCTGCCGCGTCCACCGGATCGACTGCTCGCTGCCCTGGGTGCTGCCCGCGCCCACGCTCAGCGGAACCCTGGGCGCCGTCATCCGCATCCGCTCCCGCATCCCCAGCCGCAACGCGCTCATGGACGTGGGCATCTACGGTCCGCTGGCCGGCTACGTCGCCTCGCTGCTGGCCATCGTCGCCGGATTTCTGCTCAGCAGCTCATCGGTCGCACCCGTCTCCAGCGTCTCCGGCGCAATCGTCCGCTTCGGAGGCCAGCCGCTCACCATCCGCGCTGTCCACGCGCTCCTGCTCCACTGGAACCCGCATCTGCCCGGCTTCGAGCACATCGCGCCGCATCCGATGCTCCTCGCCGGCTGGATCGGCCTTTTCATCACCGCGCTCAATCTCATCCCCGGCGGCCAGCTCGACGGCGGACACATCCTCTTCGCCATCTCTCCGCGCCTGCACCGCATCGCCACGTGGCTGCTGCCCGCCGCGCTGCTGCTCGCCGCGCTCCGCTGCTGGGCAGGATGGCTGCTCTGGGGTCTGTTCCTGCTCATCCCCGCCATGCGCCGCCACCCCCGCGTTCCACAGGAAACCCCGCTGAGCCGCACCCGCATCGTCCTCGGCATACTCGGCCTGGCGCTCTTCCTGCTCGCCTTCACGCCCACGCCGTTCCACGACAACGCCCTGCTCGACCTGCTGCGCTAGCGTAGTCCGCCAAACAGATGGTCATTTAAGCTCTTTGAAAGGGCACGGCTTCAGCCGTGCCGTCAACGCCGCGGCATGAGTGTGGGCTTTAGCCCCCGAGGCAATGCCGCTTGCACCATCGCCAATTTTGGCTCGCAAATGGCAGATGTTATTTACGGCGGACACCGCTGCCAGCCGCGGGCGAACGCGGCGATTGGACAGCGGAGGATAGGCAGAAGCGATGCAGGTTCCTTTCGCGAAGAAATGGCAGAAGGAAACGGACAAGCTGCGAAAAATTGCGCTTGACTGCTACCTGACTGAAGAA
>DATAVZ010000052.1:0-12174 GCA_036267475.1 Occallatibacter sp.
TCCTCAGCCGTGCGCCCCGCCTCTACCTGCTTCAGCGCAACGATAATCTGCGCCTCCGTGTGTCGGCTCTTGCTCATAACTGTTCCCCTTTCCTTCGTCCAAATCGTAGTCCAAATTGGACGGATTCTGGGGGTCAGGTCATCCTGAGGAGATTTACTCTTGGCCCTTCTTGAAAGGGATGGAAGTGGATGCTGGTCCAAAGGCGGGTGCTGTCGTTGCGTTTGGTGACAGCATTACTGACGGTGCCCATAGTAAACGCGACGCGAACTTACGCTGGCCAGATGTCCTCGCAAGGCGCCTCGATACTCCCGAGGCAAGAGTAAGGTTAAGCATACTAAATGAAGGGATTAGCGGAAATCGTATCCTTCACGACAGAGGTGGACAGAACGCACTGGCAAGATTGAACCGTGATGTCCTTTCGCAGTCGAATGTGAGATATCTCATTCTTCTCGAGGGGATCAACGACATCCAGCGTACTACTGCACCAGAAGGTGCGAGCGATCCAGTGACGGTTGCTCAACTCATTCAGGCGTATGCCCAAATCATCGAACGCGCGCATGCTCACGGCATCAAAGTGATTGGAGCAACTCTTACGCCTTATGGAGGGGCACACAATGACTCGCCAGCCGGCGAAGAAATGGTACGCGCGGTTAATCGGTGGATTCGCACATCAGGCAAGTTTGATGCTGTAATCGATTTTGGCAAGACACTTCAGGATCCGGAAAATCCGATCGCGATGATACCGGCCGCCGGCTCCGAGGATCATCTCCATCCGGGTGACGCGGGATATCAATTAATGGGCAACTCGATCGATCTAGACATCTTCGAGAAGTAGCCGCTTTGCGGCGATCGATGGTCTTCAATTAGCCATTCGAAGAAGTTGCAGCGAATTTACTGACCGGGAATGTTCTGAACAACTAACGCACGTCCCACGCTTCCACATTTACCACAGTGGGGACGTCCTTCACCACATCCGTATGCAGAATGATTTGCATATTCTTTCGTTCCCATCCCGCTGGCAGGGTTTTCAGCAGCGCGTCCAACCTGTCTGGATCATCCAGGAAATTCGCGGCCGCCTGATTGCTGTAGGTGTCGATTCCTCCGATTGCGATGACAAAGTTTCCAGTCTCCGACTCAATGAGTCTTGAGATCACAACGTAGTCGTCACCGGCAAATGTTCCTGGGTCCGACTTCCGTCTCCAGGAGCGGGTCGTGTCCTTCGTATCTACGATGCGATCATAGCCCTCCAACTGGAAGCGGAGCTGACGCATCACTTCTAGCGTCCAAATGTTGCTGAATCCCCCGATCAGGAACGACGGTGAAGATTGAAAATCCGTTACGGCGATATCGCCGCCATAGCGTAGATCGTAGCGCTTGTTGAAGCGCGTCAACATTGACGCGACTCGAGCTGCCGCGGCTACGTCACCGAATCCAATCTGCTCGGTCTTCCTCAGCTCGCTCTCATCGATCATTTCTCCTTTTTTCAGGTCAATGAAGGACTCCTCATTGTTGTTTTCAATGTGATGCTCCGCTCGATAGCGATCCATGAAATCATTGTTGATACGGTATACACGATTGGCGCCCATGATGATCAGGATCGGATACTGTGTTTCCATGACCGGAGCCCAAAACAAATCAGATGGTCTTTGATGCGCGCCTCGCATTTGATGCACGGCAAGCAATCCTACTCCCAGCACCAGAACAGCCATAACGGCGATAGCGGCTATCGTTCTAGTCCATTTTGAGGGGAGTTCTTGAGGAAGTGCCTCCTGGGCGCTATTCACCGGATAGACGGCAGAATTCTCGTGGAGCAAAGAAGTTTCGTATTCGTGATCGGTTGAAATGCCCGAAGACTTCCCATCGGCGAGGATCATCGATTGATCACACTCGCTTGCGCGTTGAGGAAGCGTAGCCCCAGAATGAGATACTTCCGGCATTTCGAAGACCGCTCGGTAGGATCCGATTGGAATCTCTATTCTGATTGCCTCGTTTGAGGCTCCAGGCCTCATGTAATGTTGCGCCAGCCGCTTGCGAAGTTCAGCAGCTCGGGAGCGGACTACCGGATCATTTCCTGTATCGTAGTCTGGGGCGCGGCCAAACACGTTCGCTCCGATCACGCGCTCGCGAAGCATCTCCTCTCGATGCGCCTTAGAATGTTCGACGATGTAGCGGAGCAGCGCCTGACATTGTCTGCTGGATCGGAAGACGTACCCCGCCAGCACATCTTCAAGTGCCTTATCTATTCGCGCCTTTTCCGGTTCAACCTCCACGTATCGCACTGAGCCTCCTGCCATGCTTTATATACTCTTTCCCTTAAGACAAGCTAGCCTGACGTTGGGGGTACTGTACCTACCGACAATGGCCGCTCCGAAGGTCGAGAGCGGCACAAATCCTTCAATACAATTCTTGGCTAACTGATTATTTTACAATAATATGCATTCGGTGATTCACCTGATACCATGCAGCACCGAGTCGGCGCACCGTAATCCACCTTACAAAGCATGGGCCGATTCGTGTTTTATCGGTGACCGAAGTGAGAAGGGATCTCAGTCTGGTCCAAAACGAAAATTGGCAGCGATGGAGCCAGACCGCTTCAGATCCCAAGGAGGCGATTGAAATGACTCAGACGTTCCAGAATACGACGAATCTATGGAGCAGAACCCGCCCCGCTGCCCTGGTGGACTGGACAGCGCGCGTGGTCATGACCGTCCTAATGCTCGTGTTCGGGCTGTCGGTTCCAATCCTTCATGCACAGGTTGATCAGGGAACGATCACAGGGCTTATCACCGACGCCACAGGTGCAGTCATCCCCAAAGCGTCAATTGATGTGCTGGACTTAGGTACTGGAAGAAAATTGCATGCAAACGCCGACGCCAATGGAGTATACACGCTGCCTCCGCTAACTGTCGGCACCTACGACGTAACTGCCTCCGCGAGCGGCTTCGCTTCTTCGACCATGCACACTGTGGAAGTTCGCGTCGACCAGCGGCTATCAGTGAACTTGACACTTAAGGTGGGTGCCTCCTCACAATCCGTTCAGGTATCGGCAACCGATGTTCCCCTTCTTCAGACGCAAGATGCTTCCGATGCGCAGGTCGTCAGCTCTGCAACCATCAACAACACTCCATTGAACGGACGAAATTATACTTTCATTGCTCAGTTGACCCCAGGTGTCGCTCCCGCCACGTCAGCGGGATCCCGCGGCCAGTCTACGGGTGACTTCGATGCAAACGGCCAGCGCCCTGAACAAAACAACTACATCTTGGACGGGATCGATAACAACAGCACGGCCGCCGATCTTCTTAACGGTACGAGCTATACGATCAAGCCTCCGCCCGACGCACTTTCCGAATTCAGGATTCAGACAATCTCCTATGACGCTCAGCTCGGTCATTCCAGCGGAGCTGTCATTAATGCAGCAATCAAAACCGGCAGCAACTCCTTTCACGGCGATCTATGGGAGTATTTCAGAAACAGCGACCTCAATGCCCGTCAGTTCAATGCTCAAAGTGTGCCGGCGTATCACCAGAATCAGTTCGGTGCCACAATCGGAGGGCCGATCATCCGGAACCGTCTGTTTTTCTTTGGAGATGGCGAGGCAAACCGCATCATCGCGGGCAACCCGGTCTTTCTGTCCGTCCCGACCGCACTGATGAGAAGCGGAAACTTCAGTGAGCTTCTCAATTCCACTTTGACAGGGCAGCAACCAGTCCAGCTCTACGAGCCCGGAGGTGGAGGCGCAACACCCCTGTCCTGCAATGGCAACGACAACGTCTTTTGCTCTTCACAATTGAGCTCCGTCGCACAGCACATTCTGTCGCTCTATCCTCTTCCCAACACGAACAATGGGAGAACATATAGTAATTACACAGCAAACCAGAACACAGTCGATAATACAGCCCAATGGGATGGCAAACTCAACTGGAATGTCTCCGAGAAGGATCAGGCCTTTACCCGCATGAGTTATAGTAACGACCGCGGCAACATTCCTCCGCCGCTTGGTCCTGTCCTGGATGGGAGCTCATTTGGTGGTGACAATCTCGCGTCAAAGGTGGAGCAAGTCGTGTTAAGCGAAACTCACACCTTCAGTCCAAGCCTTTCGAACGAATTTCGCCTTGGCGAAAGCCTCATGGTGATAGCGCACACGCAACTTGATGAGAACACGGACTACGCCACACAACTTGGATTAGGGGGAATTCCATATGGCTCACACAACGGCGGCCTCCCAGCCGTGTCCATAAGCGGAATCAACGGCTTCGGATCTCCGACGTTCTATCCGGCTTTGCAACACGACAACATCTTCCAAATACTGGACAACGTTAGTAAGATTCACAATAACCATTCACTTCGTTTCGGCGTTGATTTTGAACGTGTGCGCTTCAGCTACCTGGAGATCCAGGCGCCGCGAGGTACCTATAGCTACAATGGACTCTTCACGAGTTCTCCTGGCACAAGCTTCACTGGATACGGAGTGGCTGACTTTATCGCCGACTACCAGAACTCCGCCAATCTTTCTCAACTCAATAATGTAGATCATCTTCATTGGTACATGGCGGGATACGCTCAGGACGACTGGAACGTGACGAGGCGCCTGGTATTCAACATCGGGCTTCGATACGACTACTATCAGCCCTATCGCGAAATTCGCGACAGACAAGCTAACATGGTGGTAAATAGCCTTGGACTGGGAACGGGTTCAGGAACTTTCCTGCTGCCTATACGCTGGAAGAACCTTCAACTTGCGCCAAGTTTCTATGCTCTCGCGCAGCAGAATAACATAGCCATCCAATACACAAATAACCGAGGCCTAACTACCAGCTCAAAGACTGAGTTTTCTCCGCGCTTCGGCTTATCGTATCGCGCGACCGACAGGATGGTTATCCGGAGCGGCTTCGGTATCTTCTACGGAGGACTGGAGGACACAGGAGGCACGCTTGGGCAGCAATATCCGTTCGAGTCGACTTCTTCTTATGTCGCTCCAACCTGCAGCTTCGGGTCTTCCTGCCAGACGAACGGAATTACCCTTCCGGTCGGGTTTGCCAATCTCGCCGGCCCGAGCGCTCAAAGTCCAGTCTCACTTCCGTCATTGGTAGGCAAACAAGCAAATTACCGAGACGGCTACAGCGAACAGTGGAATTTAATGATTCAATATGCCATTTCCGCCAGCTTAAGCGCGACGGCGGGTTATGTGGGCTCAGTGGGGCGCCGAATGCCGGTTTTTACGGGCTTGAATTCGCCGGCAGCGCTCGCGCCTCCGGGTGTAAACACCCAACAGTACACTGCATTTCCTCTTTTGGGGGGTGCGTCCGCCTACTTATTTGAGGGCGCAAGCAGTTACAACGGACTTCAGGCAAGTCTCGACAAGCGTTTTGTCGGCGGCCTGAGTTTCCTTGCGAGCTACACATATTCGCACGCCCTTGACGATGGGGATTCCGGATTGGGTGATACGTCGATCCGAAACATCATATTGGTTCCGCGGAATGAGGAATGGGCTAATTCCGATTTCGATACTCGCCAGCGTGTCACCTTTAACGGCAGCTACGATTTGCCTTTTGGTAAGGGGCGTCGGCTTTTGAATAAGAGCGCGGTTTCTGATGTGTTCATAGGCGGCTGGTCAGCGGCCCTCACTTTTGCGGCACAGTCTGGCAGCCCAATCTCCATCACGCCAAATATCACAACAGCTGCCGGCGGAAATGCACACGCCTTTAAGGTCGGCGATCCATTCAAAGGTGGCGGCCAACCGAACTCAACCAATCCCGACATCACTTGCCCCACAAAGGTGCGCAACTTGACGAATTGGTACAATCCTTGCGCGTTTGCCAACCCGTTGCCCGGAAACCAGATCGCAGGAATTGTTACTTCAGGCGCAATCAGCTATCTTGGTCCCGCTAGATTCCAAACCTACGGGCCGGGATACAACAATACGAATCTCTCCCTGTTCAAGGGCTTTCGGACATTCAGGGAGCAGCGTCTGCAATTCCGCGTCGACGCTTTTAATGTCTTCAACACACCCGCGTACGGGACTCCATCGGCCCTTTCCGACAATAGCAGCAGCGGTTACATTACATCTGCGCGTTCGTTAGGTGCTTATACTCCCGACGCACGCTTCTTTCAACTTGCGCTCAAGTATGACTTCTGAACTTGTTGGCGTGCGCTTCGCCGGAGAAGGTACAACGCACGCCGTTTTGTCGGACACCTACACGTCTACGGGCAAGTATGCAACTTCCACCGACGCCAGCGGCACCACGACGTACATGGACCGGCTCAGTTCCAAGGCGACGCCCGAAGGGACGCTGAACTACACCTACGACGCGGCCGGCCATGTGGCGTCCATAGCTTCGTCCAACACCAACGGCGCGTCGACGAGCTACACCTACGACGACCTCAACCGGCTGAACACGGTCGTGGACAATCGCCTGTCCGGTTCGAACACCACCACCTACAGCTACGATTCGGCGAATAACGTGGCCACCATCACCTATCCGAACGGCGTACAGTCGACCTTCACCTATGACACGCTGAACCGGGTCAGCATGCTGGTCTCGCCGGTGAGCGGTTACGGCTACCAGCGCGGGCCCACCGGCAACCTGACCAGCGCGACGGAGTTGAGCGGCCGGACGGAGAACTGGACCTACGACGGCATCTACCGGCTGACTAACGAAACCATCAGCCTTGCGCCCAGCGGCAAGAACGGCAGCATCGGCTATGGGCTCGATCCGGTGGGCAACCGCACCTCGGAGTCGTCGACTGTTTCGGGCATCTCGTCCGGCAGCTTCGGCTTTAACGCCGATGATGAACTGACCAGCGAAAGCTACGACCAGAATGGCAACGTGACGGCATCCGGCGGCAAGGCCTTCAGCTACGACTCGCAGAACCAGCTCATGTCGATGACCGCGAGCGGGACATCGGCGAGCATGGTCTACGACGCCTTCGGCAACCGTGTGTCGAAGACGGTGAACGGCGTCACGACGAAGTATCTCGTCGATGATCTAAACCCCACCGGCTATCCGCAGGTTGTCGACGAACTGACCAATGGCACTGTCACCCGCGCCTATACAACCCAACTTCCAACCCAAGATTTTTCTGTCTTGTATGTGTTTTCAAGTACTTACAAGCAATTGGCAGTTCCAGGAACCGGCTGTAAGCTGTTGATTCCACTAATCATTCTGCTTTGACACGGAAGAAGTCGCTGGTTCGAAATCCGATTGCGTGTTCGTTGCGACCTCGAAAACAGAACCCTTCATTCGGTGTTTAATCTCGTAACGCCAGCAGGTGCGACTCGCGTACAAACTGTATGCGACCGAGTTTTCCGGAGCGGGTCATCTATTGGAGAGCTCTCGCTCTCCGTGGACTGACATCGGAGGCCGGGTCCCATGCCTGGCCAAGAGTGCCAGGATAGGTAGAGAAGTCTGCAGTCAGTGGCTGTTTTGATGGCTTTTGGTCTCGCTTTTATATGCCAACTTGTGCAGCATTATGCGAGCCAATGTATTGAAATAAAATCAATAAAATAAGGCGTTTAAGGGGAATATGCGGCAACGTGCAGCCTAATGCATTTCTCGCGGATTGCTGATTCGCAATCAGCAGGTCGTCAGTTCAAGTCTGACCGTCGGCTCCAGCTTGCTCTCTCTTGCTGAGCCTCTGCTTTGCGCTTTCTCCGCTTTGAGCCCTCTCCATTTCAGGTTTTCCGTTTTCAGGCTTCTCCAGTGCAGTTGGTCGCCTCGCAAACGACAGGGCCTGTGGCTTCCGGCGACAGCCTTGTTCCGGGCTTTATGGCCGCATGTACCAAGTCGTGCACGGGTTATCCACGTATTTTTTTGTTGCGCGGGTAGTTCCTGTCCGATTATCCACGCATACTCTTGGCATAATCGTGAGCAAGAGCGGTTCCTAAAAAGAGCTGACGTGGGAGCACCAGAGAGTGAACAGCTTTAGCCGCCAGGATGTGCTGCGCATTACCCAGATCAGTTCCCACCAGTTGCAGGGGTGGGAACGCGCCGGACTGATTTCCCAACGGCAGACTTACACCTTTCGGGATCTCGGGCAACTCCGCACGCTGCGAGCGCTGCGCGAAAGCGCCGTGCCTGCGGCGTCGATCCGCGACTCGATCCTGGCCATGAAGGCGGTGTCGGGCATGACCAATCCACTGCTCGAGGCCTGCGCGGTGTGTACCGGCACGCGGGTGGCGTTCCGGCATCGGGGCGCGATGGTGGATCCGATCCGCAGACAGCTTCTCTTCGACTTCGACCGCGCCGGAATCTCCGTGCGTCCAACCGCCGTTTCAGAGCCGGCGCCGCATCGCGCCCCGGCCCGCGCCACGCATGATCGCTTTCTGGCCGCGGTGCAGGCCGAAGAAGCCGGGGAAAAGCAGCGCGCCGTCGCACTCTACGAAGAAATTCTGCGTCTCGACCCCGGCTATGCCGCGGCCTGCATCAACCTGGGCACGCTTTACTTTCATCTGCACCAGTATGCCCGCGCGGAAGAGCTCTACCGTCGCGCCACGGAGATCGATTCGGGCTACGTGCTGGCGTACTTTGACCTGGGCAACGTACTCGACGAGCTGGAGCGTCTGGACGAATCCATTGCCGCCTATTGCCGGGCGGTCGAGCTTTCTCCGCGCTATGCGGACGCGCACTACAACCTGGCCCTGGCCTATGAGCGCAAAGCCATGCATCGGCCGGCGTTGCGCCACTGGTGCGCCTACCTCAAGCTGGACAACCGCGGCCCCTGGGCCGACCACGCGCGCGGCCAGATCAGTAAACTGCTGGAACTGGAAAAGATCGTCATCGCCTGGCGGGCCGAACGGTTCATTCCGCCCTGTAAAGGCATGGCTGCGCTCAGGCGTGTGTAACGAACGTGCCGTGATGCTGATCGGCAGCCGATAGCAGCCGTTCCGCGATGCTTTCGGCGCGGCTGACAAAGATGGCCGCGGCCGGCGGCGGCAACAACTCTGCCGCGGTCTGCCGCCAGAGATTCAACCAGCGCTCAAAGTGCTGCTGGCCAATACGCGGCAGCAGCATGAGGTGCTTGATCATCGGGTTGCCCTTGTACCTTCCGCTGAACAGAAGCAGCGAGGACCAGAAGGCGCGCATTCTTTCCAGATGCGGCCCCCACTCATCGCCAATGGCCTTCTGAAAGATCGGGCCCAGAATTTCATCCTGCCGCACGCGCGCGTAAAACGTATCCACGAGCGCCGCAATCTGCTCCTCGCCGATGGCAGGCGGTTCATTCCGGATTGGAAGAGCTGGTGTGCGCATACAGGTAGGATATGCTTTTCTGCTTCCCGGATTCACCGCAATGGGACGCGCCGGGTGAAAGTTCCCGGATGATGGGAACGAGAAGGGATCTCATCCCACGCCATGGCATGTTGGGGTGTGCCGACCCTGCTTTCTACACCTTTTGCGTGCGCTGCACAGCCCGCACGCCGCCCACCCGGCGCAGGCCCAGCACGATACGATTCAGGTGACGCAGGTCTTCGGCGTCTACCACAAACTCGATGATGGCTTCGCCGGTGTCGTCGCGGCTGATGTCTACGTTGCGGATGTTGGTGTTGTCGTCGGAGATGATGGCGGTGAGCTCTTTGAGCATGCCGGTGCGGTCGTCGCAATAAACGGTGATCTTGACCGGGTAGCGCTGCGCGCGGGCTTCGTCGCCGGCCCGGGCCCACTCCACGTTGATGCGGCGGTCGCTCTCGTAGAGCAGGTTCTGCACATTGGGGCAACTGCGGGCATGGACGGCCACGCCCTTGCCGCGCGTGACGTAGCCCACGATCTCCTCGCCGCGAATAGGATTGCAGCAGCGCGCGCGATAGACGAGCAGGTCGCTCTGACCCTCCACCTGCAGCGAATCGGACCCGGTCAGGTGCAGTTTGCGCACTGCGTCGGTCATGCCCGGCGGGCCATCGGGTTGGGACTCCGGCACGGTCGCGGCAGTATCGCCCTGGGTGGAGTAGCCGGGCGCCAGCTTGTTCAGTATCTGGTGGACCGGATGCTGGCCCAGGCCGATTGTGGCCAGCAGGTCGGCGGCCGTGGCCACGCCGTACTCGCCCGCAATGCGGCCCAGATCCTGGTCGGAGATCTGGCTCATGGGCACCTTGTACTTGCGCGCTTCCTTCTCCAACTGCTTGCGGCCGATCTCGACAGCGCGGCGGCGCTGGTCTTCATTGAGCCAGTGCTTGATCTTGTTGCGGGCGCGCGGACTTTTGACGAAAGTGAGCCAGTCGCGGCTGGGCTTGTGATCCTTCTGGGTGACGATCTCGATAATGTCGCCGGTGCGCAGCTTGGTACGCAGCGGCACCATGCGGCTGTTCACCTTGGCGCCCACGCAGGTGTTGCCCACTTCAGTGTGGATCGTATAGGCAAAGTCCACCGGCGTGGCCCCGGCGGGAACCACCACGACCTTCCCCTTGGGCGTGAAGGTGTAGACCTCGTCGGGATACAGGTCCATCTTCAGACTGGAGAGAAACTCGTTGGGGTCGGTCATCTCCTTCTGCCATTCGACGAGCTGCCTGATCCAGTTCAACCGCTCCTCGTCGCGCGCGGTCACGGCGCCCTCGCCGGCCTTGTACTTCCAGTGCGCCGCAATGCCTTCCTCAGCAATACGGTGCATCTCTTCGGTACGGATCTGCACTTCAAACTGGTGTCCGCCGTCGCCCATGACCGTGGTGTGCAGAGACTGGTAGCGGTTGGCGCGGGGAATGGCGATGAAGTCCTTGATGCGGCCCGGAACCGGCCGCCACAGCGAGTGAACAATGCCAATCACCGCGTAGCAGGAGGCCACATCCTGCGTAATGACACGGATGGCGAGCAGGTCGTAGACCTGTTCGAAGGAGACTTTGGCGCGCTCGATTTTCTGGGAGATGGAGTAGATGCGCTTGATGCGCCATTCCACGTGGGCCTGGATGTTGTTTTCGCGCAACTGCTCGACCAGTGTGTCTTCCACGGTGCGCAGAAACTGCTCGCCTTCCACGCGCCGGGCTTCCACGGCGGTCCGGACGCGCTCGTAGCTCACCGGATCGGTGTAGCGAAAGGCCAGGTCTTCAAGCTCGCCACGCACCTTGCCCATGCCCAGCCTATGCGCCAGCGGCGCGTAAATATCGAGCGTTTCGCGGGCAATGGCCTCCTGGCGGTCGGGCTTGAGATGCTCAAGGGTGCGCATGTTGTGCAGCCGGTCAGCCAGCTTGATGAGCACCACGCGCACATCGGAAACCATCGCCAGCAGCATCTTGCGCACATTTTCGGCCTGACGGTCTTCGCGGTTGGCGAACTGAATCTTGTCGATCTTGGTGACGCCTTCGACGATGTGCGCCACCTGATCACCGAAGGTGGAGGCGATCTGCGGGCTGGTGGCCGGCGTGTCTTCGACGGCATCATGCAGCAGGCCGGCGGCGATGGCCGTCGCGTCGAGCTTCATCTCCGCCAGCACCTCCGCCACTTCCAGCGGATGAATCACATACGGGTCGCCCGAGGCGCGGCGCTGGCCCTCATGGTGCTGCACGCAGAACTCCCACGCGCGGCGAATGAGCGAGATGTCGTCATTAGGGCGGTTGGCCTGTGCCCGCGCGAGCAGCGCCTCAAAGCGCTCGCTCACACTGCGCGGTTCAGAATGTGCGTTGGAATGAGCGGCGGGTGAAAGCGGTGAGGTGGGTGTTGGCGGAGTCGGGCCGGAGGCTGGAGGGGTGGGAGGCAGGGCATCGGAGATCGGCAGACCGGGTGGCGAATTTTCGCCGGCTGCGCCCCCTGCGGGGTGCGATTCGCGTGCCTTCTCGATGGCTTGCCGCGCCGTCGCCATAGTTCATTATAGGCCGCTTGTGTTTGCGTGTCGTGACGCGGGTCATCGCGGAGCGCGGCGGCGTGGGGAGTTGCGGAAGTCTCTCGCACAAACCCCCACGCTGCGCCCGCACTTTTCATGGCGGCGGGCTCTGCTACGATGAACGCTGACATGGATATGGATTGACAGCTGGAGAACACGCACAGAATCAAGCATTTGAGCGCGCTCGGCTGGCACAGTTCCAACCGCCGAGGTTTTTCCCACCTTCCTGGATTGCGAAACCTATGACTCCTTCGCGCAAACCCGATTTCGGCAAAGCGCGCCCTGAAAAAGCGCGCCCAGAGAGATCCAGTTCTGTGAAACCGAGCCCAGAGAAATCGAGCCTGGCCAAAGCGCGTCCCGAAAAAGCGA
>DATAVZ010000053.1:0-17576 GCA_036267475.1 Occallatibacter sp.
GCCAAAGTCACATAACTGTACATCGCCGTCTGCTGCTCGTCTGATCCACGCATGCTTCTTATCTATACCCAATCCCATGTAAAAAAAAAGTAACTCCCTTGAGGAGTTTTTCCGCAGCCTGTAAAGCCCAACCTATTTTCATCTTTACGGCACGGCTGAAGCCGTGCCCTTTCAAAACGGTTCTGAGAAGGATGGTTTCTGGACAGGTTCTTAACGAAAACGACGCTCAGCAGCATCTCTCGCTTTACACCCACTCTGATTTTGCTTGAGCCCGGCCAAAAGCTCCGCGCCGCACACTGGCAGTCCGTCGCCTGAGTCCACCTATCTGAACTAAACTTGACCCTGTGCGCGCACTCGTCCTAACGCGGCGACCGGAGCCCGGCACTCTCCCCAACGTTCTGCGGATGGAGGAAGTCCCTCAGCCTCGAATCCGTCCGCGCGATGTCCTCGTAAAAGTGCTTGCCTCCACCATCAACATTGACGACATTCACGTCAGCGAAGGCACGTTCTACGGCGGAATCCCCATCGGCCGCCGTCCGCGTCCAGCTCGTCCCGTGATCCCCGGCAGCGATCTGGCGGGCATCGTCGTTGCGGTCGGAAGCCGCGTGCGCTCATTTCAAACCGGCGACGCCGTCTTCGGCCTGCAAACGCCCTTCAGAGCCTCAGGTAGCTGGGCCGAATTCTGCGCAGTCGACGAGCGCTGGATCGCGCGCAAGCCCGAGCAGGTCTCCTTTGAAATCGCTGCCGCCTCGGGTGTCTCCGGCCTGGTGGCTCTTTCTGCCATGAAAGCCCTCCGCCTGCGTCCTGGATTGCGGACTGTGATCGTCGGCGCCAGCGGCGGAATCGGTGCCATGGCCGTGCAGCTTGCCAGCCGCAGCGGGGCGGAAGTGATCGGCGTCTGCGGCTCGAAAAATGCAGAACGCGCCAGCAGCCTGGGCTGCGCGCAGGTGCTCGATTACAACCGCGGCCCGTGGGACCAGACGCTGCGAGACCAAGGCCGGGCCCCCGTCGACCGGGTTCTGGACGTGGTGGGAGGCCGCGATACCGAGCAGATGGGGCGCAGCGTGCTCAGGCGCGACGGCGTCTTCGTCACCGTGGTTGGCCCCGAGCGGTTCATCGGCGACAGCGCACTCGGCTGGAGCCGCATCCTGGGAATTTTTGCGCACATCGGCTACCGGACGCTCAGCTCTTTCGTCCGCGGCCCGCGCTACATCTTGACCGGCCCCGGCCTGGGCGGCGGCAAAGCGCTTGCCGAGGTTGCGGCCGCACTCTGCGCAGGCATGGTTCCACCCGTCGACTCCACGGTGCCGTTCGAGCTGCAGCCGATGCAGGAAGCGCTGCGGCGCGCCGCCGCTCATCAGAATCGGGGCCGCATCGCCATTCACATATCCAGATAACCCGCAACCGCTGAGCCACGGTGGGCTGTAAAAAATCCCACAGCTTCACACAAGCTATGGGACGAAAAACACTGCGCGCCGCGGCAGCCTACATATTCGCCTGGCCCGAGCGCATCGACTCATTGAACTTGGGCTTGGTAAAGTCCAGCGCCGCCTCCAGAGCCGCCACGTAATCGGCTGCTCTGTCCATCAGCGCCGGAGTGGCCGCGGCAAATTCGCCATCCACGGTCATCAACCCCTCGCCCGCCTCGTGATTGGCCATGCGCAGCAGGTCCTGCTCGGTCGTGTTCAGATACTGCCCGTCGCGCGGGTCGGCGATCCACACCGGCTTGCCGCCGCCCAGCACCCCGGACAGCCAGTACACCTTCCTCAGCAGATACTGCAGGCGCCCCTCGTCGTCGGTCTCGGTAAATAGAAACTTCTTCTGCCAGCGGCTATAAAACCGCGTGGTCACCGGCACCGGCTGCCGGTTGCCCGACTTCAGAAACTCGAGCTGGCCCAGGTCCACCGTCTTGCGCACGGCGTTATAGATGAACGTCTCCGCGTAAGGCTGCTCCATGGCGGGCACAATCTCGGCAAAAGTCCGCGTCACAGAGGCCGAAATCTTGGCGTGCAGTTGGTTATGCGCGCCTCCATCGTCCAGCCCGATTTCTCCATGCACAATGTATGTGTCCGCCCCCGAAGTCGAGCCGTGGAACGGCCAATGAAATGCTCCGAAAGCCAGCGGCAGACCGCCCATCGTCACATAGCACTCAGGCCGCGGATTGCGCAGACGCTTGGCCTCTCCGGCCAGGTGCGCCGTCATCTGCGGCAAAAGTTCCGGTTTGTCGAAGTCGAAGCTCTCGGTCAGCTCCAGCTTCAGCGTGCCGCCCGGCGTCTGCGTGTCCAGCAGGCCAAATTGGAAGACCGCCGTATTGCGCCCGTCCGCCGCGCTGCTCTGCGTTATGGAAACCAGCACCAGGCCAGCCTTCGCGGCAGCCGCTTCAATCGACGAAACGAGAGAGGTTTTCAGTTCAGTGGCCATAGGTCCGACAATCCTTCTTACGATCCTGTTGGATAATATCTGCGGATCAGATCGCTGCCCTCTTATTCTAGTGGTCAAACGTGCGGATAGGCCAGCGCTGCCGGCGCAGCTTCCCTGGCTTTCTTCGGCCGCCGATGCATCCGCGGGCAGTGGGTCAGTTTGAATTTTCGGTTAGGGCGGAAGGCGGACCTTGTGGCTCTACATTCTCCGTTGTTGGCTCCTGCTACGCCCAATTCGGTTTGGAGCCCTAGCCGTGCAAAGTCTCACCGCGTTCAAGCATGGCAACAAAGCTTTCAATCTTACGCGCACGCGTCTCAGCCTTTTTTGCGGCACCGATGCGATACAACACCGCATAGCGGTTCGCTCCGGTCAATGTTGCGAAGAACCTAGCCGCCTTGATGTTTGCATCGAGAGCAGCTTGCAGATCAGGCGGCACTGTGGCTCGGCTGGCAGGAGCATAGGCGGCATCCCAACGCCCGTCGGCTTTGGCCGCTTCGATTTCCGCCAATCCCGCCGCAACCATCCTCCCGGCGTCGATAAGCTCGATCGCCCGTGTGCGATTAACCTCCGACCATTTGCTGCGAGCCTTGCGCGGCGTGAAGCGAATCAGCCAACACTGAGCGTCATATTTGGCGAGCTGACCGTCGATCCAGCCGTGGCACAGCGCAGCATCGACTGCTTCGGCTTTGGTCAGACTAGGAATGCCCGACCCTTGCTTGGCAATTTTCAACCACAGACCTGGCGTAGTCGTCGGTTGATTGCCGAGCCAGCTTACGAAGGTTGCGGCATCGGGAAAGCCGAGAATAGGCAAGTTCGCTTTGGTTTCCATGTTTATGCCTTTTTATTGCACAGTATGAACCGCCAGCCTTTTGATGATCTGAGCCGAACTTGAACTCAATTGGCGAGCGTCCCCTACGGCCCGTAACCCCGACTTTCAAACTGACCCACTACCCATCCGCGAGGTTTCGTATGCAAGCCGCACGCGCCATTTACAATAACAGTGTGCCGCCTGATGCCGCCTCGCCCATCATCCTCACTGAAAACCTGACCAAGGTGTATGCCACCGGCCGCATCCAGGTCACCGCAGTGCGCGGGGTTTCGCTGGCCATCCAGCCCGGCGAGTTTGTCGCCATCGTCGGACCCTCCGGCTCCGGAAAATCCACTCTCTTTTACCTGCTGGGCGGACTCACCAATGCCACTACCGGCCGCGTCATCATTGACGGTGTGGACTTTGCCACGCTGAGCGACAGCCAGCGCACCCGCCTGCGCAAGCACCGCATCGGATTCGTCTTTCAGAAGTTCAACCTGCTGCCCACCCTTTCGGCCATGGGCAACATCGAGATCGGCTACGCCGTCAGCGGCCGCAAAGAGCCCATGGACATGGCCTATCTGGACCACCTCAGCGAGCTGCTCTCGATCCGCGGACGGCTCCAGCACCGGCCCGCCGAGTTGAGCGGAGGCGAGCAGCAGCGGGTGGCCATTGCCCGGGCGCTCATCACCCGGCCGGCCATCGTGCTGGCCGACGAGCCAACCGGCAACCTCGACACCAAAAACTCCGACGCCGTGCTCAACATGCTGGTGCGGTCCAACCGCGAACTGCGCCAGACCACGCTCATGATCACCCACAATCCCGAGGCCGCGGCCATTGCCGGACGCATTTTCTACATGCGCGACGGCGAGCTCGTGCGCGAAGAAAAAGGCGCCGGATCGGCTCCCGCGACGGTTTGACCACCTTCGGGCCTACCGGTATACTCGAAGTTGCATTACCGCAGTATCCGGTCTGTGTAAAACATGAGTTTCAGCCCTGAAACTGCCTGATTCTTGAGCTTCTTGATTTTGGTTCGCGAATCGCCAGGCATCCGTGGGCGGCACTTTTAAGATCGGAAACTGCATAAGCGGGAGTAGCTCAGTGGTAGAGCATCGCCTTGCCAAGGCGAGGGTCGCGAGTTCAAATCTCGTCTCCCGCTCCAAACCGCCCTCCGGCGCTCGCTGGGTTGGCTACGGTGGTTTGGATCGGTTCCTGAAGTAAGGCAGCCCTGCCAAGGCGCGGTACCCAAGTGGTAAGGGAGAGGTCTGCAAAACCTTTATGCGCCGGTTCGATCCCGGCCCGCGCCTCCAATTCTTCCCTAGCAAATTA
The DNA here is from genome assembly GCA_036267475.1 of Occallatibacter sp. Classification (GTDB taxonomy): domain Bacteria; phylum Acidobacteriota; class Terriglobia; order Terriglobales; family Acidobacteriaceae; genus Telmatobacter. The sequence continues at coordinate 4,559 of DATAVZ010000053.1, forward strand.
AAGAAATCAAGCGGTTTAGAAGGTGAGATGCCTTCGACAACGTCGTCAGCTCTATGGTTTTTGGTGAAGCCATGCTTCGAGTTTGTACCCTTTGGCGTGCCATTATCATTTGTCGAGGGCGTACCTGAGACCTTGAGTATCTGGAGGAACACCCGCGCTCCGGGCGTCAGATGATGAAGATTAACGAGAAGAAGGTGTCAATCGTGAATGACCCCGTTTCGTTATGAAAAGTCCAGCGTCAGCGTCTGCCCTCCGAAGTGGATGTTCATTTCTTGTGAGGGCCAGTCGGCAGTGCAGTATGGATTTTCAAAATGTTTGAAGCCAGTAATGGGCGTCTCCCTGCCGTTGACGCGCAATGGGCCGTCCCAGCTGAATTCCAGGGTCTCGTCGCGCAGCGTCGTGAGACTGACGGACAAATCACCGAACTTGACCGGCAACGCCAGCACCCTGCGCTGGAACATAGCAAAATCTCCATCCTGCGCCGCGCGGCCCATTTGACAGAACCAGACATTCTGGCGGCCGGTGGAGCGCACTTCGCGCTGGGCGCTATCGCCGTGTGTGATCAGCGACAAATCGCGCGCAGCGGTAAGGGCGAGGTAGCCGTTGCCTTTGCGGGCGAAAGCCCAGTTGTCTTTGATGACAAATTCATCGAAAGCGAAGGTCGGGAACCAGGCGTGCGTGAAATCCAGCCAGTCATTGTCGCGCATTTGGTCGATGGAGATGAGCGCGTCTTTCCACTGCACCACGCGCGGGAGAGTTTGATTGCCCACCCAGAAATTCGGACGGCGGTCGGTGTCTTCAGAAATACATGCGGGCTGATTGCCAAACACCATCGCCGCCGGTCCGAACGTTGCCTGCCAGATGTGCTCCTGCGCGCCGTGTTGTCCCGGCTTATAGCTTTGTGCGGAACAAAGCATGTAGTCGGGTGTCTTGAAGGTGACTTTATCCACCATGCCATGCTCTTCCCCGGTACGTTCGCGCACCACAAGTCCCTGCCGCTCGCGGTCCCACATCGCTTCAGGCCGGTCCAGTGCGATGGCCTGAATGACAGGGGGCGGTTCGTAGCCGGCGCAGACCACGGCCACGGCAAGGTCAGCACTTTCGTTGATGCCTGCGAGTCCCCATCCAAGATAAGCCAGGCTTGCGGTCTCTTCGTTGCCGGCGTTTTTCACATATTCAACCTTGGTGCGCCCGTGCGTCGAGCCGAAACAGCCGGAGAAGGAATTCAACGCCAGCGAAAAATGCAGCGCATCGAGCAGCGTGCGCGCAAGTTTTTGGAGCCTCGGGGTCTGGGCTAGTTCGGCGAGGTGCGCAAGTACCTCTGCGTCCATCGCGAGGTAGCCGTCCGCATCCCACTCGTCAAAGCCGTAACTGCCGCGCTGATGCAGCCATTCGAGCGCAAGCTGCTCGCCGTGCTGGCGATGCCAGCGGCCATCCTGCTTGTTGTTCGTAAAAACGCGGTCGGGCCAGAGCTGGCCCGCGAAAATTTCACTAACGTGATAGCCGAACTCGTGGTTCTCGGAGTTATAGTATGCCGAGGATTGACCTGGCTCGTCCGTCCAGTAGCGGAAGCCGAGCGCGGCCTCTTCAATCGCGGCGGCAGCGGAGGCTGGAAACCGTGGATGCTTCCCCCAGCGGTCCAGCGCGCCGAGCAGTTCGATCAAGCGAAATTCACCTCCGTCCTGGTGCCGGGCGACGCCCTGGGCATAGGCGATCAATGTTCCGGGGGAAATCTCATGCCAGCGGCCTAGCGCCATTTTTGCGATCTCGGCGCACAGGTGGCCGCTGTCCCACATGTTCACGCCGCCTGTCACATTGAGTTTCTTCCTGCGCGCGACCTGGATGACGAATTTCAACAGTTCATGCCGGCGCGCGTCTAAGGTCGTTCCGACGCGCGGGGTCAGCGCAAATGGGCCTTCCGCGATTTCTATCGGAATTGCGCGCTGATCTCCGCCTGCCTCCAGCGTGATCCCAATGCGATAACCGGCAGGCAGCCCACCGGCGTTGCCCAGGGAAATGGACTCCGCCTTTTTGCCCGTATCCCAGGTCGCGCGGCGCAGCGTTTTGCCGTTGTCGTTCAACGCGATCCGCACCGCGCCAGCGTTGGTGGCCAGCGACGGAACCCGCAGGCGGATTTCATCGGCGCTGTGAAAAACGTCGTGGTTCATGTAAGCCTGCTGGAACGCCTCTTCGAGCGCTTGCCGCCGGGCGACATCTACTGTGTGCACCGGCACGCGGATCTTAGTGGTGTCCGCCGGCAAACCATCGAGCCGCAGCGCTTGGCTGAACTCCGTATTGTTGACCGACGCCATTTCGAAGCGCAGCATCAGCGGATTAACGCCGGTCTCGATTCGCATGGAGAAATTCGAGCGCTGGAGATTCTTAAGGTCAAATGCATCGCTATGATGAATATGCTTTCCGCCCTGCCAGACATCCGCGTGCCCCTGCGAGAACAGCTGCCCCGTAACGTCGTGCGCGGCCACGCTTTCGATTTCCATGTAAGCCCAGACGCGGGCGAAGCTCGGGTGCGTAAACCACGATGTGAAGTCAAGCTGATGATCTTCCTTGCAGGCGTAATCGCGCCAGGTCAGCGGCGCGCCTCCAAACCGGCCAGGTCGTCCTTGCGGCATCCGTGCTGGGCCATTTCTCCCTCTCCGCGAGTGCAGACACGGGTAAAGAGAAGCCGGTCAATTACCTCACTTATCCCCTGGGCGATGGCTGGGTGGGAAATTGGCTTGTCGCTGGGCCGCAGTTGAGTCCCCTGTCGCGCCGCCGAAGTAGCTCACAGCCTTTTGACCGTGCTCTATAGAATTTCCGAGAAGGGTTATCTCCGAGGAGGCTGCGCCACTAATTTGCGCGAAGGTCTGGGTACCCGCAGGCGAACGCATTCCTGTAAGAAATGCCCGTTGTGTGTCCCTTAGATCAAATACGGGGGCTCCTCCGGCTGGTGCGGACAACTCCAACCCGCTGAAGATCGCATCGTTCACATCATCACAGACGATGGCGGGGCGCCCGTCGGGCACATCGGCGATGCATTCCACGTTGCGCAAGCGCACGCGATCCGCGTGGCGGACATAGAAACCATACGCAGGCAGACGCCCCATCATCTGCGCCTGAGGGTATTTGGCAGTCACTTCCGGGATCTCGCGTTGTGCCCACGCAGCGTGGCCCTGCGCTACGGTGCGAATGCGGCAGTTGCTCACGGAGATATCGGACGGACGAAGGCCCGGAACGCCAGTGATGGAACTGGCCACGATTGCGCCTTCTGCATCCACGCCCTCGATCAAGACGTTACGCAGGAATGTACCTTCCTTCTTCTTCCGCTCGCCAAGCCGCACAAAGATCGGCGCTCGCACATTTTGCATGCGAATGTTGGAGACAAGGATACCGTCGGCGCTTCCGCCATCCACCACTTCCACGTTGATGCCGCCCTCGACGCGCTCATTCACCGGGCTCACGTTGCTGTAGATTACTGAGTTGCTGAAGACGATGTTCTCGAAGGCTCCCTCGGAGCTAGTGCCCAATTTGAAACCATTGCATGAGGTCGTGAGAGTGCAGTTGGTTACAGTAATGTTTTTTGTGGGCAACACGTCGCCGTAGGGATTCATGCTCTTGATGCAGATGGCGTCGTCGCCGGTAATGATGTCGCAATTGGATACGAACACATTGCGCGAAGCCGTAATGTCCAGGCCGTCGCAATTCACGCCGAACAAGGGGTTGCGAATGCGAATGCCGTCGATGACGACCGTTTCGCAGGCCACAGGGCGCAGCGTCCAGCCTGCAGAGTTCTTCAGCGTGACACCGCTGAGGCGCACATTGCGGCACTGCGCAAATTCGACCATCGGTGAAGGGCGGCGGTTATGATTCTTCACCCGGTAATAGTGGCTGGCGCCATCCTTCCAGGCATCTTCGGGCTTCACCTCAGTGTGGTTTGGATTAGGCTCCCAATAGGCTTGACCCTGGCCGTCAATGGTACCGAGACCGCAAAGGGTCACGTCATCTGCGTTCTGCGCGAAGATAAGATGATGGCCATTCGCGTCGCCGGCCGCTCCCAGGTGGGGGCCCGGATGGAAATCGTAGTCGTCGATCGACGTACTGCCAAGAAGGACGCATCCTGCCTCAAGATAAAGCGTGACGCGGCTCTTGAGTTCGATGCCGCCGATGAGGAATGTGCCCGGCGGGGCATAGACAAGTCCTCCGCCGGCCGTGAACACATCGTCTATGGCGCGCTGAATTGCCTTGGTATTCAGCTTCTTGCCGCCAGGCCTTGCGCCGTAATCCAGGATGCTCTTTGCGGCTTTAAGCGGCGACGCTGATCCCACACCCGCCGTCGCCAGACCCATCACCAAAGGCGAAGCGGACAAGAAATCTCTTCTCAACATGATGCACCTCGATATTTTTCGACCGCTACTTTCGACTGCATTCGCCTGGGCTGAAATTCAAACAAGCCGATCCTTAACCCTGTAAGTGGCACAGATTTCCCGGGCTGTTCAACCATGCCAGTTTGTCTCATGCCAACCGGTACAGAATTTATGTTCTGTACCTTGCAAGAATCGCTCACTGAGGGCTCAAACAGTGTTACTAACTCGGCATCCGGCCCATGGTGCCGGACGCCGCAATCAGAGACGATCCGGAAACAGCAACGGCAGAACACAAGCCAAGTCGAAGATGAGCGAGAGAGCGAGGCATAGTTTTCCCCTTCCGATTCCAAATAGCGCGGAGTTTTGTGCTGTCTAATCAAGTGGCGCAAAATGCAGCGTGACCGATTCAAGGCCCTGCATTGGGATGTGGACGGCAACCCGCGTGAATGGATTTTCATAGTCATTCACCTTTGTCTCACTTACGGAAATGGGCGCAGGAGCGTCGATCTCCACCTTGAGATGCTGACCATTCTGAGAAAACAGGAGCGTGTGGTCATCAACTTTCTTCCAGGACCCGTGCGTCGGCAACGACTCGATGATTTCCGTCGGCTGCGCGAGGTCGAATTTGTCTATGATTTCAATAGACCCTTTCCCGGCTCGACTGTGAACCATCGTTCGGGTCAGGCTCTTGAGCGCGGGCGTATCATAGGCCGGCGTCATCTCGATTGTGATGCTGTCTTTTTCCGGTCTGAAAGTATGCGACAGCACATTCACCTTGACCTTCGTCGCATCGAGCTGCAGATGGCCGCCTATTTCGGGAACTGGGTGGCCGAAGGAATTTAGCAGCTTGGAATCGAGGCGGTGCGGGCCGAAGGTTTCCTTTGTGTAAAAGCGAGGGCCGCCGGGATCGCCAATCGGCTGCACGCCGTCAAGACCGATGACAAAGGAACCAATGTCGTTGTGGCTATGATTGGTATTGCCACCGGCTTTGATGGTTATTGCAAGGTCTTGACCAGGCGCATTGCGCGAGACCAGCACGCCCGAATCCGCATAGTAGGTCTCGAGATCGTGATGGCTCACTTCCGGCGGCGTAGGCAACTCGTCGCCGGAAACGGGAAACAGATCGAGTGCGAGCGAAGTCAGTCCTACGTGTTGCACTCCAATGTCCCGCCTATCCGGCTCTCCAGCCTCCGGGGCAATCTGAAAAATATGATCGATCATCTGGATCAGGTGCGCATCTGCACGTGGCATCACTCCCGCATCTCCAAACGCCGCCGCGTTGTCCGGCATCATGGGAAACTCAATGCCGAACAATGCTACCTTCCGCATTTTGGAGCTCGCCAAAAGATCTATCTTGCTCTTAGTTGCACGAAGCAGGTTCTCGCGCAACTCGATGAAATGAGAGAAACCGTAGTTCCAATAGCCCAGTCCTTCCGTGTCGTAACCATCGGGATTGAATCCAACGATGTAGTGCTGAATATAATGCTCGGCCGCTGCAACAAAGAGTGCGCGGTCTTCGACGTTAGGAAGAACAGCGAGAGCCGCGCCAGTCACTCCCTTTATGCAAACTGCATTCCAGTTCATGTCAGCATAGAGCCACCAGTTGCCGTTGTGGTCGCCAGCACTGTCCCCCTGCTCAAAGGATTTCCTCATGGGGTCAAATACATGCCTTTGCATTTCAACCATGACATGCTGGCGGGTTGCAGCCGGAATCCTGTCTCCAAGCAGGTAGAGCGCCTCGGCCAGATTGTCGGCCATGTCGGCCGCGTTCAGGTCCACGTAGTAACGCGCACCATGAAGGTTGAGCAACTGCGGATCGGTTGCTGAGAGCGTCCATGAAGGCATGGCCGCCAGGCTGTCCATCACGTTGGCAATGCGCGGCAGGAACCTGCCTTGATATTCCGCGCACTCGGCCATCACCAGCGGAATGAGCTGGTCCATGCGGCTATGCAGGTTGCGCTCCATGGGCTGGCGGTCGCCGGTCCGAGTGAATTGCAGGTAGGCTTGCTCGTCGAACGCGGGAAGTGGCGTGTTGAGCACTTGTTCCGCTTGCGACACGAAGCTTTGCAAGGCTGGCTCGTGAGACGCCCACGCGGCCCGATCCGAGCAGGGGCGGCCAAAGCCTGATGGTTGGTCTCCCAACATTCCGGCAATTTGATGCATCCTCGCTGGGTTTAGCTCGGCATAGGATTGCTGTGCATGCGCAGTCCCCACTCCGGCACTTCCCAAAAGACAAAAAAGAAGCGCCAGCAGAGAAGCGCAAGATATCCTTTGCCGGCGTAACCCGCTCAATCTATCGGGAAAGACAACTGGCACTCTAAAAGTAAAGATGGTTTCCCTTAATCTCTCATTCTCCGGTCGAACGCACGCAGAACATGCCCGATTGGCTGTATGGTTATCGCTCAACTACCAATCTCCTGGATCGTCGCAAACAGCCTGTGCTGGGCTCATCAACGTCGACTTAGCTATCCGTTTTTTGCTGCCATGGCGAGGTCCCGGTTTGGACCTCGCCATGAACCTTGTGGCGCTTGCCCGCCATGTTTTGTTAGAAGGTGAACCGCCCCGTGAACTGCAGTTGTCGGCCGCTGTTGTACGACGAGCAGCCCACGCCGCCCGGCGTCACACACACCGTGCCGTCGCTGCCGCTGGGGTTGGGAATGCCTTGGTGGTTGAAGACGTTGAAGGCGTCTAAGTTAACGCGCAGACGCATGCGCTCCGTGATGGGAAACACCTTGAACAGCGAAAGGTCGGCTTCCCAGTTCGTCGGCCCGTTCAGCACCGTGTGGGCGAAGGGGTTGGTCACGTCGATCGTGCCTCCCGAAGACCCATTGTCGTTGTTGGCGGGGATGATGCCGTATCCAATGACGGTGCCATCCACCTGGGGAGCCTCGCCAGCCTTTCCCAGCCCGGTGACGCCGCTCATGGCCACGTCGTTGTCGTCGTAGTACTTGTCCGTCACGGTTTTACCGCCGCTGGGCGCGCTACAACTTGTGTCCAAAGGTGTCTGGTAGGGCTGCCATTTGGTGGGCAGGCCGCTGACCACGCTTGTCAGCGATCCCGCACAGAGATTGCCCGAGATGGCCGTCGGAGGAATGTATCCGTTCCACCACTCGTAGCTCTTCAAGCAGGTGCCCGACCGGCAATCCGTGATCGGTGCGCCTTTTTTGTAGATATGCAGAGGGTTGGCCGGTCCCCAGTTCGAGCTCGTGATCTGGAAGTCCTGTCCCACGATGCTTCCTGCACCAGCGAGCTGCCAGCCGCCCACCAACTCGTTCAGTGGCTTGCTGGCTCCGCTCAGGAACCGCTTTCCACGTCCGACCGGAAAATCGTAGATGCCGTTGAACCGAATTTGCTGTGGCGGACTGTAGGGATCCTCCATATAGTTCTCCCACCGGTTTAGCGCCTTGTAGTAAGCCCAGGGAGCCGTGCCCGCGGGAGGGGGCGGAGGAAGATTGGGCACGCCCGGCATGGCGGAAGCGGCGTCGGCCGGCCCTACCGTCACCGTGTCGGCCCCCGCATTCACCCAGTTGCCTTGATATGTATTGACGTAGGCGCTGTAGGGATCGACATAGTCGCCTGCAACACCGCCGTAGTCGCCGCCGGTGCGCATCGATTTCGACCATGTATACATGATCTGCCATGCCGAGCCATTGTGGTAAAGTTTCTGCCACATGGCCTGCAGCGCGTTGTAATTCGACCAGCCGGTCTTGTCGACCTGAAAGCTTGAGCCGCTGTAGGCCACATTATCGTACGGGCCTTCCCCGGTGGTGGAGTTGGTGGGCCCAAGCGAGCCGGAATCGGGCGTTTCCGCGCCCTGCTGGATCTCCCAGCTATACTGCGACGGATGGTCGTTGTAATAGAAGTAGTTGTTCAGGTTGCCGCCCCGGCTGTATACGTAGCTAACCCGCACCGCGGAATTCCACTTGAGCGGTTGTTCCACCGTGAAATCCAATTCGTCCGTGGTTGTGGGGGCGTAGTCGGGCGCAAGGCTCTGATTGGTCAGGCCGGGCGCAATCGCCGTCGTGGATGTGCTGTCGATAACGCCGCTGGTGTTCATGCCCATCACCGGCGTGCCGTTCCCCATTGACGAGTTCGTCGTGCTGGAGTTAAAGCTCGACGAGCTGCTCTGCGGAGCCAGCAACATGTAGTGGTTGATCGGTGCGTATTGGGTGCTCTCGTAGTTCACTGAGTATCCCAACTGAAAGGGATTGACCTTGTTCACCTTGACCAGGTTCTCGCGAATCGGCTCTGGATAGATATAGCGCCCGATCGCGCCGCGAATCACGGTTCCCCATTTCCCGAAGGGCTGCCACGCGAATCCCACTCGCGGCAAAATGTTGGCGTTGTAGTTGTAGGCCAGCATCTGCGGCAGGCCGGCTTCAGACGGAGTCTCGAACTTGGCGCCGTTGTTTTCGTCGTTGGTAATGACGGCCTGGGTGGTCAAGCCTTCCGCGATCAGCGTCGAGGTCGGAGCGGTGGTGACAATGGCGTGGTTCTTGAGGTCGAAGCCCGCCATTTGCCCTCTGCCCATGTAGATCGCCGGATGTGCCTCCCAGCGAAAACCCAGGTTGAGCGTCAGGTTGTTCCGTACGCGGTAGTTGTCCGCGATGTAGCCGTCGATCTCCATATCGTGGACATGCTCGTCGGGCGGCTGCAGGTTGTTGCTATAGTCATAAGCCGCGCCGATGTAAAAGTCGGCGTTCGTTTGCCCGGAGTTCGAGTAACCGTTGTAGGATGTGGAGGTCGACGGATCATAAAGCCCCGTTCCCTCGCCGTTGAATTCGGCTATGTCTGATGACTGGTCGGGTATCACTCCGAATTGCTCATACCGGTAGCGGCCGCCGAACTGCAACTGGTGCTTGCCCACGATCTTGGTCAGGTTTTCGTCAATCTGGGGAATGGTCCAGCTTACCCCGTACTGCCACTGCGTCCCCTCCATCTCGTTGAAGACGTTTTCGATGAACGGGAAGCCCGGTGATCCAAAGTTATTGGGCAGTCCCAGCATTGACTCGTAATCGAGTGATGGTTCGCCGCCGGCAAGGTTGTGCTGAGACAGCCAGGAGTCGCTCAACACCAGCTCCGAAAAGAACGTGGGTGAAAAGACGTGCGTATAACCAAGCGCCGTGGCGAACGTGTTGAACGGACTGTTGGTGATGCCGCTGGCTCCGGCGGGGATGGCGGCGCCGCTCGCGCTTTTGCCCGCCACTGTGTAGAACCCATCGCCGCCAGGGCCGTTCGAGTTGTTGCGCGGACTGACATTGGTGTCGCTGAGGTTTTGCGTGTAGCGCAGGTAAACCTTGTTGTTGTCGCTGAAGTCGTGATCGAGGCGGAAGGTCATCTGCGGCTCGATCGTGATACTCCCAAGCGTGGAAACCAGGTTAGTTTTTATCAGGGGGTTATTGCTATTGGTTGGCAGGGGGGTGATCGCATTCAGAACCGCGGCTGCGGGGGACTCGTGGCTCGGATTGATGTAATTGGAGGTCGTCCCGAGGCTTGCATTCCCCGGAAAGGGCGTGCGGCAGTATGGATTGCTTGCCGTGGCCGTTCCGTCCACCGAGGGCTCGGCGCACGCGGCGTTGGCAGTGGTGGTATTCGGATCGTAGAGCTGCTGCAGAACATTCGAGCTGCTGAGCAGCCCGCTGAAATCGCCATTGCGCATCGCTACCGTGGGCACGTACTCGTTCTGCACGGCATTCTGCGCCAGCGAATACCGCTCGTAGGCGAAAAACCAGAAGCTCTTGTCCTTGCCGTGATAGACGTGCGGGATCACGATGGGACCGCCGGCGGAAAGACCGAACTCGTTGCGGATGTATTCAGGCTGCGCGTAGCTGGAACTTTCGTTGCGGGTGCGGGCGATGCCGAAGTCGTTGTTGCGGGCGGTTTCAAAGAACGTGCCGTGCAGTTGGTTGGTCCCGGCTTTGGTACTCATAACCACTGTCGCCGGCAGGGAATACTGCACCGCCGACGCTACGTCCTCTACGCTTACCTCCTGCAGAGCGTCCGGATCGACCAACTGTTTCTGTCCCGAGTTGGTGCCTCCGAACTGGCGGTTGGACAGGCTCGCGCCGTCGACCTCGTACTCGATCGATGGGGCCTCCCCGCCGTTGAGGCAATTGCTGGACTCTTTGCAGCCTCCCACTCCCAGCGACGTCTCGGCCACCAGGGTCACCAGGTTGCGGCCGTTCATCGGCAACTGGTTGAGGCGGGCGTTCTCCAGGGTCGACGTGATCGCGCCGTTATCGGTGGTGACAAGCTGTACCGCGTTCGCAGTCACCTGCACCTGCTGCGTTACAGCGCCCGGCGTCAGCTTCACGTCGGCCGCATAGTTCTGGCCCACCAGCAGATCGATCGTCCGTACGTATGTTTCCATGCCCGGCGCGGTGATCGTCAACACGTAAGTTCCGGTGAACAACTCCGGAAGCTGGTAGAAGCCGGAATTGTTCGATCTGGTATCGGCCGCGACATTGGTGGCCTGGTTGACGACATGGATAACGGCGCTTGGTATCACGGCGCCTGAGGAATCAGTCACCGTGCCCTGAATAGAACCGGCGCCACTTTGCGCGGTAGCCGTGGAACAGAGCATCGCCAGACCAAAAATCAAAGCGATGGCTAGAGTTGGCACAGTCCATGCGTGGAACGTGCGTGTCAGGTAACTGGCTAAGTTTTTCACCAAGATATCTCCTTTTCGGGAAGCCTGGTTTGTCGTCGAGGTCCCGTGTTTTGTGGTTGTTCATCTTCCCCCGCCGCTGTGCGTCGAAATATCCTGCCGCCGTTGGCGTTTCAATCGGGAATGAGGCAGCTTTTTCAGTGCGTGCTGAGGCTAGGGAACGGACCTGATGACGGTCAAGGAACTCACTTTGTAAATCTTTGAGATTCAGTGCGATTCACGTGTGAATCACATGCCTGTTTACTCATAAACCGCCCGGTGATAAGCTGGTCGTCGGTTCGCCGCACCATTCAGGTTGAGCGTACAAACTGCGGGCAAAAGGCGCGGATAAGGCGAGGTCGAAGCAACCTCTGCTAAAGCGGGACGAGCAATGAATGACGCGGAACACGAGCAAGTGAACAATCGCCATCGGCAGCTGATCGAGAGAATCGTCTCAAGCAGACCTTTCCAGAAATCGGAACGGCTTAAAGATCTATTGCGGTACTTGGCTGAGAAAACCTTGTGCGGAGCCGCGCAAGACCTCGGCGAACATCGAATCGGTGTCGATGTCTTCGGCAAGCCCGAAAATTACAGCATCGTGGAGGACAGCTCGGTCCGAGTACATGTCCGCCAGCTCCGGCTTAAACTGCACGAGTATTTTGATGGAGAAGGCCGTGATGAACGGGAGATCGTAGAGATCCCAAAAGGCGCGTATGCAGTTCTTTTTCGCACAGCGGAAAGGCCCGATTTTGCGCCAGTAGCGCCCCAGAAAATCCATTATTGGCGTCAGACCGTGCCCTGGTCATTGGCTATCCTGTTTCTCATCACCACCTTGGCTGCATGGTTCCACAGGCCGGCTACTTTGCCGCCAACGCGCCCACCCTGGCCGTTGGCTGCACTCTTAGGTCAGCAAAACCAGCCAGCCCAAATCGTAGTTGCGGATGTCAATTACGGCATCGAGCGGTTGCTGAATAGTCAACCAGCAACTCTGGATCAGTATCTCAGCCCGTCGTACCGGAACGAGAACACACCTGCAAGCGGTCAATCCATGGGCCGAATAAGGAGCCTTGACCTCTATCTTTCCGGTTCCTTGCTGACATCGTATGCCGATGTGGTGGTGGTTGCTTCACTTATGCGGCTAGCGGGTGATTCCCGGGCCCAATTCACAACTCGCGCAGCCAGGAATTTGCATCCTCGCGATTTGCAAGAAGGTAGTTTCGTCCTTGTGGGCAGTCCCACCGCCAACCCCTGGGTCCTGTATTTTCAAAGCAAGCTGAATTTTCAGGAACTGGATACCCCAATGAAAACCGGTCGGCCATGTTTTCAGAATATGCGTCCGGCGGCAGGCGAGCCGTCGCGCTACTGTGCGCAGACTTTTGTTGGGGGCTCGGGCGAGACCTACGCCACGATCTCGCTGTTGCCGATACCCGGCGGGCACGGCAGTGTACTCATTCTGCAGGGTCTTCATCAGGAAGGGACCGAAGCTACAGGCGATTTTCTCGCCGACGCCGACAAGCGAAAGCAGTTGCAGCATGCTCTCGGGATCATTGGAGTTCGCAGTCAACCAGTCTACTTTGAAGCACTCATCCGCATACAGGCGATCGCCGGTGCGCCGAGCACAACTTCAATCGTCGATGCGCGCGTACTTCGTCCGTGAACATCCTTCGCATAACATTCTGCCGCTTGCGGCTTCAGTATCCGGTGGTACATCAGATCGCGGTCCGGCTTTGCCACTTTGGGAAATTAACAATGGCATTTTCAGCACTTGGGGACGAGCTTTTCGAGGAGGAAGGGCGGCGATCGAGCGACTACCTGAACTTCCGGCAGCTCGACCCCATGTACGCCCCTTAATTTCCCTGAGAACCTGTCGAGGAACTCTGAGGAGATGTCGAACGTGGACAAAAAATCGTCCCTCAGGGGCTAAAGCCCAACCTATTTTCAGCTCTTTACGGCACGGCTGAAGCCGTGCCCTTTCAAAACGGTTCTGAGAAGGATGGTTCCTGGACAGGTT
>DATAVZ010000054.1:0-125444 GCA_036267475.1 Occallatibacter sp.
GCCAAAGTCACATAACTGTACATCGCCGTCTGCTGCTCGTCTGATCCACGCATGCTTCTTATCTATACCCAATCCCATGTAAAAAAAAAGTAACTCCCTTGAGGAGTTTTTCCGCAGCCTGTAAAGCCCAACCTATTTTCAGCTCTTTACGGCACGACTGAAGTCGTGCCCTGTTACAAAACCTTATCTTTGCCGGACCAGATGGCCGCAACCATTGACAACGATTAAATGACTATCTGTTTGGCGGCCCACGCTAACTTGCTGCCTTTCTCAATTCGTCGTCTCCACCACTACCCACGCATTCTCCGAATAGTAGCGATACACCGTTTTCTGATCGACCAGCGAATCCGCCAGCGCATCGTGAACCAGCAGCGGCGGCCGGCGCTTCATGCCCGCCTGTGCCTCATGCACCTGCTCCGGTGTCGCGGCGCCGATGGCCCAGTCAAACCCCAGCACACCAGTTGCTGCGTCAGCTTGCAGTCGCTCCGTCTCCGGTGCGGAAGCCAGTACGGAAGGAGCGGATGCATTTGCAAAAAACACCAGAAGCGAAGCGGTTCCATGCGCAGAGCACAGCACCGCCCAGTCGGCCGAACCGCGCCGCTCAAGGCTTGCACTGATCACGTTCTCCGGCCCTTGCGCCTCATACGTTTGAGGAATCAGGCAGCCTCGCCGATTCAACTCACTCCGCACCGCAGATGGCAGCTCCGGAAACGAGCTCACCGGCAGATGCCGGACAAGATATCGCTTAGCATGCCCGCTCATCTCGACCATTCCCGACGTGTTCAACTGCACCGGCAAGGATTGCTGGGCCATGAGTCGTATGGGCATGCAGGCTGAAGCGAACGCTGCGGCCAAGACGACTTTCAGCCAGTCTTGCATGCTTGCCTACTTCAGATTCAGCGCGAGCTGAACCGCCACTGCTGCCTCGACTCGCGCCATGTCTGCCAATCCGATCGTGCCTAGCTTAGAGCCGAGACGTTGCTTACTGACCGTGGTCAACTGGTCTGCCATCGCTTTGCGTTTTTCTCCTTGAAGATTGATGAGCGCCTCACCGGGATAAATCCGGTCCGCCTTAGAAGTGACCGGCACTACCTGAACACGATTCAACGCAGCGTTGGCAGCGTTGTTCGACAATATAATTGCCGGGCGTGTCTTGCGGATCTCCCCGCCTAAACTGGGATCAAAGTTAACCCAGTAAACGTCACTTCGTTCAATAGGCATCGCCGATCAACCCTTCCGTCCACTCCTCGGCTTCCGCTTCGCGCTCCTTGTCGGCGCCCATCTGTCGATAGCCCTCCGCCAAGTCATTTTGCACGGCCCGGCTCCATTCTTGAGCGGCATTCAGGACGGCTTCCTCAAGTTCCTTTGGAATTACAAACCATGTGGGATTCCCGCGTGCTTGGGGCAGACCCTTGGTACTTCTGCTGTCTCCGTTCCAGCGAATCCCCACAACAGTCGAACCATCCCATTCAAGACGTGCGACTGACCAACTGTGGTCGACAGGCCCCTTATCAAAGACCACATCAACGGATTTGACCCTCTCTCGTGGTGACAGAACGGCTTTTGGATCATGGTACATGCGATTCACCCCTGGCAACAGAATCTCATACGTACATACGTACGTCAATTCCGCAGCGGCTTGCCGGTCTTCAGAGTAAACGCGATCCGTTCCTGGGTTTTACGCTCGCCGCAGAGGGAAAGAAATGCTTCGCGCTCCAGATCGAGCAGATACTGCTCGGTAAGCGGCGCGCCTGCCGTAACCCGCCCACCAGCCAGAATATACGCAATCCAGCGTGCTACTTTTTGGTCGTGCTCGGAGGCGTAGCCGGCCTCGGCGGTAAGAAAGATGCCGGTTTCCATCATGGCCAGCGCGGATGCGCCCGGCGCGGCAATGGCGGTGCGCGGCTGCGGCGGCGTGTAGCCGGCCTGGGCCAGCGCGGCCGCCTGGGCTTTTGCATCCACGAGCAGCCGTTCGCGATTCATGGTGATGCGGTCGGCGGGAGCGAACAGGCCCAGCGTGCGGGCCTGGGCGGCAGAGGTGGAGACTTTGGCCATGGCAATGGTTTCAAGGGTGCGCCGGAGCGCAGTGGCCAGCTCGGCCGACTGCGCAAACCGCGAGGGCGGATCGCGAGGATCGGTAGGCGCGAGCGCGGCGGCAGAGTCGACGGCGCGCAGCAGCATCTCTTTGGTCCCACCGCCGGCGGGAATGAGCCCCACGCCCGCTTCGACCAGGCCGATATAGGTTTCCGCATGCGGCTGTCGACGCGCGGCGTGCAGGCAGATTTCGGCCCCGCCGCCCAGCGCCAGCCCGAAGGGCGCCACCACCACCGGCCGGGGGCAGAACTTGATGGCCGCCGTCATCTGCTGAAAGCTGTGGATGATGGCCGCCAGCTCATCGAACTCGCCTTCCTGCGCCACCATGAGCAGTTGCATGAGGTTGGCGCCGACGGAGAAGTTGTCGCGGTCGCCGGTGATGACGAAGCCGGCAAAGTTCCGCACATCGTCCGACGACGGGTTGAGCGCCGACGAGATCATCTGCAGCACATCGCCGCCGATGGCGTTTTTGAGCGAGTGCAGCTCGATGCAGGCGATGCCGTCGCCCATGTCCACCAGCGACGCGCCGGGGTTGGTGCGAATTACGCCGTGCGCGCGGCGCAGATCGGCAACCCGCGCGTGGCCGGGCGTGGTTGGCACCGGTTCCGGCAGGCCGGTTGCCGGCTGAAAACAGGCGCGGCCGTCGTTGGTGTACCAGCTCGACTGGCCGGCCGCGAGCAAGAACTCCGCGCGCGCGCTCACCGGCAGACCAAGCTCTTTCATCCGCCGGATGGACGATTCCACCCCTGCCGCATCCCACAGCTCGAACGGGCCCAGCTCCCAGTTGAACCCGGCGCGCATGGCGCGATCGATGGAAACGGCATCGGCGGCTACCTCGCCGATGCGCTCGGCGGCAAAGTTCCATAGCGCAGCGAGAAACGGCAACAGAAAAGCGGCGGCTTTATCCCTGGCCGGATCGTTGGCCAGCAGCAGCCGCAGCCGCTCGGCAACCGTGGCCGCATTCTTCGCCATGTCGAGCGCCGGCAGCACCGGCTTTTTCGATGGGCGGTACTCGAAGGTGTCGAGGTCAAGCACGCTGCGCTCATCCTTGCCGTCGGCGCCGCGCGTCTTCTTGTAAAAGCCCTGCCCGGTCTTATCGCCCAGCCAGCCGCGCTTGAGCAACTCATCCAGAACGGAAGAAAACCGGCCGCCGGAAACACCCTGGGGAAAGTTGGCCGCCACGTGGGCCAGGATGTCGATGCCAACCAAGTCGGCGAGCCTGAAAGTTCCGGTGCGCGGCCAGCCCAGGGCCGGGCCGGTGAGCGCGTCCACTTCTTCGATCGTGAGTCCCTGTTCGAGCATGAGGCCGGCGGCGTGGAACAGGACCGCGACGCCGATGCGGTTGGCGATGAAGTTGAGCGTGTCATGCGCGTAGACCACCTGCTTGCCCAGCACGCGGTCGGCAAAGGCTGCAAAGGAGGCCAGCAGCGCGGCATCGGTCTGCGCGGTGGGAATGACTTCGAGCAGCCGCATGTAGCGCGGCGGATTGAAGAAGTGGGCTCCGAAGAAGCGCGCGCGCAGGCCGCCGAGCGCGACCCCGATGCGGGCGACGGGCAGCCCGGAGGTGTTGGTGGTGAGGATCGCCGTCTGGCTCAGGTGAGGGAGCACGCGCGCCAGCAGGGCGGTCTTGATGTCGAGATTTTCGGCAACCGCTTCGATAACCCAGTCGCAGGCGGAGAGCGCGGGCAGGTCGCGGTCGAAGTCTCCCGGCGTAACCAGCGCGGCCAGGGAAGGCTCAAAGAACGCGGCCGGCCTGGATTTGGCCAGCGCGCCCAGAGCAGTTTTTGCAGGACACTCGGCGCTCTCGCTTTGGGGAAGGTCCAGCAGCAGCACGGGGATTCCGGCATTGGCCAGGTGAGCGGCGATGCGCGAGCCCATGGTGCCCGCTCCCAGCACGGCGGCGCGGCGCACCAGCAGCGGCCTTGTCTCGGCCGCCTGGGCAGAGGCTTCGGCCGTGGCTTGGGCTGTGCTCATGGTATGTCTCCCTGTGGTCTGCCTTGTGGCCTGGCATGTGGTGTGATGCGAGCTGTCGAGCGAGGGTAAACGCTGGCAGCATACGCAAGGCAGCCGCGCCGGGTCAAGAATGCGGGCTTATTTGGCAGCTTGACCGCAGCACAATTGGAGACGATTACGCACACAGAGGCACCATGGATCGAGGCTCGAAAGGACATTGACCCGAACTCGCCAACTATTGCTCAGTCACGATCGTGCCGCCGCCAGATTCAGTGAGGTAGACCACGGTTGTGTAATATGCCGAATCCGGGTTGGACGGAGGCGTCCAATTGTGTCCCACATTAACAGATACTGCGCGTGGCATGGAATCGCCATGAACACGCATGCCGATCAGCACGTAGCCGCTTGTATCATTTCCACCAAATGCGCTAATCGCATAACCATTCTTGGCCAGCGTGCTCGCTGCAGAACCGGCGTCTTGCGGCTGCACAAGCATGGCCTGCGTATCGTAAGCGGTCGTAGTGTCCCCCTGCCAGCCATAGGAGATGATATCCACCAGTCCCGTCGTGTTGTCGATGGAAACCGCCGTCACGACTCTGCTGTTTGCGCCATCCGCAGCCACCGTCGCCGCAACATCCGATGGCGACACAGATTCCATACGATAATCGAAGCCGCCCGCCTGCGAAGTCTGCACATACGCAAAAGCATACGCCTTGTTAGCAGGCTCCAAATCAAGAGACAGGATGACCCGGTTTGAGGCAACGGCAGACTGCAAGTCTGCACTAACTTGTGAGTAAGCACCGCTCGTATAGAGCATGCCAAGCCACGTCGTCATGCCCGAGGGAAGCTCATTGACTTCATAGAGCCATGAGCAGTCATAATCGACAGCCGTGTAACAACTTTCGCTATTACCGACCTCCAGTGGCGTTCCCATTGCATTGGAATAAGAAGACCACATGCCGTCGACAATGTCTGTTCCGATGCCAGTGGGCTCCCCGGCGCTATTGAGCTGGCCCAGTCCGGGAACTGTCACCTGCTCCCACAACAGGTAGCGCAGATCGCCGATCGCCGGGGCACGTGGCCCGGCAGTTAGGGTAACGGTACTGCTGGTTACAGAGTTGGCCGCATTACTCACGGTAACCTGGTAGGTCGATCCGCTATCGCCAGATGTGATGTTCGATGTTGTGTAGGAGGCGCTCGTCGCACCCGCAATGTTTGCGCCGTTCTTACTCCATTGGTAAGAGATGGGCGCTGTCCCGGTTGCAACTACGGCAAAGGTCGCGGCGCGGTCAATGGGCACAGCCTGGTTGGTCGGCTGCGTGGTAATTTTGACCTGCGTTGGAGGAGGTCCGGAAGCTACTGCTGTCGGCCCCGCACAGCCAATGAATGTAGATGCGGCGCAGAGAATGAAAGCAATCGTAAGAAGTTTTTGAGAAAATTTCATCAAGCAACCATAGGCCGTCCTGAATAAGATGAATCTACCCAATAAGCGCACGTTCAATGCTCCATGCATCGGCTCGGCAAACTGTTTTCCGTCTATTTTCGAGGCCGCGAGAGACTTCGAGGTTCAGAAGAGATCATGTACAGAGGGCGGGTGTGCCCAAGCATCTTGCAGCAAAATTCATCACAAAAATGGGGTGCCTCAGGTCTCGCTTTTGAGACCTGGGAAAGCAAGCCTCCAACCCCACCACCCGAGGTTCCCTAAGAAGCAGCCGAAGACCGCTCCACCACCAGCGCCGCCTGCAGCATGGCCTTGGCATACGCAATGTCGTACAGATCGCCGCCGTAACCTCCTCCGCCGGGATAGCCATGGATCGGCCCGCGCACACGGTCGTAGTCCAGCGCCCGCGGATGCTCCGGATACACCTCGCGCGTATACTTCACCCGCAGCAGCTCGCGCATCACGGCAAACATATTCACGTCGCCCTCGTCGATGAATCCCTCGTCGTATTTGAGATACGGCGTCATCACATGCGGATTGCGGTAATGCACGTGGTTGATGCGGTCGCGCGAGCCGAAGTAGCGGCACACCGCCACCGGGTCCTCGCCCATCTCGCGCGTCACTCCGCAGTCGAACGTAATTCCATTCGATGGGCTGTCCACAATCCCGATCAGGTGCTTCCATCCCGCCAGCGTCGCCATAATCTGCTGCGACCCGCGGCTGAGCGGAAACGGCGGATCGTTGGGATGCAGCGCCAGCCGCACATTCGCCTTTTCTGCCGTCGGAACCACGGCTTTCAGAAAATACGTGATGTTGGCCCACATCTCATCGAGCGTATGCGCGCCCTCTTCCGGCAGCGGCGGCAATCCCTTGGCGCGGTCGTAGTCCACACCGGTCAGCCCCGCGCCGCCGCGCCCCGTCTCCTCGTAGTAGCCCTCCATGGCGCGATGCGCGTAAAAGTTGTACTCGACCACCGGCACGCCCGCCTTGCCCGCCGCCTCAATCGACTGCCGCACCTTGTCGATCTCCTCATCGCGTCCCGGCCTTCCATAGAGCGTGTTGGTGAACCCGCCAATCATCAGGTTGCCCAGCGTCACGCCGCCGGCCTTGAGCTTGTCCACCATCGGCTGCAGCTCGGCAACCGTCCATGGCATCTGCGGCCCACCCGAAAGCACGTGATACACGCCCAACTGCACCACGCCGCGAATGGCTTCATCGGTCACGCCGTCGGCCAGCGAAATGGCGCAGGCAATCTTTGGCGTGCCCGCGCTTTCCTGCGGCATGCCATTGCCCAGCCACCACGGCTTCTTCTCCTGCGCCGCGACGGCCACAGGCATCAGTGCGGGCGCAAGCGAAACCGCGCTGGCGCTCTTCAAAAAATTTCTGCGTGAAAATTTCAAATCCATTTCAGATGCTCCGCTCTCGATAGGGTCCCGTGCGCGGCCATGCAACCGCCGCGGCTACGGATTCTTCCACAAATTGGTCCCGACCGTCCAGAAAGTCGCTTTCGGAGCACCCGGCGCGCTGGAGTAAGATGGTGCGGCAACCACCAACCGGGCTATCGAGGACACCAAAAAATGAATGCAGGGAACGGACCGCGCATCAACCGCCGCAGCATGCTCAAGTCGTCGCTGGCCATCGCCGCCGGCAGCGCGCTCACCGGCACAGCGGCCGCCGAAGGTGAGTCGCCGATCAAGAACGCGAATCTCAACTCAAGCCCATCCACGCTCAAGATCACCGACATGCGCTACGCCGTGATCGTCAAGCCCGGGCCAAGCCCCTGCCCCATCATCCGCATCGATACCAACCAGGGTGTCTATGGCCTCGGCGAGGTGCGCGACATCGCCGGCCCGCAGTATGCCATGGTGCTCAAGAGCCGTCTGCTCGGCGAAAATCCGCTGCGCATCGACTACCTGTTCCAGAAGATCCAGCAGTTCGGCGGTAACGCGCGCCAGGCCGGCGGCGTGTGCGCCGTCGAAATGGCGCTGTGGGACATCGCCGGCAAGGTCTACAACATTCCTGTCTACCAGATGCTCGGCGGCAAATGGCGCGACAAGATCCGCATCTACGCCGACACCACCGAATCCATGGACCCGGCCGAATACGGCCGCCGCGCCAAAGAGCGCAAGGCCATGGGCATGACCTGGATGAAGATGGACCTCGGCATCAACGTGCTCGAAGGAATGCCCGGCATGGTCATGCAGCCATCCGGCCTGAGCAACTGGGAACAGCGCAGCCAGCCCAGTCCCTTCATCGCCACCGAGGTCACTGACAAGGGCATTGATCGCCTGTGCGAATACGTGTCCGCGGTGCGCGACAACATCGGCTACGACATGCCGCTCTCGATGGACCACCTCGGACACATCGGCGTAAAGTCCGTCATCCGCCTGGGCAAGGCTTATGAAAAGTACAATCTCGAGTGGATCGAAGACGTCATTCCCTGGTTCTACACCGATATGCTCAAGGAGATCACCCAGGAAAGCCCCACGCCCACCATCACCGGCGAAGACATCTACCGCATCGAGGACTTCGAAAAACTCTGCAGCGAGCACGCGGTCGACAAGATCCATCCCGACCTGGCCACCTCCGGCGGCATCCTGCAAACCCACCGCATCGGCAACATGGCCTTCAAGTACGGCCTGCCCATGGCCATGCACTTCGCAGGCACTCCGGTAAGCTGCATGGCCAGCGTGCACTGCGCCGCGGCCACGCGCAACTTCCTCGCCCTTGAAAATCATTCGCTCGACGTGCCCTGGTGGCAAGACCTGGTAACCGGCATCGAAAAGCCCATCATCAACCAGGGCTACATCACGGTGCCGGATACGCCCGGCCTTGGCGTGGCCCTCAACGACGACGAGCTGAAGAAACACGTCAAGCCCGGCACCGGTTACTTCGAGCCCACGCCCATGTGGAACGAAGCGCAATCCTGGGATGACGCGCTGTTCAGTTAAAGCATGTTTGGGTAGCCCATCCTTCATTTTCTTCTAGTGAAGGGTGGGAGACCACGAAGCTCAACCGAAGCTGGGTGCCTCACCCTTCGCGCACTTGGCGAAGGGTGGGTATGCACGACTCAAAACCAGCCGGCAAATGGTTCTTGTCCCTGTCCTCGTCTCCGCAAAGCCCTGAACGGCTCCATCTCCACCGCACCTTCGACTCCCGTTGAAGACTACCGAAGCCCGGGTGTCCGAAGTTCGTGCTCTCCCACCCTTCCCGCAAAGAACGCGGAAAGGATGTGGCACCCGGCAAAGAAAGCGCCACAGGGCACGGGAACGACCCGGCGTGATTCGGGCAGAGGCAGGTAGCTGATAGCCCCTACACTGTGGGTTTACGAAAGGGAGTCGAATGAACAACCCGTTCTTCAACATTTGAAGCTTGTTTCCCACACCCTCAACCCATTGAAATGGCCTCTTAGCTGCCATACAATCGCTCTATTAGATACTGGATTGACTGATTCAAGAGTATTGTCAATACGGTCGTCGGTGCTACACCGCAGGGTATTGCACAGTTGCGGAAATGCAACAACGAAAGACCAGAGGTAATCAGCACAGCTATGGCAAACTATTTTGCGCGTGTGGAGTTGCACGGTGCCAGATGGCCCGAGGACTACGCGGTGCTTCACAATGCTTTAGCAAAGCACGGTTTCACTAACTGCGTTAGTGCCAACGATGGACGGAATTTGAAGTTGCCAACCGGCTTCTACTATTCAACAGATCGAATCGACGATAATTCGATTGTCGCTAAGGCGGTTAAGGAATGTGCCAATAGCACGGGATATAACAATGAAGTGATCGTGATTAATAGCAATGGCTGGTACAGTTTCCTGAATTATCTTTGCTAACAATCTGTTAGTGGTATCTGAACTCTATTCCTTTCAAAGGCCGCAACAAACTGTGCCTTTAATGCATTGCAAACATGCCGTGATGGCTTGTCATAAGCATCTTCTGGACCGCCATGTTTTCGACATGCGATAACTGTATGCGCAAAACAAGTATCTAGTGGATCATGCAACGGATAAAAATCGTATAGTTCTTTGACCCCTGACTCCACTTGTCCGGGTAGTTTGCCTACAACGAGATAGAACACTAAGTTATCCGACACATCTTTGTCATCAGCGCAATCTCGATGCAGCACATCTGTTGCCGAACCATATTTTGAGCGGATTACCGAAGGGGATTTCTTCGCTTCGCGCTCAAAAGAGCAGCGGATATAGCTCGCTACAACTTCGCCTTGTGGACTTAGGCAACTCTGCGGAACCCTGCGGTAGAGCTTCTCATCCGCGTCGAATACCTGATCAGGTTCCCGTTCTCCACGCCTCTGAGGTCCCATTGCTTCAACTATCCCTGCAAGTAGTGAATGATTGGCTCCAATAATATATTGAACGACTGATCTTTCAAATCGCCCTGCCATTCTTCTGTATGAGAGTTGCCATCGAGATCGTAGAGATGCACGAATTTCTCACCATTGTTTAAAACCTCAATCTGCGCTCTACGCTTATCGGGAGCCGCGAATGAAAACGCAACGCCTCCATCAGCCGCCGCACTTATCCACTGTGGCCTAATCAATTTTTTGTGCATTCCGCGCAGCACGTCTTGGGCGTCGTGAATTGCCTGAGATGAGGGTGTAGGCGCATCGTACCCATCCCATCCTACTTGTAAAGTGTTTAGTCCTTCTAGCTGCTTTTCAAGAGGCGCGAAGTCAACATCCAGAGCCTTGGCTTGACTGCAAAGCAGTTCTTGAATGCTGTATTGCATGTAAGCACGGAGCCTCGAAAGATAACTTGCAACATCGGAAGGTTCTGACGCACGAGGGTCGCGCTCCTGTTCAGGAAGAACGGTCTGCGGCCTGCTTAGGCTAGGATGCGAATATGCTAATGTGGCCATTATCGAAACGTCTCCAAGAAATCTGGTTTCAATGAAGCTACGAAAAGTTGATTCTTAACATTTCGCGCTCTTTCCAACATCTCCCACACAAAGTCTTCTCTCATGCCTGAAAGAGCCGCAACGCTGATATCGAAGTCGAGCGACAATGTTGCAAATCCCTCTCGTTCTGGAGGAAGCATAGCCTGCTGGATAATCAACCGTCCGTCCCGTATCTCATTAACAACGCCATCTACACGCATATAAGAAGAGCCTACACGGCGCAATGACCCATCCGCGTTAGGGGGAACCTCAGGATACAACGTCAGAAAGTCTCCCATAGACCTATTGAACGGTATATGAACGCGGTTTATGTATCGCAGGCCAAAGCGAGTAATTAGCGTCTCTCCAGTCGCAGACCTGAAGATCGTCCAGAGGCGTTTTGCCTCATCTCGAAAACTCTGCCAACGCTGATAAGGCGGCAGGCGGCTGAAGCTAAAGCCAGAACGATTGAACGCGACAACTTGCGTCTTGTCGGCGCTCACATACTTGCGCCCGTGCAATACGTCTAGCGTCGTCGCTGGCTGTTGGGGATCAACACCTACGTCAAACTGAACTCGAAAATGCTTTAGCGGCTCTGACTCAGGATAGTCAGCTTGAACTTCTGTTAACGCCGCCTCAAGTTTGGCCATCACGTCGTCATCCAAGGAGGGCGCGACATCGATAGCGATGATCGCCTCAACTATGGGAGCCTTTTCAAAATGCAGATCGTCGTTGGGCATCGTGGCAGGTCGCTGCAATCAGATTATACGTTGGCTCCCCTTGTCAAATCGTGTTGAACGCAAATCATTCGTTACAGGTTACTTCGATGCATTCTCGCCCTGTCATGGTTTCTGCCCATTCTTTCCCTTTAACAGACGGCAAAACCTCCTCAGTGTCACCCGTTAACGCGGCAGGTGCTCTGTCCTGGCTCTTGCAAACAACGTTTGCAGTCATCGCCAAGTCAATAAAACACCTGCCTACCGCGCAATGCTAGCCGGGTGGCCCATCCTTGGCCTGACAACAGAAGATGTGGGTGGGCCTCATCCTTCACTTTTTTCTAGTGAAGGGTGGGAGACCACGAAGCTCAACCGTTGCCGGGTGCAAGGTCTCCGTGGAGACACGCAAAAGCACCAACCCATTCCGGCCCGCTTTTTTCCTTGCACAAAATTCCCTTATCCAGGCCATAAAGACGTTCTACCCAAACGCCCAAGACCTCGTGCAGTGTCAGCTATGTCCCCGGTTCAATATGTCAGCTATGTGCCCGGTCCGTACCCCGGCGCGCACCCCCCCCTGCGATTCGAACGTTTTTTAGCCATTTACCGGCAACGGAATCGAAATAAATGCTTTATCATCAATTACTTAAAAATCCGCTTCCCTTGGACTCGCCTGCACCTCACCCTGCAAAAGCCTGCAATACCCCTACAAATGCCGAATCGGCCGCGCCATGAAACAGACATTGCGAGACCGGCATTGCGGAACTCCGCGCTTACCGCCTATGCTTGACGGACTGTGTGGACGGAATGAGCGGGCCCACTACGCGGCCGCCACGCATCTCATAAGACTGCATGACATCCTCATTAACGTTCACTGGATTTGTCTGGAAAAATCTTCAACGCCGGCGGCTCAGGACCCTGCTGACCCTGGGCGGCATCGGCATGGCGATCGGCGCGTTCGTCGGCCTGGTGGGCTTTTCGCGATCCTTCGAGCAATCGTGGCTGCGCATTTACTCGAGTAGCGGCACCGATATCGCCGTCATTCAGCAGACCTTTCTCAGCACCTCCATGGACGAGTCCGACCTGACCAAACTGCTGGCGCTGCCCACCGTGGCCCAGGCCGCGCCCGTCATCTACAACCTCATGGACCTGACGCCCACCATCAACGCGCTGGCCTACGGCTGGAAGGCCGACTCCTACGAGTTCGATTCGCTCCAGATTCTCTCCGGCCGGCGCTTCCGCGATGGCCAGCCCGATGTGATGATGGGCGATCTGCTGGCGCAGGATATGAAGAAAAAGCCCGGCGACACGCTCGAAATCGAGGGTTCCACCTTCACCGTGTGCGGCATCTATCACGCCGACTCCGCGCTCGAAGCCGACGCCGTCATCCTGCCGCTCGACCAGATCCAGAAGCTCAGCAGCCTGCAGGGCAAAGTCTCCACCTTTCATGTGCGGCTGAAGCCCGCGCCCAAAGGCGTCTCGCAGGACGAGTTCGTAAAGCGCGCGCAGGCGCAGATCGACGCCGCGCTTCCGGGGCTGCACGCCGTGCCCGCCGCCGAGCGCGCCACCAACAACCAATTTGTGCAGATGGCGCGCGCCTCCACCTGGGGCACATCGCTCATCGCGCTCCTCATCGGCATTCTCGGCATCGCCAACACCATGGCCATGTCGGTCTTCGAGCGCACCCGCGAAATCGGCGTCCTGCGCGCCCTGGGATGGAAGCGCTGGCAGGTGCTGTCGCTCATTCAACTGGAGGCGGCTGCGCTGGGGCTGGGCGGAGGCTTGCTGGGCATTGCGCTTGGCTACGGTGCGCTGCGTGTGCTGGCGCACCTGCCGCAGACGGCAACCATTGTTTCAGCCAGCGTTCCGCTGCCGCTACTGGCTGAAGCGCTGGGCATCGCCATCCTGGCCGGCCTTGCCGCGGGCGCGCTGCCCGCCTGGCGCGGAGCAAAGCTCTCGCCGGTTGAAGCCCTGCGCCACGACTGAACCGCATGCGGAATAGATGCGCGGTTTCGGTATCCTGCATACAGGTCTACTGCGCCGCAACCGCCTTGCGACCCCAGTCGCTCTCCACGCAATAGCGGAACAGCCGGTCGAGATACTCCATCACCGGAGGCGGATCGATGCCGGCCGGCCCCAGCAGCCGCTCGGCATTGGAAGTATCGAACTGCATCTTCATGGAGAAGTAATCGCGATAGGCTCGGCCCGAAACCAGTACCCGGCGCTTGGGGCCCCACAACGCCAGAAACAGAGCCGGCCGCACCAGCGCAAAGAAAAACCGCGGATCGACATAGCGCGGCTCCGGCGCGTGAAAATACTCGGCCGCGCGGCGCGCAACCTGCTCAATGGTGGCGCTGCCGCGCGGGCCGGCGCAAAGGTGTACGGCGCTGCCGAAGGCTGTCTCGTCCATCAGCAGCCGCGCCACGGCCGCGGCCACAAAGTCCACCGGCACAATGTCCAGCACCGCGTCAGGATAGCCGGGCACCGTGCGCCACAGCCGCCGCGCATAGATCTTGAGCGGCCAGTACATCATTTTGAAGCTCGATGTCACCCCGGTGCGCGAGTCGCCCACAATAATGCTGGGGCGCAGAATCACGCCGGGCAGCGTCTTCAGGCGCGATCGCACCAGCGCTTCTGCTTCCGCCTTGGTCCGCTCGTAAGTATTGCGGTAGCCCTGGCCCACATCCAGCTCGTCTTCGCGCACCAGGCCGGTTCGCTCACCGGCCACATAGGCGGTTCCCACGTAGGCAAAGCTGCGCAGCCGCGGCGATGCGGCCGCAAAGTCGAGAATGCGGCGCGTGCCTTCCACGTTGACCAGCCGCGCCTCTGCCAGCGTGTGGTCAAAGCGCACCGTGGCCGCCGAGTGGATCACGCGCGTGGTCTCGCCGGCCAGCCGCGCATAGTCCGCTGCCGAGAGTCCGCAGTTCGGCTGGCTCACGTCACCGGAATAGACCTGCACCCGCGCCCGTTGCTCGACGGGAACAAATGCGTCGGCGCGCTGCTGCCCGGTCTGATCCGGCCGGTTGCGAATGAGCAGCGCCAGCGTGGCCTGCGGCTGGCGAGCCAGCAGCTCGCGCACAAGCTGCACGCCCAGAAAGCCGGTGGCGCCGGTTACGAGAATGAGTTCATCGTCTTTCAAGCAGTAAGGTGATGCAGGCTGGAACGCGCGGCGTGCCTCGCATCGGAATGGCTCCTGAGCTATGCACCATTCTAACCAAGAGAAGCGGCGCACGGCATCCGCCGCGGTTTTGGCCGCACACGCCGTCGGCAAACAGTACAATTTGCGATGCGGGGCTGCTGCCTCGAAGCCACGCCATGGATACCAGGGCCATGTGAAGCGGGAGACTGAAAGAATCTCCATGACAAGATGAATCGAGAAGAACCATGAAGATCGACCGCCGCCGATTTCTCGCCTCGCTCTCCGGCGCCGCAGCCGCGCCGGCTCTGCGGCTCGGCGCCTCCGCGCAAGCGCTGCCGCAGGCGGTCTCGCCCAGCCGGCTCGCCTCCGATCCGCGGCGGCCGCAATATCATCTGCTGCCGCCAGCCAACTGGATGAACGATCCCAACGCGCCCATTTACTGGAACGGCAATTACCACATGTTCTACCAATACAATCCTGACGGCGCGTACTGGGGAGACATGCACTGGGGCCATGCCGTCAGTCCGGACATGGTGCACTGGCGCCATCTTCCCGTGGCCCTGTCGCCCACGCCCGGCGGACCCGATGCGCAGGGCTGCTTCACCGGAACGGCGGCCGTCGACGACGGCCGCGTCGCTATTCTCTATACCGGTGTGTGCGCTGCCCCACTCCGGGAGGCCACCAGCAAAGACAGCGCGCATCCTCTGCGCGAAAGCCAGTGCCTCGTCGTGGCGGCCGATCCCGATCTGAAGACCTGGATCAAGACCGCAGCACCGGTGATCGCCGCGCCTCCGCCCGGGCTTGCCGTCAATGGCTTCCGCGACCCTTCGCCCTGGCGGCAGGGGGACTGGTGGTATCTGGTTGCCGCCTCCGGCATCGCCAACCAGGGCGGCGCGGTGCTGCTCTACCGCTCCAAATATCTGCCTGGAAATCTATCCGAAAATCTCCATAGCTGGGAATACATGCACATCCTCTCCGGCCGCGGCCGGGCCGGAGCTGGCAGTTCTGATCCTTCCGACCGCTTCGATCCATTCGACCCTTGGGAGGTGTGGGAGTGTCCTGAGTTTTTCGCGCTAGGCGACTGGCACGTGCTGATCTTTTCCACGGCCGGAAAAACCTATTGGCAAAGCGGCAGGCTCGATGCGGAGACCATGATCTTTCATCCCGCGCAGTCGGGTCTGGCGGACTATGGATCGTTTTACGCCGCCAAGACGCAGCTCGACAAAGACGGCAACCGCATTCTGTGGGGATGGATTCAGGAGGCCAGGCCGCTTGCCGAGTACAAGGCCGCGGGCTGGGCGGGATTGATGTCTCTGCCGCGCGTGTTGACCGTCGCAGACGATGGCCGGCTGCGGTTCAGCGTCTCCCCGGCGGTAAAACAACTGCGCCGCCGCGAGCAGAAACTCAGCGTCACCCATGACGACGAGAGCAATCGCCGCCAGATCGCCGCCATGCAGGTAGAAAACTGCTGCGGCGAGATTCTGTGCAGGCTGCGCGCCTCATCAGGGCCCTTCAGGCTCATTCTCTCCGGCTCCGATAAAGACGCCGCAGTGTGGCTCATGCTGGAGTGGGACCACGAAGATGCGGCTAACCGCAATTCGAGTCCGGACAATTCGACGCTAAACAATTCAAGTGCAGGCAATTCGACGCCGGTCGGCCACCTCTCGATCGATGGCCACCCGCTGCCGCCACTCGACAGCCTGAACAGCGGCGAAGACAGCGACTTCGAGCTTCGCATCTACGTCGACGGCTCGGTGCTCGAGATCTTCATCCGGGATCAGCTCGCCTGGACAAAGCGCTTTTATCCGGCCGGTTCCGCGGCGCAAAACCTGCGCCTGCAATGGACCGGCAGGACAACCACTATCGAGCAGTTGTCTGTCTGGCAGTTGGCGCCCATTTCGCCCGACCGCCTCACCGCCTGAAATGCCGGCACAAAAAAGCGCCGCACAAAACATCTTCCTGGCAGGATTCTGTTTCCGGCTATTCCGCCACGGCAACTGACATTGGCGCGGCTGCCGGCCGAACCGGTCTAGCCGCAGGCCGCAACAGCAGCAGCCAGAGGGCGAAAAGATGCATGAGGAAAAGCGCCGGCACGTAGAGAATGACGATCGCGTAACTGGCCCCGAGTTGCCCGGCAATCGAGGGTACGTTCATGCTCACGGCATGCACCGTATCCAGAACGAGATCGGCGATGCCGACCAGGTTGAATGTCCAGACCAGCGGCCAAAACAGAAAACGCACCCGCACCGTCAGCAGCGCAAGGATTGCCAGCAGAGCTGTGGCCAGGTCCGCGTATGCTGCCGGGACAGCAAAGCCTGCCGGCAGGTTTGGCCCCACAAATCCCGGCAGCAGAAAGACCAAACCGAAGAAGCGGAAACTGTTAAAAGTGGCCATGGCGCGGTGCGCCTTAACGCCATCCATCGCCCTGAGCCGCGGCCAGATATAAACCGCCAAGCAGAGGCCCCAGGCCAGATAGGCCAGCGCCATGTCGATTATAAAAATGTGATTCGCCAGCATGCCCGATCTCCTTTTCATCGCCGGACGCCTGTGCCATCCGCTATTCATGTTTTCAATACGAATCGATCTGCAGAAGCCGATGCCATTTGCCGATCCGCATCGACGGGCTGCATCTCCAGTGAATGCTCCAGGAACAGTCTGTTTCCTTGCCGTGCTTGAATAGATGATCATCATCATCTAACAATGCAAAAAATATTACCTGCTGCTCTGCTGAGCGAACGCGCTTATGTAGAATCGTCTGGCTGCGGAAAGAATCTCTTTGCGCGCAGCCGGGTCTGTCATGGCGCGAGCGGTCATGAGAACTCCGGCCATGGACGGAAACAACACCATGAACCGGCACCTCTTTTCAGCATCGTCCCTGCCGGGAAGAAAAGGCAGCAGACGCTCTCTGTAAGACTTCATGACGGCGTTGATCCTGGCCCGCACCGCCGGCCGTTGCCTGGCTATTTCGGCAGCCAGCGTGGAAAGAACACACCCGCCTCCCGGATCTTCCAGATGTTCCATGCTGAGATAACGCTCGATGATCGTGCGCAGTTGTTCGCCGTGGGGAGCCCTTGCTGCCGCCATGATCATTTTGTCCGCAGTTTGCTGGAAGCCTCTCGCGATCGCGTCTACATAGAGGTCGTCCTTGCCTGTGAAGTGGCGGTAAAAGCCGCCGTGCGTCAGGCCCGCTTCTTTCATCAAGCCGGCAACGCCTTGCCCCTCGGAGCCATGTTCACGAAACGATCGCGCGGCGGCTTCGATGATCCGATCGTGTGTTTCCGCTTTTTGCTCGACAGGGTAGCGCATCTACTAAAGATTACACTCGTCATCTTATAAATGCAAGATGCATTGAAATTCAGTAGGTGCTCAGTTTGAAAGAGACATTGCCACGGGGCTAAAGCCCGCATTGCTTTGAGGCAAATTCTGTACGGGCTGAACAGGCTGCGGAAATACTCAAGTAAGTCGATTTGAGATGGGAAAATTCCCCAGCGGCTGAAGCCGGAGATTGATTGGGAAGCCGTTATCGGCACGACTGAAGTCGTGCCCTGACACTTCGTGCTTTCCATGCAGAGTTTTTTTCGCAGCATGTAAAGCCCGTACCCTTCAAACTGAGCCACTACCTGATCTTTCCGGAACGCGACCCTGGGTGAGTCTATTTCGACTCTCCACTGGTTCCCAGCATGGCGTGCGGCCAACCATGCTTCCAGACGAGTGAGGAGATCTGCAGCGCCGGCTTGCCGGTAATCGCGTCATAGGCGTGAAAGACGATGATGTCGCCCTGAGGCCTTTGCAGCACCGATTCGCCTCCGGGTCCCACCCAGCGGCTGTTGCCGGCGAGCAATTGCGTGCCGCCGCCCTGCAGCATCGGTTTGCCGGCCGCGTCCGCGTAGGGGCCGGTTACGCTACGCGAGCGGCCCACCATGGTGCGGTAGGTGCTGCGTGTGCCGCGGCAGCACAGGTCGAACGAGACAAACAGATAGTAGTAGCCGCCATGACGGACGACAAAGGGCGCTTCAATCGCTTCCCAATCCGGCGGCAGACCGGGCTTTGCGGGCACCGCATCCGCGGGCCTGGAGCGCGCGGCCAATGAATACAGCGTGGAGTCGGATGCGTCGGGTTTGCCGCTTTGCGGATCGATGCGCCGCATCTTGATGCCGCCCCAGAAGCTGCCGAAGCTCAGCCACGGCCGGCCGCTTTTGTCCAAAACGATATTGGGATCGATGGCGTTGAAGTTGTCGGCCGCGGTTGACTTCAGCACCAGGCCTTCATCCTTCCAGCGATAGCGCGGGTCGGCCGGGTCGAGCGTAGCATTGGTTGCCAGCGCAATGCCGGAGGTGTTCACGCCGAACGCGGAATACGCGTAGTAGAGATGATAGGCGCCGTTGAAGTAGGAGATATCGGGCGCCCATAACTCCCTGGTGCGCGGGCTGACCTCGCGAATCCATGCGGGAATTTCATCGAAGACGTGCCCACACGGTTTCCAGCTCGTCAGGTTGCTGGAGCAGCGAATGGCAAACTGACCGCCGCCGGGAGCAAAGCCGGTGGCGAATACATAGTATGTGTTGCCGTCTTTCGCGATGGAGGGATCGTGGGTCAGTGGATAGTCCCCGCTCAGTACAAGCGCCCGCGGGGTCTGGCCGAAAAGCGGTGGCGCTGCGCTCAGGACAAGGGCGGCGCAAATGACGCGAACAAAATGCATGGGCAATCTCTCCTTCATGCAACAGGATGGTTTACGAGCCGCGATGCGTGGCTCCGCTGACATGGGGGCACGCGTGGAGTCGCAGCGGTTCAACCGCAACCAACATTATTGGACATGAGGCCAGCCGGCCGTTGTCCAGCCAGGAATATGGATGCCGGGCGCCTGGAAAATAAGAATTTTGTAACGATCCGGCCGGGAATGACACTATGATGGGTGGCTACCTGCATCGGTCGCTCAAGACCTTCCCCCTGGAGGCCGTACGATGAAATCCGGGCCACCATCGTTTCTCCAATCGACATTTGCTGACGCCATTCCAGGCGTGGTCGGGCAGTCGTCCCAATTGCGCGAGGCCGCCAAGCAAGTGCCGCTGATTGCAAGCTCCGATGCGCCGTGCCTGTTGTTGGGAGAGACGGGTACGGGAAAAGAACTCTTCGCGCGCGCGGTCCACTACCTTAGTTCGCGCCGCCAAAATCCTTTTGTCCCGGTCAACTGCGGCGCCATCGCGGACCATCTCTTCGAGAACGAACTCTTCGGCCACGCAAAGGGCGCCTATACCGATGCTCGCTCGCAGGAGAGCGGCCTGCTTGCTTTTGCCGAAGGCGGAACTCTTTTTCTCGACGAGGTGGACGCGCTCAGTTCGCTGGCCCAGGTGAAGTTGCTGCGGGTGCTGCAGGAGAGCGAGTATCGTCCACTGGGCTCGGCGCGTTCGCTGCGAACCAATGTCCGCATCCTCGCCGCATCCAACAGCGACATGTGGCAGGCCGCGCAGAACCGGCATTTCCGCGAAGATCTTTATCATCGCTTGAATGTCCTGCGCCTGGTGATTCCTCCGCTGCGGGAGCGGGAGAACGACATACCACTGCTGGCAATGCACTTTGTGCGCGAGTTCAGCAGCCGCTATGGGCGCGGTCCGGTACGCATCGTTCCCGCGGCAATGGCGCGTCTGACGGCCTGCCGCTGGTCAGGCAATGTGCGCGAACTGCAGAGCGTGCTTCACCGTGCCATGTTGCTGCACGCCGGGCCCGCGCTTGAAGCCGAGCACCTCGACCTTCCGGACACAAGGCCGCCGGCGGGGAATGAGAGTCCGAGCGCGGCCGGCTCTGAGGATCAGACCCTGAAGGCGGCCAAAGCCCGGGCAGTGAATCAATTTGAGCAAAGCTACCTTGCGGAAGTGCTGCGCCGCTGCGAAGGCAACGTGAGTCGCGCCGCAAAAGCCGCGGGCAAGGAGCGGCGCAGCTTCCAGCGGCTGCTCCGCAAGCACAGCGTGGATCCATCCGGCATGCCTTCGCGGACCACGGCTTAAACCAAACCACGAAGTACCGACCGTCGCGCCTCACTCCGCGCTCCGCAAAGCCTGCGCGGTCTTTGCGCATTTCCATCGCCTGAAACCATGCCCCCGAATCGAACTCGCGAAGTTCAGTGGGTACGGGCGGAAGCGTGTGCGCAGCCGCGCCCGCAATTTTTTCCACAGCGCTTTCCGCCACCGGCCATCTTTGCCGCACCTGCGGCAAAAGAGACTTCGCGCCTATATCCCTTTGAATCATTCGGCTCCGCTTGCCGGGCAGCGCGTTGCGATTTGCCGGTGCGGCAAAAGCGCCGCAGGGCACAAATTCACGACTTGCCCCAAGTCCATTTTTATCAAGCGCTGCGAAGATCTTTGTCAACGGCCAGCCAATTGCAGTAGTCACTCGCGAATGCCCCAGCGGAGGCCTTGTGTCTCTGGAAGAAGATTCCAATTGCAAGGATCTTCAGCGCCGCGTCTTGCAGTATGTAATGGACGGTCCAGCAGCCAGGGATACGGTGGAAGGCATTGCTCTCTGGTGGCTGCGTGGGGAAGAAAACGTGCCATACGCCGCGCTGCGCGAAGCGTTGGAGCGGCTGGTGGCAAAGGGCTGGCTGATCGTGCGATCCATGGCGCGCGATAACGAGGAGCCGAAGAAGATGTACGGGATGAACATAGCCGCGGTTGCCGCGATCCGCAGTTTTCTCGCCGGGACTGAAGGCGCGCCGGGCGTTGCCCCGGCCGGTTCCGATGCGCAGATTCCCGGCGGAGACGCCAGCGACAGCAAGAGAGGCAGCGATGGCTAACTTCCGCGCGGTCTTCGATGTCGGCAACTCCCTGGCGGCCTTTCTCCAGAATGCCTATCCCGCCGACTTGAATGCCAGCTTTCCATGCACCTTCCGCCTGGTATCGAGCGGCGAAATCGCCGCCGAAGAAGGCTCCTCGCTCGACCAGGTGGTGTCCATCTTCCTGCACCGCATCAGCACCGACGAATACTTTCGTTCCGCTACACGCGTGCAGGACGCGCCCGGCATCCAGCCCTCGCTCTTTCTGGATCTGCACTACCTCATCACCTATTGGGGCACCAGCGCGGAGGCCGAGCAGACCATCCTGGCCTGGACGATGCAGCAGATTCAGACCACGCCCATCCTCGACAGCTCCATGCTGTCCACGACTGCAGGGTGGGGCAAAACCGAGCAGGTCCAGTTGATGCCGGCTGATCTCTCGCTTGAAGACATCCTGCGCATCTGGGATGCGCTGGGGCCGAAATACCGCTTGAGCGCCGGCTATCTGGCCCGCGTGCTGCGTATCGATCGCGACATTGCCGACGATGTGCCGGTGGTGGCTACCCGATTCACGCTGGAGACATCAGTCCCGGTCGCCGGAAGTGCGCAATGAGCACTGCGTCTTTGCTGCCCGGGACATTCGAAAACGTGGATCGCCGCGTTCTGGGGGCATTTCGCCTGATCGATTCCATCACCGCCGGCACGGTGAGCGAACCCATGACGGTGCAAAGCCCGGGGCTCACGCTGCGCCAGAACCGGAGCGGAATCTGGGTCATCTTCAACGGTCCAAACTTCACCCCGCTCACCAATTCATTTTTCCCGCCGGCGAATTGGCCGCCATCAGCATCCTTCACCGTGTCCATCCAGGATCCGTCGGGGAAGTATCTTTCCCGCCTGGCGACCATTGAGGTGCCCGCGCCGCTGACCGCCGCATCCGATCCCGCATCGGTCTTCAACCCGCAAGGCATTACGTTGTTCGCATCCGCCGGAGCGGCCATGGGCGCCAACTGGGCCGTGGTTCGCGCCTCTGTGGTGCGCGCCGCCACCACGCCGCCGCAGGGATTGGCAAATGCGATCCTGCGCGTCACCCGCAGCAGCGACAATTCCATCCTGGCGGTTGGAATGACCGACGCGCGGGGGGAAGCACTGCTGGCCGTGCCGGGACTCGGCGTCCGCGCCGGCACAACCCCCACGGGGCCGGTGCTGGAGGCCACGACCGCGGTTTCTGTAGAGGCCTTTTTCGACTCGACTTTTCTCACGCAGCCGGCAGGCTTTTTGCCCAATCCGGATCAGTTGCTTTCCAACCTCGGTGCCGCTTCAGTTAAAACGAATACCCTCACAGCCCAGCTCGGAGCCGGGCTCTCGATCCCGCTCAACTTTTCGATCTCGGTGTAACTCAACGGAGGAGGAGACGTGCCCAGCTATCTCGCGCCTGGAGTCTATGTAGAGGAAACCAGTTTCCGCGCGCCTTCAATCGAAGGCGTTGGCACCAGCACCGCTGCATTTGCAGGTCCGGCTCTCACCGGGCCCATCGGCGGAACACCCCCAGTACTCACCAGCTTTGGCGACTTTGCCAACATCTACGGCAGCTTCGACAACCTCTCCATCGAGTCGAATCCCGCCGATCCCAAGAACATCAATTACCTGGCGCTGAGTGTCCAGGGCTTCTTCGACAACGGCGGTTCGGTGCTCTATGTGTCGCGGGTATTTGTTCCCACTGACGACACCCATTCAGGAATCGCCACGGCGGGCACCGTGTCGGACAGCGACGTATCCATTGCCGCAGCCTTTCCCGGCGCCGCCGGCAACCGCCAGGTGACGCTGCAACTGGTGGCCACCAAGACCCAGAATGTCGCCGGCCTGCCGCCTGGCTCGTTGCTGGCCCAGGTTCCTGCCTCGCCCGGCGCCGTCAGCTTCTTCACCAACGGAATCGGAACCACCTTCATGAACGGCGCAACAGCTCTGGCCTCGCCGGTGCCCACCGGCGTGTATGTGCTCACCCTCCGTGTGCTGTCCACCAGCGCGGCCTCCAGCGCCTCGGCTCCGGCGACGGTGGCATGGGATGGTCTCGGCTTCGATCCCGCGCACCCGCTCTATGTGGGCAGCGTGCTTGGCTCCAATCCGCCGCGCACCATCGATGCGCTGCAAAACCAGTTTCAGATCACGGTGGGCAAAACCCTCGCCGCGCCGGCGCTGGAGGCAAAACTATTCGGCGCCTGGACCGATCCCGCCACGGTGGCCGACAAGGTTTTCCAGCTCAGCGGAGGCAACGATGGCGTGGAACCCGCTTCGACCGATTACGATGCGGCGCTGGCCTGCTTTGAAGCGCTCGAAGACATTGCCATCGTCGCCGCACCGGGCTCGTCGGTATTTTCGAGCGCCCAGGCCGTCATCAACAGCCTGATTACACATGTGAGCCGCGAACGCGCCTATCGCATCGCCGTACTCGACACGCCACCCAACCAGGTGGCTGCCGACAATGAGAACGTCCGCGCCCAGATCGACTCAAGCTACGCCGCACTCTACGTTCCCTGGATCGCCGTTCCCAACCCGCTGGCCCGCGCTGGCACGTCGATCGCCGCGCAGGTCTCCGTGCCGCCTTCGGGATACATGGCCGGCATTTATGCCCGCAGCGACGAGCAGAACGGCGTGGCCAAGGCTCCCGCCAACGAGGTGGTGCTCGACGCGCTCGGCTTTGAGCGCAACATCACTTTCGGCGAGCAGCAGGTGCTGAATCCACTGGGCATCAATTGCCTGCGCTTCTTTCCCGACCGCGGCTACCGGGTGTGGGGAGCGCGCACCGCGACCTCCGACACCGAATTCATGTATGTGAATGTCCGCCGCTACCTTATCTATCTCGAACATTCCATCGACAACAGCACCCAATGGGCGGTGTTCGAGAACAACGGCCCGGCGCTCTGGGCGCGCGTCCATGATGCTGTGGACTCGTTTCTCTACAGCGAATATCAGCAGGGCAACCTGCTGGGAAGTAGTCCCGCGGAAGCCTATTTCGTGCGCGTCGATCGCACCACCATGACGCAGAACGATCTGGACAATGGCCGCATGATCTGCCTGATTGGCGTGGCGCTGCTCAAGCCCGCGGAATTTGTGATCTTCCGCATTGGCCAGTTCACCGCCAACGCACGCAGCTAGACTGACCCGAATCGACCGCAGAGAGGATTGTTATGCCTGATCGCAGCGCTCCGTACCCCGCGTATAACTTCATCGTCAACCTCAATGGTCCTCGCGATCCAGAGAAGCTGCTGGGAGGCTTCTCGGAAGTCTCCGGCCTCTCGACGGAGATCCACATATCCGAGTACCGGGACGGCAACGAAGTGGAATCCCATGTGCGCAAGCTGCCCGGATCCCACAAGGTGAACGAATGCACGCTGAAACGCGGCATCGTTAACTCCCTTGATCTGTGGACCTGGATCCAGGACACGCGCACGACCGGGGTAAACGCCAAGCGCGACGTCACCATCACCTTGCGCGATGAGGCGAGCAACCCGGTGCAGTCCTGGATTCTGCGCAGCGTGGCTCCCATGAAGTACACCGGGCCCACGCTGGCCGGCAAAGGCGGCGGCGACGTTGCCATGGAAGAGCTGGTGCTTTCCATCGAAGGCTTCGAGATCGCAGCCGCCAGCTAGGGCGACTTCACCATTCACGTGCCATACAAGGGGCGAAAGAAGGCGCATTTTCTTCCACCCCCGGCTCATGAAAATGCCACTGTGCAGCGGCGGCTCCGGAATAGCGCAATTGTGGAACCGCCGCAGCAATCGGGAAGAGTTGGCCATGTCCAGTATCGTCTTCGACGACCAAATGCCGGTATCGCAAATCGATCCGGGCCGCGCAGATGTGGCCTGTTTCGTGGGCCTGGCGCGACTGGCCGGTGGGGTTGCGCCGGCCGCACTGCCGGACGCTGTGGCCGCCTGGTTCGCGCAGCAGGGCTGGTCGCAGGGACCGTTTCAGCGCCCAATCTCCGACCAGCTTTCTGTTCTCGATCTGCCTGTGCCGGTGGAGTCGTTCGCCGGATTCACTTCTCTGTTCGATCCCGGCGATTCCGAACTCAGCTACGGAACCGATTATCTTGCCGCCGCGGTCCGCTCCTTTTTCGCGCAGGGCGGCAATCGCTGCTACGTGGTTCGCATGGGCGACCCCATCGCGCCCGGCGGATCGACTTCGGCGCTGCTTGCCCTGCTGCTGCCGGCGCTTCTGTTTGCCGCCGACGATCCACGCGGCTGGCACAGCTACGGCCATCTCGCGGGACTACCCGACGTCTCGTTTCTCTCGATGCCCGATCTGCCCGTCTTGTCGGCCTCCGCCCCGCCCGCCATCAGCTACCAACCGGCCGCGCCACCCAGCGGGCCTGAGCAATTTGTCGAGTGTTCAGTTGCCGATCTCACGCCGGCCGAATTGCGCACGTACGACGCACCCGCTCCACGACTGACCCTGGACGACTACGCTCGCTGGGCCGCCGGCTTGAGGAGCGTGCTGTCCTATCTCGCAACCAATGCGCGGGAAGTGCAGATGGTCGCCGCCATGCCGTTGCCGCAGGTTTATGACGTCGCGACCGCCGCAGCCGTGGCTTCAGGAACTTCGGCCGCCACTCTGGCTTCCGACATCCACCAGGTCATAGATGCCCAGATGAGCGAGCTGCTGCCCGACGACCCCGCCGGGGCACTCGCCATGAACAGCCTGTCCACGGCCTTTCTGCAACTGGGCTACCCGTGGCTCAAGACCACCGGCTCCTACACGCTGCTCGAATCGCTCGAACCTGCCGACGGCGTTCTGGTTGGAATACTGGCTCGCAATGCCCTGTCCCGCGGAACCTTTGCCAGCGCCACAAAGACACATCCCTCCGAAGTCTACGATGTGTTTCCGCCGCTTCCGACCCAGGACGTTCGTGTCAGCACCGCGCCGCTGATATGGAGAAACAACCTGGCTGAATCACCGGTGCCCGACAAGCCGCTGATCGAGCGCCTGAGCCTGTTCGGATTCACGCCTGCGGGATTGCGGCTGCTCTCGGACGTGACCGCCTATCCCGGCGAGACCTATCGCTCCGGCTCCGTCAATCGCCTCGTCTCCGTCATCTCCCGCGCCGCGCGCCGTTTGGGGGAGGCGGTCGTATTTGCCAACAACGGCCCCAATCTCTGGGCCCGGGTGGAGAACTTTCTCTCCCAGTTGCTCACAGCGCTATGGCGGCTCAACGCCCTCGACGGCGAGACCGCCGGCGATGCGTTCTCAGTCAACTGCGACAGCAGCACCATGACCCAGAACGACATCGACAACGGCCGCGTGATCGCGGTCGTCACCTTCACGGCCGCCTCAACCATCGAGCTCATCCGCGTCACACTGGCGCTCGAGCCCAGCGGCACCGCGGGCCAAAGCGCTTCTCTCGTACTCGCGGAGGTGGCCTGATGTCCGCCGCTCCCATTGTTCCACTCCATGTATTCCGGTTTCAGGTGGAGTTCCGCACCGATTCGCTGCTCGACGACAGCCAGCACGACCTGTTCGACGTGTGCCATGGCGCCTTCGCCGAATGCACCGGGCTTGAGGCCAACATGGAGCCGAAAACGATCCGCGAGGGCGGCCGCAACTACGGAGTCGCTCAGCGCGCAGGCGTCACCACCTTCCCCACGGTGGTGCTCAAGCGCGGCCTGAGCACCAACCGCAACCTGTGGCAGATCTTCAACAGCGTTGCCATCGGTTCGTTTGCGCCACGCATGCAGGTCACCATCAATCTCTTCGACCTGGAAGGGAACGCAATGCTGGCATGGCAGCTCGATCGTGCCATGCCCATCAAATTCAAGCTCGCCGACCTCAATGCTCGCGCGGTGGAGGTGGGTATCGAAGAGCTTCACCTGGTCCATGAAGGGCTTTGGGCCGTCACCCCTACGGTATCGGGTCTATAACCATGGCTGCCAATCCTCCGATCGTCATAAAGGCGTGTCTCACTTCGCTGCAGGACACGAGCCATTGCGTGGATGTCCACTTCAATCCTGCCAGCCTTGTCTACAGCGTGGAAAACTCGGCGCCCCAAACCTCGTCCGACCCCAAGAAGCGCCAGTTCGCCGCGCAGTTCACCGGCAAGCTCACCATGGACCTGGTCTTCGACACCACCGACACCGGCGACGACGTTCGAGTCGACACCAATAAGGTCGCCTACTTTCTGCAACCCTCGACCGCATCCACCAGGAAGGCTGCGGACGATGCTGCAAAAAACCCTTCGAGCGCGCCACCCACCGCTCAGCCCGTGGTGTTGTTCGAGTGGGGCGTCTATCGCTTTCAGGGCGTGATGGAGTCGTTTCGCGAGACCATCGATCTCTTCTCCGCCGATGGCGTTCCGTTGCGCGCCGCCGTCAGTATCGGACTCGCGCGTCAGGATCAGGTCTTCGACGACACCGACCCCAATGCCAGTCCTGCCAGCGTATCGGGAAGCATTGTGCCCACGCCGGATAACGGCAGCGTCCAAAAACTGGTGGATCAGGGTGGAGATTCGGGCGCGGCCCGTCAGCTCGGCGCCGACAACGGGATCGAGAACCTGCGCTTTACCGCCGGCGCTTCTCTGGAGGTCAATGCCGGAGTGCAGTTGAACCCGGCGGCCGGATTTGCCGTGGGCACATCGGGTTCCGGAGGCCTGGGCCTGAGTCTCGGCGTCAGCGCGGGCGTCAGTACGGGCGTCAGTGCAGGCTTTGGGGCTGCGTCCGCACCGTTAACCAGCCCCACGGCGGCGGCCGGTATGGGTGTGTCCGCCGGCGCGGCCACGGGCGCAGTCTTCGGATCCGCCGCATCCAAAGGCGTTCCCGCAACCATGGGAGCGTTCTCGGGATTGCAGACGGGCCGCGCCAGCGTGAACACCACCGCACAGCTCGATCCGTTGCGCATGTTGCGCGCTACATCCGGTGCGGATGTTTCAACCTTCAGCGGCGCAAGCTTCAGTCTGGGCGGATTGGGGAACAACAGCTCCGGAGCCGGCTTGTCCGCCAACGTCGGCACGTCGTTCAGTTTTCGCGACCGCCTTACCTTTGACAACGACGACTGAGAATCAGCCGCCCGCGCGGGGCCGGCAGCGGCAAAGGATAGCGAGCAATGGCAGTCACAATTGGCGAAATCGACGTGGAAGTGGCACCGCCGCCGGCCCAGCAGCCGTCCGCGGCACCGGCTCAGGTCACTGACCAGCCCGATCTTCGCAAGACCATTGAACTGTTCAAGGAACGCGCTCGAAGACTGAAAGCGGATTGACGATGCCCGAAACTGTTCTTTCTCCGGATGCGGTATACAGCGCTATACCCACCTTGCGCGTCGGCGGTCAACCCGACAACAAGGTCACGGCGCAGTTGCTGGCCATGGAGATGCGCGAAAGCGAGGGCGGCATGTCGGCGCTGGAGTTGCGATTCAGCAACCAGGCCTCGTTTGCGGGCGGGCAGGCAGGCCAGATATTCGAAGATGGAAAAGTCTTGAAGCTGGGTGCGCAGTTGGATGTGTACGCCGGAGACGTGTCCAGCCCGACCCAGATATTTCACGGACAGGTAACGGCGCTGGAGGGACGTTATCCCCGCTTCGGATCGTCCGAACTGATCGTGCTCGCCGAAGACGCGCTGCAGCAGGCGCGGATGGCGCGACGCACCAAGACCTGGGACAGCGCCACATTGAGCGGAGTGGTGCAACAGGTGGCCAGCCAACTGGGGCTGACGCCGCAAGTCGACGGCCTGGACACCGGCATCGGCACGCAGATTCAGTTCAACGAGACCGACTTGCAGTTTCTGCGCCGTTTGCTGGCCCGGTACGACGCCGACATGCAGGTGGTTGGCACCGAACTCCACGCCGCTCCACGCGCCTCCGCCCAGCGCAACACCATCCTGCTGCTGATGCAGAGCCAGTTGCGGGAGCTGCGGGTGATTGCCGATCTCGCCGACCAGGTCACGTCCACCACCGTGACGGGCTGGGACTATTCGCAGGGCCAGACCGTGAGCGCAACCAGCCAAACCAGTTCCTTTGGCCCAGGGTCCGGCACCAGCGGCGCGGATTGGGCAACCCAGGCGCTCGCCACCCGCAGCGAGCACCTGGGACAGTTCGCCGCACTCAATGCAGATGAGGCCCAGGCCATTGCCGACGCCGAGTTCGCACAGCGAGTCCGCCGCTTTGTTGTAGCCCATGGAACCGCCGAGGGCAACGCCGGCCTGCGCGTGGGCACGCACCTCACCCTCGCCGGCCTTGGGCCGCGCTTCAGCAACACCTACTACATCACCGCGACCGTTCACAGGTTCGATCCGATCAACGGCTACGAAACGCAGTTTGTCGCCGAGTGCGCTTATCTCGGAGGCGCCTCATGAGCCGCCTGCTTGCAGATCACGCACCGGCGTTGCTCGGTCCCGCCGCCTTTCTCGGCACCGTGGTCAGCGTTCAGGACCCGCAAAACCTGAGCCGCGTCCAGGTCCGGATCTTCACTCTCGATGGCGTCGCCGATCAGGACTCTCCGGTCTGGGCGCGCGTCTCGGTTCCGTTCGCCGGAAACAACCGCGGCGCATTCTTCATTCCCGATGTCGGCGACGAAGTGCTGGTGACCTATCTGGCCGGCGATCCACGTTTTCCCATCGTGCTGGGCGGTCTGTGGAACGGCCACGATTCGCCTCCGGAAACCATCGGCGGCGATCGCGTTGATCGTTGGACCATCAAGAGCAAAGCCGGCACCCGCATCGCCATCGTCGAACAGGCCGGCGGCAGCCCCCTGATCGAATTCAGTACGCCCGGCGGCCTTACCGGAACCATGTCCGACGAAGCCGGCGGCTCGATTGAGTTCACCAACTCGATGCAGACCTCGGTGAAGATCGACACCTCCGGCGTGACTGTCGACGCACCCAGCGGGACCGTCGAGATCACTGCCGCCAGCAGCGTGGATATCACCGCGGCTCAAGTCAGCGTGAACGCCGCCATTGCGACTTTCAGCGGCATTGTCCAGTGCCAGGCGATGCAGGCCACCACAGTAATCGCCACGACCTACACTCCGGGAGCGGGCAACGTATGGTAAGCCACGAGATCGTCGTCAATGGTGCCAACCTGCAAGGCCCTGTGAAGGGCGCGGGCCCGGTGTTGCTGCAGATGAACCAGGAGGACTTTCCCGCCCGCTTCCTCACCGACCTGGCTGCCGCTCCGGCGCCGCTGGCGCAGCTCTCCACCACACTGCCGGTCACGGGTGGCTCCATCGGGCAGCCCAGCGTGCTGTTTCAGCCGGTCCAGCGCATCGTACACCTGGCCATGTTGCAACTGGCCTGCAATGTTGCCGGCCAGCCAAGGCTCGATCCGCTGCGCATTGCCAAGATGGGCATCGTCATCCGCCGCCTTCGCCGCATTGCACCCGGCGCCGGCAATGTCTTCGATCCCGCGCC
Source organism: Occallatibacter sp. (assembly GCA_036267475.1). GTDB lineage: Bacteria > Acidobacteriota > Terriglobia > Terriglobales > Acidobacteriaceae > Telmatobacter. The sequence continues at coordinate 30,391 of DATAVZ010000054.1, forward strand.
ACCCTACCAGGCGTGGATGAAGTCGGCCACCGGGCAATATCGGTGGCAGGTTCCCAACGGCCCGGACGACGATCCCGATCCGCAGCAGCGGCCTCAGCTTCGCTCAGGCCAACCTTATCTCGATGCCCGGCTCGCCGCCGCTTCGCTGGCTGCCGCATGGAGCGAAGTCTACACGCCCGCGTTCCTGGCCCCGCCGCAGACCAACGCCGCGCTCAATCGCACCATCGTTTACGGGCTGGTGCCCACAGCCAGCAGCGAAGCGAGCGACGTGGCGCTGCCCACTGCCGTCTACCAGCCCGACGCGCTCGCAGCCAGCCTGCCCACGCTGCTCAAGAACAATTCCTCGGCGCCCAATGCGCCGGCCTCCGGTGCAACCGTCGATTACCGCTGGCTCTCCGATGCGTACGCCTCGGCATCGCCACGCAATGCGCCCGATTTCGCCACCTTCGCAACCGCGCTGCTGATGCTCTACCGCCAGTTCAATGCATTTGACGGCCAGCCCGCGGGCAACGCCATCCTCTCGTTTCTGGCCGGCAAAAATGTGACCCTCCCGCTTACGGATTCAACCGGCGCGGTTGTCCCTACCGCACTGAGCATGGCGGATTTCTTCTCCACGGCCAAGCAGGTTCTTATCGACTTCGACCCCGGCTCCGGCTCTGCCATCCCCACTCTGCTGATGCCCACAGCGTGGGATCCGTTCAGCGCCCAGGATCAAGCCACCTGGATCGGTTTATTGGTAAACGCTCTGCAGGCCAATGCCGCGCAGGTCCGGTTTCCTGAAGGCCGCTATCAGGATCCCGATCGCCTCTACTGCCTGCGCGTCTTCTTCCGCATCAAAGGCCACACGCCGGATTGCCCGGCGCAGCTTTATTGGAGCGACTACAGCTCCATATTCCGCATTGCCGCGTGGTATGACAGCAGCCAGCGCGCCGCCGCGCCCATTCCAATGCCCGATCCGACGCTGCGCGGTTTTCTGGCCGCCGCCAAGCCCAACGTCTCCTTCAACGTGCCCAAGGGTCTGATGAACGCGATGCAGGGCTCCAGCCTGTCTGGCTTGACCGACGGCTCGGCCGCCAGCGGCAATCTCAATCTCAACTGGATCTGCGGATTCAACATTCCCATCATCACCATCTGCGCCTTCTTTGTGTTGAACATCTTTCTGGCGCTGTTGAATATCGTTTTTTTCTGGTTGCCTTTTGTCAAAATCTGCATTCCATTTCCGGTTTCCATGCCGGCCTCGGGAGACGACTGATGGCTAGCCTTTCCGCTCCAAACCCGGTGTTCCGCGATCCCGTGGGCTGGCCGCTTTTGCCCCTGCCGGTCGACGGACAGTTGACCTTTCCCAACCTCGACCGCAGCGTACGTGACTCGATCCGCATTCTTCTTCTTACCCGGCCGGGCGAGCAGTTGATGCGCCCCCGCTTCGGCGCTGGACTCGACAACTTCCGCGGCCTTGGCAACACCCTGACCACCCGCCGCCGCATTCAGACCGCGATCGTCAACACCCTTTCCGCTTACGAGCCGCGTATCACCGTGGACCGCGTCGATGTCGATCCCATCCCCGGCGCGCCCACTCAGGTACATGTTCAAATCCACTACCGCCTGGTGCGTACCGGACAAACTCAACAGGTCGGTGCAACCTTGCAAGCCGGGTAGACACGTGCCGCTTATACCGCCAGCACTGGACGACCGATCTTACAGCGATCTTTTGCAGGAGATGCTGGCGAGCATTCCTGCGCATACGCCGGAGTGGACCGCTCCTCAACCCGGCGATCCCGGCCAGACCCTCATTGAGCTGTTCGCATGGCTGGCGGATTCGATTCTCTATCGCGCCAACCTGATCCCGGAGCGCCAGCGACTGGCCTTCCTGAAGCTGCTTGGCCAGCCGTTGCAGCCGGCCGCCGCAGCGCAAGGGCTGGTCGCGCTCTCTTCGGATCCATCGCTGACCACGGTTCTGCACGCGGTTGCCGCGGCCAGCCTGACCGGAGCAGCCACCTTTGAGACTCTCGGCGAAATCGACATCCTCCCGCTGCTGGAGCAGATCTACATTAAAGCGCCGCTTACTTCCGATCAGCAGGCCGCAGCCGATCCACTTCTTACCGGCCTGCAGACCCTGTATGGCCTGGGGGGCCAGCCCACCGGATACACCACCACGCCGGTATTCGCGCAAGGGCAGGCCTCCACCGCCGGCGTGGACCTTGGCGCGGCCACTCTCGATCAGTGCCTCTGGATTGCGCTGGTCGCACCCAAGCCGGAAAATCGCGACGCCATCCGTGACGCCATCGGAGGCAAGAACACAACCCAGCAGATCCTGAATGTCGGCTTCGTTCCGGCCCTCGCGATGCCCGATCCCTTTGCCGATATCGGACCGCGCGCCGCCATTCCCAATACCTGGCAGATGACTCTCAATACTCCCATCTCGCCGGGGCAGCCCGCCCAGTTCGTCAATCTCACCGTCGTCGACGACTCCACCCAGGGGCTGACCCGCCCCGGCATCGTGCGGCTTGCCGTTCCACAGGCCACCGACATCGGTGCGCCGCCCAACGACGTTCGCGCCGACAGCCAGGCCGGCGTGGGTCCCAAGCCGCCGCGCATCGACGATCCGAATATCGACCAGACGCTCATCACCTGGGTGCGGCTGAACGTGCAAAGCGCCGTTTCTGTGAGTTGGCTGGGCATCAACGCCGTCGCAATCGACCAGCGCACCACCTATAACCTCGTGGTGCTTGGCGTCAGCGACGGAACCGCATCGCAGCAGTTCAGCCTGGCGCAGAAGCAGGTTGATCCGGCCACATTTGCGCTGGACATCGACATGCCGGGTCTTGGCTACCAACTGTGGCAGGCGGTCGACGATCTTGCCCCGCTGCAAGGAGCGGTCCAGGCCTTTGTCCTCGATCCGGAGGCGGGAACTGTCCAGTTCGGCAATGGCGTGCAGGGCATGATTCCCCCCGCCGGTCGCCGCGTCCGCGCCCGGTTGATGCGCGCCGGCGGCGGCAGCGCCGGCAATCTCCCGGCCGGTTCCCTCACCCGGATTCAGGCCCGCGACGCGAATGGCGTCCAGCTGGGGCCCATCACCGTCCTTCAACCACTCGCCACCACCGGAGGCGCCGACTCCGAGACCCTGGACAGCGTGGAGCAGCGCCTGCCCGGGCTGCTGCGCCACCAGGACCGCGCAGTTACCGCGGGCGACTACCAGACCCTGGCCCAGGATGTGCCCGGCGCGGGCGTGGCGCGGGCCGAGGTGCTGCCGCTGTTCAAGCCGCAGACGCGCTCGTCAAACATTCCCGGCGTGGTCTCGGTCATGGTGATTCCAGAAAAGGACGGGGTGCAGCCGCCCTGTCCGCGCGCCGATCGCCCGCTGCTCGAAACCGTTTACGCGTACCTCGATCCGCGCCGTCCCGCTACCGCCGAGATGTACGTCATCGGCACCGAATACGTGGGCCTGGGGCTCGCCGTAGCTGTCGAAGTTCTGGCCGGCTTCGGTCTGCTCCAGATTCAGCAGCAGGTGGAGCTGGCGCTGCGCAACTATCTCTGGCCGCTTGCCCCCGGCGGCACCGTGAACCAGGGCTGGACGCTCGGCCGCAACGTCCGCAGCCTCGAACTTGAAGTCATCGTAAGCCAGGTGCCCGGAGTGATAGAAGTCAACGGCCTCACCCTCTTTTCTCCGATCTATACACCCTCGTCGACCGGCGGAGCGGCAACCGTGACCGGCTACAACCCGTTGCCCGCCGATGCCAACGGCCGCTCCGAATTGACGCTCGAGTCGTGGCAACTGCCGGAGTTGCTGCAGGTGCTGGTCGCCGCGGGCGCCGACGGCTCCGGCATTCCGGTCCCCGCGTCTCTTACACCCCCGGTCGGATCCGACAACACCGTTGCAGTTCCGGTGGTGCCGAGTGTTTGCTGATCTTTTTGCGTGCAGAGTTGTTGCGAATTTGAGAAAGCCGCTGCGATGGATGTGAACGGTCTGAATTTCTGGATGCTCGCACAGCAGGGTGACTGGCTGCCAGCAGCCGGCTCGCCGGATCTGTCCTATTGCTCCAGCTCCCAGCGTCTCCAGCTTCGCAGCGCGCGCACCGGGCCGCCTCTTGCCGAGGTCTTCACCACTGCCGCCGCGCTGGTTGAGGCGGCGCCCATGGCGCGCGACGCCTTCGGCAACTACGCGCGCTGGGACGCGGGCAGCGGACACGTTGTGGCCGGTGGAAGCGGGCCGGGCGAAGTGCCCATCTTCGCGCCGCCACCATTACAGGCGGTCAGCGACCTTGCTTTGGGCTATGATGGCATTCTCTACGTCGCGGTCGCCGGATCGCTCATTCTTGTCGACCGCCGCAATCGCTGGCCGAACTTTACGCTGGCCGACCCGGCCTTCAACTTCTGGCGCCTGCTGCCTCTGCCCTCCGGAGGCGTGCTGGCTCTGGATCGCATCCACTCCCAGCTTGGCCTGGTTACCGGCCAGCCGCCACAGGACCTGCCACTGGCTCAGCCCAATCCGGCCCTGCTGCGCAGTTGCCAGCAGAACCCCGATCCACCGCGCGTCGCAGCCAAAGTCGCGCTGCCCGACTCCGAGGCCTGGATCGCGCTGGCCGCAACCTCGGCTCCGGGGCAATTCGCACTGCTGTCGTGGACCAGCGCCACCGCCGCCAACCAGGATGCGTGGCTGCGCCTGGTTGCCCTCGACGCCGCTCTTTCGCAGACGCTTTCGATTTCAAACCAGGCCCAGATTCAGGCCGCTCCAGGTCTGGCCGCGCCCATCCGGATCGAGGGAGTGGCCTTTCCATACGCGCTCGCCGGCCTGGACAACATGCGGTTCGCCGCGCTGGCCTCCAATACCAACGAAGCCCTCATCTACGACCTGTCGGACTTCAATCCTGCCGCGCCGGCTGCCTCAGTCCCTCCGGCCGGCGATTCCTACATCCTGGCCGCGGCCGATCTTGGGCCCTTCGTACACGGATTCGATCAACCCCCTTACTACGCCAACGGCTCGGGCATGCTCCCGCTGCTGCCGCTTTCACTGAATGCTTTTTCCGCCTCAGGAATTACGACCAATCAGCAGACCATCGACAGCGGCACGGCGCAGTCCACCTGGCACCGCCTGTTTTTGGAGGCCATCCTTCCGCCGCGCACCGGGGTGGTGGTGTGGCTGGCCGCCGCGGACGATCCCGCGCAGCTCACCGGCCCCGGCGTGCAATGGTTTCCACACGTCGCGGGCGCGGTCGACATGTCCACCCTTCCGCCGCAGACGCCGCGCGCCGTCTGGCTGTCCACGCCGACCGAGATCGCCTTCGCCGCGCCGCTACTGGGCGAAACGCCGGCGCCCGGCGTGCAGGGGCTTTTCATGGCCCTTGTGCAGCGCGCTAATACCGCCGTGCGCAGCATGCGCGGACGCTATCTCGCCGTCAAGGTCCAGCTCTCCGGCGACCGCCGTTCGACCCCGCAGATCGCCGCTCTGCGCGTCTACGCCTCGCGGTTCTCTTACGTCGACAACTACCTGCCCGAGCTGTATCGCGAAGACACCTTCGGCGACGATGCCGATCAGCCCGGACCCAGCACCCGCCCCGATTTCTTCGAGCGCTTCGTCGACATCTTCGAAAACCAACTGACACGCATCGAAGATCGCGTCGCCAACGCATACCTCGTCACGCGGCCCGAATCCACCTCCGACGCTTCACTCGACTGGCTGGGCGGCTGGATCGGCATCCCGCCGGGAAATTATCCTCCAGGCCGCCGTCGCGCCCGCATCGAGGCAACCCCGAAGCTCTACGAGGAACGCGGGACCGCGCAGGGCATCGTCGATGCGCTGGATACCGCTACGAATGGACTCTGCACGCGGGGCGCGGTCATCGTGATTGAGGATTTCCGCCTGCGGCACACATTCGCCACCATCCTCGGCGCCAACCTCGCCATCACGGACGATCCGCTTCTGCCTGGCTACTCGGGCAGCAGCAATTCGTTCGTCGGCGATACGCTCTTTCTCGGCGACCCCTACAACGCGGAGTTCCTCGCCCTGTTTGCCGACGACATTCGCACCGCGTCCGAGCAGGCCCAGGTGGACACCTTCTTCGATCAGCTCGCCCACCGCCTCACCGTCTTCGTTCACGATCAGGTCGAGACCGTCGACCTGGGCCTGATCTCCACCATCGTCGAGGACGAGAAGCCTGCCCACGTGGCCTCGAACATCCTGCGCGCCACCCAGGGATTCATGATCGGCCTGGCATCGCTGGTGGGAGTGAATACTTATCTCGGACCATCGAAGCCTGCTGGAATCGCCACCGTCGACAGCAGCCAGATCGGCCGCTACGACCTCATCACTCATCTTCCCAGCCTGGATCCGCGCCTGGAGTCCGATCCGGCCTACGCCGGCCACCCCGCTCCCGTTGCGCGGCTCACCGGGCCGGCCGCGTTGATTGTCAATGCGGCTTCAATCACGCTCGATGCTTCCGGTTCCTCGGCACCGGCGGGAAGCAGCATCGTCGCCTATCGCTGGACGCTCGAACCGCCGGATTCCTGACGAATAAAAGCCGGCTCAAGAGGCATCATCGCACCGAATATTTCGCAACCGGATTCGATCTACAGGAGAACAGAACATGGCAACTACACCTCTCATTCCTGGAACTCCTCTTACCACCACAGTTCCCACGCTCACCGCGGACCTGAGCGCCGCCAAGCTGGTCGCGGGCGCGATCCTGCATTTTTCGCTGGTTGTCCAGGACGACCTGGGCAACAGCAGCCAGCCGGCGCTCCTGGATGTAACCGTGCAGGCGCTGCCGGTGGCCAGCCTGGGCGGTACGGCGACCGTCGTCTCGCTGGCCAACCCCACGCTCAGCCTGATAGGCAAAGATTCCACGCCGTCGGGCAACTTGAAGGAGTTCACCTGGGAGCTGGTCTCGGTAACGGAGCCGGTTCCGGTTCCCGTTCCAGAGCCAGAGCCGGTGAATCCGAATTCATAGAACAACCGAGGCCGCCGGATGCAACGGGCCGGACTCTTGATCGAAGGCGCAACGCAGTATGGCAAAAGAACCGGCGAACAACCCTCGCAAGGCTGTTCGCACCAATCCGAAAGCGCGGGCGCACAAGGCTGCCGAGGGCACACACCCCGCGGCGATCCATGCCAAAGCCGCGCGTGCGTCCGGCCAACCCGCCGTGGCCGGCAAACCGCCCAAGACGCGACCGGTCGAGGAGCCCGCGCAGTCCACATCGCCCGCCAAGCCGAGGGCTCCGGCCGCGGCCAGGGCGCAGAAGGCTGCGGCGCCCGCACCGGCCAAGTCGAAAACCGGCCGTGGGAAAAAGGCCGTCGCAACTACGCATCCGGCCGCCGGTCCGGTGCCCGGTCCAGCACCCGGTCCAGCGCCCGCTCCGGTTCCGATTCCCATTCCCGTCCCAATACCGATACCGATCCCGCGCCCGATTCCGATTCCGGGCCCAATCAAGCCGTCCCCGCCGACTCTTTCGATCGCGGTTGGCAAACCGGTCGCGACCACCATTCCCACCCTTCAGGTCACCGGCCTGAGCGCGGGAATCTACACCTTTTCTCTCACTGTCACCGACGATCTGGGCGTAACCAGCAGCCCCGCCATCTTGAGGGTGACCGTGCTGGGCACAACCAAATAGCGGCTCTGCCGTGAGCGCAAACCGGGGCCAAGGCAAGGAGAAACGATGGCTACAACCGATACGATCAATCCACCGCCGGCAGCATTGCGGGTCTTCTACTCCACCGGGCGCATGCTCGGCGTGGAAGACTTTCAGGCCGAGCAGGACTATCACCGCGGACGCCTCGCCCGCGCCCTGCTCTCGCTTCACGGCCCAGGCACGGCAATCGGCCTGAATGTCTCGACTGCTACCGATACCAGCGGGCAGCTCGAAATCCAGGTGACGCCCGGCATCGCCATCGATCGCGTAGGCCGCATTCTCGATGCGCCGGTTACCGTGTGCATCCGCCCCGATGTGTGGCTGGCGCAGCAGACCGATTCGGATCTCATTCTGGCCTTCAAATCGAATGCCTTCATCCTGGTGGATGTGTTTATCGCTTTTGCGGCCTGCACACGCGGCCTTACCCCCGACTTTGCCTCCCAGGACGACTACGACGCCACGGACGCGTTCTCGGCGAATCGTCTGCTCGACTCCTTCGCCATGCAACTGCTGCTTCGCACCGACGCCAATCCGCTGCTGCCGCAGGACCCCTGGCTCGCGGCCGGAGCGCCGCCTGCTCCCGGCACCGTTCCCACGGCGGAGGAGATCTCCAGTCTCAAGCAGACCATTCTGAGCGGCTCGCTAGTGGCCGCCACCACGCCACAGGAGTACGGGCCGCTGGCGGACTTTACCTCGATCTTTCTGGCGCGCATTCAGATTGCCGCATCGCAGCCCAGCTCCGGCGCGCGCCCCGTCGCCGACTTCACCCATATCTCCATCGACAACGAATCCCGCCTCTTTGTGCTGCCCACTGTGTTGCAGGCGCGCTGGATCGGCCTCGGATTCGGACAGGAATCTTAAGGAGCTTCGCCATGACAACCAATTTCACCCTCGGCGACACGCGGCTTGTTCTCGCTCCCGACCTGGCCACAGCCGATCTGGCCGCGGGCAACGTGGTTATCGACAGCACCCGCCGCCGCCCACTCTGGTTCGATGGCCGATTCCTGGCCGCCCGCGATCTGGCCAACGAACAGAACTACTTCCTCGAGCGCCTCGCCGACCTGGGCCGCGCCGCCGGCTTCGGCGTCATCCACGGGCTTACCGTTGAAACGCCCACCGATCAAGGCAATCCCTCCGACGGAGAAACCATCATCATCCGCTCCGGCCAGGGAGTGACTCCCGCCGGGGAATTGGTCATGCTTCCCGACGACCTTACCATCCGTCTCTCCGACCTGGCGGAGGAGCAGAAGCTGGACCTCCAGTTCGGCCTATCCACCGCGCCCACCGCTCCAGCCCGCACCCGCACCGGTCTCTATGTCATCGCACTGCGCACCGTGGAATACACAGCCAATCCCATCACCTCTTATCCCACCAGCATTCAGGGCAACCGCGGAACCACGGACGGCGACATCATTGAAGCAACCGCCATTTCGCTGGTGCCCTACCCCGACCCGGTCACCAGCATCCAGGCCTCGCAGCGCCGCGCCGCACTGGCCCAGCAGATTTTTTTGAACGGCAGCCCACAGCAGATTTCCGACGATCTGCTGCCGCTGGCCATGGTCAGCATCCAGCGCGGCGTCATCGACTGGATCGATATGTATCTCGTTCGCCGCGACACCGGGCCGCAATACAGCGGCCTGCGCTTCGGGCTCACCGATCCCGCCACCCAGCAGGCTTCGCTGCTGCAATACGATTCCATGCTGCAGGAGGTGATGGCTTCGCGGCAGCAATCCGGGCTGCCGGCCGGCTTCAGCGCCACGGATTACTTCCGCATGTTGCCCGCTGCGGGGCGCTTTCCCATTGCGGCAATCAGCACCTCAGACTTCTCACAGGTCTTCTTTCCGCAGCAGCTCGACGTGCGCCTCAGCGTGATTCCCGAAGATGAACTGCCCGCGCTGCTTCAAGACAGCATGTCTCTGCCGCCCATCGACCTCACGCTTTCAGCCGATTCTTACGCCAACCTCGCGGTCTTCGCACTCATCCCCGTGCCTCGCACCGGGTTTGCTTCCCTCAAGGCCAATCTGCCCACAGTTCAGTTGCAGACCACGCTGCCGCAGGTGCTGGCCTTCCGCCAGCCGGTCGACCTGCTGCGGCTCTACAACGGCACCGCCGCGCTGACCGCGCCGCCCGCTGCGGTCAACAACCAGTGGCAGCAGGCCATCGGTTCGCAAACGCTGGGCTTTTTTATCCGCCGGCGCAGCTCGCCGGTTTTCGTAGACTTCACCACGGCTTCACCCGGGACCTGATTTTCGGCCGCGCGCTGTTGCCGCAGGCCGCCAACGCTGCCCGGAAACACCGCAAGCCGCATTGGCCGCCTCACCTTAATTCGGAGGTACTTTCCTCATGGGCGTCACACGAATTGCATCGCCTGCCGCCGGCGAAGACCTCATCGGCATCGAGCCTGAGCTGTCGCAGCAGATCGATCCCGGATGGTGGCGCCGCCGCTTGAATCTCTTTACCGGCCGCGCTCTCAGCGATACGGCTCTGGACAACGAACAGGCCTACCGTTCCGGCCGCCTCGCCCTGCTGGGCCAGTCCGTGACGCCCGGCACGGTCTCGGGCCTGGAGCTCGCCGTGAATGCCTCGGTCGCCGACCCAGTCCTCACCGTCAATGCCGGCTACGGCATCCTGGCCAACGGCGAAGATGTCACGCTGCTCTCCACGCTGCGCACCGCGCTCAGCACGCTGGCCGTGCTGGACGAAACCGGAGCCGCCGTCTCCCTTTTCAAGGACTTTGCCGCCGGCGGCGCGGCCGGCATTCTGCTCTTGCAGCCCATTGTCGCGCAGCTCAACGGAGAAAGCCTCGATACTGCGCCTTCTTCGATACTGGTCTCCGGCAACCTCGATGCTTCCTGCGATCAGGACCCCAGCGAATACGCCTTCCAGGATCTGGAAATCGTGGACGGCTGCCGCATCGGATTTCTGCCCTGGCCCATGGACGTGTTGCCGCTGCCCAATGCCGCGCTCAACACAGCCACCTGGCGCAATCGCCTGGCTTACGCCATTTATGCGGCCGAGATCGCATTGCCCGCCGACACCGCGCTGCCCTGGGAGCTGGTGGGCCTGCCGCTCGCCATCGCGGGCTTTGACCCAACCGGGAAACTGCTCTTCGCGGACCGCTACTCGGTGGTGCGTCAGGGCGGACTGCCCAGGGTGCGTTATGTTGTTCCCTTGCAAGCGGGCCTGGCCCAGCCCATCCAGATGGTGCAGCCCGCCGTTGCCCAGGCGCGCATCGCACAGCTTGCCGAGCAGATCGTCCAGACCCCCGGCATCTCCAGCCTGGCCACCGCCATGGCGCTCCTGCCGCCGGCCGGAATCCTTCCCGCCGCCGCTGTGAATTTTCCCGCCAAGACCATCCCCTGGTTTCCCTCCAACTGGTCCATTCAGGCCGGCCCCATTCATCTCGAAGAGCTGGAGAGCGCGCTGCAGACCGCCATGACCGCCGATCCGCTCGATGTTACCCAAAACGAAAGCGTCGAGCTGCTCGTCCCGCTGCCCGATGCGGTCTATGATCCCAGCATTCTGGTCGTCGAGGCCCCCGATCCGGCATTCGCGGCGGCTGTCCAGGCGGCCACCAGCGCACGCAACATCGACCTGCAGCACTCCAAAGTGGTGGAGCTGGCAGCGAACGCGCAACTGGCAGCGACCGGCGGAACGCCGATCGACTTGAACGCCGGCCTCACCGAAGACGAAATCGCCGCACGCGACGGTGCGGCAGTCTACACTCCGCAGCCGGGCGATGCATACGGCACCACCGCCTCCAGCAACGGCTACGTGTCTAACGATCTCCAGAACATTCTCACCGCAGCGGCTGCGGCGCCGTACACCATCACCATCGCCTCCACCAATCCCGCCACCACGATTGCCCTGTTCAGCAGCGACGATTTTGCCGACCTCACCACAAACGGGATTCAGCATTTTATCGACCGCATCAACGCCAAGCTGGACCGCGCCGACGACCTGATCAATCTGGCTTTCGTTACCGCGCAGACTGACATCTATCGCTTCCGTCAAAATGTGCTTAGCGCCTCCGACGCCACCCGCCTGGTTACCTCGCCGGTGTTGGCCAACATTGCCTCCGGAGACTCGGCCGACGCTACAGCTCAGAATATTTCTTCCTACCTCGACGCCATCTCATCGCAGACGACTCCTGTCGCCGGTGCTGTGGCCGCGCCGGCGCCACAGGCCGGCGCGCAAGCGGAGCCGAACTCCGCCACAGGCCGGCGGGCATCCGCCGCCTACGCAACTACCCGCACGGCCGCCGGCAAGTTGAACGCAAATGTGGTGACCAATCGCGCCCTGGCCACGATATTCCAATCCGGAGCGACAAACATCGCCAGCCAGTTCGGCGGCGCCATCTTCGGAGGCATCAATATTCCTGGCCGCACCATCGCCCCCACTTCTTCATTAGGCAAGGATCTAAACGCCAGTCAGACGATCCCCGCAACCGCCAGCCAGGCGTCCACGGTGGCGACATTGTCCGCGGTCAACCAGCAGCTTCGCCTCACCTCCGTTCTTCCTACGCAGCAAATCACCGCCACCCAGATTGCCGGCACGGTCGATGTAACCGCCCAGCAGCCGATCGTTGGAGCGCAGCTCAACCTCCGCACTCTTTCCATCGCCGAGAGGCTGAAGCAATCCGCGTCGCAGGAGAGTCTTTTTTATGGCGTCGGAAACCGCCTCACCATCCTCAATCTCCTGCTCGACCTCGAAATTACGATCGACGATCTGCAATTCTTTGTGGACTCGGCTCCGGCTACACCCGCTCCTTCCGCCGCCAATCTGCCCGCGGCCATCGCCACGGAACCGCACTTTGTCTTTGAACTTCGCAAGCCCGCCACCTCTGCCCCCGTGCTCAACCTCATTGCTTCGCCGCACGTGGACGACAACAGCGACGAAGCGGGGCTGTTCTCGTCCGGGATTCGCGTTCTCGACCAGCACACCCAGTTATTGCGCGCGGTGGAAGCCCGCATTCAGCAGTATCGCGATTTCATCAGTCTCATCTGTACGCCGGCTCTCACCAACATCCAGAATTTTCTCTCCCAGGCGCAGACCGCGCTGGCCGGACTGCAGAACGATCTGGACCAGAACCGCCAGGATCTGGCCTTCACCAATGCGCTGCTCGCCGACGAACAGGCCCGCGTGACAAGCCTGAATGCGCAGCGCGCCGCCACGCTCTCCACCTACGTGCAGGTTGTCGCGTTTGTCCGTCCACGCACCCTGGATGCGGACGCCGACGTGCCCAGCCGCCAGCTGATTCCCGGCAACGTCACCAGTCCCGTGCCCGCCTGTCTCGGCCAGCAGGTCGCGGTGCCGCCCGAGCTGCGCGAAATTGCGTCCCTGGTTCGCGAAGCTCCACTGAGCTGGTTCCCCTCGGCCGCCGCCCTGCTCGGCAAAATCGAACGGCCCTCTTTGTTAAGCGAGCTCGCCAGCTCTGTGCAGTCGCGCGCGGCTTATCAGTTGCAGCAGCCGGTTGCAGCCTCTTCAGCGACTGCCAGTTCCGGAGTCTATGCCACGGCCATCGCCGGTGTGTTCACCGCCAACCAGCAGGTTTTCCGTTCGCTTCAGGTGCAGCGCGCATCGGTGCAGCCGGCGCAGTTGACCACGCTCAGCTGGGCGGCGCAGGTCGCGTATCTCGCTCCGGTGGCCGCGCTCGCCGACCTGGTCTCCACTTCCATTGTTCATGCCGAAATCGCCAATGCCATTGCGCGCCTGGTGCAGCAGATTTCGAGCGTCGCCACCTGCCTGTACACCCGCGCCGGGCTGGCGCTGCCCGCTGCACGGCTGCAATGGGCCGAGTATCTGCGTGGACCCGGAATTGCTGTCCAGATGTCCAGCCTCGCCATTCTGCCCGGCTGGAATTCTCAACCGTATATCGGCCGACAGCAGATGCAACTGCTCGTCGACTGGCTTTTCCAGCAGATCGATCCAGCTAATTTCACAGCCGCCGGTTACGTGAGCGACGTGGTGCGGACATGCATTCTGCTCGCCAGCCACGCTCCAGTCGACGGAATCATCGGTGGCGCGGTCAGCGGCCGCACCCTGCCCGTACCTGGCAACAACGTTACGCTCACCTCGGGCTCCAATCGCGTAGCCCAGGGCATGAGCGTGCAGTTCTACCAGAAGTCCCAGCTCGTGGCCGAGGGCGTCATCTCCGATCTCGATACCGCCACTGTCACCGCGACCGTGACAAAGGTCTACCAGTCAAATGTCTTTCTGGAAGACCAGTCGGTGGCACACTTCACTGCACAATCGCCAACCTTTGCCGCCTTGAAGGCATTCGCGCAATGACGCCTTTGTTTTCCATCCCGCTCGCCGCGCAATGGAGTAACCGATGACCGCGCCCGCCATGCAGTGGCCGAGGCTCCAGCGCGGCGATCGTACTGTGCAGCGTGTGCGCCTGCGTTTGCCGGCCGCCGCCCAGCCGTCCCGCATCCGCGTGGCCCTGGAAGAAGCGCTGCGCCTGGCCGCGCTGCCCGGAGAAGACGAAGGCCGCGCGTTCTACTTTCGCCGTATCTCCTTTCAGAACCTGCCCGCTGCCGCGCCGCGCAGTCTCTGGCTCCATGCCTGCCAGTCCGAACTGCGCCGCATGGCGGATCGCGCTGTCCATGGCCGCGACCATGGCGCCGCCGCCGCGGAAGCCGTCTACTTTCTCAGCCAGCAGGAGGCCCTGGAGTGGTTTCTCGGCGGCCTGCTTCGCACATCCGCGCCTGAGCCGTGGTTCGCGCCCATGATCTCCGGCGTGGCTGCGAGTGAGAGCCCGGCTATGCAATTCGTTGCCGCCATCGAGCGCCTGCGGCAGTTGCCCCCCGGATGGTTCGCAGCGGCAACGGGACTCTTCGCCTCGCTTTCCGCAGGGGCGCGCGACCTAGCACCTCTGCTCGCATCCATTCCGCCGGCCGTGGTATCCGGATGGCTGCGCGAACTGGGAGGAACCAACCCCTGCGGTCCGTTTCCGGCGCCGGTCAGCGCGGAAAGGCTCTCGCAATTGCGGGATATCATTGCCTCATCCGCCTTCAGACCCGCCAGCGCCGTCTATCCGCGCGCGGCGCAGCCCAGCCAGATGCAGCGCGATGTGGAACCCTGGCCGTTATGGCTCGCGGCCCTGGGTATCGTTGCGGAGTGTCCCGCCGAGTTGCTGCGAGGCAGCCTGATGGAATCCGCGCGCGCTCTCGTCAGCCGGATCGCGCAATCCGCTGCTCTCGCACCGCCGTCAGCAGGAGATGCCCAGCAAGCACCCGGTTCCGAGGGCGTTATCCCAGGAAATGGCGACCGCGCACTGGAGTCCGACGCTACGCCAGCGCGCCACGCAGACTCGTTCGACAAGCAAACAAGCTCGGACCTGCTGCTCGATCCTTCCGTGCCCACTGAAGCTGCTGGCCTCTATTTCCTGCTCAATGCAATCGAACGCCTGGGCATCGAAGCCGCGCTCGAAGCCGCACCGCAGCTTTCCCGCTTCGGATTTCTGCCACAGCTACTGCTCGCTCTGGCCGTCGAGGCCGGCGTGAGCGCCGCGGACCCGGCCCTGCGGTGGCCGCGCACTGAACTGGCGGCCCTGCAACCCGCAATCCCAGACACGGCGATTCCAGACTCGGCGATTCCGAACGTTGCAGTCGATCGCGACCATGGCCGCGCCACTTCCGTTCTTGCGGGTGCCGTTCTTGCAGGTGCGGTTCTTGTAGGCCCATGCTGGCCGCGCATTTTTAAGGCGCCGTCCGACGCGGTGAGCATCGGCGCAGCCCGCCTTGTCAGGGTGTGGGCGCTTGCAATCAGGCGCTGGTGCTGGAGCCACGCCCGCCTCGGACTCGCCAAGATCGTGAATCGCCCCGGCAGAATCCTGCTCACCCGCGCCGATCTCGATGTGACCCTCCCACTCAGCTCTGTGGACCTCCGCATACGCCGCGCCGGGCTCGATCTCGATCCCGGATGGGCGCCCTGGTTCGGACGAGTTGTCCGTTTTCACTATCCCGTCCCGTCGCCAGAAGTGCGACTGCCGCACAGAGGAGGCACGCAATGACTGCCACAGCCGCAATTGCCGGCGCGCAAAATCGCCGCCAGGCAGGCAATTCGCATCGGCCTCCTGCGGGTCTCCCGCCACAGCCGGCCCCCGCTGCGAACGTTCACGCGCCAGTGGATGCGCTGACCTTCGCCCTGGCCGGCCTGGCACGCGTCGCCACGGCCTGCGGCCTGCTTGACGATCCCCGTGGCTCCGAAGCGGACAATCCATCCGCCGCCGGCCACGCGCTTCTCGAAGTGGAACCGGCCGCATGCCTCAGACGCGCTCTTCATGCCGTCTCAGCCGAAGAAGAGATTCTCCCTCAGTTTTACGAATACCTCAAGAATCCACATCCCAATGACGCTCCACTACTGCTGGTCTCGCGCCAGTTCAATCTCACCGTCGTTGAGGCGCTCGCGGTGCGCATGGCCGCCGCCGCCGAAGAAGACCTTGCCCTCACCCAGGTGCTGGCTCAATTGCATTCTCCGCTCCCGTGCAGCCACCCTACTGTGGGTCTGCTGGCCCGCGCATATAGCGCCGGCATTGAATCCCTGGCCGCCGATTCGGCCGCCGCAGGCGCTGGAGCCGGAGCCGCGGTTCAATTGCTCGCCCAGGGCACGGCTGTACGCTTCGGGCTGCTTGAACTTCTCGATCCCTCCGCCCCGCTGCCGGAGCGCCGGCTGCGCGTACCATTGCCCATCTGCATGGCGCTCTCGGGCGTACACGGCCCGTGGCCCGGAACCAGCCCACTGCACAGTCGACCCCCCATTGCTCTGGGGAGTAGTGCGGATGCTCGGGCCGCGGCTTTGGTCCGCCGTCTGACCGATGCGCCGCAGCCCGCGCCCGTGCTGATTGTGCGCAGCGGCGATTCCGCCGAAGGTCGCGCCGCAGCCGAGCGCATCGCCAATGGCTGCGGCCGCCGCGCCATGCTTATCGCTACCGACCAGACCGCTGGTCTTGCCCCCTGGCTCTTTCTTTCCGGATTCACGCCCGTCTTCGAGCAGAATCTCGATCCCGGCGAACGCAAACCCGCACCGGCGATCGATGGCTTCGATGGCCCGATCCTCGTGCTTTCCGGGCCTGATGGAGAATTCACCTCCGGCGACCGCACCGTGCTCGAGTGGAAACTCGGCATTCCACCCACTCAAGAGCGCTACGAGCTCTGGCTCGCCTCGCTGCACGATGAAGCGCTGGCCCGGCGTCTCGCATCCGGTCATCGTCACACCGCGGGCCGCATCGCAAGCATTGCCGCCGCTGCCCGCGAACATTGCGCCGCGGCCGCCTGCGATGAGCCGGAAGGCATTCGTCCCTCGATCGAGTATGCCGATATCCGCGCCGCCGTCCGCAGCGGACAGGGAGTTGGCCTTGCCGCGTTGGCCGAGCTGGTGCCCGACGAAGTCTCCGGCGACGCCTTTGTCCTGTCGCCTTCCTTGCGGGTCGATCTTGAGTCGCTGGCCGATCGCTGCCTGCTGCGCGATGGAGTCTCGGCCTCGCTCGGGCCGGCCATGCAGGCGCGTTACCGCCCGGCGGTTCGCGCCCTCTTCGTCGGACCCAGCGGCACCGGCAAAACTCTGGCCGCGTCCTGGCTCGCCTCGCGCCTGGGCCTTCCGCTGTTTCGCGTGGACATCGCCGCCATCACCTCCAAGTACATTGGCGAAACCGAGAAAAACCTGAGTCAGTTGCTCACCCGCGCTGAACAGTCTGAGGTCGTACTGCTTTTCGACGAGGCCGACGCGCTGTTCGCCAAGCGCACGGAAGTTCGCGACTCCAACGATCGTTTCGCCAACTCGCAGACCAATTATTTGCTGCAGCGGATGGAAAGCTACGACGGCATTACCCTGCTCACCAGCAACAACCGCACCCGCTTTGACGCCGCCTTCTCCCGCCGTCTCGATGTCATTGTCGAATTTCCACTTCCCGGCCCCGAAGAGCGCCGCGCTCTGTGGCTGGCGCACCTCGGAGACGGGCATGCCATCAGCCACTCACAACTCAACGTTGTGGCCGCGGTTGCCGATCTCTCCGGAGGCCAGATTCGCAACGTAGTGCTCTCGGCCGCCGTGGCCGCAACTTCGGGCGAGCCCATCGCCTTCCGCCATCTGGTGGCCGGACTCGCATCGGAATACAGAAAGCTCGCACGGCAGTTGCCCGACCAGCTCCGCCATCTGTGAATTGGGGAGATACTCCGAGAGGAAGCTTTTGGATTACGAGCCGAAAACCCGCAAGGAAACTCAGCCTCAGGCACGCCAAGTTAGCCATCCTGAGCCGGCTCCGAGTCCGCAGGCCCAACCGCATAGCGCCGCGGGCACCCCCGCCTTCCAGCGCACCAAAGAGAGCTCCAAAGCCAAGCCTGGAACCGCCCCGCCAGAGCAGGAGGTCGCGCCCGGCGTGATCGACCTCAAGTCCATGGACAAGTTCGAGCTTCCCCCGGACACAATCGCCTTTCTTGCGAAGCACAAAAAGCGTTACATCCATGCGCGATTCGGCGCGCTCGCCGAAGGGCCCATCGAGCTTGCCGGTTACGGGAAGAATCTCTATATCCACGCGCAGCGCATGCCACTGGTTCACCCCATCTTTCACCGCCTGTCAGAATTTGCTCCGGAATTAAACCCCTGCCTGATCGTCACTGCCGGCCACGCTCAGCCACTCAGAGGAGAAGCCGGTTTTATGGCCGGCGCCAGCCTTGCCGCGCACCTTCACAAGGCGCCCGAGCTGATTGGGCTGGTCGGTTTCAGCTTCTCCAAGCAGCCAAACCTTACCAACGAAATCGATAAGGGGGAACTGCACCTGGGCCTCAAGGGAGCCGACCTCAAGCTCGGCTCCGCCTTTGCCGCGCAGGTCAGCGTGGAATTCATCGATGAGCGCCTTCAGGAATTCAGCGGCGTGGCCCACATTGAAGTCCATCGCCTCGCTCGCGGCGAACTCCAGTTCAATCGCTCGTCCGATGGCGTGATCACTGGCCAGGTAGGTCTTGACCTCGATCTGCCCAAGAACTTTTCCGGTAAGATCAATGCCGCGTGGGACGGCCGCGCGGTATCCGGCGAAGGCAAAGTCGGTTACCAGGGAGAGAAGCTTTCCGGCGAAGTGACTCTGCACCTGATGGAAAAAAGCCAGGCCGTGCAGTTAACCAAGGACAAGAAGGATCCGCCACATGAACCCGCGCCACAGGCACCCGCCGCCGTTGCCAAGACCAAGCCGCAGCACGTCGACTACGCCGTATTTGGCGAGGGCGATCTCAGCTTCGTCTTCAACGAATGGCTCACCGGCTCCGCCCACGCCATCGTCGATCCCGAGGGCTTCGTCACCATTATCGGAGAAATCAGGCCACAAAAAGAGCTCAAGCTCTTCGAGAAGCATTACAAGAAACAGGTTGGCGAGCCAATCGAGGTACGAGCCACCTGGGGCCTTCCCGTCATCGCAGACGTCTACATCGGCGCCAGCGGAAGCCTGTTCATCTTCGCCGACCTCAAAGCCGTCTTTCAGGATATTGTCGTCAAGGGCGACTACTCCACGGATCCGGAGAAGATGAAGTCGTTTTCGCTGCAGGGAACCTTTAACATGTCCGCCGCCGCCGGCCTCACTCTGCGGCTGGAGGTCTTTGCCGGGCTCGAAATTCTCAGCCACAAAATCGAGGCCGGAGGCGGATTGAACGGCGACGCGGGCATTCGCGGCTACGTGCTGGCCACCCCCATTCTGGGCTATCGCGAAAAGCAGGGAAACCCCGGCGAAGACAAGAAAGGCGAGTTCTTCATGAAAGGGTCGGTCGAAGTGGCCGCCCAGCCCTTTTTCGGCCTCGGCGGCGATGTCTTCATTCGCCTGCGCACCCCCTGGTGGTCTCCGCTTTCTGACCGCGATTGGCCGTGGGAGCTGGGCAGCAAGGAGTGGCCCATTGGCGGCAGCATGGGATTTGGCACATCGATCGAGTACGTCTTCGGCTCCGGCCTGCCACCTGACGTAGCGTTCGGTTCCGTGGATTTTTCAAGCGACAAGCTGCTAGGCGATCTGCTCGATGACAACGTGTCCGGCGGCCACGGCAACAAGGCTCCCACCCCTTCGCAGTGGCAGGAGAAAAACCAGGGCGCAACCCAGGTTCCGCCTCCCGAGCCTCCTCCCAGCAAGCCGCCCAAGCTGGCGCGTGGCAAAAAAGCTGTGCCGCGCTCAGCAAAACCTCTCGGCGCTGGAAAAAATGCCGATCCCAATGCCCGCACCGCCAGTGGCAAGACTGTCGCAGAATTAAAACAGGAAGCCGCCGACCGCGGCGCCAAGCCCGGAGCCTCCAAGGCGGTTGTGCGCGGCGGGCCAAAGGCGGAGCCGCTCAAGACCCAGTCTCACGCTCCCGCCCCGCACCCCGCTTCAGAACCCGCCAGCCATTCGGCCGATAAGGCAAAGGCGCCTCACAGCGGCGGCGAAAAATGGGCGCAGGGCGTCGCCGCAGTCAAGCAGGCGCTGGCCCACGCAGACAGCGCCGGAACCAGCCTCGAAGACCTGAACAAAACCCTGCACAGCATCGCTGCCCATAAGGAATACGGCTTCAAGCAGCTCTCCGCGCACGCCATCGATGGAGAATGGCGAGTCGCGGACACCTCAGCTCCCGGGAAGATTATCGCCAGCATCAAAAAGCCCTTCGTCGAACCCGCGTGGGCCCATGAGCGTCGCAAAACCGAGGTGGGCGCGGAAGAGCATACTTTAGATTTTCACCTCCATAACAAGGTGGAGGAGTTGTACCTCGAATCCACGCCGATACCGCTCGAAACCTATCTCTCGAATCTCGAAAAAAAACGGGGAGCCAACGCCGACGCGATTGCCGCCGTGCGCAAGCTGGCTAAGAAAATTCAGGCGGAGAAGGACGACTCTGGCGGCATAGGCATAAGTCGCGGCCAGGAGATTGCCCGTTTGATGACCGCCATCGCAGACAAGCTCAAGCAATGCTTCAAGGTGCAGTTGCCGCCCACGCAAATTGACTTTAAGATCCATAATTTCCCGGATGGCTCCATTGGAGGGGGTTGGGTCAAGGCCGCGCCACTTTCGTTCAAACCACCCACCAACGGCTGGACCGGCAGCGAGCCCGCGGACGCCAGTCCTTTCTGGCAGAAAGTCAATCAGCACACCGGCATCTATATCCGTGGCCACCTGCTTAACCACCACCTATTCGGGCCGGGGCGCGACTTCAACATGACTCCCATCCACGGCGCCAAACTGAACACTCCCATGTCCAGCCAGGTGGAGGAGAAGATCAAGTCGCTGGTTCTGGACGAAAACAAGGTCGTCAGTTACAAAGTCAAGGCTGTCTACGGCAAGTGGTCGCCGGTCTATAAGCACATTCCCGAGGAAAACAATCTCGCTACGCGGATGGAGTTCGCCGCCCGCGAAATGAAGCTCAAAGAAGGAGCTGCCGGCGATGAGCCCAAGGACTGGTCTGAAACCGGTCCCGCTATCGGCATCCCTCCATCACTCGACAATGCGCGCGCGGAAGATGCGCCTCCGGGAGCCGGAGCCCGACGCATCCTCAAGCGCGTCAACCTCAATCTCCGCTCCAAGGGTCTACCCAAGAAAGAGCGCGAGGATCTGCTCGAGGCCTTTCAGCAGATTCCCTACATTGGAGAAGTTCGGGCGGAACAACTGGCCAAGAATCCCGAGACCTTCGGCAACGATTGGGAAAAGTTCCGAGCCAGTCTGGCGCTTCCCGCGGATGCCATCGCCGAGATAAAGAACGATGGGGTCGCGAGGCTTAACCCCCGCGTCGATCCCGACAACGATCTGGTGTGGAGCTGAGAGAAAGCATGGCTTTCCCCCGCCGATTGCCCCCCTCGGTCGAGTCCGCCCCGGATGCGTGAACATGGTTAGCGCATCGAACTACGTTGCAGCCTGCGGCCATTGAGGATATTCGCCACTACACGCAACGGAGTGCGCGTCGACGAAACTACAGGAAATACAACATAACCTGATCGCGAGTGTTTGAGTTAGCCGCCTCAATCGTGAACTAACTACCGTCAAGCGAACTTTCGCACTCACACACACCCAACGGAACACTGCATTATCCAATGCCGAGGGATGCGGCGCTGGCGATCGGGGCAAGCGCAACTGCCGCAAGTCCGGTGACGAACAATAAAAACATCCAGCCTAGTTGAGCGCGCGCTCGGGCAGGAGCCCCGGCAAACTCCCGCCAAATGAAAACACCCCAGAGCGCTGAAATCATTGTGCATCCCTGACCTATGGCATACGAAACGGCTGGTCCGACAATGTGAGCGTTGGCTGCAACAAGACTTAATACGGTTCCTAAACACCAGACGAAACCGCCTAAAACACCCAACAAATGAAAGGAACTACGCCCATCAAAGTAACTCTTTATAGCTAAGGGTGGACCGCCGCCGATGGGCCGTCTCATTAAATAGTAGTTGACCGGGATATTACAAATCAAAGCTCCTATGCTACTTACAAACACAAGTGTAAATGGGCCGAGTGCATTTACTCCCGAGAATGATTTGGTTGCGAGTGGATAGAAGAGGCCAAGGAGAATCCCGGCGGTCAGACTGATACCGATACCCCTTGCAGTGGCTTTGTGTTGCGTTGCCTCCCGAATGCGATAAGCGCGCGCATCAAAGACTATCGCTATCGTAACCAGAGTTACGCCGCCGAAGAGCAGGATCGGGTCACCTTTCGGGGTCAAGATGTAATTGAGCAAGACACCCTCAACCAGTGCAAGACCGACTCCCAATGGAAACGCTACCGATAAACCGGCACATTCGATAGCAGCGACCAGAAGCACGTTGGCCATATCGAATATAATTCCCGCCAAGAATGCCCAAAAGATGTGCGAAACATCCGCTTGTCGCAGGTTGCTAACAAAGCTCGACGGCCCCGGAACGCTGCTCCCCAGCGTCATTCCAAGCAGAAGGCTCGTCAAGACTACGCCAAATACAAAGTCCCAGTAATAAAGCTCGAACCGCCACCCTCGAGCGAACTTCATGGTTACCGGCCAGGACCCCCAGCAGACCATGCTGATCAGCATGAGGGTCAACGCAATTCCGTATGTCGTTGGCTGATACATTTGTATGTTCCAGTCGATATGTCACAGCGGATTACGTCTGTTGCAAGTAGCCTGCGAAAGCTCGTCATGCTGCGGACCAAAAGTGGTTAGGTTTTGAGATCGAAGTACATGTTGTAGGGCGTCCCTTCTCCGACTTGATAGAACGGGGTGAAATTTCCAAGTGGTTGCGCAGCGGCCTTAAACTCGAGTGATTGCCCGTTCTCCACAATCCAATTCGATTCATTGTCGCCTTTGGGGATGAGAATTGGGGTTTGATTCCTCACCAAGACCACTGGTCCGTACATCACGGCCACGCGATTTGGATGCTGTTTATCTACGGGCTCGAAAGTAAGTCGCATCGGAACCTGGATCGTTACGGTGTCTCCGGGCATCCAGGATCGACTTACCGTGGCCCACGTTCCGGGCTGGCAAGCGATATCCTGAGCCGCTCCATTGATCTTTATTGTCGCGCCGCGCGACCAGCGCGGCACACGGATTTTCAGATTAAACGTCGTCTTTGCCCGCGGATTAATGGATATTGTCGAAGTGTCCGACTCCGGGAAGGCTGTAAGCTGCTGGACTTTGACATCCTGCCCATCATGATTCCACCTGACCTCAGAGGGCACAAACAGATTGACATAGAGGCTTTCCGGATCTTTGAAGTAAATCACGTTATGGTAATCGGCCAAAACCTGAGGGAAGGTGCCAGAGCAACAGGGCCACGCTCCGTCTGGATAATAAGTTTTTCGGCCCGCACCTATCTGATAATCCGAATAGTAGAACGTTCGTCCGTTCGCCGCCATTGGAAGGGCGGCGCCGATTCCATTGTATGCGAGCCTCTCGATCCAATCGCCATACTTGGCCTCGCCTGTGAACTGCATCAAGTAACGCGCAAACTTGAAAGCCGCCCACGTGCCACACGGAGTTTCGTAACTCCTGATCGTTGTCTCAAGATAGTTTCCCAGCGATCCATCATCTGGCACCAAGCGTTCGTTCGGCCCATAACCCCCGGTTGCGTAGAACTGGGTCTTCTCTAACCAGTCATACGCATTGACGATGCATTTCAGGTATTTAGGGTCGCCCGTTACAGCATAGGTCATCGCTGCGCTGCCTAATGTGTTCACGTGGCTGTACGCGTGGTGATTGTAAGGAGTCATCTCCTTTCCGCCTATGAACGAATCCCAGTAAGCCGTGTATCTCCACACATCGCCGAAGTTTCTATACTTGGGATTGCCGGTAAGCTGGTATGCTCGATAGAGATTCTCACTTAGTGTGAACCATTCCGTACCGGGGTCTTGATCCAATCCTCGACTGCGATCAAGATTCGCGATAGCCCAGTCAGTGATCTTTTCAAGTAGCGGCAATGCGTCTTTCCGACCGCAATACTCAGCCATGTCGACAAGCCCACAGACAGTCTTATCGTACGTATAGTGCGGCGCCCATGGATTTCTGGAATAGTAGAAGAAGCCATCGGGCTCAATCGTTTTGGCCCATTCAAGCATGAGGTAGACGGCTTTGTTGCCAATCGCGTCATCTCCCGCGGCCTTGGACATTCGCGCCATCGCACTGAGCCATTGGCCGAAGGTGCCGCTCACATCTCCCTTGGACCACCAGGATATGACCTTTGGGTCTCCGCTAATCCAGCCGCCGAGATCTTTTCCGGGAGCCGGCAAACCCGCTCTTCGCCGAAACCCAATGAGTATGTCGTCATTCGAGAGGTTGAAATAATAGTCCCTGCCCATCGTGTACTGTTTTTTCAACATCCCGTCTAATAGACTCACCCCATCGTAGTTAAATGCTTCTATAACATTTTTTGGCTCCATTGGATTGCCCTTCCCGGCAACTGACGCCATCGGTTGAGCCGCTCGCAGAAGTTGTTGTGTGAAAGGCGCCGTAGTCAGCGCGGTTTTCAAAAAATCTCGCCGAGTGCTATGTGGGTTCATAAGATTCCTCCACGAACATGAACTTAAGACTGGTGTAACAAATAACCCGTTACGATGTGGCGTCGTCTGATCGTTAGCAGGTCGCCCCTTCATTTAGCACCGTCAGCGGCGCCTGATCTGCCGTTTGTGGTGCTCAGGCCCGGGCATGAACCGCTTGAGTGAGATTGCCTATCGGGTGATTGATGAGCCACTTGTAAAAGGAAGACATGACAATCGAGAAGGTAACGGCGCCGGGATCTGGATGCCCGAGAACCTTTTCGCCTAATCGGCTGGCTCGGCCCACCTTGCAGAGCATATTTGCTGTATCGGAAGCGCCGCGCTCGGTAGCTTGGCTGACTGCCAAGAATACTTCAATGATGTCGTTCTTCTGCAAGACAGATGTGGAAAGCGCAAGATTTGCAGCGTGTACGGCATCCAGGATGGTCTTATCTCCGGGCTTTGCCTTGCCTACGGTACCAATTACAGACTCCATAGCATCGAGCCAGCACTTCAACTCGTCCCCACCGAGCGTCTCCCGACCTGTCAGCGCCTTCTGACCGCACATCAACATTCGTCCGAGAATGATTCCGATGGCTCCGCCCGTTGCATTCATGAACGACTTTCCCGCAATTCCGAGGATAGTCGAGATTTCCGCGTTGCTCGGAGTACTGTCGATAGATTCTCTTACCGCCTGGAAACCAACTCTCACGGTGATTCCGTGATCGCCGTCGCCGATGGCAGCATCGAGCGCATTAAGCCGGCTCTCCTCGTTCTTGATCGATTCAGACACGAATCGTAGAATCTCTCGTAGCTCGATCGGGCTGATTGCTGTGCGCTTCATTGTTCATCCTTGGGTGAAAAATGGTGAGTCTGCCGGAGCAAGAAGCAGTCGTTTCAATTCATCGTCCAGCCTTATTAGCGAAATTGAGCACCCGGCCATATCGAGAGTAGTGCAGTAATTGCCAACATAAGAGCGGCATACTATCAATTTGGCCTCACTTAGGAGTCTAAGTACTGCCCGATTAACGATCAGTAGCTCTCCCAGTGGCGTGGCCCCCATGCTACTTACCAGAACGGCGACTTCGTCGCCAGCCTCGGCAGCCCCATCATCGAGGATAGCTCTGATCATCAGCTCCGTGAGCTCATCGGCGCCACGCATAGGGCCGTGATAAATTCCAGGCTCACCGTGCCCTCCCATGCCGATTGCGACTTCATTTTCACCTAACCGGAAAATGGGCTGCCCCGAGGCCGGGATTGTACAGGAGCTTAGCGCAAGCCCCATACTCCGGGTCGCAGAATTTGCTTTCTTTGCTGTTAACGCCACCTGTTCGAGTTCAGCTCCTTCTTCTGCTCGCGCAGCAGCTATCTTGAGGACGAAAAACGAGCCGGCAATGCCACGTCGGTCACTTATCCGATCATTCGCAGCGGAGGCGACATCGTCTGTGGTCCTCACGAAGGCCACCGATACGTTTTCAGCTTCCAACATTTCAATCGCCGCATCGAAGTTGAGCACGTCGCCTGAATAGTTGCCGTAGATGAAGAGAACTCCACCCCCGCCATCGACAGCTTTCGCAGTTTGATAGATAGGGTCAGGCGGAGGCGCAGCAAAAATATTTCCGACTACGCTTGCATCCGGCATACCCTGGCCAACGTAACACCACCACATCGGCTCATGTCCACTTCCTCCTCCTGTTACAACCGCCACTTTTCCCTGGACCGGAGCGTCACGCCGGACGACCGCGCGTACCCCCGGAAGGACTTTGACCTTCCGCGGAAAAGCTGCCACAAGACCTTCCATCGTCTCGGAAGCAACTTGATCTGGATTGTTAATCAACTTCTTCATGCGAAAAGGTTCCTGACAAATCGGTTATTCATAACGACAGGAGACAGGCAGTTTGTTCGCGGATGATGCACGCGATTCCATGCGACGATCGATTGGCAGGCTGTCATCTCAGCTCTCCGGGCCCGGTGCCAGACATCGAGTTCTGTTGTGGCAGGCTTCTCAACTCGGCAAACTTTTGCCCGGCTTCCTTGGCACTCTGCTCCTTCAGGGCTTTTAACTTATTCCAACATCTCCTGGCTTCGTCCTCCTTACCGGCCTGCTTATACAATACCGCCAGCAGGTTGTAAGGAAGAAAGTTATCAGGATCTAAGTGGACGCACGTTTCGAGCTCTCGGATGGCGTCCGATCTGCGCCCAGCCTCTGAATATAGCTTGCCCAGGAT
This sequence comes from Occallatibacter sp., assembly GCA_036267475.1. Lineage (GTDB taxonomy): Bacteria > Acidobacteriota > Terriglobia > Terriglobales > Acidobacteriaceae > Telmatobacter. Next base: position 57,181 of record DATAVZ010000054.1, read on the forward strand.
GTAATGGTTATATGCCTGGTCGGGCCTCAGTTTGACCGATTGTTCCGCGAGAGGCAGACCTTCTTGCGGGCGATCAAGCTTCTCAAATGCTATAGCCGCGTCCCGAGAATAGATATCATTTTGTGGGGTAAGTTGCGCCGCTTTTACGTAACTCCGCGCGGCGCTTTCGTCATTGCCGCGCCGCATGTAGTACCTACCGAGCAGGTCATATCCGGCTCCGGCTTTATCATCTAAAGCGATCGTCTTATCTATAAAGGATTTTGCGACATCCGGCCCCTCAAGCTCTAGCTCGGCCATGGCGAGAGTTGCGTAAATATCAACCGACGGCGGTGTAAGCTCTGTAGCTGATTTCAAGTCTTTTATTGCCGCGGGTATGTCTCCTGCATCGAAGTAATAGTCGGCGAGCGTGACGTAATACTCGCTTTCATGAGGAGATAACTGGATAGCCTTAGTGATTTCGCGTACGCCGGCCTGACGACCTTTGACCTCACTTGAGCGAAGAATCAACTTCCCGAAGGCGTAATGGACCGAAGCCTCATTCGGCTGCATGGAAAGAGCCCTCAGGAACGCCTTCGCTGCGTCCTCGCGCCGGTCGAGCGCTACATAGGCCTGCCCACGCAGGTAATAAGTCTCCCAAGACGCCTGCTCAGCGGCTATCGGCGCGAGGATCTCAAGCGCGCGGCGGGGTTGATTGGCGCCCAGGTAACCACGAGCGAGATCGGAGATAATATCCGGCTTGTCCGAGAGGAGGCTTTGCGCCCTCTCAAGCGCCGGTATCGCCTCACTGAAGCGTCCCGTCTCGATCAGGAACTTCCCCAACTGCATTGAGTTTGTGCCGTGGGAGTCGAGCTTTACCTCCTCACGAATCAGCTTCCGCGCTTTCGCATCTTCGCCGATTTTGAAGTACAGATCAACCAAATGAATCACTACCGCCACGTCGTCCAAATGGGAAGACCTTGCAACTTCCAAATAGCCAGAGGCTTCCTCGAATTTCCCATCTTGTTCCAACAACAGTGCAAGGTTATAGTCGGCAGCCGCATTATTTGGATCGAGCTTAAGAGAGATTCGCAGTTCGCGCTCAGCCTCGTCGTTTTTATGCAGGCCGAGAAAGCTCAGAGCAAGATTGTAATGGGCCGCATTCGAGTCTCGATTAAATCTGAGCGCGTTTTGAAATGCAGTTACAGCATCCGCAAAGCGTCCCAACTGGTTTTCGGCGATGCCCATATAGATGTACGCGTCAGCTCTTTGAGGGTTCTGTCGAATCGCCTCTCCCAGTTCGTCGCAGGCTGCTTGAAACTGGCCGGCCTGAAGAGAAGCCACGCCCTGTTTGAAATGAGCTTCTGCGTTTTCAGGATTTTCGACCCCATCGGGTAATGCCCACACCGAGAGAGCGCTAACTAACAGGCAGAACGCCAACGCCACTCTTGCGCGCCGAAGCAGCCGAAGAATGATCACCAGGTTTGCTCCTAGTCCATTTGTCGACTATTACCCACTTCCGATTTCGCTGGATCCGTGCGGTCCCAATCAGACCGCACGGATCCAGAGGTCCATTAAAAGATTTCCTTGACAGCAAACTGAATGAAGCGCGGGTCGCCGGCACTGAAAATCTGGCCGAACGCCGCCCCATCGGTGACGGTGCTATCTGGAAATCCGAAGTTGGGGTGATTGAAGAGATTGAAGTTCTCTTCGCGGAACTGAAGCTTTCCCAGTCGCTCGGAGATTCTGAACTCCTTAAAGAAGGAGACATCGAAGTTGACGAGCCCTGGAGCGTTCAGCGAGTCGCGTCCCGTGACCCCATACGTCCCATAGGGCGCTACCTGAAAAGCGGCTGTGTTAAAGTACTGAGCTACACGCTGACTGTGCGATCGGCCGGTAGAAAGGTGCGGATTGACTCCATAGACCGGATCTGCCGTTTCCCCTCCTATGCCAGTGAGCGACGTATCAGGACCGCTGTAGACGGTGAAAGGGAATCCGGATTGCATGGTCACGGCCCCGTTGAGTTCCCAACCGTTCAACAGCCCATTGGCAACGGGATTATCAAATCGTTTCATCGTTGGTACTTGCCAGATAAAGGATGTGACAAAACGATTTCGAATGTCAAACTGCGACGGCCCCTTATCCAGATTCAGATTGTAGGGATCACGCGGCCCCTCGCCGCCTTCACCGGAAACTGAGCCAATGTCCAACGTCTTGCCCCAGACATAGGAACCCAGGAAAGTGAGACCGTGGGTGAATTGCTTGTTAACCGTGACCTGCAAGGAGTTGTAGTCGCTCCATCCAGAATCATCGTCCCTCTCCATCGTGTCGTAACAGGGCTGGCCCTGGCAAGTTACATTGCTGAAGCGCCTGCGAGCCGTGTAATTCGCCAACTGCTGAGCCGGAGTTTCCACATTGAAAGGAAGCGGCACGGCCCAGTTATATTCATGCGACATGAAGAGGTGCTCACCCTTATTCCCGAGATAGGTGATCTTAAGGGTGTAGTCCTTCGCGAACTCCTGCTCGACGCCTATGTTATATTGCTGCACATACGCCAAATTGAAACTCGGCGGGAAGTAGGCTGTGAGCACGGGGTATGCATACTTGAACGCCGCATTTTGCGTTGCCCCTTCCGGCACAGAGTACGGGTACGGATCTGCGAGACCCGCGTTTGTAAGCCACAGATCGCCGGAAAGGCTCGCTGGGAAGTTATTGGTCACGTTGCCGGGACTGAAATCACTTCGTGAAATTGTATAGGGCTGAGTATTGGGTAGGCGGTTCCATGCTTCGAGCCGTATGTTATCCCAGAAAATTCCGTATCCCGCGCGAACCGAGGTTTTGCCCTTACCGAAGGGGTCCCAGGCGAGCCCTACGCGCGGCGCCATATTCGCCATCTTGTTGGGCGATGCAGAACGTGGACATCCAGCGTCGTGTACGCTGCCCCCGCCTCGTCCCTGCTGACTCTCAGCCGGATAGAGCAATCCCGGAGGCGCCTGCGGGAAGACGACCGATTGCTTCGTAAACGTGAGATCCATGCAATCCCGCCAGTTGCGATTGTCTGTTGGGGGCATGAAGGGCTCCCAGCGTACACCCAGATTTACAGTGAGATCCTTTGTCAACTTTAGGTCATCTTGAGCATAGACGCTTACTTCGTGATAGCGCAGTTCATTGCCCGTCGGCGTATCTTGGCGGCCATACGACGGAAGACCTAACAAGAAATCGGAAAGGGAGTTGTTCGAGAAGTTATTAGCAAAGAAAAATTCGCCATCCGAGAGGAAGTTGAAGAACTGATTCGGCGCTTCATCGAGAATATCTGTGCCAATGTTGAGCGAATTCCTCCCCTTGACCCAGCTCAGCACATCAGAAATCTGATAAGTGGTCGGAGTCTGATAGTAGTCGGAGTTTCCCTGACTGTTTATCGATCCTGGAATGAACAAAGCGATGGTGAACTTACGATCACAACCCAGCGAATTACAGGGGCCACCGAAATCATGCCAGTTCCTTGGGATCGGATCGACAAAGTGATGCGCCGTTCTATCAAATCCCAAGGTGAGAGAATTGACCTTGGTCGGCGATAGGATCCGGGTCCAATTAAGGCCCACGTTCTGATTCCGGTAGTCTTGATCATAGAAGTTGCCAGGCAGGTTTCCGCTAAAAGCGACACCCGCATCGTCGTTGTAGTAGTACCGGCCAAAGACTTTATCCTTCGCTCCAAAGGATTGATCAATTCGCGCTACAAATTGGCTTTCATCGAGATGATCCTGACCGGTACCGGTCGGGCCATCAAAAATGTAGGATCTGGTGCCCGAGTTAGGCAACGGCATAATCGCCTGCACAAACGCCGCAGCTACGGGATCAATGCGGTTTTGAGGAATCACATTGTTTGGGAATGCTTGCCCTGTGCGAGGGTCGATCGGACAGGCCGATCCGGGACAGTCATCACTGAAGTCGCCAAGACGCTCCGTGGGCGTAAGGACTGTGGGGATAATGATCGGCTGGCTCTCTCTTCGAGAGGTCTGTTGAGCATAGACAAAGAAAAAGGTCTTGTCCTTACGAATAGGGCCGCCCAGACTTCCTCCGTATTGGTTGAGGTGATAGGGAGGCCTGGGCGCGTCATTCTGGTTTGAGAAGTAGTTGTTGGCATTCAGAACTGTATTGCGAAAGAACTCGAATAGGGTGCCGTGAAACTCATTGGTGCCGGAATTGGTCACGGCGTTCACGGTGGCGCCTGCATCTCTTCCGAATGCGGCACTCATCTGCCCCAACTGCATGGTGAACTCATGCAATGCATCTGGTGCTGGGAATACCGGCGCCGTCGACTGGAAGGCGTTAATAAAGTCTACTCCGTCCAGAAGATAGTAATTGGACGCCGCCCGATTGCCATTGACAACTAATCCATTGTTCTGCGATTGGGCATGACCGACGCCAACGATATCGACGGCCGTGCCAGGCATGATGAGTTGCAGATCCAAAGGTGAGCGGCCGTTCAAAGGCAGGTCGACCATTCGCCGCTGGTCTACAACCTCCTTGACTGTTGCATCGACCAGGTTAACGCCGACCGGTACGCTTGTGACAACTACCTCCTGGGTTACGTTTCCCGGTTGGAGTGTAACGGGGATGGTTCGGCTCTCGTCCACCTGCAGAGTGATGCCATTTTCTGAAAACGACTTAAATCCCGATCTCTCAACTCTTAACGAGTAGAGGCCAATAGGTAAAAGCTCGAAATTGAAACCACCGCTCGCATCCGACTGCATCCTGCGCGATGCACCAGTCGTTTGATTCGTGAGCGTAATTGCAGCGTCTGGCACAATTGCTCCACTCGAGTCGCTTACCGTCCCTACTATTCTTCCTGTTGCATTCACAGCTTGGGCCGTTTTTGGGAAGAATCCGATCAGAACTGCAACCACTAGCGACGTGGCAAAGATGCCGAGTCGCTTCAGCAAACTGGTCTGGCCTTTCATGTGCGCCTCCTGAAACACCTTTCCCTAATTCAGCAAAACGCCAGCGGGAATTGAAACGATTAAACATAAACAGTTGGCGACTATACCAATTGTAAAAGTGAGTTGTCAAATGTTTTTTATTTCGCCTCGAAGACGGGGAGCGGCCACGGATTAACCCGGCGCGCCCAGAGAAAAGAGCGCTGGCGATTGCGACGAGGACTACGCGGGAAGGAGATTCGGGCGAGAACGCATGACGAGGAGAGCAGCTTTGCATGCCGATGTTCTTGCGGAGTGCGCTTTCGCTGATCGAGAGCGTCGGCTGGTACGCTTGCGCTATTGCGCTGGAATCGGCCACGCAAAGTAGCCTCGCGCCTTCGGCCGCGTTGCTTCAAGCGCGAGTAGACAGATCGGCCGCCGGGGAACGCGTGAAGAACTTTCTGAGGAGCATTGTTGCGGGTAGTATGAGCGACGGAGGAAAAGCGCGCTGCGATGGTGTGCCAGACTAGACCGAGCGCGTGCGCCGCGCGGGACGAGACGATTTTGAGATTCCGCCATTTGCCGGGGCCTGAAAGCAAGGCAGGGCAACGGTTTCAGATCAAAATTGCGGGCGCTTCCGGCGGCGGGAGAGTCCGGGGTGGACAAGTCGCAATGAATACGCCTTTGTGGTCTTTGCAACTGTTGCGCATCGACGTGATTCAATCCAATGCAGGCAGGATGTTATGAACTTTTCCCGACGCTCCTTTCTTCGCTCAGTGGCTGGAGGATCTCTGCTTCTTCCCTCAGTCGGCCAACTCGCAAGGGCCGGCGATGTGCAAGCGGCCTCTGGCATTGCAAACATGAATCTGGGGTTTGACTTTACTGACGTTGCTCGGTCCGCGGGGCTCAATTTCAGAAACTACTATGGCGGCGAGAAGAGTAAACGGTACATCCTAGAAGCCAATGGATGCGGCGTTGCCTTCTTTGACTACGACAATGATGGCTGGCTGGATATATTCCTGCTCAACGGTTCCAGAGTGGAGGGCTTTCCTGCTGGACAGGAGCCTACTAACCGCCTGCTGCACAACAACCGGGATGGAACTTTCGTCGATCGGACTGAAAAGGCCGGATTAGTCCGGCACGGTTGGAACCAGGGGGTATGCATTGGCGACTACGATAATGATGGTTTTGAGGATCTGTTCGTGACGTATTGGGGACAGAACGTTCTTTATCACAACAACGGCGACGGCACTTTTACCGATGTTACTCGCGAAGCGGGACTGGCTGGAAACGCTCCACACTGGGGCACTGGATGCACCTTTCTTGACTACGACCGAGACGGCCACCTGGATCTCTTCGTTGCAAACTACCTCAGTTTCGACTTTAAGACTGCGATGGACCCGGGAACCAATCCATACTGCTTTTACCGGGATTTGGCGGTGAACTGCGGCCCGCGCGGATTGAAGCCCGAAACGAATCTTCTCTTTCACAACAATGGCGATGGGACATTCACGGACGTCTCTGACCGGGCAGGTATTACCAAGACTGGTCTTTACTATGGCTTAACGGCGGTGTCCGCCGATTTCGATAACGATGGGTGGCCGGATATTTTTGTTGCGAACGACGTCACTCCAAGCCTTTTGTATATGAACAATCACGACGGAACGTTCACTGAGACGGGAGTGCTGGCGGGGTGCGCTTACGACGGCAACGGACGGGCGATGTCGGGGATGGGCGTTGGCGTTGGTGACTATGATTGCGATGGTTGGCTTGATATTTTCAGGACTAATTTTTCAGAAGAGACGCCGACGCTTTACCACAACGATGGCCGGGCAAGCTTCACGGACGCGACCTATAAGACTGGGGTTGCGCAATATGATCACCTCGTGGGATGGGGTTGCGGGTTCTCCGACTTTGACAATGACGGATGGCTGGATATTTTTTACTGTAATGGCTCGGTATATCCCGAACTTGAGACTGCACATATCGAAGACAAGTATCTAGAGCCATCTGTGCTTTACCGCAATCTTGGCAACGGTCGTTTTGAGGATGTTTCGGTGCAAGCGGGATCGTGCATTACGGCTCGTTCCAGGAGCATGGGCTGTGCTTTCGGTGATTTTGACAATGATGGCAACATCGACATTCTCATTAACCGGATGAATGATTATCCTTCCCTGCTTCGATGCCGGCGAAAAAACAACAACCATTGGATTACAGTTCGGTTGATAGGGGTAAAGTCCAATCGGAGTGCGATTGGGGCTCGACTGAAATGCGTCACGGGCAGTCATGTTCAAATCGATGAGGTCCGCAGCGGTGGCAGCTTTATCTCGCAAAACGACCTTCGCATTCACATCGGTCTGGGCACTGCCAAAAAAGTGGATCGGATTGAAGTTCAATGGCCAAGCGGGCATCTCGATGTGCTCGCCAATCTGGGCGTTGACCAGTCGATTCGCATTTGGGAAGGCGGCAAGCATTCTCGGGTGGAATGAGGATCGAGCGCTGCGCCAGTGTGGTGTAGTCGCGAATCAAACTCTTATCCCGCCTCGCGGTCGAAGCCGGAAATCCTGGATTATGTCCTTCTTCGGCGCCGCCAATCGCTTGATCGCTTCGTCGAGGCGCTGCCGAAGTGCCGCGTAGAGATTCTTGCGCCGATACTCCGGCACAAACTGTACCCTTCAAGTCATCTGCTTATTCAGAGATTCCTTAAGCGTCGGCGTAAAAGCCAGATTGTAATTTGCTGGCCTGCAACATCACCGGCGGCGCATCTGCGGAACTGCGACCAGCACAAACCAGCCTGAAACCAACTCCCAGCGACAACTTCGCCTGGGCACGTATCGATCATGCAGACCGCATGCAAAGCGTGTTCCCATCTATGCACTTCAGCTCCCAAATAGTTTGTCCGCCGAGAGAAATTCATGCCCTGGCGTTCGCCAGGCAGGCCGGCGAGATACCTTGGATATTCTGTTGCAGCTCTCCGGAATGCTTAACCGAAGTCTTTACATTTGGAAAAGTTGCTTTATATTAGGAATTGCTTTCCGATTGGAGACAGGAGCCAATATGCACAGTTTTACGGCTACCTACCAGATTCGAGCTTCTTCACTGGATGATGCCACGGATTGGGCAGAGAGTGTGGCTCGCGAAGAAACGATCGAATGCATAGACGAAGGGGTTCCACATGCCTTCATCCTCGAAGAGGTTCTTGGAAAAGTGGACTCGGTCTGCGAGCGCGCTCCTTCAATCTATGAAGCGGTGATTCGCTACAATCGTGAAATAACGGGCGATGAGCTTCCGCAACTTCTCAACGTCCTGTATGGAAATACATCCATGCACATGGGTGTAAAGCTCGTAGACATCGGCATTCCCCTAGACACGCTCAAGCAATTTCCCGGACCTCAATACGGATCGAAGGGTGTGCGAGAGCAGACCAAGCGACGGACAGGCCCGCTTTTGTGCACGGTGCTCAAGCCGGTAGGTTTGACACCGGATGAACTTGCCGAACTTGCTTATCAGTGTGTGCTCGGCGGCGTCGACCTGATCAAGGACGATCACAGCTTTGGGATGCAGAAGTGGGCGCCATTCGAAAAGAGGGTGGAGACGATTGCAGCCGCGGTTGCAAAGGGAAATGCCGAGACGGGCAATTCGACTCTCTACGCACCCAGCATGAACTGTCCGCTCGACAAATTCGAGGATCGCGCTCGATTCGCCGTTCAGGCCGGCGCAAGCGCGTATCTCGTAATGCCCGGACTAACTGGCTGGGATTCGGTTCGCTTTCTCGCGTCGAGCAGAGAACTGTCACGCCCGATCCTGGTCCATCCGTCGGGTCTAGGCTCAATTCCGAATGCCGGTGCGAATGGCGTCAGCTATTCAATGATCTACGCAATTTATCCGAGACTTGTTGGCGCGGACGTATCTATTTATCCCAGCTTCGGAGGGCGATACGGGTTCAGCAAGGAACTGTGCGTTCAGGTTGCAGACGACTGCCGAGACCCGAATGGACTCTTCCAGCCCATTTTGCCAGCACCGGGCGGAGGCATGAAAATAGAACTCGCACAACTGCTCCGCGAAATGTATGGTGATGATGCTGTCTTTCTTTTCGGCGGCGGCGCGATGCGCTACAAAGACAGGATTGCGTCCGGTGTGAAGGAACTGAGGGCTGCGCTCACCCAGTGACGCTCTGCCTGCGCATGTTCCGTCTTCGCCCTGTGGCGCGGCTGATCTGGCGTTAGGGAACGGGTCGTGCATTTTCGCTGGGAAGACTACATAAAGGATTGCCCATGAAAGTAAGAGTTAATCAAGTGGCAGACGGCCTGATAGCTGAGATTGCCTGGCTTTATCACATAAAGGGTCTAACGCAAGGTGAAATTGCGAAGAAGAAGGAACTCTCCCGGCCCACGGTCATCTCCTATTTGAAACTCGCCAAGAGCAGGGGAATCGTCAGCATTAAGCTGGATCCGCTTCACGGACGCGTGAACGAGCTTGCCGATCAGATTCGGGAGCGGTTCAATCTTAAAACGGCATACGTAGTCGCCGACCATCAGCAAAGCGATCTCGAAATGCTTGAGGCAGTCTGCGAGTTCGCGGCCCACGCGCTGCCTGACTTTCTCGATCCGAACGATCAACTCGGCGTATCTTGGGGCGAGACGTTGTCAATCATGGCAAACATGGTTCCATTCGCGCCAATCCCTGGACTGGTGGTCCGACAACTGATCGGCTCCATGGCAAATCCGCTCGTGATGACCGCAGAAAGCTGCACGACTGAGATCGCTCGACGCCTGGATGGGAAGTGCGTCAACCTGAATGCTCCCGCGGTGTGCTCGAATGTCAAGCTGGCCGAAGCCCTACGCAAGGAGCACATCATCAGCCAACAACTGGAAAGGCTGCGGGACTGCAACAAGGCCGTGTACTCGGTGAGCCCGTGTACGCTCGACACCCATGTAGTCCGTTTCAAGGTCAGCACACGCGAAGAACTGAAGGCCTACGAAAGGCGCGGCGCCGTCTGCAATCTCGCAGGCCGTTTTCTGGATGCAGGCGGAAACGCCGTAAAAGGAGAACTCGACGATCGTTTACTCAGCGTGCAGCTAAGCGACCTGCGACGCATGAAGGGCATGCTGGTGGTAAGCGGAACGCACAAGGCAACTCCTGCGGTTTCGGTGCTGAGCGGTGGTTACGCAGATTGCATCGTTCTTGACGAGAAGCTCGCCAAGGCGATGCTGAAGATCGCCTGATGGCGTCTTCCGCGCCTTGGCGCAGCTCCGATTTCCTGTTCCGGCAGTTAGGTGTAAATCACGCTCGATGTTTTCGCCCAATGCAAACGCCAGTGCGGACGCCACGGCACATTGCTGCCAATGCGTGGTGCGCGTGTGCTTTCTATCCGACGGCCAACATATTGCATTTATCAATTGGCATTGACATTTGTAATGTACCGCACTAGCATGTTCTCGTGATTTCCGAGAGCCATGGCATGGACAAGCACCGAACGCCAGAAGATATTGCCTTAGGCATTCGCCGTCGCGTTTTCGAGCACACGATGCGCAACAATGGCGGCTATCTGAGCCAGGCCTGCTCGGCAGCCGAGCAGTTCGCGTGGCTTTATGGCGAGGAGCTTCGATTGGGCGAGCCAACGCTGCCGATGGTTCCAATGCCCTTCATGGGCGTACCGTCCGCAGCCAATGTGAGCTATCGTACGGGCGCCGGATACAACGGGCCTGCAGAACCTGATTACGATCGCCTTATCATCGCTCCGGCTCACTATGCATTAGTGGCCTATGCGACGCTGATCGAGGTGGGCCGCATGGCGCCCGCGGGTTTGGAGATGTTTAACAAGGACGGTTCTTCCGTGGAGATGATCGGAGCGGAACATTCTCCTGGGATGGAGGTTCACAACGGCACGCTCGGCATAGGTCTATCGACCGGCGCGGGCCTGGCGTTTGGCCGCAAACGTCGTGGCGAGTCTGGCCGCGTCTGGGTCTACATGTCCGACGGCGAACTCCAGGAAGGTCAGACGTGGGAGGCGATCCAAGCCGCGGCACATCACCAGATCGACAACCTGTACGCGATCATGGACGTGAACAAGCAACAGTGCGACGGCTCCATGGAAAGCGTGATGACGGTGGGCAACATTGCGCGCAAATTCGAGGATTTCGGTGCTGTGGTCGTCGAGATAGATGGCCATGATATAGAGTCGATGCGCCAGGCGGTGAAGACGTCCCATCCGCACAAGCCTCTGATCATTCTTGCAAATTCCAGCCCTTTCAGGGGAATGCGATCCCTGGAGCGCAGGTTTCCGCATCTGCACTACGTCCGCTTCAAATCCGAGGAGGAGCGCGCTGAAATGAATGTGGCAATTTCCGCGGAACTGGGGATCTCCCCAATCGAGTTCAGCGCTTCCTATGTTTAAGGCAAGCTTATGATTGACATGGTGACCCGTCCTTATGCGGCGGCATTCGAAAAATACGCTTTGGCCAACCCGGACGTGATGTGCCTTTCCGCCGACCTCACATCCTCTTGCGAGATCGATGGATTCCGCAACAAGCATCCGGATCGATTTCTCTCTTTGGGAATGGCCGAGCAGAACATGATGAGCTTTGCCGGCGGGCTTGGCCTGGCGGGGTACAGGCCTTTCCTTCACAGCTTCGGTGTCTTTCTCTATCGGCGTCCCTACGACCAATTGATCGCCTGCGTCGCCTATCCGAGGCGAAAGGTAAGGCTGATGGGTTTCCTGCCCGGCATCACGACACCGGGCGGCATGACGCACCAGGCCATCGACGACATTTCCGTTATGCGCTCCATTCCCAACATGACGATTCTCGAAACCGGCGACGCCACCGAGGTCGAAAGTATCTGCGAGGCGGCTGATTCCATCGACGGACCCGTCTATTGCCGTGTGTTGCGTGGATCGGTCCCGAGGCTTTTCGCGACACCGATCCGGGTGGGCGAGATGCGCGAGCTCTCCTCCGGCTCTGACGTGCTGGTTGTGACATCGGGAATCGCCACTGAAGAGGCAATGCGTGCGCGCGATGTTCTTGAAAAGCGCGGCGTCTCGGTTTGCCATCTGCACCTTAACACGATTAAGCCTTTCAACACCGAGGCGCTGCTCGACCACATACATGCAGCTCGCTACGGTGTCATCACCATGGAGAACCATTTGACGGTGGGAGGGATAGGTTCTCTCGTAGCCGAATCGATTGCCGATGCCGGCGTTGGTAAACGCCTCGTGCGTCTCGGCCTGAGAGACACCTATGCTCATGGCGGATCCCGGCCATACCTGATGCGTTATTACGGCCTCGATGCCTTTTCGCTGGTTGGCGGCATTGAGACGCTTATGGGGCAGGAACTGGCGATCTCCGAAGACGATTTGAAAGCAGTCAGATTGGAGCCGGTACACTCGAACACGAAAGCCGAGGGCTTGTAGCATTCGGCAGGTCGGCTCGGCGCAGATGTGCCGTTGCACCGTCTGTATCATCTGGCTAATTTCGACATGACCTGAAGTTGGAGAGGCTTCAATACCCCGAGAAATCGGGACGCGAAAGGCAAATTTCAAGGTGGTTGGCTGGAGGTCGAGTGCTTATGAGTAATCGTCGAGAGATCTTGAGAATAGGCTTTCTGTCAGGCATAACGGGCGGCGTGTTCGTAATTCTTCTTATGTTGCTGCTTCGGTATTTTGTGGGTGTCCCCACTTTAGCCGAACTGATTCTCGACTGCGCTACTCCCTTTCTTCCCATCCCAATATTTTTCGGAATGTTGAGAGCTGTCCGTGGCTACAATCACCTGAAGGAACTCGGTGTCATTTCCACCTTATTGGCCATCATTGCATGTTTCGGAGTTGCGGGGATGGGATATGCGCTCATGGTTGAGCGCGCTCGGTTGCGAAACCTGTCTTCCGCAATCTCTTCTTCGCAGTACCGCTCGGGCATCCGGTTCTTGCTTCTGTTGCTGGCGATCACCTGGAGCTTGTCGATTGTGCTGCTGTGGCCTGCGTTAGGAGCCAACTACATCGGGCTTTCTCCCGCGAGGGCGTTTGTTCTGAATCCACTCTCTTTGCTGCTGATTTTCGTTGTCGGCGGAATCATATTGGTTGCGATGCACCGCATGCTTGCCGACCAACGAACAGAAGAAGCGTCTGGAACTTCGTTACGGAACCGGCGCACGATCGTATCTGCCGCTGTTTGCGGTGCAGGAGTGTTAGCCGTTGGAGCGATGCTGAGAAGGTTTTACAGCTTCGCTGCGTACGCCTATGACGGAAAAGATACAAACGGAATTTACTTGCCGCCGATTACACCCAACAAGGACTTTTACGATGTTACGAAGAACAGTGTGGACCCACGGCCGGATCAAAGCCTTTGGAGGGTCGAGATCGTAGGTCCAGTAACTACTCCTAAGACGTATCGCATAGAAGAGATTAGAGCAATGCCTTCAATTACCCAGGAAACCACGCTCGCATGTATCAGCAATGGAGTAGGAGGTCACCTGATGAGTAATGCAATCTGGAAGGGTGTTCCACTCCAGCAACTCATTCAAGCTGCTGGTCCGAACCCGGATGTCATACAGGTTGTGTTTCACGGCGCCGATGCGTACTCAGATGATATTTCTGTCGAACTCGCCATGCGCCCGACAACCCTTCTCGCATACGAGATGAACGGCGTCCCGCTGCCAATGCATCATGGTTTTCCTCTTCGGGTGATTGTGCCGGGCATGGTCGGCGAAAAAAGTATCAAGTGGCTTACTCGGATTGAGTTGCGCGACCGGGCAGCCAAGCAGTTCTACGAAAGACAGGGTTGGGGACCGAAGTTTGAAATCAATACGAGCTCACGATTTGACGGCCTCGATTCTCACAAGCCGCTCGATCTGGGAGCGCCGGTCGACCTTCACGGCATTGCATTTGGTGGCGCTCGCGGAGTTCGGAGCGTGGAAGTGAGCACGGACGGCGGCGCAACCTGGAATCCGGCCGAAATAGTGTACAGAGGCTCTCCGATGGCATGGGTTCAGTGGAAATATGAATGGCGCCCGGACGAGCCTGGCGTTCGTCATCTTGTTGTTCGCGCAGTCGATGGAACGGGCGCCCTGCAGTCCGAAATAGATAAGCCCGCGGGTCCAGGTCCGGCATCTGGTTATCATCGCGTCACCGTAACAGTGGGAAAATCAAGTTAGCACTAACGCGCGCTTCCGGTGACGGAATGCTGGCTTCTGGCCTGGGCGATCAGCTCAAGGGCGGCCTGGGTCACGGGATCATCCGGCTTGAGCGCCTTGGCGGCCAGCAGTTCCTTTTCGCCGTTGTTAAGGTCGCCAGCCTGGCAGTCGATTATGCCCAGTTTTCTGTGGAGGTCGGCTTTTGCCGCGCAGTCGCCGCACGCGGCGATTGCCCCATTCAACTGCCGGATCGCTTCGGGCCAGTCGTGAGCGGACGCCGCTTCAACACCGTTGTTTGCGAGGGTGTCCGCGCGGTCGAGGATGCTCCGCTCTTTCTGAACGGCCAAGTAGTGCGCCATCAACCGCTCCGATTCAGCACGATCGGTAGATCGCAACGCGCCAGCCAGGCTGAACAACGCCTGGCTGAACTTCGGATCGATCGCGATCGCCTTCCGCCATGCCGCTATGGCCTCCGCGGTTTTGGACTCCTGGTTAAGAGATTGGCCAAGCATATACCAAGCCATTACATTGCCGGGCTGCAGTTTGACAGTCTCTTCAAGCAGATTGGCTGCAAGCTCGGACTTGCCCTGCTGCTTGTAGATGAGCGCGAGAAAATATCGCGGCTCGGGCATCTGTGCATCCAGCCGGCAAGCGGTTTCAAACTCAGGCTGCGCTTCGTTGCTGCGGCCCAGATCGTACAAAATCCGTCCACGATAGAAATGGGCGACACCGGACTGCGGAGCAAGGCGAACCGCCTCGCTGGTTTGAGCCAGAGCCGCGGACAGGTTGTAACTTTCGGCGAGCGCAAGCGCCAGGTCGAGATGGGCCGCGGCCAGATCGGGCGCCAGATCTACGACCTGGCGAAGGAGCGCGATGCCCTGGCTGACCTTACCCATTTGCAGTTCCGCTTTTCCAACCGTCGACAATGTGGCGGGATCCTTCGGCGCCAGTGCGACCGCCTGGTCCAGTTCCTTCTCGGCGTCGGATTTCCGATTCTGCTGGGCAAGAATCAATCCCAGGTTCAAATGGCCTTCCTTATACTTCGGATCGTCTTCAAGGGCCTGACGAAGAAGTTTATCGGCCGATACCAGATCGCCCTGCCTGGCGTAAATCATGGCCAGATTTCCGCGCGCGTCCACGAGTTCAGGCTCCAGGTCAAGTGCGGATGTGAGCCACTTCTGCGCGGATTGCAAGTCGCCTTCCGCCAGCTTCAGCCGGCCTAACTCAGCGCGAATCTTGGCCAGCTTGGGGTCGATGTCGATCGCATTGCTGAGGGCGTCTTCAGCGCCTTTCCTATCATTCATGGCCTCAAGCGCGAGCGCGAGATTATAAGCCGTCCATGCACTATCCGGATTCTCTTCGAGCATGTGGCGATAAACCTGCGCCGCCTCTGCCGCTTTCCCGGATTGCAGCAGGTCATTCGCCTTGGTTCCCTCGGATGCCAACTGGCTATTCAGGGATTCCTTGCCCTGTTCTTTCCGCAACTCCTCGATGATCTGAGTCGCCCGCTGCGTTTGACCTAGCGCTCGCAGCACGGCGACCAACTGGTACTGGGCCGATCTATCCCCAGGTTTTAGCGCGACCGCTTTCTGCAACTGCGGCAGGGCCCGATCGGGCTTTCCCATGCGCGAAAAAACGAGCCCGAGCTGATATCGAGCCTCAAAGTCGTCGGGCGCCCGTGCGGCTCCAAGCTCAAGTTCAGGCTCTGCTTTCGTGTAATCGCCCAGTTGCTGATACACCGTGCCAAGCATGACGTGCGCCGAGGGATCGTTCGGTTCCCGGCGTACGTAATTGCGGGCGGGCTCAAGCGCCTCGGCAAATGCCGATGCGTCAATGAGCGCCTTGACCTGCGCAGCCTGCGCGGCGGTATCGGCGGGACTTCGGCGGGCCACTTGTTGGTATTCATCCGCGGCTTCGCGATCACGATGCTCGTTGGCATAGATGTTGCCCAGAGTCAGGTATGCAGCCGCCATGTCTGGATGGCTCTTGAGCAAGTCCGTTAGAAGCCGAATGGCGTCCGCCACGCCCTCGCCATCCAGGGCCGGCAGTCCATCGGCCTGCCTGGCCTTGGCAGCTTTGTATGTGGCCGTTGCCAAAGCGAGCTGCAAATCCGGAGCGTCCGGTTGAATCCGGAGGGCCTGCCGCCAGTCATCCGCGGCGGCATCGTACCGTCTCTCCTTCATCAGAACCTGGGCCATCCCGTCCAGAGCACAGACTAATTGCGGGTTCACTGCGAGCGCTTTGCGAAATTCGGCTCCCGCCTCGTTCGGATCCGCCAGGGACGTCCCCAGCGCACAATGCGCCTGCAGCAATGAAGGATCGTACTGCAGGGCTAGGCGGAACTCGCTTATTGCGGCCGCGGGCTGCTGCTGACTCTGCCGAACGAGCCCAAGGTCGAAGTGCGCCTCAGCCAACCGCGGCTCAAGCCGCAACGCCTGTTTGAACGCGGCGACTGCACACTGCAGCTCGCCATTCTCGGCAAACCAGACGCCCACAGCATCATAGACTCTTGCAGGCGGCGTGCCGGCCGGCGGGTGCGCAGCCGATGCCGGCTGTTTGCAGGTGTCTGGCAGTTGCGCCGCGGCCCGTGCGCCGACAAATAGCAGGAGTGCGCCGCAGCAAATCAGTGATCGCTTCATGATGGACCCGCTCCGATTATCATTCCACCTCGGCCACATTCATTGCCGACCAGCGTTGTGGGGTTCGGTCACTTCGAGCACGCGATCCGCGGTCACGTCGTGCAATAACTGGCGCGTACCCGATGGCCAGCGGATCTCGATTTCCTTCAGCACGCGTGAACTGCCCAGACCGAAATGGACGCGTGGGTCGCTTGAAGCAGCGTAACCCGTGCTGGTCGTCGCCTCGTTGTAAAGCATCCTGCCATCATCGGTGGTTATCCGAATTTGTGCGCCAATGCCCATCCTGTTGCTTTTGGTTCCGACAAGTTTGAGCAGGACCCAGTGATTGCGCGTTTGGGTGACGTTGCGGAATACGCTGACCGGGGCGCCCAAAGAGGTGACTACGAGATCCATGCGCCCGTCGTTGTCCAGATCCCCGTAAGCGAGTCCACGGTGCGGGGCGGGCCGTGTAAAGTCGGCCCCGGCGGTAGCGCTCACATCTTCAAACTGTCCGTTCCTTAGATTGCGAAAAACGGAGTTCGGTTCAGCGTAGCGAAAATGCCGTGAGATTTGCCCGATATTGTCCAGTACATCGCTGCGGGCCACCACCAGGTCCTTCCAGCCGTCGTTGTCCAGATCGACGATCCCGTTCGACCAGCCGGACATGGGCCGGGTTAGATTCGCAAGCCGGCTCTCCTGACTCTTGTTGCGAAACAGACCCTTGCCTTCATTTATGAACAAGGGAAACGTTTGATTTTCGATCGCGGTATGCCAGATATCCGGTAATCCATCGTTGTTCAGATCCCGGAAGTCGGCGCCCATGCCGGCAAGGGCTGCCCCCTCGTCGTTGTAAGCCACGCCTGCCTGGAAACCCACCTCCTCAAATCGCTTTCCTCGCAAATTGTGAAACAGGAGGTTCGGGCTGCTGTCGTTGGCCACAAATACGTCGAGAAACCCGTCGCCGTCGTAATCCGCGAACACGACTCCCATTCCCTTGCCTAGCACGGATGAAATTCCGGTCTCCGCCGAAACATCGGTGAACGTACCATCGCCGTTATTGCGGTACAGCGTGTTGGGCAGCGGAGCGAAGCTGTCGGGGTGACAGTAACCGCGGCCATCCAGGCCCATGCAGACGGGTTCGTAGCGCGGATCCCACTGGCAGTAATTTGTCACAAACAGGTCCAACAGTCCGTCGTTGTTGTAGTCGAACCAGCCGGCGGCGATGGACCACATCTTGCGGCCGTTGAACACGCCGCCGCTCAAACCCGCTTTCGCTGTGACGTCGGTGAAGGTGCCGTCGCCATTGTTGTGAAATAACTGATTTCCGTTGACGTTGGCCAGAAACAGGTCGGGCCGGCCGTCGTTGTCGTAATCGCCAACCGCCGCGCCCATCCCATAGCCCGCTCCGGTGACTCCGGCGCGCACCGAAACATCGCTGAAGGTTCCATCGCCGTTGTTGTGAAACAGGCGGTTGTAATACTTGGGGCCGGTTTTCACCAGGGACGGCATCTCGGCGCCGTTGACCAGATAAATATCGAGCAGGCCGTCCCCGTCGTAGTCGAACAATGCGACGCCCGCCGGCATGGTCTCCGGCTGGTATTTCTCCGCGGTAGGGCAGTTCTCGGTAACGAAATGTACGTCGGCTTTTTGAGCAATGTCCTCGAACCGGATGACCGATGGAGGTGTTGCCGCGCTGGAGAGAAAATCCTGGAGCGGCCCGCTTCGGCGCGGTCGCAACCAGGGAAAAAACATCTTCGGGGTGAGCAAACCGGCCGCACGCAGAAAGGTCCGCCGGGAGCCGTCGTTGATTGAGGCCGGATCAACGGCCGGGGGCGACACGACGCGCATGGCAAATACGATTCCACCGAGCACGACAAAGCAAAGCAATAGAACGAACAGCGCCAAACGCATTCCTCCGCGTCTTCACTCTTTTAGCATAGATCTAGGACTTGAACAGAATTAGGCTTTGAACACAATAGTGTCACCGCCGCGATCCTGCGCGGCGATGACACTATTGAGTTTCAGTCGGCAGAGTCGGGCTACCGCTTTGGCCGGGTGGATTTGTGATTTCCCAGGTCTCAAAATCGAGACCTGGGGCACCCGAGTTGGTACATGTTCAAGCGGTGAGAGTCCTAGTAGTAGAACTTCAGACTCATCTGCAACTGGCGCGGGTTGTTCCATTGGCCCGTGACTTGCCCGAAATTCGTGTCGCTAATGCTCGAGTCCGGAGGATTGAACACGACGTTGTTGAAGAGGTTGAACGATTCAGCTCGGAATTCGAAGTATCGCTCTTCTCCGAGCCCTAAATGAAACTGGCGGAACACGGACAGGTCGACGTCGTTGAAATGTTGCCCGACGAACGGATTCACTTTTTCCGTGCCATACGTGTACGGCGCCTGTTGAGTGAAGGCGCTTGTATTGATCCATTTCGCCTGAGTATGGATACCGGCTCCGCTGTTCGGGTTCCCCGTCACGTCCACACGCTCCTGGTTGCAGCAGCCTACATTTTCAGGGTCGTTGCCGGTGGTCACCGTGTAAGGCTTCCCGGAAGTGTCTTGCACAATGCCGTTCAGCGCCCATCCGCCAGCCACAGTGGAGACCAGCTTATTGGGAGACTTGTTCAACGGCGACTGCGCTGTGAATGCCACTGAAAATACGTTCTTCTGGTTGAGGTCTGAAGTGCCGTAGTCGCCCTTGCGGTTGTACGGATTCGTCGAGTCGCAGCTTGCACCCAGGTTGCAGCCGTCAGCATTCGATTTCGACAGCGTGTAGGCGGCCAGGAAGGTAACACCATGGGTGGAACGTTGCTGGAGAGTGACCTGCAGGGCGCTGTAACGGCTGTTGCCTACGCTCTGGTCGAACCATTGCTCCAGCATGTAGGGGAATGGGCGCCGGGATTGAACATCGCCCGGTCCCGGTTGGGGGACGTTCAATACAGGACCCCAGTCCTCATGCCTGCCATTGGAACCAACATAGTTCGCATCGAGAGAGATGTTGGCTGGCAACTGCCGCTCGATACCGAAGTTCCATTGATCGAAGACCGGAGTCTTGAGGTTCGGATCCACCATCCACTGGCTGACCTGGCTGAAGTCATTGATTGGATAAACGACCCCTCCGCCGCTGCCAAGTTGCAGCGGATCGGCGACACCTGCTGTTGGAATATTGAGGTTCAGGCCGTTGTTTTGGATGGTGGCCACCGCCGGCCAGTTCCCGCCGAAGTTCTGTGAGAGTTGAACGATTGTAGCCCACTCATCGTAGAAGCGGCTATACGCTCCACGGAGGACGGTCTTGTCGTTGAGGCGGTAGGCCAGACCGAGCCGTGGCGCCCAGTTTGCCAGCGAGTTCTTGATCACGCGGAGAGACGGGCTGACGTAGGCGTTCGCAGGAAGGCCGCCTGGAGCCGGCGTGCTCGATGCGGTGAAATTTCCGGTCGGAATGCAGGGCGCACCCTGAGTTGCCGAGCAGTTGGGCGGAAGCGCGTTGAGCTGGTACTTGCCAGTGATCGGGTTGGCATTGCCGGTATAGTAGTTCCCGGCTTTACCGCTTCCATAAATCGGCGTGAACACCATGTCGTTGCGAAAACCGAGGTTGATGGTTAAACGGCTCGTTGCCTTGAACTGGTCCTGTATGTACATCCCGTTGATCCAGCCACCGTTAGCCACTTCGTGGATATTCCGGTAGCCGGCTGAGGACGGAACACCGAGCAGCAAGGACGCCCAACTGTTGCCGCCCACGCCTTGCTCAGCCCCAACGCCTGCGGTTTGCACGGTTGAGAAACCAATATTGGAGTATGCGATCGGCGACGTGAAGTTATTGCTCTCAAAATCCGCGCCGGCCTTGAGCGTGTGCCTGCCCAGAATCTTGGTGAATGCACCGCCAAACTGCCAGTTATCTCCTAAACCGGTGGACTGCAACTGCGAACCAGTCAGCCCGACATAACTGTCCGCAGAATACTGAGGTGCGTACACCGTGTTGTTCAGGGTCATAAAGTACGTGGACATCCCAAGTGTCTGCAATTGCGATAGAAACGCCGCATCCTCGCCGGTATGAGAGGTGCCGGTGTAGGTGAACCCGTAGTTTCTGCCGAAGTACACGTCCGAGAAGGCCGTCGGACTAAACGTGTGCGTCCAGTGGCCGATGTAGTTATGGCCAATAACATGCACGAAGCCGCTGCCAATTACACCGGATGGACTTGTCTGGTACAGATCGAACTGGCTGTAGCGAAACATGATCTGGTTATTGTTGCCGAAGTTCTGATCGACACGAAAGGTTCCCGAATCCTGGTTGTAATCTGTGTTTTGGGGGTAGAAGAAGTTCTGCCCGTTTGCCACAGTCGCGCTGCCGGTCGGAATGATCCCCATGTATGCCGTCGAGATGGGACTGATCCGGGCGGTTGGAATTATGTTGCCCGGGAAGATACCGCGCGTGTATTCGGTGCCCACCAAAGTCGTTGTATTGGGATCATATATCTGGTTAAGAACATTTCCATTCTTATCTCGATCATTGCAAAGGCCATTCGTGAATCCCGTGAGACACAGGGCGCTGAAGTCGCCCGCGTCCATTGCGGCCGTTGGCGCCAGCGTTCCGGTTTCACTTTTAGAGGCGAACCTGTAGCCTTCCCATGCTGTATAGAAGAAGGTCCGGTTCTTGCCGTTATACAGCTTTGGAATGGAGAGCGGACCACCGATCGAGGCGCCATACTGATTCTGCCGCAGTGGAGCGCGGTTTAGCTCGAAGTAGCCGCGGGAATCCATCTGCTCATTGCGCAGGTACTCCCAAAGAGCGCCATGATACTGGTTGGTTCCGGACTTGGTGACTACGCTCACCGTGGCTCCGGCGGCGCCGCCATACTCGGCCAGATCGTTGTGACCCTGGCTTTTGAACTCCTCAATGGCGTCCACGATGGGCGCATAGTTGTACGTTCCGGACAGCGTGTTCAGATCGTTAGAGCCGTCCAGTATGAACATGTTGCTGCGGTTGCGGGCGCCGTTTACCGCCGGGAAACTGAACTGCCCGATCGATGCGCCGTTCCAGCCGCCGCCGCCGCCGCTGCTCTGGTCGGTATTGATGTTCGCGACACCAGGCGTGATGGTCAGTAGCTCGGTGAAGTTGCGGCCGTTCAAAGGCAGGTCGTTCATCTCTTTGGGCGAAACCACCGTGCCTAACTCCGAGGTCGAAGTCTCCAGGGCAGGCGCGGCAGCAGTGACGGTGACGTTGCTCGACGTTGAGCCGACTTTTAGTTGAAAGTCGAACGTCGCTGTCTGGCCAACCTGGAGGGTCACCGGCGGCTGCGACACCGCGCTAAAGCCGGGTGCGGACACCTGCATGCTGTAAAGGCCGGGTACGACGCTCGGGAAGTCGTAAATTCCGTCGGCGGTGGTGGCTGTTCTTCTCACGACTCCGGTATTGACGTTCGTGAGCTCGACCTGCGAAGTCGCAATGGCGGCGCCGCTTTGATCCTTGACGACGCCGTTGACGTTTGCGGATGCCTGTTGGGCCATGGCGGCTGGGGACATCAAACCTGCAACGCTCAACAGCAGCGCAAGCAGCCCGTAATACCAGTGCCTATCTGGGTGCCTTCTGGCTAGCGCTCTCATAATGCCTCCTTAAGAAAGTGCGTTTGTACGTCAGCCAAGCGGCGACGTTGGTTTGTGCGTCAGAAAGATCGTGGCAAACTCATGGCCCCTGAAATGGGGACGCTTAGCCCGGAATCATTCTGAAGGTTGACCACGATATCCACCACAACGGTTAAGTTAACGGTAACGGAAAGCAATGATAGCCATCGGTTGCACACGTGTCAAGGTTTTTCTCCATAAGCCGGATCCAGAAGCACACTTCCATCGCATATTACTGATTCAATGGATATTACATGGTCATTGCCGCTATCCAGACCCTTCTGGAAAATCCCTTTAGTAAAACGCCATAGATCGCATATCTCGAACGGAATGAGGGCAAAGCGAGGGGCCGCGTCCTCCGCGAGGGCGACGTGGACGTGAACTGGTCTCACATAACCCGTACAGGGTGGTTCGATCGGCTGCGGAGACATCCCGGGCGCTGTTCTAAAACGCCGGTGTCACCCATGCCGAATCGAAGTTCCCGTCGGCTATTCAGGCTGCCGAGAGTAAGTTCCCCCGCTGACTAGCCTCGCCGGCATCGATCGGCCTTTCCGGCGGATAACCGCAAACAAGCTCGGCCAGAGATCGCAGCTTTAGAACCTCATACTCGACCTTCGCGTCCGAAATTATCCGACTTTGGCCGGTGACGGAAATGGCTCGCCTCGCAACTTGACGAGTAGAAAATCCACACCTAAATAAATCGCGATGGCAGAGAGGCCACGATCAACTGCCACGTCGACGGCGCCTATGTGATCTGTAGTACGGAAACCGTGGGCGCAGCGCTGGCGCATAACACGGATGGAGCGACGCCACGTTCAGCGCCGTTGTACCATGTCCGATTGAGGTAAAAATAGTTGCGATTCCATCCGATCCGCGTTCACATCCCGCGCTGCGCCCTGCGCGGCCGGCTTGAGACGCACCTTAACCGTCCGTGGCTTCCATCTGTTCTTCTGCTTTCCGCAGTTTGGGCTTTTCTCGCTCTCGTACTCAGCATTTCCCCGCTCCCGGGCGTCGCCGCGGCCCAGCAGGGGCAGGCAACAGGCGAAGGAATGACCAACGCCGGCCCGCAGGCGGCGGTATTCGACAGCCAGCACCGGCCCATCACCGCCGGTGGCTTCGTGAAGACGGGTCCGGTCGTGTTCATCGATGCAACCGAACAGGCGGGGCTCTCGAAGTGGCGGAACGTAACCGGCCCTCGGGAAAAGCGACTGATTATCGAAGCGAAGGGCTCCGGCGTCTGCCTTCTCGATTACGATAACGACGGCTGGCTCGATATTTATCTGGTGAACGGGTCAACGCTGGAGGCTCGAGCGGGCAAGGCGCCTTCACCGCATGCGGCCCTTTTCCATAACAATCATGACGGCACGTTCACCGATGTGACCGCGAGCGCAGGCGTGGCAAACGACCGATGGGGGACGGGTTGCGTTGTGGGCGATTACGACAACGACGGCTGGCCCGATCTCTACGTGACCAATGTCGGCGCCAGCCGGCTTTATCACAACAATCACGGCGGCACGTTTACCGATGTCGCGGCGCAGGCCGGTGTGGCTCTCGACGCAGCTTCGGCCGATGTGGCGACCGATCACACCGGCGCTACCTTCGGGGACTATGACGGCGACGGCAATCTCGATCTATTTGTGGCCGGCTATATCGATCTTGACCTGAAAAATGCTGCGCTGTCCGGCTCCAAGACCTCTGGCTACGACTTCTGCCAGTATCGCGGCGTGCAGGTGATGTGCGGACCGCGCGGGTTGACGGGTGCGCGCGATCACCTGTTTCACAACAACGGCGACGGCACCTTTACCGATGTCAGCAAGAAGCTGGGCGTGGACGGTCCCAATGGCTATTACGGGCTCGACGCGCTGTTTGCCGACGTCAACAACGACGGCAAGCCGGACATCCTGGTGGCGAACGATTCCACGCCAAACTATTTGTACATGAATGAAGGAAACGGCACCTTTAAGGATGAGAGTTATGAAAGCGGATTCGCGCTGAATGGAGACGGACGCGAGGCGGCCAATATGGGACTCGCCGTGGGAGACTATGAGAACAACGGACATCTCTCGGTGGTGAGCACAACCTTCTCGGATGATTACCCCATACTTTTCCGGAACGATGGCAGAGGGACCTTCACCGACGTGAGTTACCAGGCCGGAATTGCCCAGTCCTCAATCCCCTTTGTGAAATTTGGCGATGGATTCCTGGATTACGACAACGACGGCTGGAAAGATCTGTTCATCGTAAACGGCCACGTCTATCCGCAGGTCGATCAGCATCCGGAGTGGGGGCAAAGCTATGCCCAGCGGGCGCTGCTCTATCACAACCTGGGCAATGGAAAATTCGAACTGGTGCCTGCCGTCGAGGGAACAGGACTGGCGGTAATCACCGTCGGCCGTGGTGCAGCATTTGGGGACCTGTTCAACAATGGCAAGATCGACATGGTCATCAACAGCATGGACGGCGCGCCTATCCTGTTGCGCAACGTCAATCCCGACCACCATCATTGGATCGAGATGAAGCTCATCGGCGGACCTAAAAGCCCCCGCGATGCGGTCGGCGCAACCGTCTACCTGACCGCAAATGGGATGCGTCAGCGGGGCGACGTTCTGAGCGGCGGAAGCTATCTTTCCTCAAACGACATGCGCGTGCACTTCGGATTGGGCAACGCGGACAAGACCGATCAGGTGGAGATTCACTGGCCCAGCGGCAACGTTGAGAAGTTGAAGCTGCCTTTCGTCGATCGCATCTACACCATCACCGAAGGTAAAGGCGTTACCGGCGCGATGTGCGATGGCAAGCCGTGCGATCCGCTTCATTGAACTCGTCGACTGCGGACAATCGACCGATCGAAAGATCGTCATGCGGACTGCGGTCTTCGTCTTTCAGTTGAGCGCCGTTTCCTGTTATCTCAACCCGCAGAATCGCAGCTCCTGCCGGCTGCGAAACAGGGGCTCCAATCGCTCGATAATCCATTGTCGCCCGACCACACCTGAGAAACTCCAGTTATGAATGCGTGAGTAGACGCGGCGGTCAGTCCTTTCATACAATTTCAGAAGTCGATGACGGCTTTCCCCGACAGATTGTTCTATCTGCCGCTACTGGGCCTTACCCCTGCTCTTCGAGGGCGCGGCGGGCAGCTCGCAGGTTTCCCAAAGGCTCCGCAGCCGTTTGGCCTCTTCGTAGTGCATCCTGGTTAGCTCGGAAAGTACCTTTTGACCACTCTGCGTCAAAGTCACATTGACGACTCTGCGGTCGGATTTGTCGTGCGTCCGGAGAATAAGCCCATTTTGTTCGGCGCGCTCGACGAGTCCAACAACCGAGTGATGGCGTTCCTGGAGAAACTCTGCAAGCTCCGAAATGGTCGCTGATCCGCGGCCCGTAAAACCCAATACGCCCAGCATCAACTGGTGCTGCTGTGGGGTTATTCCACAATCCCGAGCCGCATTCTCGCTGAAGCGAAGAAACTTGCGCAGTGCATAACGGAACTGGGCAAGATCTGCGATGACCGATTGCATACGGGAACGACTTGTGGCCGTCGAACGTTTCCCGGAGGTTGCCAGCGCGCCCATCCGTGACAGTATATCGGATTGCGAGAGAAAGGGATCCTCTTCGCATTTTAGATAGCCTGGAGCGCCTTCTGAAGGTTGTTCGATGAAAGGCCGGATCAAAGGACCAGCTTTTCATGGAGCGCTCGCTCACCGGCATGCTGAGCTCATGATTTTCGTCGCTTAATTTTAATCGCATTAGGATATTATCGGAATAAGATATAATTTAACAAGAAAGTGTTCGAAAACTCTACCAGGCATATCGATGAATCGATTGGAGTACAACAGGGTAATACATGATTTGGCCTTATTTCGCCATAACTTGCGAAAATTTCTGCGCGTCAGCGAGAATGCGCCGCGTGGGTGCGGAACTACACCGCGGCAATATCAGCTAATGCTTGGTGTGGCTGGATTTACGGGGACATGGAGCGCAACGATTTCGGAGCTCGCGGAGTTTCTGCAGGAAAAACATAATTCTGTGGTCGGTTTGGTTGATCGCGCCGAGCAAAGTGGATTGGTGCGCAGAGGGAGTGATTCAACAGATCGTCGAGTCGTCTTGGTTTCTCTCACACCTCGCGGTGAGGCAACACTCGCTAGAGTTTCTTTGCTTCATCGGGAGGAAGTGAAGCGATTGAAAGAGGAGCTTTCAACGATCGAGAGCACGCGAAAGCAAGGGCAGGCCAGGACTCGATACATTGTTCGGGCGCATGATAACGAAGGACGATCCAACTGATCCATATCGATCAATCAGGTATATCAATGAAGCGAAACATCAAGCGACAGAAGGGGGTCTTCGGCGGTTTTTTGAAGCATCCGCTCATCCGGAAATATGTCCCGCTTGTTCATGAAGACCTGACCGCGGTCTACGCGCGCGATTTGCGCAAGTGGCTCGTTATCGCGCCGATCATCGGAGTTGCTACCGGCCTGTTGATTACGGCCATCGCGGCGATCATCCTGCAAAGCTTCTGGGCGCCGGTCATTCACTACTATCTGAGCCATCAATGGGCCATTGTGCCCGGTCTGCTGCTGGGTTTTATTGTCGCCGGGCTGATCATGCAGTTCTTTACGCCCGATCCCGACGAACACTCAACCGAAGAGATTATTCGGTCGTATCACGAGCATCAGGGCGATGTGAATATGCGGCCCTTTCTACCCAAGCTGCTTGCCGCCATTGCAACCGTGGGGTGCGGTGGGAGCGCTGCGCTGGAAGGCCCCAGCATCTATGGTGGAGGCGCAATCGGTTCCTGGATATGGGCGCGCCTGCGGAGTGCGGGGCGCTTTCGGCTGGATGCGCGTGATCGCAGGATCATGCTTATCTGCGGAGCAGCCGCCGGAATGTCGGCGGTATTCCGCGCCCCGCTTACCGGAATTGTCTTCGCAATCGAAATGCCTTATAAAGACGATCTCGCGCACGAGGCGTTATTGCCATCGCTGATTGCGTCCGTCGTCTCGTTTATGACGCTCAGTTCTTTCCTGGGCAGCGCACCGCTCTTCGACTTTGCCACAGGCACGTCCTATACGCGAGTTGACCTTGCCTGGTGTGCGCTGCTCGGGCTCATCATCGGCCTTATCGCCATGGCCTTTGTCGTGACTTTTCGTCGCGCTCGCGCCTTTTGCGTGGATGCCCCCGTACAGCACTGGATCAAACTTGCGGTCGGGGGGATGCTCACGGCTCTTTGCGCAGTGATTTTTCTCCACTATTATCGAGGCGCGCTTGTTCCCCTTGGCCCGAACTATGAGGCCGTAGGTCTTATTCTTGGGCGTCCGCATAGCAGTACGGAGCTGATTCTCTTCGGATTTCTGAAGCTGGCGGGCACCATCTTTACTCTCGGAGTCGGTGGCGTCAGCGCCATGTTTGTTCCGCTATTCCTGAGCGGTGGGGCTTTCGGGCTGGCCTTTGCGCAATCTGTTGTGCACAGCGCCTCGCCCGCTCTTTATGCGGCCGTCGGAATGGCGTGCTTCATCTCCGCGGGCTATAAGACGCCCCTGGCGGCGGTGGTCTTTGTCGCGGAAGCCACGGGCGGTCATGCCTTCATCATTCCGGCTCTGATCGGAGCGGCGGTTGCGTATGCAGTGTCCGGAGACGCTTCCGCATCCGGCGATCAGCTTCTGCACGAAGAAATCAAAGTGGAGAACCTTCGCAGTCTTGCTGTGAGCGAAATTATGCAGCAGCAAGTGATTTCGGCCTCCGCTTCCCTTACGTTAAGAGAGTTTGCGGCAACGCTGATGCCTCATGTTCACCATGAGATTTTCCCGGTATTCGATGGCCAGAAGCTGCTCGGTACGTGCAGCCTGTGGGCAATGAGCCAGGTTCCACCTGAAAAGTGGAAAACGGTGAGGGTGGCCGACATCGTCAATCGCCGGGTCCATGGAATCTCGCCCGAAACAGATGTGACGGAGGCGCTGCGCCTGCTCCTGGGTGAACAGAACCAACCGATTCTGCTGGTGGTGCAGGAGCAGGGACGGACCGTGGGAATCGTAACGAAGACCGACATTCTGAAGGCACTCAAGCTGCGCCGGGACAACTCGCCGCCGGTAGGAGAAGATCCCGAATTCTGCCCAACGGACTGATCTGGCCGCGATTTCGGCCGACTGCGGTGGGGCACGCCTATGGGAGTTTCGCAGACCTGCAACAAATAGGAGGTCATCATGGCCGATGCTTCGTTTCCAGAAGCGGCGATTGATCCGCGATCAACTTCACAAAAGAAGGGGCAATTCGGCGTCGCGCTGGAGCCGCAGGTAATCAAAATTTGCGGCTGCTCTATGCTCGTTGGCCTGGTCGGCGGCCTAGTCGCGCAAGCGCTGCTTGAGCTGATCTACTTTTTTACGAATGTCTGCTTCTATGGCCGGTTCTCTTTTGCGATTACCAATCCGGCGAACAATCATCTTGGGCTCTGGGTCATCCTGATTCCGCCCATTGGAGGCCTGCTGGTTGGCCTGCTGATCTATTTCTTCGAGCCCACGCTCAAAGGCCACGGCATTCCGGAAGCGATGGAGGCCGTTCTCTTCGGCCATAGCCGAATGAGGCCTCGAGTGGCAATTCTGAAGCCTCTGGCCACCGCTTTCGCAATCGGCACAGGCGGCCCATTCGGCGCAGAGGGGCCGATTATTCAGACTGGCGGCGCGCTCGGCTCGTTGCTGGGACAGGCTCTTGGACTTTCACCTTACTACCGCCGGGTTCTGCTGGCGTCCGGCGCTGCCGCGGGCATGGCTGCCACGTTTACCGCGCCGCTGGCCGGAATTCTGGTTGCGATCGAGCTCCTGCTCTTCGAGCTTCGGGCGCGCTCCTTTATTCCCGTGGCGCTCGCTGCTTCAGTTGCCACGGGCGTTCGCATTCACTTTGCCGGATGGGCGCCGCTTTTTCCCGTGCCGGCGTACAAGATCACCGGTATGAACGAGCTGTGGCTGTTTGCCTTGATGGGCATTCTGATGGGCGTTGTTGGAATCGTGATGATTCGAGTTCTGTCGTGGCTCGAAGACTTTTTTGACGGACTGCCGATCAAATACGCAGCCATTTGGTCGCCGGTGATCGGAGCAGTGATTCTTGGCATGATCGGCTACTTCTGCCCGCAGGTCTTCGGTACCAGCTACGACACAATCCGGGATATGCTGAATGACCGGCTTACTGCGGGCAGTCTTGCTGGAATCGGCTTTGCGAAATTCTGGGCACTCGTAATTTCACTTGGATCGGGGACCACGGGCGGCGTTTTTGCGCCGTCGCTGGTAGTGGGCGGCGGCCTAGGCGCGGTTTTTGGGATGGGATGCAGGCACCTGCTGCCGCATCTGGTGAGCGACCCAGGATTTTACTCGTTGGTAGCCATGGCCGCGGTCTTCGGCGGGATTGCGCGCGCTCCATTCACAAGCATCGTCTTCCTCTTCGAACTAAGCCACAATCCGAACTCCCTGCTGCCCCTTATTGTCTGCGTCATGATCTCCGATGGCTTCGTTCGCCTTTTCAGCCGCGATTCCATCATGACTGTCAAACTGGTGAAACGCGGCCTCATTATTCTGCAAGACTATTCAGTGCCGGTGCTCATGCGCGCGCGCATAGACCAGGTGATGCGTAAGGAGTTTAATGTGTTACAGGCTGACGAAGAGCTACGGTCGGTGGTTCAGAAGATTTTGCCTGGCGATGTTGGGCTTATTCCGGTTGTGGATGCCTCAGGAATGCTGATCGGCATTGTCGAAGCGCATGACCTGCTTAGGATCGAACCGCTCGATCACCATTTCAAAATGCGAGAGCTGGCGCGTCCGGATTTCGTGATCGCCTATCCGGGTGAATCCGTGGATCAGGTGCATCGCGACATGATGCTGAAGAACGTGGAGAACGTGGTGGTGGTCGAATCGGGCCGTTCTCTCAAGCCCGTTGGCATTGTGCGAGCGAATGACATTCTTCAGCTTCGCCGGTGGTTACTGGAAGAAGAAGCCGGTGATCCGCGCAGAACGACACAGAACACTCCGGAGGAAAGGGCCGGCACCACCGGGAATAAGGCACATAAGGGAACGAAGCGGCAGAGGAGGAAAGCCACATGATTCGATTGAGGCGAGTTTATGATTCTCCGAGCGATCAAGACGGAACGCGGTTTCTCGTGGAGCGATTGTGGCCCCGAGGAATTAAGAAATCTCTGCTCCTTCTCGATGAGTGGTTGAAGGATGCGGGCCCAAGCACTGAGCTTCGAAAATGGTTTGGACACGATCCTGATCGGTGGGATACATTCTGTTCCCGCTATTTCAAAGAGCTGCACGAGCGACCGGAGTCCTGGCATCCAATTCTTGAGGCCGAGAAACGCGGGACGGTTACCCTGCTTTACAGTTCCCACGATACAGCGCACAACAATGCAGTCGCCCTCAAGAACTTCCTGGATCACCATCGCAATGCAAGAAGCTCCGACGGATAAAATCGGGATGACTTAGCAGCGCAAAGTTAGCAATGGCGCATTTCAGGGGCACCGGGCACCGATTTCACGCCAGCATGAGATAAGTTTGTATCCTAACGGAGCGAATTTTTCTTCGTGAGAGATGGTGTAGCAAAATGCGCCCTATCCACTCTCGGGCATTCATGATGCCAGTCGGACGGCCCATCGGCTTGCTCGAAGCACGCGGCGTCAGGAGATTGGCTGACAGCGACGTAATTTCTGCTTTCGCCATAGCCCCCGTTTCAACAATGCCGCGTAGGGGCACAACCTGGCTGCGATGCATCGTAAAAATATGCTCGGCGCATCAGAAAGTATCTTCTCTATTCAAAGGGAGATCCCGATTGTGACGAAGCACAGATCTCCGAAAGAAATGAGTCTGACGGCGGTTCTATTTGCAGGTGGTGAATCGCGGCGCATGGGAACCGACAAGGCTACCCTCATAATTCACGGTGAGCCGCTATGGAAGCGGCAACTGAATCTCTTGCGGCTTCTGCAACCGGATATGGTACTGCTCTCCGCGCGCGTTCGACCGGCGTGGTGTCCGCCCGAAATTGAAGTTGTGCCCGACGAACCGCCTTCTCGCGGCCCTCTGAGTGGGTTGGTGGCGGCACTGGGGCGTTCACGAACATCCCACCTTCTCGCGTTGGCAATTGACCTGCCTGAGATGACCGCGGAACATCTGCAACGGTTGTGGCAACTGGCTGTTCCCGCTATTTCTGTGATTCCGCAAAGTGAGCAGCACTATGAACCGCTGGGTGCAATCTATGCGGGCGAAACTCAGTCCACGGCCACACGGTTACTCGCGCTGGATAAGCTTTCGCTGCAGTCGTTGGCTGAAGAGCTTGTGAAGACGAAGAGAGCCTGTGTTTACCACGTCAGCGAGTCAGAGCGGCGGCTTTACCGCAACCTCAATTCCCCGGGAGACTTGCTGTGAAGGGCGGCGCCAATCCCAACGATTGACGCGCGTATCATCCGCGCCAATGGGTTGAATCCATCCGTCGCTCGCGCGCATCCTCTCGGTCCATACTTCATCCGATGCAAGCGCATCGACAAAATATCGGTCTGTATCTGTCGAATCTCTAGGGCGCCGCCTGCTCGGGAGAAAGCCGTAAGAGACACGACGCGCAGATGCCTCGATGTGGCGCTGGCGCCAATTTGGCGTATCCGTTTCAGCGATTGACAGGACCTATTACATTCTTTACCATTCTGTGCGGTTATGGATAACGATATCCTCGACGTTCTATATCGTGAAGAACGGGTCGCACCCCAACTTCCAGAGATGCGTTGTTCTACTCCAATCCGGGTGCGGTCAGTCCACCGCCATCATGGCGATGTGGATCGGCCGCGCAAAATTGTCGGCTACGTACAGTTCAGAAAGCGGTGATCAGCATGGAGCGTTGGAAGGGAAAGATCGGGGAAATTACTCGGCGCGCTGGAGCTTTGAGTCTGTTGTTCTGTGGCCTTGGGATCAGCGTTGTCGCACAGCCTTCCGCTCATCAGGGCCTGAATCTGCATAACCGCCAGGTATGGGTAGCACTCTCATCGGCGCAGGAAGGCCATTTATGGACATATGGCGCAGTGAATAGCGATTCGGTACACCAGTTTGCTCCGCCAATCTTCGAAATCAACGGAAGGCTGACCCCGGTACATGTCCGCCATTTTTCCGCTTCTGGCCCTCCAACGAAACTGAATAATGAAGTAACCGAGTATGACTTTGAAGGCTCGCTAATCCAGGCGCCGCATCTGACCCTCGGGGTCCAGTTTCAGGTTAACGAAAAAACTCCGGTAATTCGCTTCCGCTACACCCTCAAAGGCGACGGGCAGGACATGCTCACTGCAGTCTCAGGCCGTGAAAGGCTGACCTACCTGCAAACATCTCTCAAGGGTTTTCCAGATGCGAAGGAAGTCTCGCTTTCGACCTTTGTTCAACTTACGCATAGTTATACGCTCTTGGAAAAGGTGATCGGAGACAGAGACTTTGAGGACAACACCACTCTAATGGGGCCGATCCTCGCTACCAGCAATGGTCATCGCAGCTTTTTGTTGGCCTATGAGCACGGCTCATCGGTGCCGGATGAGTATGTCCACTATCAACTCGGCGCGGGTCGCAGCGTGAGGCTCGCCGCGGTTAAAGGCAATTACATTCCCAATCAGCCGATCGATGCCAATCATGACTATAGGACCATCTGGATGGAAACGGCTGACGTCCAGGGAGGGATGAATCAATTGGCCTCTACTTTTCGCACTTTTGTTCTGAATTATATGACACAAAACAGCGGATCAAGACGACCTTATATCTTCTATAACACCTGGAACTTTCAGGAACGAAACAAATGGCAGAATGGCAAATCGTACCTGGATTCGATGAATGAAGACCGCATCCTGAAGGAGATCGATGTAGCGCATCGCATGGGCATCGAAGTCTTTGTTCTCGATACCGGATGGTACGAAAAGACCGGCGACTGGAGCGTTAACACTGAGCGCTTCCCGGATGGGTTAAAGGCAGTGAAGGCAAAGCTCGACGGGTACGGCATGAAGCTTGGCCTTTGGATTGGACCTCTTGAGGCAGCAGCTTCCAGTAAGGTTGTGCGCGAACATCCAGACTGGCGCATCTCCTGGAATGGAAAGGTGGCAGACCCCCACGAGGTGTGGGGAACCGAGGGCAGCTATTGGATGTGCATTGAAAGCGGGTATGCGGATTCCCTTGCGAACGAACTGATACGCGTGGCCAAAGAGACGGGCGCACGTTACTTCAAGTGGGATGGGATTTCTCAATATGGATGCAATGATCCGCACCATAATCATGGCAACGAACACAACACAGCCCAGGAGCGTTCAGACTCCTATTCGTTCCAGCTCGTCCAATACATGGACAAGATCGCAAACAAAGTTGCTGCCGCAGTGCCTGGAACCATTATCGACTTCGACATAACGGAGGATGGCCGTCCTGTGGGACTGGCATTCTTATCCTCCGGGAAATACTTTCTGATGAATAACGGACCGTATTACCAGAGCTATGATCTTTCGATCGACACAAGCAAATCGAATTCAAATCTGTTCTTCAATCAAGGTCCGGCTCGCACCTGGATTGCACGCTCGCCATTGACATTCGACAAATGGATTCCGTCTGTCCTGTTTCTTACGCACTATTTCCCCGACGATCCTCAGCAGTGGCAGGAACAAAGTGTCGCATCGCTGATTCTCGGTCAGAACGGTATTTGGGGGGACTTACTAAGTGTATCGAACACCGGTGTCGACTATATAGGTGGCATTCTCGGCAAATATAAACAGGTGCGTGAGGATATCACTCAAAGTGATCCTGAAGTGAGCGGGATTGTTTCCGGCAGCCCTGAGATTCACGAGAAAATCTCCGCTACAACAGGCCGGGGCGCAGTGGTGATTTTTGCCACGGAGCCGGGCACCTTCCGATATGTGACGATCCACAAAGCCACAAGCGAATTCTGGGCAACAGATGGCATCGAAGTGAAATTCGACGCATCCAGACGCGCATGCATCGAAGCGAAGTTTGAAAAGCCGGGAGCGAAGATCGTGTTCTTTGGAGCTCATTGACGGCTTGTGCACAGTGCCCCCAAAAAGACCGATGGCTCTCTGTTCATTGGATCTGCACGGATCGCAAAAGCACGTAACTATCTGATTTTGCGCCGCTCGAGTTGCTCATGAAACCGCGTACTACGCAGAGCAAAGGAAAAACAACGATGAATGGATCAGACTCCCACATAACGCCGCTGGAAAGCGAGACGCCACTCACGCGGCGCTGTGTTCTGGCGAGTGCCGGGACGTTGATGTTGAACGGTTGGCTGAGCAAGGCAATGTCCGGCTTGGCGTTGGGTGCACGAGATGAAGGGCGTAATACAGAAGCCGCGTCGCCCGGAGTTCCTCTGCCCACAGACAGGTGGATAGAAATCGATATCAATTGGTTCACGCAAGAAAACATTCCGGGTGCAGTCGAGCAGTTCTGGGATCGCTTCTTTCCGCTCTACACCAAGGTGCAAGGGTATCGCGGAGTGATCGTCAACCTGGCTTGGACGGTTGGGCCAATCATGGAGTGGAGCGGAAATCTAGAACAGAAAATCTCGCTGCCCAGCGGAAGTGTTCATGATCGATGGCAGGCCCAGGGCGGGTGGGTGGAAGAGCGAGGGCTCCTGGTGGGCACAACCGATGAGCGGATGCGAGAGGCCGCGGCTCGGTTTGCGAAGCCTGCCAACGTGCCGCGACGTCCATACGGTGTGTGGACTTACGGAGATCTGAAGACATTGATCGCCTTATTAAAACAAGAAGGTGCGCGCAGAGACATCGGCGGCTTCAAAGTGGGAACATTTAATGTGGGAGGCCCTGATATATATGGAGAAAAAGCAAGCTGGTCGAGACGGCACCCGGAAGCATATTCAACTGACGCCCAATTCTTCGATCCCAATGCCACGTTGAACGCCGATGCAAC
Organism: Occallatibacter sp.; assembly: GCA_036267475.1. GTDB lineage: Bacteria > Acidobacteriota > Terriglobia > Terriglobales > Acidobacteriaceae > Telmatobacter. Next base: position 92,352 of record DATAVZ010000054.1, read on the forward strand.
GCCATTAGGCGGTCTGCCGCAAGGAATTGCAGAGGGCATGGCTGTTTATCGCGCCTACGCGGTGCAGTGGGGGAGTTTATCGCGCGCCATCGGCCTCGATGCAATTCTGTTTCGTGATCAGATGGGTCTACCTGTTGCCTATCGGCGTGCCGGAGCATGGGGGCCGCTGGCGCCTGCGCCAGAAATTATGCGCCGTGCAACGGAAGGAATGGCGGCCCTGGTGCGCGATACCAAGCTCGCGAATCCTGATGCATTAGTGATGATGTATTCAAACGGGGCTAGCGCAGTGGGAGATTGGCGTGCAAACGGCCTCGATGTAGAGACCATCGCAAAGCAAGGTCACTTGGATGTTTGGATCGATCAAACCTGGGCGGGCGCCTGGAATGAAGTGGGCCTGAGGGAGACCGACTTTTGGAATAGCCCATTGCAAGGCTGGACCTATCAACTCGGTTACATGCTGGTCCACGCCGCCATCCTGGCAGAAACAAAAGTCCGGCATTATTCCCTCGTCGAAACGTTCGATGCTTGGGAAGACTGGGACGTACTGCACACGGCTCCTGAACGACTACGCTGGGGTATCTGGGCTTATTCTCATGCGGCGGTCAAGACGCCACACGGCCTTAAGTTTCCGGCTGGCTCTTATATCTCGTGGGCGAATCAGGGAGGGCGCCTGCTCGACGAAAAAGACGTGCTCTTCTTGTCGCAAAACATCAATGCGGCGGCTCATAACGCGCAAGTCACCACTGAAGTGCTTGGTCCAACCATGGTTTATTCGCGCAGTTCAATGCAATGGCAGGCAGACCATGCAAGCGCCGGGCACGATATCAATGAATGGATCGACGAGCAGGTTTTTTCCGCTGCCAAATGGCCTTTGCCGGTTCTTTCCGTTACTCGTTCCGAGTGGCTGCCGCTAGTCGATTCAGACCTTTTCATCGTGCAGGCGCCCTCGCATCTTCAGCCGCATGAAACAGCCACGATCAAGCAATTGATTGAAAAGGGGCAGCCGATCGCGCTCTTTGGAAACGTTGCGTGCGGAATAGATCCCGAACTCGCTCGCATGGCAGGCCTGAGCGGAGATTGTGCGAAGGAAACTGATGTGATCGCACCTCGCAGGGCTGAGGCAACATCGGTCATCGATTCGATTACAGAGAATCTCCCGCAATCGTTCAATGTCATGTCGCGAGGTCTCGCCAATCGTCTCTCTGGCGAAGCGAATGTAGTCTATTTCGTCAACGGAAATCCAGTTCTCCTAATCAATCGCACAAGAGGAAGGAAGCTCATCATCTGGGACCCGCCGGAGCTCGTTCGCGTCAAGGGCCATCCGACCGAGGTGCCTCTATCGGAGATTTGGGGAAACACCGGCACGCCATACGCACTTGCAGCGGCCGCCCTCACGACCCTTCTCGCAGGCGAGAAGAAGTTGCATGCGTCGAAAATCGATCTGCGTCAAACGATGAGCATTGCCGCATGGAAAACCATGAATGGCGCGGTGTACATCCTGGCAGGAAATCTTGAGGAAGGGCTACGCGATGACGCAGATGGGACGCGGCATGCGACGCTCGATCTACCTGGTTCTTGGCCCGGCACCTGGCAGGATGTCTGGACGGGGGAGTCGCACTACCGTCGCCAAGGTGTGCTCCGAATCGACCTTGCGCAGGCAGCATCGGCGCTCCTTCGGGCGCATGGAACTTAATTGCGCATGTTTGGCTTGCTTGGAAACACGTTTCTTGTCCCAGCCATTTGCAACAGCATTTACCGCGAAGGATGTGCGGCAGTCCTCGATTGAGACATAAGCAATCAACTACCTCAGGCCAATGTCAGGTGTAAACAATGTCGCCGTTCCGACGCGTATCGATCATCTTGCTGCTCTTACTATGTAATACAGCATTTTGGGCTCAACCCCACCGAGCGGAGAGTTCAGTACTCTTATGGCCCAGCGGTGCTCCAGGGGCCTTGGGTACCGCAGCCGAGGACCAGCCGCGTTTGACCATCTTTTTGCCGGCCAAAGACACAGCCGGCAGGACGCGCACGGCCATTTTGGTTCTGCCCGGAGGAGGATACTCTGGGCTGTCCATCAATCAGGAAGGGTTACCTGCTTCAGAGTGGCTCATTCGCCATGGCATTTCGGCGTTCATGCTCTCCTATCGCGTTGGCCCGCGATATCACTATCCAATCGAGCGATCCGATGCTTCTCGCGCGATGCGTTGGATTAGAAGTCACGCCGCAGAGTATGGAATCGACCCTCGTCGGATCGGAGTGTGGGGGTTTTCGGCCGGAGGACACCTGGCATCTCTATTGGGTACGCAATTCGATAGCGGCAACCGGTTTGCCAGAGAAGCAATCGATCGGGTTAGCAATCGACCTGATTTTATGATCTTCACATATCCTGTAATCGATCCTCTAGGAAAGGCTGCGAAAGGCTCTTTCGTTAATCTACTCGGGGACAATCCGAGTCCAGATATCGTCAAGCGGCTCATGACGGATAAGCTGGTTACAGTAAATACACCTTCGACCTTTCTCGTTCACGGAAGCGACGACCATTGGGTTTCAGCGCAAAACAGCATTAACTTCTACGTTGCCTTACGGCGTGCCGGAGTGCCATGTGAGTTGCATATCTATGAGCACGGCGATCACGGTTTCGGGCTTGGGGAGTCTGATCCGATTCTCTCGACATGGCCCGATCTTCTCTTAAAGTGGCTTAACAACAATGGCCTGCTTAATCCCAATTAGAGAGGAGAAGCTGCCACCCAAATTGCTGAACGACACAAGCGCAACTAATGCGGCACCGCTATGATCGCCACGGGCAGAGTATCTACGCAATGCCGGATAGAAGACGAGCGAGAGCCTGACAGCAGGATTCATCGAAGTACGAGACGATTGAGTCTGCTCGCTTCGATTGTGACTGTCGTTAAGGGGCCGAATCGATCCTGGCCGCTCGTCCAAGAATCCCCCGTCGGCGCGGACTCAGCGACAGGCACTTCATTCAAAAGCACATTCTTCGCAGCTATGCCGTGAAGGTGAACGATATAGTGTCGCAGAGGCGCCTGAAATGTGCCGGTAGGTTTATCGAAAGTTAACTGGACTGATCCGTTGACGGAGGATGTGGTAATTAGCTGACGATAATATGCTCCTCGCTCGTAAGAGTATGTCGCTCCGTCGTCATCGTAGTAGACAAAACGGCTTAGTTGGCTCGCAGGGAAGACGTCTAATGTAATGTCGGTAGAAGGGCGCTCACCTATGTAATCCTCGGAAGGTTGCGTAGGAATAATAGCTCCAGCCCGGATGAATATCGGAATGTCCTTCCAGGTAGCAGTGTCGACCTTATCATCGATCATCTGGCCGCCCTCAAGGCGCGTGCCACGGGCATAGTCGTACCAGGTACCGCTGGGCAGATAGAATCGGTGAACTGATTCTCCCGCAGAGACAACAGGTGAGATGAGCAAAGAGTCTCCGAACATCCACGATGCGCCATCGTTTGCTATGTGCGGATCGTTAGGAAACATCCAGAACAGAGGGCGAACAACTCCTATTCCTGTCTCAGAGGCCGTCCGCTCGTAGGAATATATATACGGCAGCAATTCATACCGAAGTTGAATGGCATGTGTTGCCGCAGCCTCTGCTAAGGGACCATAGACCCATGGTTGGCGCTTTTGCATATACTCGCCGTGAACGCGGAAAATTGGGGTAAAGGCCGCAAACTCCATCCAACGCGCGTAATTTTCCGGAGAGGGATGGCCGAAAAATCCTCCTGTGTCCATGCTCCAGTGAGGCTCTCCCAAGTCCAAAGTAGCTAGCATCCGCATACGCTGATCCTGCATACTTTCAAATCCGGTCTCGATGTCTCCGGACCATTCCGCATAGCCGTAACGCTGTGCTCCCAGGTAGTAGTTGCGATTGATAGACCAGACACGCAAATCGGAGTGTTTGCGCTGACCCTCATAGAGCATCCGTCCCATATTAAAGAATTGAAAGTTGTTGAAATTATAGATATCGCTACTGTCAGGCCAGTTAGGATATGTGTGGTCAGCTTCGTCGTTCCACCATGCAATCATTCCAGCATCGAATGCGGGCTCAAGATGTTTCCAGAACCATGCTCGGGCTGCAGGATTGGAAAAATCCAGATCACGAACTGTCGGCGTATCCTTCAATTGAGGTTCACCGGGGTACCAAAACCCGTGCGCATCGGCGTACGCGGCGGCATCGTGCATTACGGTAGTACTTCCCTTCTTATAGACCAGGATGCGCGGCTTGAGGATGCCGCACAATTTTATGCCTTGAGCGCGCATCTCCTGCGCGAATATCCCGCTCGCGCCGTCTGGAAACTTATCGGGCGCAGAGTTCTCAGGCGACGAAGTGCTATTCCACCGCCATTCCCCGTAGTTGTCCTCCCCCCAGGCCTTCCAGTCATAGTCCAAGATGAATCCATCAATTGGAATGTGCTTCGCGCGATAGGTTGATACGATCTGTTTTACTTCAGCCTCACTTGAACCCCATTGACTGTTGAGAAATCCGAGAGTCCATTTAGGCGGCATAGGGGGGTGTCCGGTGAGATCACTTAGTCGAGCCATTACCTCAAGCGGATTACCTTGGATTACAAAATACTCGGTATCGCTCCGTGAACAGTTATTGAATTCCACGGTTCCATCCTGGGTAAAGAACTCGCCGCCATCGGAGTCGATCAGAACTCCATAACGAGGAGTGAAGAACCACGGCGCTCCGGCATCTCCCTGAGCACCAGCTGCAACCTGAGCGCCATTATTGCGGAGCAGTCCTCCACCGTTGTCCCTCCGTTCCAATCCACGCATTCCGTACAAATTTTCACCAAACTCGTGGTGAAGGACAACACTACGATTATGGGCGTCCCCAAAGGGGTTGACTTCTTCTACGAGCAAGTTGCCTGCTTCGTCATGAACAGTAATTGTGAATGGGTAAGCATGGGAAATGGACACGACGATATGCGCGGACCAAATTACTGTTGACTGGTTCTCATCGTGTATCGAGATAGTGCGCAGAGCGCCTGGCACCAGATCTGGTTCAAGGATGGGCGTTCGTGGACTCTTCTTTCCATCTGGCTGGACATCTACGCGGAGAACGTTTCCTTCGAGCATTTCCACATCCACGTTGCCGGAGCCGGTCACCAGGTGCACGCCGCGCGTGGTTCTGGTGATTGTCGCCGGCGTGGAAGCATCTTGCGCCCAAAGTGGCAGGAGGCTCATAACCAGGATAGCGATTGTATTCGCAAACGAAAACCAAATGCGACACGACCTTGGTTTGAAAAGAGGAAACAGCTTCATTCCGCGCTCAGTCATAGTGTTGATTCCCCCGGTTGTTGCGATATGAACAGCTTGATGATTTGGAGAAACTGACAGAATCAGCATGCGATTGGCGCGAGACCTCTTGAGATGTGGGTGTACTGCAGAGCTACTCTGGTCTTCTCTAATGGGATTCGCATGGCTTCATGGGTTTTGCCCCTCGTCTGTCAGTCGAGTAACGCCACTCAGATTTCCAGCAACGAAACTTCTCGTACTTCCGTTTTGTTGTCTGGAGTTCGACTTACTAAAAGCGTCTTCAACTCCCAGGGAGCGAGGTTGGTAGTTTGATTGAGCCCCAGGGAGGCGCTTCGGAGGGAGGCTTGAGTCGCTTGACCCGCACGTTCTTGAATTCGGATGATTGTGCCGTTTTCGAACCTCTCAGCGCGTTTGATGGCTAAGACCCAGACATTGCTGGGCCCGACTTCAAGGAAGGACTGCTCTCTGGGCTCTGTGCCGTGATGCCGGGAATCAATCACGTATTCTGCCGGCGTCTGGACTTCTTCTGCCCGGCGGTCAAGCGCGAGACGGGTGTAGTCTCCTTTGCCTCCAAGAAGCCAGAATTTCCGCTCCTGTCTTCCCTGGTCCTGCCATGCATTTGTGTCGTTGTGACGGAGTTGCTCGGGATCGTGACGCGCGAAAGGAGCTGAGCGGATGAGAATCGTACGGAAAAGTCCGTTCAGACAGTCATAGCTGTAGGTGGAATTGTTAATCAGCGCAACCGTGTAGTCGTCGTTCCCGATTTTCCCTTGCACCGCGGCCCAATCCTGATAGGGTTCTTCCTGGCCGTTCGGATGCCGCTCCAAGATCTGTCCGGGCACCTTGGCGAAACTACGGGCAGACGCCAGGGTTGTTGGAATCTCGAGTTTGAGGATTTGCTCGTGCTCTCGCCAGTCGATGACAAACCGAAGCTCCACAAGATCGATTCCGGCGAATTGAACGATGTCGAGGGCGATGTCAGAATTCATCCAAGTTGCGCGGTGACGGGTGATTCGAGCGACTGGGCCATCTTCAATCACGCTCGACGAGAGTAGCGTCGGCCGTCCCATTTCCTGTCTGAATTCGGATATGCCGTGACTCCACGTATCGCTGGTGTCGCTGATAGCCACCAGCCCGAGAGGTCCGGAAAGCAATTCGGTTCCGTCCGACGCCTTCAGAGAAGAAATTCCAAACCCGGTTTCCGAGACCTCCATGAATTCTTTGTATTTTTCAGAAGGCGGCGGCTCTCCATGGGCCAGTTCGAATACTTTATATCCGCACGGTGGGAGATCAACCCATGCCGTGAGACGCGGATAATAGGGAATCATGCCTTTATTGGGGCTCCACTGCACCGGTACCTTTATGCCATCGTGAGATAGCAAGTGAGTTATGTCCTGCTCGTCTGTGATCTGTACTCCTGCGACATATTCGACGAAGGCTTTTCTGCTCCATGGAAGTGGGTTATAGAGGAAAACAGCGCCCTCGCTAACGCTAGCCATATCAACGGTTCTCGCAAGTGCCTCCAGAGCTTCAATCCGGGATGCCTGCGCAGTGTCGCAGGCTGAGCCCACGCTGTCGCGCAGATCTTGATAATCGGAGTAAAGCGCGGTTCCAGCCAGAAGATCGTGAAACTGATTAAAGAGAATCTTCCACCAAGCTTTGGAGTAATCCTCGATCGGATACGGATGGTGTATTAGTTGACTTGCTACTGTCGAAATCGATTCGGCCTCGACAATCCATCGCTCCGCACGTCGATTCAGGATCTTTCCCGCCTCGTATGCTGAATAGCAGCCGCGCGAATGATGCTGAAGTTCACCCTTGACGACCGGCAATGTTCTGAATGCAGGGGACCTCTTGACAATCGCAAAGAAGTTTTCGAACGTGCTCCACTGGAGGTCAGGCAGGCTCGAGTCATCTCGCATTGCCAAAATCTTTTTAATCTGCTCTTTGGTGGTCGCACCCCCGTGATCTCCAACTCCGAAAAGAAACGCCGCGTCGTCGAACCCATTGGCAAAAGCCTCCTGGGCTCTCGATCGAATTGCATCGGTGTCTCCGTTGTAGCTTCCAGAAATCCTCAACGCCAATATGCGTGATCCGTCAGGGCCCTCCCACCAGAACATAACTGGCAGATGCATCTCTTCTTCTGAAGGTCTAGAAAATACATAGTAGTCATAACCGGCATGCTTCAGAATTGTCGGCAACCCCGCGGCGTGACCGAACGAGTCAATGTTATAGCCAATCTTGACGTCTTGGCCAAGAGTGCGCTGGAAATAGTTCTTCCCTACCAAACAGTGGCGAACAAAGCTCTCTGTGGAAGGAATGTTGCAGTCCGGCTCGACGGGCCATCCTCCCACAACTTCCCAGCGTCGTTCATTTATCCGCGTCTGAATCTCGGCAAACATCGCCGGATCGGTGCGTTCGACCCATCGATAGTAGCTCGCCGATGAGAAGCTAAAGCAGAAACCCGGCGTCTCGCTAATCCGGTCCAGCGCGCTTCGAAGTGTAGTCAATACGACATTGCAGCCATCCCGCCACGGCCATAGCCATGCAGCATCAATATGAGATTGACCAATGATGTGCAGCACCTTTCGGGTATTTTTTGGCGTCTTTGCCGGCGCTCCAAAGGCTGAGCTCTCCGCTAAAGTGCTGATCGCGGCTGCTCCCTGAATCAGGAAGTCGCGTCTGGACAGTGCGCTCTGTCCTCGGAGCAAATCACTTCTCTGTAAGTCCTTCTTCACTATGGCAACCTTTCTATCCGGGATGTGTTACTGTTCGTTTTCCGGCAGTACAGACGATGCCTAACCCAGAAATAGTGGAAGAATACAGGGATACAGACAGAAACCGGTTGCTCCCTGCGTATTTTCTTCATCTCGGCTACGGGTCCTTTCAGCAAGATCAAATGCGTCCAGGATGGATCGCCGCTCTGCCGTGCCCTATGGTGAAGCATTAGCAAACGCAGCCTCAATTACATCCATCATCGAATGCATCAAGAATTGATGCCCTTCTTGAATGCGTGCTGTGGAAGTGTGAGGAATGATCAGAGCGCAATCGGCAAGCGGCGCAGCCAGTCCGCCATCCCGGCCGAGAAATGCAATGGAGGAGAGATGTAACTTGCGGGCAGCTCTCAGCGCTTCGATGACATTCCGGGCGTGCCCACTGGTACTGAATGCGACCAAAACATCGCCCTGCTTCCCCAGCGCCTGGATCTGGCGGGCAAAGACGTCGTCATAGCAAAAATCATTTGCAATGCATGTCAGGACAGTGGAGTCGGCCGTCATTGAAATTGCGGGCAGTGCGATACGCTCGCCCTTGTAACGGCCAACTAGCTCTCCTACGAGGTGCTGAGCTTCTGAAGCGCTGCCTCCATTGCCGCACACTAACAGCTTGCGCCCATTGTTAAGCGACGAAACACATAATGCCGCCGCCTGCCGTAGTTCGCGTGCCAGATGCCGTATGGAATTCAAGAGGGTGATCGCCTCGTCGACAGCGGCATTGAAACTATCTGCACCCTCGAACTTCAGCAGTCTATTTTGTGGCTCATTGTCCACCGTTCAGACCCTCCAGAGCCACACAGATCGCGGCGACATCTCCGACCTGCTCTCCGAGCCCCGCTGGCACAATTCGGCAGGCATGCGCTGAGGTAGACAGGCACTCCCTCATGACCACGGTTCGAGCTGGCCCTAGTAAAGCGTCGCCCATTCGAAGCGCCAACCCTCCGACTGCAATGCATTCTGGATTAAGCAGGTCAATAAGAATTGCCATTGCCTCGCCGAGTCTCTCTCCAGTGGCCGAGATGATGCTCGTCGCGAGGTCATCTCCCGCCTGCGCCGCTTCCCAGATCGCGCGGGCGGAGACACAATGCGCTGCGTGGCCATTCGGCACAGCAAGGAGGGTATTTTGTCCATTTGCAATCGCAATTTGGATAGCGTCGCGGGCAACCGCTGCCATACCAGCTCCGCTAGCCCACCCTTCAATCGCGCCCGATTTGTTGTGTCCGTTAGGCCCGGAATGTGTGAGCCGAACATGGCCAATCTCGCCCGCCAACTGCGATGCGCCGCGATAGAGTGCTCCGTTCAGAATCAGTCCGGCCCCAATTCCCGTTCCCATAGTGAGGAAGATCATGTTCTGCGTTCCGAGCGCTGCGCCAAATCGAAACTCCGCAAGTGCGCCGGCATTTGCGTCATTTTCCAAAAAGCATTTGTTGTGAAATTCCGCTTCGAGGATGGCTTTGATCGGCACGTCCTTCCAGGTTGGAAGGTTGGGGGGCTGTTGAATAACGCCATTCGTCAAATCCAGCGGACTTCCGCAACTCACTCCGATTGCGCGCAGATCCGAATGAGACAGCCGCTGCGATGACAGGGCTTGATGGATGGACTGTTTGATTCTTTCGATTGTCCCATCAGGACCATCTGCCGGGTTGGTCGGGAAGGCAATTCGCTCATCTATTTCCGGCGGCCCCGACGACAGTACGATCGCAGTCTTAGTCCCACCAATATCCACTCCGCATACGGTTTGTTTAGCCATCGCCTACCATACTCTCCGCCTTTGGTTCGTTCACGATACGGGTGACGCCAGATCGCCAGAAATATGGCCGGGATAACGTTAGCCAACATCGTATACTCGGGTTCTGGAGCTGTCAACACGACGATCTTCTCTATATTTGATGTTTGTGCGGGGGCGAAGACGACGACGCCCGCTGAGGCTTTTGTGCAATCGGAGATAGCTGACGACGGCCCATGCCGCGCACGTCCTCGAGCCTGATCCGGAATTGCCGCCAAAACTAAAGCATTGCACTGGTATCAGGAATCTTGAAGCCTCAGGCTCCGAGTGCCGATGAAGACCAAGGACCCGCGCAACCAGTCGTTGTAGGCCTTAGTGTTTTTTACGGGGCGTCTTGCAGCCGCAGGATTCTCGTATAACCAGTTCTGTTGGAAGCACAACACGGGACAGTTCCGGGGGCCCGCTCTTGTTCAGGCGCTCAAGAAGCAGTGATGCGGCTCTTTTCCCAAGTTCTGCCGTAGGTTGCTTTACAACGCTTACGGTTGGACGCACCAGACTCGCAGCTTCGAAATCATCAAACGCGATCAATGCCATTTTGTCAGGTATCCGCAATGACCGCTTCTGCAGTTCATGAAGAATGCCAACTGCGAGTACATCGTTGATGGCAAAAATCGCGGTCGGAGCTGGCATTGAATTCAGAGCGAAATCCAGTTGGTCCGAGAGAGCCCCTGTTGTGGGCCCCACTGTACACAATCTGATCGGGAGTCCCGCCTTACGCATTGCCTGAGAGTAGCCGGCGACCCTTTCCATTCTCGTAAAGATCGTCTCATCATCAGCGACGCACAAAATGCCGCGGTGGCCGTGAGATATCAAATGCTCGGTAACGCGTATTGACGCATCCCGATTGTCGACCACGATCGCGTCGGCATCGACATGATCCAGCGGCCGATCCAATGAAACTATTGGGAGTCCGGATCTCACCGCTTCCTGGTAATAATCGTTCTTGGTTCCGCTTGGAATGACTATCAGGCCGGCGATCTGGCGTTGAAGCATGATCTCCGCTTCCTGGCGTTCAACATCTTCACGATGGCCGGACGCTGCCATGAGAGTCAGATAGCCTGCCGTCCGTGCAGTCTCCTGAATGGCGTTTGCGCATGCAGCGAAAAACGGATCTGCCAAATCCGGAACAATGAGGCCAAGAATGTGGGCCCGCTGACCTTTGAGTACACGTGCAGCCTCGTTCGGTTGATACCCGATCCGGTCAATTGCAGCACGTACCCGACGTTCGGTTTCTGCTGAGACTTTGCGTGTGCCATTGACCACCCGGGATACGGACATCACCCCGACTCCTGCCACCTTTGCGACATCCAGAAGCGTCGGCATTCCTTCCCTTTCTCGTCCTTTCGACAAGTGCTCATTTGAAACAAACCCGCCACGATCATCGTACGATGGGAACCTTTTCTACAAGTTGGACCCTGGTCGCCGAGGCGGTCTCGGCAGATTGGGTGGGAGAAGATCCGTGACCCACGACAGAGTCGCGGATCTTTCTCCCCTTGCCGTGGGGTAGCAGATGGAAAGACATACTTTCCAGGTTGAACCTCTCACATTCCACCGCACAATCGCCATTGGCCCACAAGAATCATGATCAGCCGGTCTACTGAAGGAGGCGTAAATCTGCGAGTTCAGGCCAAGTCTCGTGGCTAGTGCCTCCGGGATGGATAACGAAAACCAGTCCAAGATATGATCCGATAGATGATACTTGAACGCACCACTCTCCGAGTGTAAATTCGCCAGGATTAAAGATAAACGCGCTTTTGTTCTTGACACAGCCACACAGTTGGAGTTCTAATCTGGTCGAACTTGGATAACGCTATCCACATTTATTCTAATCGCGCTCGTGGAGCACCGAGAAGCGCGCTAGAAGAGCGAATTGGGTGCGCTGTCAGGTGCCGTTAGTCGATTTGAGGAGGAAGCGATGCTGCGTTTTAGGAATTGGAAACAATGGTTGGCAACTACAGCCCTATTCACAAGCGCCGTTACAGTCGCATTTGGCCAGAGCGCTCAGCTCTCAGGCAAGGTGAGCGACCCATCAGGCGCCGTAATATCCAGGGCTGAGATTACGATTACAGACACGGACAACGGGGCTACGAGAAGAATCGTTACAAATGGAGACGGCTTGTACGCTGCGCCATCTCTTCAGCCCGGTCACTATCGACTGGTTGCTCACGGGCAGGGTTTCAGGCCTTTGATCCGCGATGGACTTACGTTGCAGGTAAATGACAACATAGAACTCGATTTGAAGTTGGAGGTAGGCGCAGCATCCGAACTGGTTACTGTTACTGGGGCTACTCCGCTGCTGCGCACGGACGACGCCGAAACCGGAGAGGTGATTGACAACCGACGCATCGAAGAGTTGCCACAATATGACCGGAATGTGTTGGCTTTCGCCCATCTGGCGCCCGCGGTGAGCGGTGATGCCGAGAGTCCGCAAACCGAGGAAGGCGGCCAGGAAAGCGACTACCGGATCGGCGGAGGCCGTACTACAGGCAGCGAGTTCTATATCGACGGGATCCCAGTAACCGAGGGCTATTCGAAGAACCTTCCTCCGTCAATTCCTTCACCCGAGGCGGTGCAGGAATTCAAGGTGGTCAGCAGCGGGCTGTCTGCGGAATACGGACGGCTGTCTGGCGGTGTGGTGACAATTATTACCCGAAGCGGCAGCAACCAATTTCACGGTTCAGCTTACGAGTTTGTCAAGAACCAGTTGTTTGACGCCAACGACTACTTCAGCAATTTGTACGGTAAGCCAAAGGGCGTGTTCCACAACAACATCTTCGGCGGCTCAATAGGCGGCCCAGTTTTGCTCCCCAAGGTTTACAACGGGCACGACAAGAGCTTCTTCTTCCTGAACTATGAAGGGAACCGCCAAAACAGCACCAGCAATTTGGCCACTGCGAATGTCCCGACACCGGCAGAGCGCAATGGGGACTTCTCGCAAAGCACCGTTGAGTATAACGGCACGATAGTCCCGGTCAGGATCTACGACCCCACCACGGGTGTGATACAGCCCGACGGTACAATCGCTCGCCAGCAGTTCTCTTACAATGGTGTGCTGAATGTGATTCCCCCCGGCCGGCTCGATGCGATCGCCAAAATTTACAGCTCCTATTATCCGCTTCCCAACAAATCCGCCGTGGGCACCAACCATGCAAACAACTACGTTGGGACCGCATTGAATGAATCGCGCAACGATCGCTGGACGGGGCGTTTCGACCAGGTATGGTCGGCGAGAAACTTCACGTACTTCACGATAACGGCCTACGACGATTTCAACGGTAGTCCGGCCTGGCTTGGTCCGATGGGCATATCGAACAGCGGCACACAGGTTGCCAAGGCCGCTGCGCTCCACCACGTGTTTACACTCAACCCGACGACCGTCGTGGAAGGATACATAGGTGCCATACGTGATACCGGTCCGGATGACGGCTCGCTTGGCGCAGTTGGATATAGCTCGATATCGCCGAGCATTGACTATACCAAATTTGGTTTTGGCAGCTCTGTGGGGGCAATTCTTGGCGCGGGGGGCGGAAAAGCGCCCGATCTTTACACACAAGGCGATGTCAGCGACCTAGGTGGCGGCGGTGGCGCGCTTACGTTCGAAACCGATTTCCATGCCGGCGTGAGCCTGCAGAAACTGATGGGCAGACATAACTTCAAGGCTGGATTCGACGGCCACCGCTATTACACGAACCAATACACCGGCGGCAGTCTCGGGTTCACATCCGGCACGGATGCGACCCAGTACAACCCTACCAATTACGATGGCAGCGGGACTCAATACGCAACCATGATGCTGGGCATAATCGACGGGGGCAGCGGCAACCAGTGGGCCGGCCCGGCTTCACTGCAAACCGCATACGGTCTATACGGGCAGGACACTATCAAGCTGACCAGAACATTGACCGTAGTCGCGGGGGTTCGCTGGGACTTCGAACCGCCGCGCACGGAGCGCTTCAACCGCGAGGTCTTCTGGGACAGTAAATACAAGTGGGACGTATCGCTTAACCCAGTCTTTAACTGGCAACAGGATCTAGCCGAAGCGGGAGTAACCGACAACGTTCCGGAGCCTGTGTGGATGACGAAGGGCTTCTATGGCCGTCCCGCGGTGATGGGCAGCACTGAATACCCCGGCCGCACTCTTCAGAACGTGCTGCCATACCACTTTTCACCGCACATCGGCATCGCGTATCAAGTTGCCCCGCACACGGTGGTGCGCGCCAGTTATGGATTGAACTGGATGTCGGTGATCGGAAACAGGTGGCTCAATGGCGCCATGTGGAATAACGGTTATGGCGATGCGATCAACATCCAGACAGGTTCTTCGAACCAGGGTCTAACGTATGATGCAACCTTCGAAAACCCAACGCCAAACGGCGTAGGGTACCAGAAAGAAAGTATCGCGGGTAACGAGCAACTGGCGCTGAATACCGCATTGGGCCAGTGGTATTTGGCCCAGGCAGTTGATACCTCGGAAGGTTATGAACATGCTTTCCAACTTGCGGTGCAGCAGCAAATCGGCAACGGTACGAGGGCATGGGTTTTCGAAATCAACGCCAGCGGCAACCTGGGCCGCAATCTGCCTTGGGCTCTTGGCCGCGGTGAGGAAATTCTGCAAAACGCTTATAACCTGATTGGGAAAGAGGGGACCAAACTTCTGCAGCAAGTTGATAACCCAGTTTACGGAACCGTTCCTACGCAGTATGGAGCTTGGGCAAACGCGGGATCAACCACGCCGCTGGGCGAAGTCTACTTGAACAATCCGCTTTTTGGTCAAGCATGGGTCAACGGCGAAGGGGGCGGCACCTCCAATTATTTCCAGGGGTATCTCCAGGCAGAACACCGCTTCGGGAACGGCTACAGCTTGCTAACCAGTTACACATTAAGCAAGATGATGCAGGACACTGGATCGCTTTCAAATTGGGGCGGAAGTTATGGCGGCAACGGCACCGGTTCCTACGATAGCAATGGATATCCCCAAGCGGGCCTAGGTTTGGGAGATATCTACGCAGTGGCGCCCAATGACCGCACGCATCGATTCCTCGCCAATTTCAGTGCCGACCTACCTTTCGGACGCGGCAGACGCCTGCTCAATACCCCAAGCGGGATGGGCGGAGAAATACTCGAACAGGTCGTTGGCGGCTGGACCGTTGCCGGCACCACTACCTATTGGTCCGGTGAGCCTCTTGGTATCAGCGGGGTTAACGCAGGCTTCTGGTCCGGCCTTAATCAAGGGCGCGGAATGCGCGCAGTCTTCAACAACATGAACTATAACAACCATGTTAGCGGGCATACCGCAATCTATGGTCCAAACGGCGGGACAAAATCCTATTTCAATACCGGATCATTTAGAAACCCTGTTGAGCAGGAACTTGGAAACGTTCCCGCTCTGATATCCAACCTTCGTGGTCCCGGCTATAGCAATTGGGACATGGCTGCGTTGAAGAACATTCGTCTATGGTCCGAGTCCAGCAAGCTGCAGATTCGAGCTGAGGCGTCAAATCTGTTTAACCACATGGATAGCGCCAACCCGGATGAAAATATAGGCGACGGCACATTCGGCTATGTCACATCCCAGTTAAATAGCCCCCGACGCATGATGCTCGCGGCCAAGATTACCTTCTAGCGTCGATCTCGATCGCTGATGGCAGGTGGCGGATAGAGTTACCCGCCACCTGCTTTTGTTGCGCGCGATATCAAGCTTTCGGCTCGAGGGGCGGAGAAAATGGTAGGAAACCATGAGTAGAAATACGGTAATGCGCGAGAATGACGAGGGGCGCAGCCTGACGCGTCGAACATTTCTGGAGCAAGGCAGCGCGGCGATCGTGGGTGCGGTCATCAGTACCCAGTGCGGAGACGCATCGGCAATCTCTCCGATGCGCAACTCTCAAACACCTGTCTTGTTGCATGTTTCTGATGCAGTCAAGCCCGGGCAGCCATTCTCGATCAATGGCGAATGGCTGGGCTCGAATCAACTTGAGGTCTTGTTATCCACAAAGGATGGCAGAACGCCACCGGTAGATGCCCTGAATGCCTCAATCATCCAGGTAGACGATGAAGGCCACTTCATTGTTGCCTTGCTGCCGCCACAAATCAATGCCGGCATCTGTTACCTCTGGGTTAGAAATCACGCGGGTTGCAGCGCACCTATTATTTTGAATCAGCCGCGGCCGTTGTTCCTTTCCGAGTATGAGGCGTGGGAGGGACAGAAGATTCAGATCGTGGGGCGGAACTTCGATCCTGCGGAATACGGATCAAAAGGTGCGCCTCGTGTGCGTCTGACCAATGAAGAAAACACTTATGAGGCGCTCGTCGCAGATCACAATCCATTTGCCATTACATTTATCATTCCTCGGGCCGACCCGAAGAAATACTGGGTAGATGTTTCCACTGACAGCGTAACCTGGAGGCGGCCTTCCGCAGAGGAGTATCTCAGCGTAGTTCCGGTGGGGAACGATCCTTTAGAACTGGGTGTGGCGTGGGCTGACCACTTCCATTGGGATCGGGTCTTCAATGTTGTCGACTACGGAGTTCCGATCACCGGCGCTGTCGATGTTACCGCAAAGGTTCAAGCAGTGGTGGATGCAATCAAGCGGGCCGGCGGCGGTGTCGTATATTTTCCGGAAGGTAGATACAAGTTGTCGGAAATCCAGCTCCCCGCCGATGTCATTCTGCGCGGAGCTGGCGTAAGTAAGAGCAAGCTCATCTCGACGGCGGTCGGCGGCAATTTCATTCATTCGGACGGCGATGGCGCAGTCCATGGACGTCAGGGGATCGCCCATTTGGCTGTCGAACTGGACGATCCCGATGTACGGCCGGACTCATTCTTCTGGCTCGGAGAACTCTGGGGCAAGAACAACAATGTGAATGACCGCAGTGCGCGGACGGCGTCGGAACTCTTTCTCAAAAGCGTCGATCTCAACTATCCATTGTCGCCACCAACGGAGAAAGTTGGACAGAGAGGAATTGGGCTGGAATGGATTGGAAAAGGTCGCGCACTTTGCGAGGATTGCAGGTTCGTCGGCTACCGGGCAGTTCCCTACATCAACTACATTGGCAATTATTACTCTCTGAAGCGAAATTACTTCGAATATTGCACCGGTGTTGTTGTAAACACAGGATCGCGTTGCTTCTACCAAAGCAATAAACTTGTGGGGCGAAGGCAATATGCCCGAATAGAGGACGACCTGCACGGACTTTTCGCACGTGATCGGTCTTATATGGCAGACAATATCGTTGAAGGTATGGGCAGCCTGGGTGACAACAACGATGGAGAGGCGTTATGCGTTGAAGTGCCCAATGCGTATTTCAACTGTGGGCGTGTGATTACAGGAAGCGCTGACGCTTTGAAGGTAGTCCCCCAGGTACAACTGGTAACTCCGTTGGTCCAGTTCAGCTATCTAGGTGTCGTCATCATGAATGGGAGCGGCTTAGGGCAGTTGCGCAGAGTTACAAGTGTCGATTCGAGCAGTAACTCATTGAGCGTTACACCTCCATGGGATGTGGTTCCCGACTCGACGAGTACATTTACCCTTATTCTGCCACTTGACCAGGTTACCTTCTACCGTAACTCAATCGAAGACTGCTGGAAGGGACTGTGGTTCTTCGGCAATTCGTTTGATTCGGTTCAGGCCGAGAATACCTGCAAAGATACAGAAGGCGCTTTTGTATGGACCGAAAGGAATCCTGGGGCCCTCATCCCAGGCTATTTTGTCCGAATCGCACGGAATACCATAACGGGCGTTTCTCCGAAGAGCCACCATGGAGGAATTGGCTGTTATACCGGGCAGCCCGATCGCAATGCTAACTATGGGAGCGTCATGGCCTATGAATTCGAGGCGCGCGAAAACGTCATCTCAGGTGTGCCAGATGTAAAGCCAGTGGATGCTACCGAGGCGCCGCCTTATTCCGGACTTGCAATCGTAGCAGCGGCGACTCGAAGTCCACTTGCTCATGGGCTACCGGAAGCTCGTTCCGGAATGAACACAATCCTGTGCGGTAATCACTTCACAAGCCTCGCCGCAGGTGTCACTATCGACGATTCACTTGATGGAACCGTGATCATGAAGAACACCTATGCGGTGACTGTCTCGACATTCCTCCGCGATAAAGGCGGAAACGTTCACACTGTCGTGCTCAATAATGAAAGGGCATAACCCCAAAAATGAGCCAGTCAGGCTATGGCAAACTTGCCGATGCGCTGACCAGCGCGCTTGTTCGCTATAACGCGCACGACGCACATGCGCTGCCGGCATCGACGGAAGTCCTGCTGCCTCTTCAGTAGAAACACTGCAGGAACTCGTGAGGCCGATGGACGGCCTGTCGGCTGCGCAGCAAGAGTCGAATACCGTATCCCAGGGTACTCTTTCTGCGCCGCGAACGAAGCCTATCCTATGGGCGGCAGATTGCGATCGTCAGTGTGGCGAGTAAACCAATTTGTCGTGGGTCGCCCATGTAGCCGTGTGAGGCGCAGGGCAAACGCGCCAGCCTATTCCTTAGCGCCGCACAAATGCCATTCGGATTCGCATAGCAATGGGGAAGACAGGCTCGGGGTTCCTCGGAATTACCCTACGCATTGCAGAGCTTCGCGAATATTCCAGATTGCGCGAGCGCATAAAAATCCCCTCAGTCAATGAGCGCATTGGCTGTTATCGGCA
This sequence comes from Occallatibacter sp., assembly GCA_036267475.1. Classification (GTDB taxonomy): domain Bacteria; phylum Acidobacteriota; class Terriglobia; order Terriglobales; family Acidobacteriaceae; genus Telmatobacter. The sequence goes on from DATAVZ010000054.1 coordinate 110,854, forward strand.
GTTGAGCACCAACCCGAGCGATTTTGGGAACACTAAACAACTCGGCAGGAATAATTTCTCGATATTCGGATCCGAGGAAGTTCGCAAATCGCGCCAATGAATCATTGCATCGGATCGCTAGCTGCCCTTTAGGATGGAGCGGAGGAAAATAGAGCGATCAATCCTTCTGGAATCGTGGGATGTGCGAGGACTGCCTCGCGGAGTACGGTGTAGGGCATCCGGCCGAGCATAGCAATCTGTACGCAACCCATTAGCTCACCTGCGCCAACACCGAACGCTGCGAACCCGAGAATGTGGTCGCTGTCGCGCTCGACCAGGCACTTCAGGAACCCGCGGGTCTCCATGAGGCTGCGCGCCCGCAGCACGGACGCCATCGGGACCTTGAACAGGCGGTAGTTAATCCCCTGAGCCTTCGCTTCTTTCTCTGACAGGCCAACGCGCGCGAATTCGGGGTCTGTGAAGAGGCAGAAGGGTACCTGTCTGCCGGTAGTCACATGGTTTTCGCCGAGCATATTGTCGCGGATCACGCGGAAGTCATCCTCGCTTATGTGCGTGAATTGCGGACTGCCAGCGACTTCCCCTATCGCCCACACGCCCGGAGCGGTCGTCTCCAGGCGCTCGTTCACCTTGATGTATCCTCGGTCTGTCAGTTCCACTCCGATGAGATCCAGCCCGATGCCCTTTGTGTTCGGCGTGCGCCCAGCGGCGACCAAGAGATGCGTACCCTCGAAGGAAAGATCGCCCTCGTTCTGCTCCAGAGTGACACGTACTGACTGTCCCGATATTCCGGAGACGCTTTTTACCTTCGCGTTCAGAACCAGCTTTACGCCTTCGTCATCGAGCAGGTTCTCCATACCCTCGGTAATGTCGTCGTCTTCGCGATGGATAATGCGCCGGTTGCGGTCGATGACGGTGACCCTGCTGCCGAACCGCCGCATCGCCTGCGCGAATTCCAGCCCGACGTACCCTCCTCCGAGAACAATCAGGTGCTCGGGCACGACATCGAGTTCCAACGCTTCGACGTGGGTCATCGGCTGGGCTGCTGCCAGTCCAGGAATATGCTCGATCGAGGCGTGCGTTCCCGTACAGATCACTATCTTATCGCCGCGCAGCAACCTTTTTGTTCCGTCCGGTAGGGTCGCCTCAAGGATCTTTGGCGCCACGAAGCACCCTGAAGCCATGATCAACTCGGCTCCGCTTCGATTGTAGAGAGCAAGATGCGTGTCTACGAGCCCCTGAACCATCCTGCGCTTGCGGTCCCTTACAAAACCCATGTCCAGGTGGAAGCCGTCGATCTCGATTCCGAACTCCTTGCTACGCCGGACATACTGCGCGACCTGCGCCGTGTGAATGACATTCTTACTTGGCAAACATGCGATGTTTGGGCAAGATCCGCCGACATATTTTCGCTCTACAACCGCGACGCGCTGCCCCTTTGCCGCAAAGGTCCAGGCCAGTAGTTTAGCGCCGGTTCCGCTACCGAGTATGAGGAGGTCGTAGTCTTCCGGCTGTTCTTGAAAATGCATATCAAGTGTTCTCCGTTGTGAGTGACTGGCGCAGCGCGACTGATATAACAAAGTATCGGGCACTCCATATAATGGTAGGAGCTTGCCACGGATTCATCCGGTTTGGTTATCAGCTTCTGTTTTCGGAAAGGATAGCTCTCTTGCCAAAATAGCCTATCAGATACAGGGACGCTCCGCAGGCTATGACATCTTTGAAAAGGAAGAGACCCAGAAAGCTCATGTACTTCATCCCATGAATGGAAACAATTGTCCCAGGCGTAGTGATGAACATGGTGCTGGTTACAAAAAACATGGCCGTCGTGATGAGTCCAGCTGCAATGCCTGCCTTCGCTTTGAAGTAGCCCACGATAAACAATAGGGCTGCAGTGATCTCAGTAGAGCCGATGATATCGGAGCCTATATACGGGCCGAATACTTTAAAGTGCCAGCTGATCAGTGGATTGTGAGTAACCCAGGGAGTTATCGCTTCGGCCCCAGAAGGCGTCATCTTAAACGATCCTGCCCAAAGAAGCATAACAATCATGCCGATACTGATCAACAGGAAAGATATATCAGAATCATTTATCCATGAAGCCACCTTTGTTAGGGTGCTTTTCGAGTTCTTTGGGAGGTCGGTGGACGAAACCAGGTCCAATTTCTCCGCATCAATTTTCTGTCCTGATAAAATCCGGCTCATAATTGCCTTTCCTTGCCATGGTGGATATCACCGCGTAGGAGCGATCTGTCGATTAGTGCCCATTGTTGTTCATCGACAATTGCTCACCGAGTTGGAGCAGAATGAAAGGTTCTGACGAACTGCTGCATGCGCTGCTTCCTCAGTATCCTTTTCGTTTTTCGGGATGTACTGTACGGAAATCCATTTTCTTTCTCGATCGACGCTTTAAGCGCCGCGCTCAGATGCCTTTGATCTCGCCGCCGTCCATCCGCACCGACGTTCCTGTCATCCACTTCGTCGCGGGTGACACCATATAGGCCATCAGGTCAGCGATTTCCTCCGGTTGGCCAAATCGAGTGATGCCTACTTCTTCCGGAAACCTCTTTATTGCTTCTTCAACACTCAGATTGTGTGCGGTCGCCCACTTTTCAAAGAAGGACTGTCTGCGTCCCGTCATCACAGCACCGGGGATAACGCTGTTGACCTGCACGCCGTCCCTGATACCTTGCTCCGCAAATGCCTTTGCCAGTGCAATGATGGCGGCGTTCACTGCGGCGACCGCGGCGAACCCAGGTTTAGGATCGAGAGCCGCGCTTCCGGAGATCAGAACGACAGATCCGTTCGAAGCCTTCAATGCATCCCAGGCCCGTATGGTCAAGCGGCGCGCACCGTGAAGTTTGAGCGCAATGCCATCCTCCCACTGTGCGTCGGTCATTTCGAACAAATCAATTTGCGGCACAGCTCCGGCAATGTTTAGCAGAGCGTCGATTCTGCCGAAGCGGTCGAGCGCACCCGCCACGACGATCTCTGCCGACTGAGGCTCGCGCAGATCGAGCGCGCAGACCAATGGCTCGGCGCCCGCTGCGCTGACCGCATCGGCCGTCTTCTCCAACTCGTCCTTGTTTCTTGCGACCAGCACGACAGACGCGAAATCGCGCGCCAGTCGCAATGCCGTGGCGCGACCGATTCCCTGGCTTGCGCCAGTAACGACAGCAACGGAATTAATTTTCACTGAATTGTTACTCATGGTCCAACTTCCAACTGAGGTGTGCACATCGCGTCTCCAGAGCGGTCGGGAAAAACTGGAGATCTCGATTTATTTAGAGAGTGTTGCATGCGCAGCATTCAGTATCAGATCGACCACGAGATCCGGAGCTTTATACATGGGGCTGTGGTCGACGTTGTGTGAGATCGTGACTGCTCCCATCCGGCCGGCCATGAACCGCTGGGCTTCCGGATGAATCATGCGATCCTCTTCCGCGATCAAGTACCACGATGGCTTTGTCTTCCAGGCAGGCGCAGGAGCCTTCTCCTGGATACATTGCACCGCGATTGGCCGCTGCACGGCGGCCATGACGGCAAGCTGTTCGGGCGATGCCTTGTGCGCTACGGCGCGGCCGAAACCTTCCTCCGGCATCCAAATCAATCCATCGCCATCGGGTTCGAGATGCGGAGCTTGCGCATGCGGCGCGACGCGATAAAAGACATCCGCCACTGTTTCACCTTCATCGGGCGCCAGCGCTGCAACGTATACGAGCGCCTTCACCCGATCATGATGGGCCGCCGCAATCACGGCGCCCGCATACGCGTGCGCTGCCAGGATGACCGGGCCGGTCGTCCTCTCAAGGGCACGTCGAAGAGCAGCGGCGTCATCGGTAAGCGATGTAAGCGGAATGGGTGCCGAGATGACCTTCAGCCCCTGGCGTTGCAAGGGCAGAATGACATTGCTCCAGCATGATCCATCGGCCCATGCACCATGAACCAACACGACGGTGCCTGTTTGAGGAGACGGATTCATCGTGTCACCTACTTCTCTCGCCTGCCGGCAACCCCGTTCGACTCAAGGAACTCTTTCATCGCGGCAGCGATCTCCACACCATGTGTCTCAGTGGCAAAGTGGCCCGTATCCAGCAATTGCACCTGCGCGTCGGGGAGATCCTTCCGAAACGCTTCTGCCCCGGCAGGAATGAAGAACGGATCGTTTCTGCCCCATATCGCCAGCAAAGGCGGCTTGGACTGGCGGAAATACTCCTGGAACTTGGGATAGAGCTTTACGTTCGAGGCATAGTCCAGAAACAGATCGAGCTGAATCTCCTTGTTTCCGGGACGTTCGAGCAATACCGCATCCAGCGTGTACGACTCAGGCGCAACGCTCTCAGGATTAGCTACTCCGTGCGTGTACTGCCAGCGAGTTGCTTCGAGAGTCAGGATGTTTTCCCGGAGGACCTCTCGGTTCTCCGCTGTAGGCTTTGCCCAATATTGCCTGATGGGTCCCCACGCATCGCCAAGCCCCTCTTCGTAGGCGTTGCCGTTCTGCGAAACAATGGCTGTCACTCGCTCTGGATGACGCATCGCCAGTCGGAAGCCCGTTGGGGCTCCATAGTCAAACACGTAGATCGCATAGCGATTGAGTCCAAGCGCGTCCGTGAAGGCTTCGATGGTGCCAGTCAATGCATCGAACGAATACCCGTATCTCCGCGCTTCCGGAACTTCCGTGAACCCAAATCCGGGCAGGTCGGGCGCAATCACATGGTACTGATCGGCGAGCCGCGGAATGAGATCGCGGAACATGAAGGAAGAGGTCGGGAACCCGTGCAGCAGAAGCAGCACAGGTGCTGCCGCATCGCCGGCTTCTCGGTAGAAAATCCGGACGCCGTCCGCTTCCACGCTGTGGACAGAAGTCACCGGCACAGTGAGTTGGAGCGACCCCGGCCCAGCTGGCGGTTCTTGTTGCTTCGATCCATCTCCCGCGACGCCGGCTGCTTGTCCTGACAGAACACGATTCATAACGCTACTCCTTCTCGCTCTGGCTGATCCAGTTCTACTCGTCCACTCGGGACGAGTCGTTCTTCGCCGCCGCAATGCACGCTGATTGCAGTTGCAACTACAATGCCAAACAGCAAGACCTATTACTCCATGGCGGCTCCTGCGCTAACTTCTTGCTGGCTGGCGGGATCGGCACACAGAGGCGGACCGACCCGAGCTGCCGCCTGACGAATGTGGGACGGATGCCCAACAGTGACGGGAGTTGGTCGCGAACTTCGTCGCTCGTGCGCGTTCATGCTGACGAGAGTGCGAGACGAACTCAGATCTATTCCAGGGCGGATGGACGTTTTCGTGAGAGCATTTCATCGAATGAAAACGGACCTGAACCCGAGAGTACCAGCGCAACTATACACGCCAAATACAGCAAATCGCATTCGTAGCCGGGAGGTCCGAATTTGGCCCCTGCCGGAGTTATCGCTACCAGCTTGATCGAACTAAAGCCGTACTGCCAGTGCACAGTGAACATGGCAGTCAGCAGGACACCTGCCATCGGCACGCTAACCAGCGGGACAAATGCGCCGAGGAGGACAGCGCAGCCTCCCAGCAGTTCGGTCAGGATAGTCAGCCATGCCATCAAGTGCGGGGCAGGTACTCCCAAAGCGTGGAGAACGGAGGCGAACGCCTCGGGCCCTTTGAGAAGCTTGGCATAACCGTGCTCCATGAAGCCAAGGCCTACGATCAGGCGAAGTGGAACAGGAGCCCAGGTGGGAGATTTCATCCGATTGAACATAACAATTAATTTGCTCCTTGAAAGGTGGTATCGCAGATTGGCTGCTGGTTCATGAAGGCGGACGGAGGTCAGCGCCACAAAGAGATCATTTGTTCCGCCAGCCGCACAAGGTCTGGAGCTGCAACTTGAGGTTGCGGAAGTCCACTGATTGGCAACGGAGCATTTCCCGCCCTTGTCACGAATCCTGCGGAGAAACCCACGCTCTGCGCGCCCAGTGTGTCCCAGGTATGCGCAGCAACGAGACAGATCGCGGGCGGTGGAACATGCAGGCATTCCGCTACGAGGTGGTAGACCTCGGGCGCGGGTTTGAATCTGCGGACGCTGTCAACGCTGAACTGGCGCTCGATGAAGTGCGAAAGTCCGGCACGTTCCAGGGCACTGCCGTCTTTGTCCGGTGGGGAATTTGTAAGAGTCATCAAACGAAAACCTGCGTTGCTCAATAACCGCAGCCCTTCCGGTACATCCTTGTGCGCCGGCATCGAAAGCATTTTGGCTCTCAGCTCTTCCAGATCTGCCGACTTTACAGGCACATCGTAGACAGAGCCCAACATCCCAAGGACACCCTGTCCGAGGGTGAAGAAGGTCTCATAGTATCCGGCCAGGGTGATCGCATTGGAATACAGGACCAACTGATTGAACCATTCGCGGAGGATCGTCCGGTCGCCAAACATCCTCTCGAAGAAGGGCGCAAGCGAGTCGATATCGATGAGCGTTTCGTTGACATCGAACACGATGATCGAAGGGGCGCCGCCGCTGGTACTGGAGCTTTGTGTCATGGATTCACACATATTCCACCGTACCGAAGAGCTGGACCGAAGAGCTGCCTGCCATTTTCCCGAAGTTGGCGCGGCCGCCAGACGAAGCAGAGTGCCAACAAACGCTCTTCAGACTGCCAAACGTATTCCTGTGAACTGCCAACGCGTCGCGGGTTGAAAGAAGTTTCGATAGGTTGAGCGGATATGATCCGCAGGCGTCACGCACGAGCCTCCGCGGAGGATCATCTGAGTGGACATGAACTTTCCGTTGTATTCGCCAAGAGCACCTGGAAGCGGCTTGTATCCTGGGTAGCCCGTGTAGGGGCTGGCGGTCCATTCCCAGCAGTCTCCAAAAAGCTGGTCAACACCTTCTCCTGTCGCCGGCGCCGGATGGAGCCTTCCAGTATCCAACAGATTCCCTCTAAGTGGTTGCTGGCTCGCGACGAATTCCCATTCCGCCTCAGTTGGGAGCCGGCAGCCGCGCCAGCGCGCGAACGCGTCCGCTTCGAAGAAGCTGATGTGGCACACGGGAGTATCAAGGAGAACAGAGAGGCCGTGCCATCCACTCAGCGTGAAGATGCGCCAGCCAATTTCGTCGCCTGGGTCACGCTCCCAATAGAGCGGAGCCTCCCAACCGGTTTGCTTTGCGGCCTCCCAACCATCCGACAACCAGAGCCCCGGACGCGTATATCCGTCATCCGACATAAACTCCAGATAATCGCGGCACGTCACTTTGCGACTGGCGATTTGGAACGGTTCCAGGAAGGCTTTGTGTCGGGGAGTCTCATTGTCAAAACAGAAATCCAAGGGAGCCTGCCCGTTCTCCATGTGTCCAATTTCGATTAATCCGCCATCGACACTTTGCCATTTAAGCTTCGGAATTGGGCGATCAAACTCCGGGGTAAAGCGGGCTTCCTCATACAACGGATGCAGGGGGTTTGAGAAGAATGCGTGCTTGATATCCGTCAGCGCGAGTTCCTGGTGCTGTTGCTCGTGGTTCAGACCTAACAGGATGCGCCGTAACGCTTCATCATCGACCGAGCGAGCCAGGAGCCGCTCCATTTCCCGATCCACATGCGCGCGAAAGGCCTGAACCTCGTGAAGCGAAGGGCGAGAAAAGGACGCGCGTAGCTTCTTCTCCGGAATTTCCTCACCCAGGGAGATGTAATAGCTATTGAAGAGACGATGGAACTCTTCGCGGAATGGTTTGTATTCCGCGAGAAACGGCCGCAGCACGAATGTCTCGAAGAACCATGTGGTGTGAGCTTGATGCCATTTCACTGGGCTGGCCTCAAGGCAGGACTGGACCATCTGATCCTCGGCGGACAGATTCGCCGCGAGAGAAAGCGTCATTGAGCGTACGGCTTTGTATTTCGAGTCGAGAATCGACATGGTGTTGTTCATCCGCCTGGAGTCTAAGGTCGCGTCTAGCCGAACGAGCCAGCGGGTCCGAAGTGCGAGAGAGCACGCGGATAACCGGCTCAGTTTTCTGAGGCAATCTGCTTGCCAAACGGATTGGTGTGTCGGATGGGAGGGAGAGGTTGGTTAAATGCTTCTAGCGGGGGAAGATGCAAGCGGGCGGAACTCGGGGCAGTGCAACTCGTTACTGACAGAATTTGCGACCGACTTCTGCCACTGACGAGTCTCCGTCTCGCCTATTGCCGCGATACTCATCGGAGGAAGAGAATGTCAGGCCCGGCGCAGCGGACTCTCGATGGCACGCTCCTGTTGGGAGGAGACTGGACGGACAATCCGAAGCTTCCGCATTTTGTAAACCAGAGACGTGCGCTTCATTCCCAACCGCTCGGCGGCGCCGTTCCGGCCTCCCACGACCCAACTGCTCGCTTCGAGGGCGCGGACGATATGATCGCGCTCAACTTCCTCAAGCCCCGTCATGGGCAGAGTCGACTTCTTTGAGGGGCTGAAGGGTTCCAGTTCGGAAATCGGGGCCCTCAACACCGTGTGAGGAGAAAGAATCACGGCTCGCTCGATGAAGTTCTGCAGTTCGCGTACGTTTCCCGGCCAGCGGTATCGTACGAGCGCATCCATGGTCTCCGAAGGAATCGCGTCGATTTTCCTGTTCATTCGTCGTGTATAGAGTTCCGTGAAGTGCCAGACCAGTTTCGGAATGTCCTCCGTACGCTGGCGCAGGGCCGGAACGTCGATCGGAAATACTTTCAGCCGATAGTAGAGGTCTTCGCGAAACGTCGTCTGTTTCACCATCGCGGTCAGGTCACGATGGGTCGCTGCGATCAGGCGAACGTCCACTTTGTGCGTAAGGTTGCTGCCGAGTCTCTCGAATTCCTGTTCCTGCAGGACGCGCAGCAATTTCGCCTGGAGTTCGAGAGGGATGTCGCCGACCTCATCCAGAAAGAGCGTTCCTTTGTTCGCGAGATCGAAGCGTCCCGTCTTCTGCGCAATGGCGCCCGTGAACGCGCCCTTTTCGTGTCCGAACAGCTCGCTTTCGAGCAGTCCAAGCGGGATAGCCGCACAATTCAGTTTGACGAAGGTTCGCTCTCGACGCCCGCTCAGGTTGTGAATGGCGCGCGCAATCAGCTCCTTTCCGGTTCCCGTCTCCCCCAGGATCAGTACACTCGAATCCGTGGGCGCGACGACCGAGACCAGATGCAGGGCTGTCTGGAGCGCCGGGCTATCGCCAACGATTGCTCCAAATTCGGCGCGGATTTCCTCTTCGAGATAGCGCCTCTGCTTCATCTCTCTGACCCGATCTTCCATTGCCCTTTCGAAGTCCAGCGCATTCTCAACTGCAATGGCTACCCCTCGGGCCACCTGCTCCAGAAAGGTGAACTCCTCTTCGGAGAACGCCCTCTCGAAGCGGCTGAATGCTCCCAGCACGCCCACGACGCCGTTTCGGCCGATGAGCGGCAACTCGCAACCGGACTTCAGCCCCTCGCCTGTCACGCGCTCAAAGACGTGCCGACCCTCGGGGCTGCCGAAGGTTTCAGGGTCATCCATGAGATCTTCGAGTCTGTTGATATGTTGATTCTTTCCAGAGAGGAAGGCTTTGCCACAGGTCGACCCCTGCAAGGGAACCAAGGTGCCGTCGACAATGGCGCCGCGTCCTTTCGGGTTGTAGAGAATGGTGGTTCGCAGTTGTCGGCGGTTGGAATCCGGCAGAAACAGAGCGCAAAAATCACAGTGCGTCACTCGCAGGAGATCTGTGGAGAGTGTCTCCACCAGGCGATGGAGGTCCAGCTTCGAAGTCATGCTGTTGGTGATTTCGAGGAGAAGGCGCAGTCGATCGCGTTCCAGCCGCAGCTTCTCTTCGTTCTGGTGGCGCTCAATCGCGATCCCCGCGATCTGGCTGGCGCTCTCGATCAGCCGCAGGTCGCCGGCGTCAGGGCTGCGCGCTTCACGATAATGAATCGCAAAAGTCCCAAGGACTTTACCTTCGGTCGTAAACAACGGTCGCGACCACACCGCGCGAATTCCAAAAGGCGCCAGCAGATGACGATAATGGTCCCAGATGGGGTCGTTGAGAATATCGGTCACATAGACCGGCTCCCTTCGATAAACGGCCGCGCCGCAGGATCCACCATTTGGACCAATGAGCATGGACCCTACCTGCGCAATGAATCCTTGTAGGCTGGGCGCCGCCGCGCAATAAAGCTGCTTTCCGTCGTCGTCCGGAAGCCAGATGGTGCATAGGGTTCCATCGCCTCTAGATTCAACAAGTCGAGCAATGATTGCGAGGACCTCAGACAACGGAGATCCGGCAAGGATCAACTGGAGAAGATCAAGCACGCGGTCGCTCGAAAGCAGACCCGAATCATTCTGCGTGTCTTCCGTGCTCAACCCATGCCGTTCAAGAGGTCGCGTCGCGGACTCCATCCGATCTCCTTTCCAACGCCACTCCGACTAAGGAGAACGTCTACCCGCGAGAGCGGGCTCTACTTTAGTGTGGGATTGAGCGGGGATACTCGTCAACATCGCCTATAGCGCTTCAGTTCGCCAATGCGCTAATTGACATGTTTTCCAGCTCCTTGAAGTGCGCTTTGGCAGCTTGTAGACGTATCATCTGCTGCTCGGAACTTACCGTATCGATAACTGACGGCCAGACGATTATCCGGCAACTTCATACATGAAGATGGACTACCAGTCCCGCATTCTTGCAATGTTCGCCGCTTGTCTGCTGATGGAATACTCCAGTCTGCTCGCCAGCCACACGCTGAGCGGGCACCGAAGCTCGCCTCTCACGTAGAATTGCGTCCATAAAGAAACATCCATCACGCATTCTGCGTATTCTCATGTATCCGGGCTGCGCAGTGGTCCCATTTTCCCTGGCCCACAAACGGCACTTATCAAAAGCGGTAAAAACCATAGTTGTCAGGGGCGGCAAAAACCATGGGTGAATTCCGTAGCGACCTGAAGTACTCCCTCCGCATACTGATTGCGAATCCTGCCTTCACCTTGACCGCGGTAGTGGCTCTGGCGCTGGGGATTGGAGCCAATACGGCCATTTTCACCGTGGTTGATACGGTGCTGCTCAAGCCACTCACATACCCCGAGCCGGACCGCATTGTGCGGTTCATGAACACGTTCGCCGACGGCAGTGGCAACTCGGCCTCGCCGGTAAACTTCAACACCTGGCGAGCGCAGACGAGCGTCTTCCAGGATGTGGCCGCCTACGACTTCGGTGGTCCCGGCTTTAATCTCACCGGCTCAGTTCCGGAGCAGGTTCACGGCATCCACGTCTCCCAGGGGTACTTTCGCCTGTTCGGTGCGCCGGTCACGCTTGGCCGGACTTTTACGCCGCAGGAGGACAGTCCCAACGGCAGCCACGTCGTGGTCATCAGCTATGGGTTCTGGCAGCGCAAATTCGGCGGCAATCCCAAGATTGTGGGAACCAGCATCTCTCTCAGCAACGAGCCTTACACGATCATCGGCGTCCTCGGAAGATCATTCTTCACCGACTCCGAAGCCGACCTGTGGGTTCCCTTTCAGATCGATCCGGTCAGCACCAACCATGGGCACTACTTCTTTGTCGCCGGCCGTCTGAAGCCCGGTGTGACTCTCGCCCAGGCAAACGCCGAGCTCAAGCTCGCCGCGGATCAGTACCGGCGCCTCTATCCCAACGACATGAGCCCGCACGACGGCTTCGCTGTGCAGCCTCTGCGCGATTCGGTCGTTGCCGGCGCGCGCTCTTCGCTTCTTGTCCTGCTTGGAGCTGTCACCTTCGTGCTGCTGATCGCATGCGCCAACGTGGCCAATCTCCTGCTGGTGCGAGCTACAGGCCGTAAGCGCGAATTCGCCATCCGTGCAGCCCTGGGCGCACGCCGCTCTCGCATTGTGCGCCAACTGCTCACCGAAAGCGTGGTGCTCTCCGTCTCAGGTGGCGTTCTCGGCCTCATGCTCGGTTACATCGGCGTACGCGCGCTGCTTGCCGTTAGTCCCGCCGATCTCCCGCGCATCGGCGAACACGGAGCCGCTGTGGGCATCGACTGGCGCGTGCTTGCTTTCACTCTCGCCATTTCGCTGCTCACCGGCATTCTGTTCGGACTCTTCCCCGCCATTGGGGCTTCACGTCCTGACCTGAACACTGCACTCAAGGAGAGTAGCAATCGCTCCGGCACCGGATTCCGCCAGGGCAAAGCACGTTCTCTGCTGGTGGTGAGCGAAGTCTCGCTCGCTCTTGTGCTGCTGATCGGCGCGGCGCTTCTCATCCGGACCTATATCGCGCTGCGCAACGTAAATCCGGGGTTCGACGTTCATAACGTGCTTACTCTCGAAATGTCCCTCACCGGCGATCGCTTTCTCAAGACGGCGGGCGTCGCTCAGGTCTCTCACGATGCCCGGGAAAAACTGGATGCCATTCCGGGCGTTGAAGCTTCAGCCTTCGGCTGCTGCCTGCCCCTGGATGTGGGTTACGGTCTGCCTTTCAATATCGTCGGGCGCTCCACGGGCAAGAGTCTCTGGACTGGTAGCGGTAGTTGGATGAGCGCATCCCCCGGCTACTTTTCCGTTTTCAAAATTCCCATTTCGCGTGGACGGGACTTCACCGAGCAGGACAATGCAGCCGCCCCCAGTGTAGTCCTCATCGATGAGGCGATGGCAAAGAAGTATTGGCCTAAGCAGAATCCTATTGGGCAGCAGATCCTTATTGGCAAAGGCGTTGGTCCGCAGTTTACCGAGCTTCCGCGCCAGATCATCGGCGTCGTCAGCGACGTCCGCGATGGTGGTCTGAATCGCGATCCGAGTCCGCTCATGATCGTGCCTGTCGCCCAGGTAACGGACGGCATGACGGCATTGAACGCCAACATCGGTCCCATGATCTGGATGGTGCGCACCCACGGCGACCCGCATCAGTACATAACGGCGATCACCCAGCAGCTTCGACTGGCCAGCGGCGGTTTTCCAGTGGCGCGTGTGCGCCCCATGACCGAAATCGTCGTGCAGTCCACGGCCCGCCAGGACTTCAACATGCTCCTGCTTACCATTTTCGGCGCGACTGCGCTCATCCTGGCCGCCATCGGCATCTATGGGCTCATGGCGTATTCAGTCCAGCAGCGTACTCAGGAGATTGGCATCCGCATGGCCCTCGGCGCGGATCGCGGCCGTATCCGCAATCTTGTCGTGTGGCAAGGCATGCGCCTGGCTATTGCGGGCGTTGCGCTTGGCATCGCCGCAGCCTTTGGACTCACCCGCTTTCTGGCAAACTTTCTCTATGGCGTCAAATCCTGGGACCCGCTGGTATTTGTCATCGTGCCTGTGACTTTGAGCGTAGTCGCGCTCCTTGCCGTCTGGCTGCCTGCCACTCGCGCCTCGCGCCTCGACCCGCAGCAATCCCTCCGCATCGAGTGATGGAGAGCCACATTCCCATATCCAGCAGGCAGGAGCCTGCTGACTTTGTCACCTAATTTGCGAGAGAACGACAGTCTCAACAGCCTTTAGCGAATCAGTAAACAGCACCTGCGCCAAGGTCTTAATGGTTCACAAAATGGGCGTCCGTCGTCATGCTTCGTGCAAAATCGCCGAGTCTCAAATCGAGCCCTCCCGCGCCGCATCCTCCTACCTTCGAGGTTTACCCACTCCTGCCGGGAAACTGCCAGCAAATATCGTGCTGACGAAAATCGCGGGTGGATGGCGGGTGAGAATTGCCGGAAAAACGCTCTAAGCTATTCAAAATAATGGTGGCCAGGGACGGGATTGAACCGCCGACGCCGGCCTTTTCAGGGCCGCGAGCCTGTTTATGCCCTGGCGCGCAAAACCCTTGCGCGGCACTGAGATTTACCTGTTGGGAAGGAGTGGTGGCCAGAGACGGGATTGAACCGCCGACGCCGGCCTTCTGAGGGCCGCGCTCTACCACTGAGCTATCTGGCCTCAGTGCAAACTTTGCTGGTGCGGTTCTGTGCGCGGAATCCGGCATCGCCGGAGTAAGTGGGCGAGTCCTGGAACATTGCGCTGAACAAAACGACCTGAACCAGTATAGCAACTCCTGTGGGCTGCGCAAATCGGACTGCCGAATCGGCGAACGGTTCGAAGCGCAGCGATTCCGCATCTGGAAAGTACGGGTTTCATGAAGCCAGGCGGCTGAACTGGCGACGATCGAATCGGCTGCCCGCGGCGTATTCTGCGGGATTGGGTGGGGGTCGACTACACTGGATAGCAATCATGCGCTTGACCGCCTGCATCGCCCTCAGCTTTGTCCTCTCTTTTACCTCCTGCTCACTCCGGCCGGGGACCCGGACGACGGAGCGGGAAGCCCATGTTGCGCGGATATTCTTGAGCTACGAGCATCAGGGGCCGCCGGCGTTGCGCGCTTTTCTGGTGAATTTTCCCAAAGGAGCCGACTTGCACGTCCATCTATCCGGCGCGGTGTATGCGGAGACTTTTATCCGCGATGCGGCCGAGGATGGCCTCTGTGTCGATCCGCAGGGGATGACGTTCGCCAAACCGCCGTGCTCGGGCAAGCTGGTGCCCGCCAAAGCGCTTTCCGGCGATATCACGCCGGCGAATCAGGAGCTCTACGACAAGCTCATCGACGCCTTCTCAATGCGCAGCTTTGTACCCATGCCGAGCCACAGCGGGCACGACCAGTTTTTTTCGACTTTCGACCATTTCCGCGGCCTGAAGGGCGG
>DATAVZ010000055.1:0-187584 GCA_036267475.1 Occallatibacter sp.
CACAACTGCAAGCAAAAAACGGCCAACCCCGCGCGAAAACAAAGCCGAGAGACAGACATCGAAGTGCAAAAATACAATTTGCGGCCTATACGTGCCGCGCAGTTACGGAATTTTGCAAGAGGCTCCTGGGGCACCCAAAATGGATGGCACCATTACCGAATCATGCGGTCATGGTACTAGCTGGCGCGGATGGTGATGTGCTGCGACGAGCGCAGCTCTTCAACCGTGAATTGAATGGCGTTCCCTACAAGATTTCCAGCCGACGTGTGCTCGATCGGTCGTCCGTCCGGCGCGTGAATATGAATAAAAAGCTCTCCAGTGAAGGGCTGCTCGCAATCCAACTGAATCTCCCAGTCGCGATCGCCATGTGCGACGGTCGACCAGCTCAATTGCCCAAAGCGCGTTGGACACTTGCTTACCTTGATGCGCTCGCCGGCCGCGAACCAGTGCCTGGGTGCAGCCTTCTGCAAATGGCACACATCCGCGTTGCTCTCCTCGTAGCAGAGCAGCCAGCGCAGACCCATTGCCGGCTGCAGAACGCTGTTCACCACGGTCGACCACCCGTAGCGGCTGCCCTGGCCGGGAGCGCCGCCCGGAACCCACGCATCCTCGGGAGCATAGCGGCTGCCGGAATCGGCGGCATAACAGGTGAGCGCGTAGAGCGTCAGCAGGAACGGACGGTAATCCTGCTGACGGATGCGCACCGCGAGCGTGCCATGCGCCATGAAGTTCGAGGTCCGCTGCTCCGCGCCATCGGTATGTAATCCCACGATCTGCATTCCGGCCAGTTCGCGGTGACGCAGATGCCCAAGGTCCAGCGCCGCATCACCCCAGTCGGCGGTGAACCAGTCCATCATGAACCGGTGATTCTCGTAGCTCTCAAGCCGGCCAGGATCATGATGCGTGTCTTCCGGCGTGAAAGGCGTAATACCCGCGGCCTTCATTTCCGGCGAGCAATGCGCCAGCGTCGTCGCCAGCGAGCGCTGAATGAGCGTCCGCATCTGCTCCGCGACCGCCGCATACTGGTCGCCAAGCGCCTGGCAATCACTCCGGTTGTGCTCGCGGGCCACGCGATGCAGGCAGCGCTGGTGCTCGGCAATACCGCGCCACGTCCAGACCGCGTTCTGGTAGTAATACGGATGCGACTGCGGAAAATCGTTCTGCGGATCGCCCAGATCCGCTTCGGGCGAGCCCCAAATGAGCCCGTGATGCGGGTCGTCCGCGGCAAACTGCTGCTTGCTGTATTCGTAGCGCCTCAGAACGTAGCCAAGCATCCGCTCCAGAATGGGAAGCCGCGCGGCGAACGCGGCCGCATCACCGGTGTAGTCATAGGATCGCGCCGAGTTCGCCAGCACGATGCCCGCGTTGAGCGGCGCCTCTACCTGATCCTGGGTGTTGTAGAGAAAGTTTCCATCCGGCAGGATGTAGTGATCCAGATAGTACTGAAAATATGGATCGACCTCCGCGGTCAGATTCCAGAGTTGCTGCGCCCACACGAATTCGTAATGCGCAACCGGAAAAAGAGCATGGCTGCGCTCTGGAATCTTGGTGTACGCGCCTTCGCCGACCTGATAGGTTGGCCGGAGCCCGCGATAACTCACCCGCGACAAAGTTATGCCGGCGCGGGCTGCATCCAGCAGCCACGGATCAGGAATCTCTACCGGCATCGACGTCTCGTAAAAGTCGCGCCAGTGGTTCCAGATTCCCGCCAGCGCAGCATAGAACTCTTCGGGCGAGCCATTGAAATAGCGGTCGTGCTCCTCGTCCGTCGCAGGAGATGCGCCGTCATGCTCAGAGGCAGCGGTGAATCGCACGCGGCCCAGCACCTTTCCGTCCTCACCCGGCGTTACCAGCACGATGCACTCGTACCCGGCCTTGTAGTGCGGATTCCAGACCGCGACATCGGCAACCGGAAGATACCCGCCCAGCAGAGTGCGTTTGCTGTATCCAGGCAGGTACTCGTACATTCGGCTACCCTCGTCGGGCAGAAAATTCGTTGGATCGAACAGCGCGCCGTCGATATCCGGATCCCATAGATTCTCGTCATTTGTGTTCAGTTGGCGGCTGGTGGCGCTGGCATCGAGGAACACCGACTTGAGCGGTCCGGCTTCCTCATTGCCGGCCAGAGTCCAGCCAATGAACTCGGAACCAAGCGCGGCGACATTCTCATAACAGGGGTCGTCATCGGAGTGCAGGATGTAATTTCCCTGAACATCCGGACCCGGCACATAATGCAGCACGCGCTCGAGGCGCACGTTGTCAGGCGCCGTGACCGGCCGTGGACGAATGTTTCCCAACTGCCCCACAACCTTCGGGATGGACGCAATCACGCCGCGGTCCATCGTCACATAGGCGATGGACCCGCGATGCGTAACGTGCTTCTCGAAGATCGCGGTTGCCGCGCCATTAAAATCCGCTACGGCAAGCAGCTTCCAGCCATTTGCCGCTTCGCCTATCTTCACCGTGCGCGCCGCATCCACGCCAGCCAGCACGACTCCGCTGCGCGACATGCCGGCTACCAGCGGCGGGCTGGACAGGGCTTCGCGTTCTCCCGGCAGAAACAGGCTGTATTCGTTCTCGATCCTCGCAGGGCGATAGCCCGCGCTGCCGGCGGGTTTGCCCGCAAGAGCGAGCGCCATCGGAGTGAGGCGCGTGAACTCCATGGCGCCGGCGGCGGCTACTCCCTGCAGGAATGTCCGGCGATCGATCTTCCCGTCCAGCTTCCGCATCGGTTCTCCCTTGCTCCCGGTTGAGGAATCAAAATTCTCCGCGCCGCCCGATCCTGGCTCTGCAAGATCCTGGCTCTGCAATTGAATCATCCGGGAAAACGAAATTCAATCAGGTCCTGAAAGGCAGCCAGACAGCCATGTCGACAGGACCTCGGTTTGCATTCGCATAATAAGGGATGGCGGTGATGGCGACGGAGCGAGGGGGATAGGCATGCGGACTTGCGGAGTAAAGCGCCTGGGCCGGAGTGCCGGAGATTTCGCCTTGCGTTGCAACCACAACAACGCCGCCGAGCAAAGCTGAGTCGAACTTGTCCGTGAAAGGCGCGGAGCGAGCGAGCAGGAGTTGCGGAACCTGGGCGTTATCCGCCGACTCGACGCAATAAACGATCGGTCCACGCATTACCGCGGAGCGGCCGAGGTCGGCTTCGACGAGAGGATTGGCAAAGAGCTGACGGACCGGCATGGGAAGGGTGAGATCGATGACATCCTGATGGCTCCAGGCGCGGTTGATACGCACATAGCCACGGACACGCTGGCTTGTAGAAATCGGCTCGCCATTCACCTTCAGGGATTCGCCCTTGCACCAGCCCGGAATGCGCACCATCACTGCAAATGTGGAGGACTGAGCCGGATCGACGGAGATGCGCACGGCGTTATCCCACGGATAGCCGGTTTTCTGGCGTATCGATACTTTTACGCCGTTGACTTCCATCGTCGCCCTGCTTCCGATGAAGAGGTTCACGTATACGCTCTCGTTATCGGTCGCATAAATGTGGGAAGGCATCGCGCCCATCAACTTCAGGAACATGGGCGGACAGCATGGACAGCCATTCCACGACCAGCGGCTGCGGGATGTGTCGGCCGCCAGCGGGTTCTGGTAAAAGTAGGTGTCGCCTTTGAGGGAGACACCGGAGAGAGCGCCGTTATAAAGTGCGCGCTCCAGCTCATCCACGTAGCGGGAATGGCCAAAGGCCATGTTCATATTATGGTGAAAAAAGCTTGCGCCGACGGCTGCGCAGGTTTCGCAGTAGCCATGATTCGGCAGCATGTAATCGGGGCCAAAGCGCTCGTCATCGGCAAAGGAGCCCACCCCGCCGGTGATGTACATGCGCCTGTAAACCATGCTCTCCCACAGCCGGATGGCCGCTTGCAGATAGCGCTGATCGTTGTTGACCCGAGCCGCGGCAGCAATGCCTGTACACAAGAGGGTGGCTCTTACGGCGTGACCGTGGATATCTTTCTGCTCGAACACAGACGCATCGTCCTGCGCGTAGGTCCCCCATGATGGACGCCCGGTTCCGTACTTCTGGTCACGAACAAACTGCTCGGCTGCCTTGTGATTTGTCCAGTCCGGCTTGCCGATATTGTTCCCGCGATTCTCAATCCAGAACTCCGCCAGAGCGAGATAATTCGACTCGTTGACAGCAAGAGGAATTTCGCGTTTGAGGGCCGGCCTCTCCACGAAAAGCTCGTAGAGGCGAACCATGGCCTCTTCAGGAAGCTCGTGACAGGGAACCAGATTCTTCTTTGGCGGCGGCCCCATGAATTCGCACATGTAGTTGGAGATTCTCACGCCTGCAACAAGCAACGCGGTCTTGCCGGTTGCGCGATAGTAGTGGACTCCGGCATCGACGAGGGCGCCGAGATTATAGATCTCATGTTGCCAGAGTTGAAATCCACCGTTCAGACCCCACTCGTGGCCGGGCTCGACGAGTTCAGTGTACGTATTGATGTAGCCATTCGGCCTTGTTTCAGCCGCTGCGACAATTCTGGCGATATAGCCGTCGAGCTGCCGCTCAAGCTCAGGATCGGGATGGCTGAGGAGGAAGTCGGCCGAGCCGCGGATCATTTCATAAATCAAACCATCCCACCAGGGATCACCGGCGTGATTTCCCAACTCGCCGGCGCGCACTCGGTCGAAGTTATTAAACGTTCCCGTCTCGTAGTTCTCGAATTTCGTAAACAAATCGCGGATGGTGACCTTCTGCCAGACCTCGCGCTTCGGACTCCAGAACTCGTCCTCGATGAAAACCTGCTCAATCGGAACTGGCGTGAGCTTGTGAAGACTCAATTCACTCTGGCCATCGTGCTGAAGGGGCTTCTCGTTATTTTCCAGATGGGACTGTTGAGACGCGGTCGAAGCAGATTCCTCTCCGATGAGCCCGGATGGCGAAGAGACAAAAGAAGCAACCCCTAAGGCGGAGGCGCTGCGAAGGAATCCACGCCGGGTTAGTCCCGCTTTGTCGCTTTGAGATGACATGACCCACCCTCCAACTTTCATCTATATTCTATTACAAGCCGTAGCTTATTGCCGTGGCTCCTCAGGCGCGCCATGGCCTGAATAAAAGCCGGTCGCTCATTGGCATTGCGAATAAGTCGCGTCAGGATTGTCTATCGGGGTGTCTGAGCTTCATTGAGCTGATCAAGCTTCTTGCCGGGCGCACCGTCCGCGCTTTGAGCCTGCCGCAATTGGTTCATCCGTTTCATCAGTGCAGGAATTTCATTCTTTCGGCTGGTGTTGCGAATCGCCAGCACCAGATGATAAAGAGCCTGCTGATCGTCAGGTTTTACCGCGAGCGCGGCTTCGCACTGAGCGATTGCGAGTTGCTTGCTGCCCTGTTGAAGGTAGATACCTGCAAGCAGGTCGTGAGCGGCCACCAGCTTCGGATCAAGCCGAATGGCGCGGGTAGCTGCTTCAACCTCTTCCCGCAGGTTGGGGTTTTCCTGTTCCGACAGGGCTTCGGCCAGAAGGTATTGCGTGAATGCCTGATTGGGATGGCTTTTTGCAGCCGCGCGGAACTGTGCCAAAGCCGCGGCAGACTTGTGCTGCTGGGACTCGACAATTCCCATGGCCACGTCGATATAGGACAACTTTGGATCGAGGCGATTCGCCATCTCAAAGTCGTCGAGCGCCTTGGTGAACTCACCCAACTGGCAAAGCAGAACTCCGCGCACAAGATAGAGACGAGGTTCTTTGGGCAACTGTGTCAGGCCCGCATTCAGAAAATCGATGCCTATTTTAGGCGAGCCGTGATTATAGGCAAGATCGGCAAAGTGAAGATAGGCGTCAGTACCCTTCGGGTTTGCGAGAATCGCTTTCCGCAGCAGGTCTATCGCCTGCTGGGTTTTGCCGGTTGACTCATCCAGGTCAGCCGCCAGCAGTAAGACAGCTTCATCGCCTGGATTCGCCACCAGAAGAGGCTGCAGGGTAGCAAGAGCATCCTCGGGCTGGCCGGCATTCGATTGAGCGAGCGCCAGATCGTAGCGGACGCTCCGATTCGAGGGATCGAGCGCAAGGGCCTGCGCGAAGATGGGAACAGCTTGTTGAAAACGACGGAGGCCGGCGAGAGATCGGCCATAGTCCGCAATAGCATCCGGTTGCGAAGAGATCGAAGGACCGGCCTGTTGAAAATGGGATACTGCGCCCACATAGTCTTTTTTCTTGTAATCGAGTACGGCCAGCATCGCATGCGTGACAGGATCGTTTGGCCGTTCGGTCAGAATCCGCAACAGCAGCGGCCTTGCTTCTTCATTACCCTGCCGGTACTTCAACTGAGCCGCGCCCTCAAGCGCCGGCAGGTAAAAGTGTGCAAGCTTCAGCGCGTGTTCAAAGCAGTTGAGAGCCGAGGCCTGGTTTTGCATTCCGGAGTAAGCCATGCCTCGCAATGTCCATACCCGGTAATCATTGGGAGTCAGGCGAAGCGCGATTTCGCTTGCAGCCAGCGCGTTCTTGAATTGGCCCTTCTGCACGTTCGCCACAAGACTGTGGAGACGCTCGTCGTTTGAGGCAGCGCTTGCCTGCTGCGCATAAGAATGACATGGCAGCGCTGCAAGAATCGCGCATCCCAGAATCACGCGTTGTGCAAGCCGCACGGCGTTTAGCAATCTCTTAGACTCCAGCAGGCTTCACGTAGCAACAATCGGAAATCCGCTCTGCCACAGGACGGGAGAGATTCCCCGTGAGCCGGCGATCCAATCGAACTCGCACAATTGTACCGGATAGAGTGGCCGGTACAGCGTGCGAGTCCGGTTGGTGCGGCGTATGCCGCGGAAGAGCATTCAGCCACTCCTAGAAACTAAGCTTGGCTCCGAGCTGCAAATAGCGCGGGGACAATGTGCTGCCTGTTGTGCCGAAACCCGCGGTTGTGTCATTGAAGTTACTATCCACATTGTTCAGGTTGACCCGATTGAACAAGTTGAAAAAATCTACGCGAAACTGAACGTTGACGCGTTCTGTGATCGCTGTGGACTTTCTCGCGGTGAGATCCACATCCGCATAACCGGGGTTACGGAATAAATTCATCTTCTCGTTCCCCTCTGCGCCTCCGGCAGCGAACGCAGGGGCCGCAAATTGGGAGTGTGTGATGATGCCTGAGTCAACGGCACCTGTGTATTCATACGACTTCCGGTCGTGCTTTTGTTTGTAGCTGAGTACGTTCGGAACGTCGCTGCCGTTGTCTCCATCTGCTGAGTAGTTGCCGCTGTTGGCAGCATAGGTGATATTCCCGGCGGCCAGCTCGCTTGCATAATTTGCCGCTGTAACTGTTACCCCGGTAGTATCAACCAGGGATAAGGGATTCTGGCTGGTCACATAGAACGGGTTTCCCGACTGAAGAATGAGTGTTGAGGCCAAGTTGAATCCTGACGTCACCCTCTTGACTAAGCCGCCTCTAGTGATCAAACCAGGAATATCGTAGCTCGATCCCATCGAAACGCGATTAGGAGCATCCCAACTCGACGGGCTGTAAAACTGACTGATGTTGTAGCTGGTTCCACCACCTGCGCCCGTGTATCCGTCGGGATAGTTACCCGAGTCGTCCTTCGATGCAGAATGCGTATAGGAGGCAGTCAGGAACCCATGCTTGCCGAAGCGCCCTCTCACTGCTGCGATCAGCGCGTAATAGTTCCCCCGGGCGCCACTGAATTCGTAGTTAATGTGACCAAAGCTCGGATTGAGACGAGTCTGAATTCCATCTTCGGTCCACACGCCATTGGAGCCGAATGCCGGGTTCCGGATTAAGTCTCCCGGAGAGAGGTTCACGTCTACGTCATAACTCGTATCACCCGTGTTACCGCCAACAATTATTAGCTTGGACGAATGCGTTCCCGAATATCCGAAGCTGGCCGTCATCTGCGATGTGAGTTGGCGCTCTACGGCAGCCGACCAAGACCATGTATTTGCAATGGGCAAGTTCTGTTGGACCGCGCCCATCGAGATGTTAGAGCCAACGATGCCGCCAGCGGCGTCAAGCGGGGTGCCTACGAACGCCGGATAGGTAAACCCAAATGGATAATGGTTCTGCGTCCCAGTGCTGAAGACCGGCGGCGCAGTGGATCCGTTACTAAAGAAGGTCGGAACCGTAGGTCCCGGTGCATTGTTTCCCAGGAGGTTTTCCTGGTTCCCGAGCGTCGGCAAATCGTGGAAGAGTCCAAAACCGCCCCGAACCACCCACTTCCCGTCTGCGAATGGCGCGTACGCAAGTCCAACACGCGGAGAGAATATCCAGTTGCGATCGGAGGGATAAACATTTGGCTGTACTTTGAAGGCGGCGCCAGCAATTCGCGACGCGAAGTTCGATCCCGAACCAAGAGTCATGTTCGAAATTACGTTCGGAGGTGCATCTGGGAAACTCGATCCTGGCAAAGCCGAGTCAACGTAAGGATTTCCGTTGTTGTCATAGCGTATGCCATAGTTGACGGTGAGTTTGCGGCTGGCCTTCCATGAGTCTTCCGCAAAGATACCAAGTGTGGTTGCCTTGTAGCCGTAGGTGTATGGGGTTGGCTTGCCGGTTACCACGTTGTACGAGAGGCCACTCTCTGAATAAATGTCGTCGTTGATGAAGTCGATCATGTTGGTGTATTGGAGGCTGGGTTGGCCGTCGGCTCCTTGGAAGAAGACATCGTCGTCGCCGCGCCACACATCGAATCCGGCCTTGATGTCGTGTGAGCCGACGATTCGAGTGAGAACATCGCGCCAGTGATAGCTGTGCTGGATGTAATCTCCGTCTGCGAAGCCGTCTCCAAAGCCGTTGCCCAGGTTAGTCACGCTGACGATCGGGACGCTAAAAAGGCCACCATTGGGCGCGATGCCTTCAATCCGGGAGTAGCTGAAGATCGCCTCATTCAACATCTTTGACGAGAAGGTGTGCGTTTCGTTCGCCTGGAGGTTGAACACGTAGTAGGCGTCGGTGGTGTCAAACGCGGGGCGAATGTTCGGGCCACCCGTGGCAACTGCAGTCCGGTAGAAATTGCCGTAGACGCGGTCCTTCTTATAGTACTTGTCCAAACGAATGTTGTACTGCTTTGCGTTGTAGGGGCTGGAAGGGTCGTAACGTCCGGTATCGAAAACCGGCGTGCTGCACGGGATGCTGTCATAGGCGGCGCCAAGATCTCCCGATCCGGCCAGACACGAGGCCTGACTACCGGCTGGGAGAGTGTTGCTCCACAGTTGCCCCGCGGTTGCATTCACGCCCACTGTCGTTGCGTTACTCGCTGGGTATTTGACCATCAATTGAGTTTCACCCGTAGTCGGCTGCACGGACTGAGCAAACTTCACGAATGCCGGATCTTCGTACGTTTGCAGCGAAGAACCGCTCGATCCTACCGAATAGTAGGGCTCATAGCCGACAAAAAAGAAGAATTCATGATGCGGCACAACAGGTCCGCCCAAAGCAAACGAGAAGTTGCTGATGTGATAAGACGGCAGTGGGGTCCCTTTAGGAATGCCAAACTCGCCGCGAGCCTGCAACACCTGTGACTCGTAGTAATCGCTGGCAAGGCCGTGGAATTGGTTAGAGCCGGATTTGCTGGTCATTACCGTCTGAATCCCACTGGATCGACCATAATCGACGGTATAAGTGTTTGTTTGAACACTAACTTCCTGCAGCGAATCGGCGTTCGGCGTCAGGTTGAGCACACCAGGACGAATGAAGCTGGTGATGTCCATGCCGTCCACAATATAGAGGTTGCCATTGGCGCCACGCCCATTGGCGCTGGCGTTAACCCAGTTTTCAGGAGCAAAGTTGGTGGAGGTGCTGGCTCCAGGGGAGGATTGTCCTCCCAGGCCAGTCACGCCTGGAGCCACTGTAAGCACATTTGTCGGGTTGCGACCTGGTAGTGGCAAATCTGCCAGTGCGGTTGAGTTGAGGGTCTCCTCAAAGCGACTGTCTGACGTGTCGAGCAGCGGTGCCTGCGTTGTTACTGTAACGGTGGAGGTCGCTGCCGCTAGTTTTAGGTTCAAAGGAACATCGAGGAGCTGATTGGCGTCCAGAATGATTGAGACCGAGACAGGCGCGAATCCCTGCACGGTCGCCGATATAGTGTAATTGCCAGTCGCGAGGCTCGCGAAACGGTACACGCCACTGGTGCTGCTGACCGCGGTCAGCCTAACGCCCGTGGCCTCATTAACAAGGTCGACTGTCGCATTTGGAACAACAGCTCCCTTCGCATCCTGCACAGTTCCTTGAACGCCGGCATTGAATTGCGCGAAGCAACTAGCTGCCGATATAAATAGCGCCAGCGCAAGAATCTTTGAGAATCTCCTGATGTTTCGCCTCATCTTAGCCTCTCATGAACAGTGTGTTATCGATGCGAATCGACGGCGGCACGGATCTGGCTCCGCGTCCATAACCGTCTCAACGAATTGAGTTCCGCGCCCGACGTCCAAGCGGTCGTTAGCGCACTTGGTATCGACCTGCTTTGTTCAGCACCCGATCGGTTGCCATGCCTTCCTGTGTCCGGGAACGGCGTCACAGGTTGGGAAATGATGTGTAACGAACAGCAATGCCGCAAACCCATGCAAAGGGTCGGCGATTGAAGCAATCCTGCCGCGGCCGCATAAAGAGAACGGGTCAGGCCCATCCCGAGATACTCGATAATCTATAATCAATCATCGTGTGGGTTGTCAACAAGATTTTTTGAGACCGTCCGCCACCGCTCCGCGCTATGGGCTGGTCCCCAAATACGGCGATTTATCGCAGGCTCCACGAACCTTGGTGCAAGTTTCGAAGCACCCGAATTGGATCTGCATTAGGGCCGCGTGCGTGGAAATGAGAGCATTTTTCCGAATATGGATCGGCTTTTTGAGCGCCGTGGAATGTGGCTTCGGCCTGCCCTAATTCCGAAAGATGAATATCGACCTTGTTCGGCGAGTTGCAGGATTGGCTTGAGACGATAAGCGGAAAAGGAAAAGCACGCAGCGGCATCGACTCGCCTTACGTCTACTCCGATTTTGCTTTGAGCCGTGCCCGGCGCAAGTCCGCGCATTGGCCACGCGCGTACGAAAATACCGGAAGTGAATTGATATTCATCTTCCGAAAACGCTATCGATAAATAGCGATCGATAAATAAATTGATCGAAAATGAGTTGCGCACGCGACACCTGGGCGGAATGGCGCGCGCAGCCGCTGCCGTTCGTCAGCTACGTGCGCGGCTGAAAGTAGGCCCGGGGAGCCTTCGATGCTTTTTTTTCACAGGACGGCTCGGCTGATCGGCGGTGTGACCCGCCCAGGAAAGCTCTTTTTCATCGAGTTCAAGGCCATACTGCGCATTCCAGTAACCGACCGTCTCCTGGATAAAGACTCGCCGGGCCACATGCTTGTCACGGCTGCGGATTCCCTCCAGGATAGCCAGATGCTGCTTGACAGCGGCGACGCGCTCCCTGCTCGCCTTGGGGTTGTCTGCCCAACGGCCGACGACAGAAAAGACAAACAGTTTGAAGCTGATTGCTTCAAGCGTGTCGCGCAGATGCTCATTACCGGCCAGCATCCAGATCTTGCGGTGAAAGGCGGCATCGCAGTCGTGAAAGTTCTTCACTTCAGAGGCGGTCATGCTTGTGCCGCTCATTGCCTTCACCAGCGCGCCAAGTTCGGCATCGGCTTCCGGAGTAAGATTTTCAGCGGCTTTTCCAACAGCGATCGCTTCAAGCGGAATGCGCACTTCTTGAATGAGTCGATAATCGCGCGGGCTCAGTTGGGCCACATAAGTGCCGCGCTGCGGGAGTTTGCGAAGCAGCCCCTGATGGATGAGTTCGCTTAGAGCTTCACGAAGCGTGGGCTGGCCGATGCCGAGACGAGCGGCCCACTTCTGCTCAATAATGCGGTCGCCGCCGCGGAGTTCGCCGGAGATGATGGACTCGCGTATGGCCTGAGCCGCAGCCTCTGGTGCTGTCTGGAGATTGAGTTGTCCGACGGTAATTCTCCCCGGTTGACGCTCCATAGCAATCTCACACTCGTAACTTTTCTAGATTATATACGCTCTAGATTCTCAAATTCGCGGTGGTTCTTGAGCTATTTTGACACTGTTCAGTTAGACGCACGCTCTTCGCCGCGGGATCCAACGCCACAAACTGCCCGCTGTGGAATGCGGCGTCGGATGTGTTCATCGCAGCCTGGAATGCGGCTGCTGTGGATGGCAGGCTTGCGCAGCCGTCGGCAAATCACGCGATCCGGCGCGAGGGATGGGAGCAGCGGAGAATGGGAACAGCGAGGAGCCGGATTGTTCGAGGCGCTTCGAGGCATCTGCTTGCATCGAGTCAAAAGATAATCTATAATATTTGTTATGGCAAATGCTATTGAAAGCGACTCCGGCCGGACCATGTCCCGGTCAGAGAATCGCTATGAATTTGCCGGCAACGATCCCTTCGACCGGGAAGCTCAGATTCGATTCGTGGTCCCGCGGCTCATTGCGAGCCGGCAATACATGCAAAGCATCCGGGAATTTC
The DNA here is from genome assembly GCA_036267475.1 of Occallatibacter sp. Lineage (GTDB taxonomy): Bacteria > Acidobacteriota > Terriglobia > Terriglobales > Acidobacteriaceae > Telmatobacter. Next base: position 12,451 of record DATAVZ010000055.1, read on the forward strand.
AGGTGCCTGCCAATGCTTTTGCGCTCTGGTTCCTTGGGCAGAACGGCTTCCTTCTCAAGGGTCCATCCGGGCCGCTTGTAGGCATCGACCTCTATCTTTCCAATAGCTGCGCAACAACCTTCAGTCACCTTCCCTATCGTCTCGATCGCCAGTTGCCGGTCTTCATCGAGCCCGAGGACCTGGACATCGACGTCTTCATCACCACCCACTCTCACGACGATCATGCCGATCCCGAGACCATTCGCCGAGTCCGGAAAGATGTCGAGACGTGGTTCGTGGGGCCATTCGATTCCGTGGGTGTCTATCGCAGATGCGGCATTGAGGAATCTCGCTGCCGGTTGATCCATCCCGGCGAGACCGTCGACCTCGGCTCCTCGACCTCGGTTCAGGCCACCTTCGCATTGCCCACCGATGCAACCGATCTCAACCACACCGGCGTTCTGCTGCGCTTCTCCAACGGGCTGACATTTTTGAATACCGGAGACACCGCATACGCCGAGAGGCTGGTCGCGCTTGTGCCGTTCGACATCGATGTGTGCGCCATTTGTATCAACGGGGGCTTTCATAACTTGTCGGCGACGGACGCCGCTGCCCTTGTGAAAGCTATACGGCCGCGTGTTGCGATACCGTGCCATTACGATATGTTGGTCAACAATGTCGGCAGTCCTGAAATGCTGCGGGTGGCAATCGAGGCGGCCGATTGCGATGCGAAGTTTGTGGCGATGCGGTACTACCAGCCATGGCTCTATCAGCGCGGCTGACCCTTGCGGTCTGCTCATTGAACCATAACCCTAATTTACGGCGGTCTTGTCATGGAAATTGCTCTTGCCAACAAAGTCGCAGTCGTTACTGGCGCGTCGTCCGGGATAGGGCTCGCAGTTACCAGAGCCTACATCGAATGCGGAGCAGCCGGCGTCGTTGCAGTATTCCGCCGAAAAGAGATTCCGGAAGAGCTTGAAGAACTGCGGGCGCGTTCTTCCGGCAAGCTGATCATTGTGCATGGAGACGTGGGTGAAGAGCAGACTTCGATTCAATTCACCCAGGCTGCTCTGGATTCTTTTGGCCGGCTCGATGTGCTGGTCAGCAATGCGGCGCTCAGCGTGGTCAAACCTCTCCACCTTCATTCTCCCGAGGAATGGGACTCGGTGATGAATGCGAATGTGAAAAGTCTCTATTGGGCTGCACGGCATGTGGTTCCGGTCATGATCCGGCAGGGCGGAGGCTTGATTCTCATCAGCGGATCGATTTCCGGCGAGGTCGGCATTCCAACTCAAGGGGCCTATGCAGCATCGAAGGGCGCGCTCCATCAAATGACCAGGCAGATGGCAATCGAGTATGCGAAGCATGGAATCCGGGTGAACACCATCGCTTGCGGAACTGTGGACACGCCAATCGTCTACAAGTCCGCCGAGGCATCGGGAGATCCGGATGCTTACTGGGCGATGTTGCGCAATGCGCATCCGATCGGCAGGATCGCCAGCGCAGCCGAAGTGGCGAGTTTTTACGCGTATATGGCCACGGATCTTGCCGCCTTCTTTACCGGTTCAGTCCTGATGTTGGATGGTGGATTCACCGCGCAGTAGGAGACGCCATGAAAACGATGCTTGCGGCGCGTTACAAAGGCCCACACCTTATCGAACCGGAAGAAATCTCATTGCCGGAGATTGGCCAGGATGAAGCGCTCATTCAAGTCGAGGCCTGTGGATTCTGCGGCTCCGACATCAATATCGTGGCAGGAACACACCCGCGCGCCAAGGCTCCGCTCACTCTTGGCCATGAACTGGCAGGAAAAATCGTTGAGATCAAAAGCCCGGCGTCTACCCTTAAAATCGGTGACCGCGTAACGATTTTCCCTCTCCTTTCATGCGGCCGCTGTCATCCGTGTATGCACGGAAATGCGCACGTATGTCGCGAACTTCGTCTCTTTGGTTTTGACTTAGACGGCGGCATGGCCCAGTTTGTAAAGCTCCCGGTCTCGGCTCTTATAGGTCTGCCTCCCGAACTTCCGCCGCAGATTGGGGCATTGATTGAGCCGCTGGCTGTGGCTGTACACGGCGTCAAACGCGCCCGGACCGAGGATGTCGAGCTGGCTGTCGTGCTGGGCGCCGGTCCCATTGGACTTTTGACGGCATTGGTGCTTCAAGCGCAAGGCATACTGCAGATTCTGATTAGCGACGTATTGCCCGCTCGCATAGAACTTGCCGAAAGTCTCGGATTGCGCGCAGTCCATGCGGGTGAGCCTCTGCGCAAGATCGTAATGGATATTTCCCATCAAAACGGCGCTGATCTCATCTTCGATTGCGCCGGCCATCCTTCGGCTGCGCGCGAGATGACTTCGCTTGTTCGTCCACGCGGAGTTATCGTCAACCTGAGTGTCTTCAAAAAGCCGGTTGAAATCGACATGCAAGCCATCAACTTCAAGGAAATAGAGATCCTCGGGTCGAGGGTTTACGAACGCCAGGATTTTGAGTCCGCCATCGGCCTCGCGATGAAACTGCCACTCGATCGTATTGTCACTTCTGTTTACTCCCTGCAGGAGGTAAGTTCCGCCTTTGAACAGTTTCGTTCTGGCGGCGTCTGCAAGGTTTTGATTCTGCCTCTGCAAACAACCGCATGAATCCTTTCGAACTCAAGCACAAGCGTGCACTGATTACGGGCGCCACACGCGGCATCGGTCTGGGCATTGCGCATGCAATGGCCCAGGCAGGCGCCGAGCTGATTCTGGTTGGCCGCGACCAGGCGGAGATGGAAAAATCCGCAGCGGAATTGCGCGGGCTGTCCGCATCTGTCTCCGTCGCTTCATTCGATCTGCTGCAAACCAACAAAATCTCGTCGTGGTTCGAAGAGGTCTGCGCGACCACCGGTTCTCCTGACATTCTTGTCAACTGCGCAGGAATCAACCGCCGCGGCAACGCCGTCGATCTCTCCCTGGAGGAGTGGAATGACGTGATTGCACTCAACACTTCCGCGGTGTTCGAGCTTAGCCGCAGTTTCGCCCGCGCGCGGATCGCCGAAGCAAAAAGCGGAAAGATCATCAACATAGCCTCGCTCATGACGGCAGCAGCCAGGCCGGGCGTCTCGCCGTATGCCGCCTCGAAAGGCGCCGTGGGCCAGCTTACCAAGGCGCTCGCAGTAGAGTGGGCCAGGCATAACATCCTGGTGAATGCGATTGCTCCCGGCTATATTGATACACCGTTGAATCAACCGCTCATTGCCGACCCCGCATTCGACGCGTGGGTACAAAAGCGGTGCCCGCTCGGACGCTGGGGAACACCGTCCGACATTGCGTGGCCAGTCGTCTTTCTTGCCAGCGCCGCGGCTGACTTCATTACCGGACAGGTTATTTTTGTCGATGGAGGATGGCTTGCGACGTTCTGATCTTTATTTTGCGCACGGCGGCCTTGTTCCGCGCGGCGGGCCGCAGTGGAAGCTGCTGGAGCTGGGCATCCCGAAGATCGTCGCGAGCCATCTAAACTATCATTGATCGCTAAACAGTCCCTGACTGTCTGACCGCCATCGCTTTACATTGGTGCGCACATAGCATGTATTGGTATGAGCGCCGAATATCCGTGGAGCATTTAAATGCTCGCCGGCGATCCTCGCGCAGAATTTTCTGCGAGCAAAATCCGAGCAAAAAGGTTGGCTGATCGATGCGCCGCATTCCTAATTCCACATATCGCCTTCAACTGCACGCCGGCTTCACGTTTGACCACGCGGTTGCTATCGCAGACTATCTAAAGGCTCTGGGAATTTCTCACGTCTACAGTTCGCCCTATCTGCAGGCCGCCCCTGGCAGCATGCACGGCTACAACGTAGTCGATCACGAGAAGGTGAACGAGGAGCTGGGTGGCGAGGCAGGACGGCTGCGTCTCTGTCAGCGACTTTCCCAACTGGGCCTTGGTCAGATACTGGACATCGTGCCGAACCACATGGCAACGCGCCCGCAGAATCGTTGCTGGTGGGATGTTCTGGAGAATGGCCCATCGAGCCGTTTCGCTACCTGGTTCGACATCGACTGGCATTCGGACGAGGTCAAGCTATACAACAAGGTGCTGATTCCCGTGCTCGGCGACCAATATGGCCGCGTGTTGAGCCAGAATCAGATCGGGATCGAGCAGGATTGCGAGCGGTTCCAGGTCCGCTACATGGAGAATATCTATCCGCTGGCGCCCAGGTCGCTGGCAATCCCCCTGGCAAGAGCCGCCGAGTATGCCAACAATGCAACGCTCAACTTCATGGCCGACAGCCTGGCGCGGCTGCCCGTTCCCGACTCTTCCGACCAGGAGACTGTGCTGTCGCGTCATCGCGACAAGTCGGTAATCTATGAACTGCTTCATCGGCTTTGCAAGGAGCAGCCTGAAGCCGCACAGGCGATTGCGCGCGCAGTGAGCGAGCTGAACCACGATCATGACGCGCTGGATGAATTTCTGAACCTTCAACACTATCGGCTTGCCTATTGGCGAACCGCCGATCAGGATCTGGGCTACCGCCGTTTTTTTGACGTAAACACACTGATTGGATTGCGCGTGGAGCGGCAGCATGTGTTCGATGCCACGCACAGGCGGGTTCTTGAATGGCTCAAAAAGGGTGAACTGGATGGCGTGCGCGTGGATCACCCCGACGGGCTGCGCGACCCGCAGGGCTACTTCGAACGCTTGCGAAACCGGGCTCCGGAGGCATGGATTATCGCGGAAAAGATTCTTGAGCCGGAAGAGAGCCTGCGCGAATCCTGGCCGATTGAAGGAACAACGGGGTATGACTTTTTGAATGTCTGCAATCGGCTGCTGGTTCACGACGAAGGACTGAAGGAACTCACAGGCATTTACGGCAGCTTCACCAGCGAGTCGGTCGATTTCGATTCCATTGCGCACGACAAGAAAATCAATGTCGAACATGAAGCCCTGGGAAGCGACATCAATCGCCTGGCAAGCCTGTTTGTTGAGATATGCGAGAACAACCGCGACCGCCGCGACTATACGCGGGCCGAGATCAGGCGCGCCATTCGCGAAGTTGCCGCATGTTTTTCCGTCTATCGAACCTACGTAATCCCCGAACGGGCTGAGGTTACAGACGAGGACCGGCGGCAAATCGATCAGGCCGTTACGCAGGCTAAAGCAAGCCGCACCGATCTCGACGCCGAGCTGTTGGATTTTATTGCCGACGTACTCGCATTGCGCGCCCGCGGCAACCTTGAGACGGAATTTCTGCTGCGCTTTCAGCAGTTCACTTCGCCGGTGATGGCCAAGGGCGTGGAGGATACGGCGCTTTATTGCTTTAACCGGATGATCGGGCTGAATGAGGTGGGCGGATCTCCTGATCGCGGCGGATTAACGACCGACGATTTCCATCGATACTGCGCAGACGTTCAGGGTTCGCATCCGCTCACGATGAATACCCTATCGACGCACGACACCAAGCGCTCAGACGATGTGCGCGCGCGGCTGGCGGTGATTACCGAGGTTCCGGCCCAGTGGCGGGTGGCTCTGAGCCGCTGGTCGCGCCGGAATGCGCAGTCCAGGACCGGCAAGTATCCCGACCGCAACACCGAATATTTTCTGTACCAGACGCTGATCGGCACGTGGCCCATCTCCGCCGAGCGTTTAGTCGCGTATATGCTGAAAGCCACGCGCGAAGCCAAGCAACAGACAAGCTGGACAACACAGAACAGCGAGTTTGAAGATGCGCTGCGGCACTTCATTGAGACGGTGCTGGAGTCGCCCGAGTTCATCGCCGAACTGGAAGCTTTTGTGGCGAAGGTTCTGCCCGCCGCGCGCATCAACAGCCTGACGCAGACGCTGGTGAAGTACACCGCACCGGGAATACCGGACACCTATCAGGGCAGTGAGTTGTGGGATTTTCACCTTGTGGACCCCGATAACCGCGGTGCAGTGGATTATGCGGAGAGGCGTTCCCTGCTTGCGGAAATTGAACAAGGTCTTGACGCGGAAGAGATCGTGAGAAGAATAGACAGCGGATTGCCCAAGCTATGGATCATCTACAGAGCCCTGCATCTGCGGCAGCAGAAGCCGGAGTGTTTTGGCCCGGACGCTGCCTATCGACCGCTGATCGCCGATGGCGCCAGGAAGGAACATCTGGTGGGCTATTTGCGCGGAAACGGAGTGGCTGTGCTTGCGCCGCGATGGAACCTGAAGCTGGGAGCAGGCTGGAAGGGGACGAGCGTCGAGTTGCCCGAAGGCCGTTGGAGAAACATCCTTACCGGCGACATGTTTCGTGGCGGATGCCTGGGCATTCAGTCCTTGCTACAGCGCTTTCCCGTGGCGCTGCTCACCTTTGAGGCGGAGTAACTCATGCATCGATTCGAGATCTGGGCTCCTTTGGCAAAACAGATGGCAGTGCAGATCGACGGCGCGGCCTTTCCCATGCAGGGCCCCGATGAGTCCGGATTCTGGCGCATCGCGTTGCAGGCCGCCGGCCCTGGGACAGACTACGGCTACCTGGTTGACTCGGAGGCCACTCCTTATCCGGACCCGCGTTCGCAGTGGCAACCCAATGGGGTACATGGTCTTTCGCGCGTTTACGATCAGAATGTGTTTGCGTGGTCGGACGCGCAGTTTCAGCCACTCCCGCTGGCAAGCGCGGTGCTCTACGAGCTTCATCCAGGAACCTTTACCGAGGCAGGCACGCTGGACGCGGCAATTGAAAAGCTGGACTATCTTGCCGATCTGGGCATTACGCATGTGGAGTTGATGCCGGTGGCATCCTTTGCGGGCGAGCATGGCTGGGGCTACGACGGAGTTGCGCTCTTCGCTGTGCATGAGCCTTACGGTGGTCCGGATGCGTTGAAACGGTTTGTGGATGCCGCTCATGCCAGGGGCCTCGCAGTGCTGCTGGATGTGGTCTATAACCATTTCGGCCCGGTGGGAAATTACACCGGCAAATTCGGATCGTATATTACGGATGCGCATCACACGCCGTGGGGCGGCGCGGTCAACCTTGAAGAATCGGGCTCATGCGCGGTGCGACGATTCTTTTGCGATAACGCGCTGATGTGGATGCGCGATTTTCATATCGATGGACTGCGTCTGGACGCCGTGCACGCGCTTGTGGACCGCTCGGCCATTCACTTTTTGGAACAGCTTGCCATTGAAACCGAAGCATTGAGCGCATCCGTGGGTCGCCGGCTGGTGCTGATTGCAGAAAGCGATCTCAACGATCCTCGCATTGTTACGCCGAGAGAAGCCAACGGATTCGGGCTCACCGCGCAATGGAGCGACGATTTTCATCACGCGCTGTTTGCCGCTCTCACCGATCAGACAGAAGGCTACTACGCGGATTTCGGCTCGCTGGAGCAATTGGCGAAAGCGCTTGAGCAGACCTTCGTTTTCGACGGAGTGTATTCGCGCTACAGGAAGCGGATGCACGGCCGCCCCACTGGGGCGCTCTCGCAACACCGCTTCCTCGGCTACATTCAGAATCACGATCAGGTTGGCAATCGGGCCATCGGCGACCGAATCGAACAGATCGCGGGCTTGGATCGCGCAAAAATTGCCGCGGCGCTTGTATTGATGAGTCCGTTTATTCCCATGATCTTTCAGGGTGAGGAGTGGGCTGCCTCCTCGCCATTCCAGTACTTTGCCGACCACGACGACCCGGAGCTGGCGCGGCTGGTGTCAGAAGGACGGAAGCGCGAATTTTCTGCATTCGGATGGAAACCGGATTCGATTCCCGATCCGGAAAGCCGCGAGACATTCGAGCGCTCGAAGCTCAACTGGCGAGAGAATTCGCAGGCCGCACATGCGGAGATGCTGAACTGGTACCGGAAGCTGATTCACTTTCGCCGGTCAACGCCGAGCCTGAACGATGGCGAGCCCGGGCACACGCGGGTTGCGTATGACGAAGCGGAGCGGTGGCTGCGCATGCAACGCGGAGCGGTGAGCGTTTTCTGCAATCTGGGTGGATCGGCCCGCAGTTTCCACGTGCCTGAGGGCAGCGGGCTAGCCATCGCATCGCGAGAAGAAGCAAAGATGGAAGGCGGCGTTCTCACACTGCCGCCGGACGCAATCGCCGCCGTCTCGATGCTGGAAAATTCACAGTAATTGGAGAAGCACGACTAGACAGCGATCTTCTCCAGCTTGGTGATACGGCCAACGCGGTTCCAGTCGGAAACATAGATATTGGCGCTCGGGTCGACGTAGCATCCATGCGCCGCGCTGAATGTCAGGGCGGCCACCTGGGCGGGATCGACCTTGTAATTGGCCCACTGCGACCGCTGCGGATTGTCGCCCAGAAACGCCACCGGAGCGTTATCCCGGTCAAGAATCGTCACGCGGCCTTCAAGCTCCGAGATCACGGCGAAGTCTCCATGGAACCCGATCTGGCAGGGACGCCGCAGATGCTGCGTGACTGTGCGCACGAATTTGCCGTCGAAGTCGAAGTGGCACAGGCGGCGGTTTTCACGATCGCAGATCAGCAGCAGCGGTTGATCGTAGCGCGTGTCCACGGCCATACCGTGGCTGCAGTTCATCAGGCCGTCGCTTGAGCCTTTGCCGGAGTAGCTGTTTTTGAAGTTGCCCTTGCTGTCGAAGCGGAACAGGCGCGAATCGCCGTATCCGTTGGCGATGAAGATTGATCCGTCTGGAGACGGCAGAGCGGCGGTAAGGCGCCACTCATTCGGCGCCTTGAATCCTGCCTCGGGCGGTGCGGTGATCTTCTGCACAACTGTGCCATCGATCTTCATCTTTACAAACAGCCAGTTCTCCGTGGGCGTTCCATGCTGCACCGTTGTGTAAAAGTACTCTTCGCCGTTTTCCTCGGCGTGAACCAGGGAATGAATCTCGGGAAATTCATTGGCGATCGTCTTGATGAATGCGCCGTCGGGCCCGTAAACAAGCACTCCGGTGCGGCTTTGCGTGCTCACGTAGACACGGCCCGCGTTATCGGTCGCAACGCCGCCATGGGTGCCGCCAAACTCCACGCCGGCGGGCAGTTGTCCCCACTCGTGGGCCACGTGATAGGTCCACTCGCCGTTGCCGGTCAGCATCTCCGATTTTTGCGTAGCGCAGGCATCGTCAGCGGCCATGGCCGGCGTGGAAACGCCTGCGAGCGCGGTTACCGCGACGGTTCCCGCGGCAGCAAGAAAACGCCGGCGGCCGAATTCTTCTCTTGTTGCGTTGTTGGCTTTTGCGTTCATCGCTTACTCCCTGCGGCGGATTGCGGAGTATTGACCGCGGCCGCGGCCGGCTGTGCCGGCGTGTTGAACAGATACACATGGCGAAGATTCTTCATCGACGCCAGAGGCGCCACAGCCGCCGACGTTACCCTGGTTCCGCTCAAATTCAGATAGACAAGCTGCTTGAGCGGCGCGAGCTTGGCCAGGCCGGCTCCGGTTACAGCGGTTCTCTCGAGATGCAGCGCGCGCAGATGAGTAAACTTGGCCAGAGTGTCGAAGCTGGCGTCGGTCACCGCGGTGCGTCCCAGTTCCGCTTCCACAATATACGGCGCAAACGCGTCGAATTGCGCGAGCTGCGCATCGCCAAAGCTGCCCGCAACGTCGACCGTATTAAGGATAAGACCATCGGACGGCTTGCCGGAAACGGGCACAAGCTTGGCTCCCTGGCCACTCGCCATCCGCTCAATTGCAGGCATCATGCTGCTGTAGTTGCCAACCGGCTGAATGGGAGGAACCGGCGGCGCCTGTTGGATTGAGACGCCGGCAATGGCGGTTGCCGTGGAAGATGCGCCCTGCTGAATCCATGCTTTGATCCATGCGATTTCTTCGGGCTTTAACGGCGGCCTGCCCTCAGCGGGCATAAACCGCTTGTCGCTCTGCGGAAGCGTGACGCGCTGCAGCAGCAGGCTGCGGCCGGGATTGCCGGCGATGATGACCGCGCCGTCTTTGCCTCCACGCATCAATGCGCCGTAGGAGTCGAGCCGCAGCCCGCCTTTTATTTTGCTTGCGCCATGGCAACTTACGCAGTTTGCATCGAGGATGGGATTGATATGCTGCGTGTAAAACGAGTCGGGTGCCGCGCCGGATGCGCCGGCTCCCGGCGCCACCCATCGTTTGAGCGGCGTGGGCATATACTCGGTCAGATAGTTGCTGCCGTGGCTCAATGAGCCGCCTTGATGAGCCGTCCACACCAGCGTGAGCATGACGAAGGCGAGCAGCGCCGGATACACAGTGGATACTGCGCCCGACGACCACGCCGGCCGCACCAGCACGCAGGCCATTACGCCGATGGTCAGCACGATCGCGCCCCACATGTGCCGCATGACGCCCGGACCGGCCTCACCGCTACCGTAGGCAAGCAGGTAGCCGAGCGTGAGCGCAAACAGGCACGATGCCAGCGCCAGCGCCAGCACAAACCCCGCGGCCTCGCGCAGCGCGGGTCGAGACATGCCGGCGATCTCAAGCACCGGCAGCAGGACAAGAAAGCCGATGGGAAGATGCACGGTGAGCGGATGGAATCGTCCGAGAAACTGCTGCCAGTTGGCATGCGGCTTGCCATCGAGCTTGAATACCCATGGAAGCAGGATCAGTTGCACGCCAATGGCGAGCGCCACCAGACGAGCCACCAGACCCGCCACGCGCGCGTGCGATTTTCGTTTCAACAATCGTCCTTCGGACATGGCCGAAGGCTGTGCAAGGGTCACGCGAGCAGCCCCTGCACAACATTTGCCGGCGTCGTTCCTGTCAGTTTCTGATCCAGTCCCTGAAATTCGTAGGTAAGCCTGTTGTGATCGATGCCCAGGCAATGGAGAATCGTCGCATTGAAGTCGCGAACCGGCACCGGATCCCTGACTACGTTATAGCTATACTCATCCGTCTCACCGTAAGTGATGCCGGGCTGCACGCCGCCGCCTGTCATCCAGGTAGTAAAGCAGTTCGGATGATGGTCGCGGCCGTAGTTGTCCGGCGTCAACCCGCCCTGGCTGTAAACCGTGCGGCCGAACTCACCGGCCCAGATGACCAGCGTATCGTCGAGCAGGCCGCGGCGCTTGAGATCGGTAATCAGCGCATAGCAGCCGCGGTCGGTCTCAGAGCAAAGAATGGGCAGTACGCCGGTTACGTCGCCGTGCACATCCCAGCCGCGCTTGTAGATTTGCGTGAAACGGACATCGCGTTCTGCCATGCGGCGCGCCAGTAGGCAGTTGTAGGCAAACGTGCCCGGCTCCTTCGCGTCCGGTCCATACAGATCCCAGGTGGACTGCGGCTCTTTGCTCAGGTCGGCGAGTTCCGGCACCGAAGCTTGCATGCGATAGGCCATCTCGTACTGCGCAATGCGCGCGTTGGTCTCCGGGTCGCCCAGTTCGGTCATGGTCTGCCGGTTCAGCGCCTCGACCGCATCGAGCATCTTACGGCGCACCGCGCGGTCCACCCCGTTCGGATCGCTGAGATAGAGCACCGGATCGCCGCCCGAGCGCAGGCCTACGCCCGCATACTCCGAAGAAAGAAATCCACTGCTCCACAGCCGCGATGAAACCGGCTGGTTATTCTCCTTTGCATTCACCTTTGTCTGCAGCACCATGAAGGTGGGCAGATTGTCGTTCATGCTGCCCAGCCCATAGGAAAGCCACGAACCGAGGCACGGCTTGCCCGCATTCATGTTGCCCGTATTCATCAGCATGATGGCCGGCTCATGGTTGATTGCATCCGTACTGGTGGTCTTGACAATCGTCAGGTCATCGACCATCTGCGCGGTGTAAGGCAGCAAGTCGCTCACCCAGGTTCCCGATTTGCCGTAGCGCTTGAAGGCCCAGTGCGACGGCGCAATGGGAAAGTGGGCCTGCCCCGCGGTCATGCCCGTCAACTGCTGCGTGCCGCGCACGGAGTCGGGAAGGTCCTGGTTATAGAGCGCGGCCAGCTTTGGCTTGTAGTCGAGCAGGTCCATCTGCGGCGGCCCCCCAGACATGAACAGATAAATCGCGCGCTTGGCCTTGGGCGCAAAAAAGGGCTGCTTAAGCTGTTGGCGCGAGGCCGGACCGGCTTGCGGCGGGGCTTCGGCATGCGCGTCTCCACGCAGCCCGCGCTCACCCAGAAGGTTGGCTAGGGCAGCCCATCCCAGCACCTTGCCCGAGCGCCCAAGGAAGCGGCGCCGCGTCTCGATTGCGGCCCACTCCTGCTTGAGGCCGGCGGGAATCGGCATGCTCATCACGTCGGCGCTCTGTTCGCAATCGGTACAAAGTGGATGCTGCTTCATGACTCCTCCATCGGCTACTTGGTCACCGTCTCATCCAGGTTCAGCATCTCGCTGGCAACCATCGTCCATGCGGCCAGCTCCGGAGCTGGAATGGACGTGTCGCGCTTCGACTCGCCTTCACTGATCAGTGCGCGCGCCGCCTGCGGATCGGCGGCGTAGTGCTTTTCCATATCGTCGAGCGAGGCTTCGAGCACCGTGGTCATCTGCGGACGCGGATCGCGCGAGAGCAGAATCTCGCTCAGCAGGTCGATGCGCCGGGCCGGCTGCCGGCCGCCTTCAAGAATCACGCGCTGGGCCAGCGCGCGCGCCGCCTCTACCCACTGCACATCGTTCATAGTCACCAGCGCCTGCAGCGGCGTGTCGGTACGCTGGCGGCGCGTGCAAACCGCATCGCGCATGGGCGCATCGAAGGCGTCCATGTCGGGCATGATGGCCATGCGCTTCCAGTAGGTGTACAGGCTGCGCCGGTAGAGCGCGTCGCCGTGCTGCTGGATGTAGGTGACGGTATCGCTGGTCGGATAGCTTACCTGCTCCCACACGTTCGCCGGCTGATACGGCTTTACGCTGGGTCCGCCGACCTTGCTCACCAGCAGGTCGCCGGACTGAAGCGCGATGTCGCGCAGCATCTCGGCATCCATGCGGAAGCGCGGACCATGCGAAAGCAGCAGATTTCTGGGATCTTTGGCGAGCTGCTCTGGCGTGGATTTCGCGCTTTGCCGATAGGCGGCGGACATGACCATCAGCTTGTACATGTGCTTGATGTTCCACCCGCTCTCGCGGAACTCAACGGCCAGCCAGTCAAGCAGCTCGGGGTCAGAGGGCCGATCACCCATGATGCCGAAATCTTCCGTCGTCTCGACGATGCCGGTGCCGAAAACCTCGTACCACATGCGGTTCACGGTGACGCGCGCGGTGAGCGGATTGTCCGGGCTCACCACCCATTTGGCGAGCGCCAGCCGGTCATGCGGCACGCCCGCGGGCAGCGGAGGCAGAAAGTGAGGCGTGTTGGCTTCCACGCGCTCGGTGCGCGCGGTATACACTCCGCGCGTCAGCACATCGGCGTAGGCAATCGACGGCTTCTCCCAGGCTACCAGCGTAAGGTCTCCGCCTTTCGAGAGCCGGTCGAGCTGGGTGTTCAACTGCGCAATCTCATCGCTGACCGCGCGGTAAGTCTTGTCCACGTTGTTCAGGTAGAACTGGCTTACCGCATGCCACTGGTCGTCATTCCACTGGCTGGCGGGTTTCGACGTCACCTCCGCAACGTAATCCTCAAAGGGCATGCGGCCGATCTCGTCGGCGTTGAGCGCGCGGCTGTAGAGACGCACATCCTGATACCGCGTATCGTGCGAGGGCGAAGCCTCGGGGTAACGCCAGCCAAGCTGCAATGGCGCCTGCGTCCGGATGGTCGCCTTGCCGAGCGTATCGGAAACAATGTGCATGGCCACCGGCCGGCCATCGACATAAATCTTCACGCCGGACGCGTTGCCGGACCCGTCGTATGTGAAGAAAACATGCCTCCACTGGCCGTCCAGCGGCAGCGGATCCACGGTTGAAACCTCAACCGCGATTTTGCGCGTGTTGTCCCTGGCCATCTCGGTCTTCGGCTTCGGCTTGGGCTCCTTTTCGGCTTCCTTCTTCGCGGGCTTCTTAGGCGCCGGAGGCTTGTTTGGCGCGAGATCTTTGGCGCTGAGATCGGTAGGCGTCGGATACTGGAACGTCTCTGTCTTTTGCAGGCCTTTCTTGACCGCGGTCTTGTGCGCGGGCTGCTCCTTGGGCTCCTGGTTGATCAGATGGACGGTAAGAATGCCCTTCTCGACGGCCAGGTCCCAGCCGCGGTTGTGCTGGGTCGTGTCCATCTTTGCGATCAATGCGCCGGACGTATTTTCAACCGTGTAGTTGGGAGCCGATCGCAGCATGATCCATCCGCCCGAGGAGAACGGCTGGTTCCAGTCGTAGTCACCCTGCTGGCCAAGTTCGATGCGGGTGCTGGTATCCAGGCGAAAATCGGGCCACAACCAAGTTGTCTCGCCCCACTGCGGCTTGATTTTGCCGATAGGGAACGAGGCGGGAGTGGCATGGGGCGCGCTGTTTCTGAGTATCGAGCCGCCGCCCTCGTCCAGGCGCAGGCGAAGCATCAGCTTGTCCTGGGCTACCGGCTGCGGCCTGTCTTCGCCCGAGCGGAGCCATTGCTCCACCAGAGCGTGTTGGTGCATGCGCATGGCGCGCAGTTGGCTGGCCAGCTCGGAGCGCCGCGCAAACACCTGGTCATACGATTGCTGATTTTGCGACTTCGGAATCCGGGCCACGGGAGTCCACACCGGGCGGTCGCCGTTGAAGGGCTTTTCGTCAATGTTGTTAAAAAACGCGCTCAGCGCGTAGAAGTCTTTCTGCGTGGTCGGATCGTATTTGTGATCGTGGCAGACGGCGCAGCCAACCGTGAGGCCCATGAACGTGGCGCCGAAGGCCTCGGTCCGCTCGCGCACCATGTTTACGCGCAGCTCTTCGGGGATGGTGCCGCCTTCATTGCTGCTGACGCCGAGGCGCACATAGCCGCTGGCGATCAGCGGATCGAGATTCTTGGCCGGCATCAAATCTCCGGCGATCTGCTCCATCGCAAATTGATCGAACGGCTTATTGTTGTTGAACGAGCGAATCAGGTAATCCCGATACGGCCAGATGTCGCGGCTGTTGTCGAAGTGCAGGCCGTAGGTGTCGGCATAGCGCGCATAGTCCAGCCAGTAGCGAGCGCGCTGCTCGCCAAATGCCGGGCGGGCCAGCAGGTTGTCCACAAGATGCTCGTAGGCATGTGGGGACGTGTCCGCATTGAAAGCCTTTACTTCGGCGGGCGTTGGAAGCAGGCCGGTCAGGTCCAGCGTGACCCGGCGAATCAGGGTCTCCTTATCCGCTTCAGGCGAGGGATGCAGGCCCTCCTTGTGCATCCGCGCCAGGATGAATGCGTCGATCGGTGTTTTGGCCCAGCCTTGGTCCGCGGCAAGCTTCGGCAAAGCCGGGCGAGCCGGCTTCTCGAACGCCCAGTGCGGCCGGTAGACGGCGCCCTCCTTGATCCACTCCTTCAGAACCGCAATCTCTTCCGGCCTTAGTGGAGTTGCCTGGCCCTGCGGATTCTGCGGCATCAGATAATGCGGATCATGAGACTCGATGCGCTTGATCAACTCGCTCTTATCGGGGTATCCGGGCACAATGGCGTCCGGATGGCCGGGCCGCTTTTTGAACGCCGACTCGGCCAGGTCGAGCCGCAGACCAGCCTTGCGCATCTCCGGGTCGGGTCCATGGCAACTGAAGCAGCGGCTGGCCAGAATGGGCTGAACGTCCTGATTGAAATCGAGGCGCTGCGTTCCGGCCATTTGCGCGTGCCGGCTGTGGCAGCCGGTTGCAATTGCCAGCAGAGACACGGCAAGTGCCAGCGGAACTACTTGTCGAAGATTGGCGCGCAGTTGGATGGCCCGTTTCCTGTCCCGGAAATTGTAGTCCAAACGCAGCACCGTAGGCCAAACTTTTGTGGATTTGCATCCCGAACGGCAGCCGGCACACCGTGGCAGACTGCCTGCGGCTGCGGAATGCCCCGGCTTGGAATGGATGATGTGCAGGTCCGGAGCGCCTTCGGCTCAACGGTTCCTTCCGAGACCATTTCAAGCCGCCGCTTTGCCACGCAAAAGAACTCGGCAGATATTTTCATCCGGCTTCAAGATGCCGAATCCGCCCGCGCAGTAGAAACGTCTTCTTCATGAAGCGCCGTGCAGCGGCTCCCATCTCATCCACATCTCCGCGATGCACCGGGCGTTTACGCAAGTATGATCGAGACAGCGATGAATTCCGCAGCATTGCCCGAGATCGACCAGCCCGAGCCTCCCGTCATTGCGTTCCAGAATGTGTCGAAGCACTACAACGACGATGGCCAGCCGGTTCGAGCGCTCGACAATGTTTCGCTTCAAATTGGAACGGGCACATTTGCTGCTGTTGTAGGCCGCAGCGGCTGCGGCAAGTCCACGTTGCTTAACCTGGCCGGCGCCATGGACGTTCCCACCAGCGGAGATGTGCTGCTGGACGGCGTTGCGACCAATCGCCTGGACGAGGCCCGGCTCACGCGCATCCGCCGCGAGAAAATCGGCTTCATCTTTCAGTCGTTCCAACTGCTGCACACCTTGAGCGCCATCGAGAATGTGGAGCTGCCGCTGCTGCTGGCCAGCCATCCCGCCCCTCGGCCTCGCGCTCTTGAACGGCTGGAGTGGGTCGGCCTGGCGCAGCTTGCGCACCGCATGCCGCATCAACTTTCAGGCGGCCAGATGCAGCGTGTGGCCATTGCCAGGGCGCTGGTGCATGCGCCGCGCATCCTGCTTGCCGACGAACCCACCGGCAACCTCGACACAGCCACAGGCAACTCGATCCTGGAGCTGCTGCAGCGCATTCGAGCCGAGCGCCGGATGACTATTCTCATGGCAACCCACAGCGCCGATGCGGCGGCCTTTGTGGATACGGTCATTCGCATGCGCGACGGGCATATCGAAGAAATTGCGGATTGCTGAGATGGCAGCCCTGTCTCTCATCTACCGTCTTATCTTTCGGCGCATGCTGCGCGAGCCCGCGCGTTCGCTGCTGATCGTTCTTGCGGTCGCGGTCGGCGTTGCGGTGGTGCTGGCCATCGATCTGGCGGGCAACGCGGCCACAAGCTCATTCCACTCGTCGCTTGAAACGCTGGCCGGCGACAACGATCTTGAAGTAACGGCAACCGGCGGCGTGCCCGGCCAGATTGTGGGCCTGCTCGATACACTGCCCTATCCGCTGCATGTAAGTCCGCGCATTGAAGACCACGCCACGGTGGCAGGCACCGGCGAAACTGTACCCCTGATCGGCGTCGACCTGATCGGCGAGATCGATAATCGCCAGGACCAGAGCCTCGCCAGACTCTGGAATGCAGACAGCCTTGAGCACATCAACGATCCGGATGCGGTCTGGACCACGCGACCGCTCGGCAAAAAAGCGGGCGACAAGCTTTCGCTGCTGATCGACGATCGAACTCGCGATTACATCGTGCGCGGCATCATTCCGGATTCGGCCAACCTGGGCGGCGACGTGGTGGTGATGGACATTGCCGCGGCGCAGGCCGCAACCGGAAAAAACGGCCGCGTCGACCGGATTCTTCTCAAAGTTCCCGCGCAGCCGAGCTTCGATTTCTGGCGGCAAAAGCTGCGCGCCGCTCTGCCCGCCGGTGTGCAGCTCAATCCTCAGGGCAGCCAGACGGACGCCAATCGCCGCATGCTTGGCGCCTTTCGCTGGAATCTGCTCATCCTGAGCTATGTGGCGCTGCTGGTCGGCGCATTCCTTATCTACAACACGATCTCTGTGTCCGTGGTGCGCCGCCGCGCGGAAATCGGCACCGCTCGCGCTCTCGGCGCCAGCCGTCGCGCGGTGCAGTGGGCGTTTCTGGCAGAGGCCGTTGTGTTCGGCGTAGCGGGCTCGCTGCTGGCGCTGCCGCTGGGCCGTCTGCTGGCGTCGGGAGCGGTGCGCCTGCTTGCTGTAACGGTGAACGCTCTCTACATTTCAAGCCGTCCCGGCTCAATGGCGCTCTCGCCTGTTTCCATCGCGCTGGCCTTTGTCGTCGGAGTCGGAGCATCCGTGGTCTCGGCGCTCGCGCCCGCGCGGGAAGCATCGCTGGTGCCGCCCACCGAAGCCATGGCGCGCGGACGCCGCGAATATGTCGTCCGGGTGAAGCGTGCACGCGATGCCTGGTTCTCGCTCGCGCTGGCCGCGTTGAGCCTGCTCGCGGCGCGCATGCCCGCCATCGACGGCAAACCGCTCTTCGGCTATCTCGCGGCGCTGCTTTTGATCGGCGCATCCTCGTTTGCGATTCCCGGCCTGGCCTATTGGCTGACCTCGGCCGCGTCTGAAGCGCTCGGCCGCTGGGTCGGCGTGGAAGCGATGCTGGCCGCGCGCAGCCTGGGCGGGTCGCTGCGCCGTACGTCCGTGCTGGTCGCCGCGCTCTCGGTGGCCATCGCCATGATGACCTCGGTGGGAATCATGGTGGGCAGCTTTCGGCAAACGGTCATTGACTGGATGGGCACCCAGCTCCCGGCCGATCTCTATCTGCGCCCCGCGGGCGATCCGGCTGCCGACCGTCACCCTACCATCTCGCCCGATCTCACCGCGGCCATTGCCAAACTGCCCGGCGTGGAGACCGTAAGCCGATTTCGCGCCTACGAAATCGAGTACCAGAACATGCCGGTCACTCTTGCGGCTATTGAAACCAACGCCAAACATTTCAATCAGGGCTCCGCATTTGTGTCTGGAAGGCCGGCGCCGGCGGTGCTCAGCGAGCTCGAGTCCGGTAACGCCGCCATGGTGAGCGAGCCGTTCGCCAACAAGCATCACGTGAAGGCGGGCGACAGCATCACGCTGCCGCTCGGCGAAAAGCTGGTGCAGTTCCGCATCATCGACGTGTTCTATGACTACGGCAACGAGCGCGGATTCATCGCACTCGACTGGACAACGGCGCAGCGCTACCTGCCCGGCATCACCGCGTCCAACCTCGCCGTCTATCTTGCGCCGGGGGCGGGTCTTGCCACAGTCCGCCAGGAGATTGAGCGCGTGGCGGCCCATCGCAATGTGCTCATTTTTTCAAACCGCGAGCTGCGCCACGAAGCGATCCGCATCTTCGACCAGACCTTCGCCATTACCTATGCGCTGGAGGCGATCGCCGTCGTGGTCGCGGTCATGGGCATCGCGGGCGCGCTGGTTTCCATCGTCATCGACCGCAGGCGCGAGTTTGGCATTCTGCGCTACCTGGGCGCGGCAACCAGCCAGATACGCAAGCTCATCCTCATGGAGGCGGCATGGATCGGACTGCTTGCCAACATTGCCGGTCTCATTCTGGGATTTCTGTTGTCGCTCATCCTTATCTACGTCATCAACAAGCAGTCGTTCGGATGGACAATTCGCTTTCATCTGCCTCTGGCTATTCTGGCGGCTGCGCTGGCCGTTGTGGACGTGGCCACGGTGCTGGCGGGAATCTATCCGGCGCGCATTGCACGACGCATCAACCCCATTGAGGTGGTGCATGAAGAGTAGCCTGCGCATCCTTCTGTTGCTGCTGCTGGCCGCCTGCGCCGGCGCGCAGGACTACCAACTCGCGCTGCCGGGATATTCCTATCGATTTCCGCGCGACAACTTTGACCACCCCGCTTATCAGACCGAGTGGTGGTACTACACCGGCAATCTCCGCGCCGCGGACGGACATCGCTTCGGATTCGAGCTGACATTTTTTCGGCAGACCGTGGCGCGCGATGCGAACGCGTCCACGTGGCACATTCACGATCTCTACATGGCGCATCTGGCTCTGAGCGATCTTAGCGGCCATCGTTTTTACTCAATGGAACGCGTCAATCGCGCCGGGCCGGGCATCGCCGGTATCGATGAGAAGACCGGGACAATCTGGAACGGAAACTGGCAGGCCGTGCTCCATCCGGATTCGCAGACGCTGCGCGGCATGGCCGGAGATTTCTCATTCCAGTTCACGGTTCAGCCGCTGAAACCGCCGGTCATCAACGGCATCGACGGCATCAGTCAGAAGGCCGAAGGCGTGGGGCACGCGTCGCATTACATCTCGCTTACCCGCCTGTTGACGCATGGAAGCATCGAGCTGAAGGGAAAGTCTTACTCCGTGGAAGGCTCCGCGTGGATGGATCACGAGTTCTTCAGCGACTCCATGAGCTCGATTGAAAGCGGATGGGACTGGCTGAGCGTGCAGTTGGACGACAACACGGAGCTGATGCTCTACCGCCTGCGCCGCAGGGACGGAAGCATCGATCCGTACTCATCCGCTACATACATCGACGCGCATGGAAAGGCGCTTCATCTCAGTCTGCAGGACTTTTCCATGACGCCCTCCGGCTCCACATGGACCAGCCACGCGACCGGCGGAACGTATCCCGTGTCGTGGCAGGTCGCGGTTCCACAGCTTGGCCTGCATCTTGCGATTACCACGCCGCTCAAAAGCCAGGAACTGATCGGCCGCGTGGGTCCGAGCTATTGGGAGGGCGCGATCGATATCGCAGGCGAACGCGACGGCCGGCACTTACACGGCGCCGGATATCTGGAGATGACGGGCTATGCGCGCTTGAACCCGTGGCAACTGCCGCGGCAGGCGCTACGCTGACTTTGCGCCGCGTGTTGGATCAAGTCTCGCGCCTTACCAGCAATCCAGGCTCAGAAGG
Source organism: Occallatibacter sp. (assembly GCA_036267475.1). Classification (GTDB taxonomy): domain Bacteria; phylum Acidobacteriota; class Terriglobia; order Terriglobales; family Acidobacteriaceae; genus Telmatobacter. Next base: position 32,840 of record DATAVZ010000055.1, read on the forward strand.
TGCGGCGGCCCCGGTTTGCCCTCGAGGATGTCGGTGCCGACCACAGCCTCAAAGCTCGTCTTTCCCGCGCAGCTCGCTTCCTTCTTCAGCCCGTCGGCCAGACCGCCGGACACGAGCAGTTCGCTGGCCGCGATGCTTCCCGCGCCGCCGAGGCCCGCTTCCATCAGCACCGGAACGCCGGAGGTCGCGTCATCCACGCGAGCCAGAATCGCGTAGTCCTTTTTCCATGCGGAGACGGGAGTTGAAAAATCGATGCTCCACCCGTTGTTGCCGTCCGGCCTGGCCGCATCCACAATCGAGGCCACCGGCGGGTTGCCGGGCCCGGACGGATAGGTGACCACAATTCGATAGCGCAGCGCCTGGCTTAGGCGCATGGCCCACTCATTGTCCACCGCGCCAATCAGAATCACCGGCTGCCGCTGGAAATCCGCGAAGGAAACCTGCTTCGAGCCTGCCAGCCGGAAGGGTATGCCGCGTTTGCCCAGTTCATCCGCCAGTGCGGCAATCACGCTGGCGTCGCCCACCGGAATCATCTGCCTGTACAGGTTGGCCGTCGCAATCGTCGGCTTCTTCAGCCCGGTCACCGCGCCGGGGTCCTGAATGTCATGCTCTCCGAGGCAAATCAAAACCGGCGTGCCGGAGCGCGAACACGCTTCCCAGATCGGCGGCGGGGCGTCCGCAACACGGCTTCGCCAGATTCCCAGCGCGCCCACGCCAGCCATCACCACCAGGGCGACGAAGCCTGCCACCAGGATTCGCCGCCGCCACACCGACTTCCCGGCCGGCGACGGCACGGCGGCAAGCGGATGGGCAGGTTCCGGTTTTGGTTGAGCCACCGCAATCGGCTCGACGTTATACATAGCTTTGCCGTGGCTGGCGCTCTCCAGCGCGGCTCTGTCGGGGACGGTCTCGTCTTCGGCTGCCTCCGGGGCAAAGCCGTTCCCTGGGTGCGGCCTTTTTTCCTCGATCCTGCCGCCGCGCTTCTTTTGCTGGAGATGAAACGTCGGCAGATAACTGCCGCGCGGAAGATCGATCAAGACAGCGTGGGTCGCTGCGCACTCCTGATAATACTGTCCGATCCGCTTGCGCACGTCGTTTGCGGTAACCCGCACAATGGAGTCGTCTCCGGTGTCGTAGTCGTACGCGCGTTCAAAGACATTGACGCCAATGGTGCGCTCCTTCAACTGGTCGCCACGGCCTTCCAGCGTTTCCTCGACCACATAGCGCAGAAAGTGCTTGCAGCGATTGCTTTGCGCAAACAATACAGAACCCAGCATCTGCTCCAGCTCACCGCGCACTGCCTCCTGCATCGCCGGCGCGCAAGGCTCATTTCCCGTTCCGTGAGCGTCTTCTCGCCGAGCCACGGCGGTTTCGAAATGTGGGCGTGGCTTCACTGTGGAGCGCAGCAGGAATAGTAGCAAAAAAAGCACTGCTTTGGCCGCACTGTGCCGTAACTTTGAACGTTTATTTTATTCATTTCAAACGATTGACCGGTCTTAACCCCCCTCACAACGGTTCAGAACCTTGCACGGAGCGCATTTAGCGCCTATGGTTATCGCCGTTTCATATCGGAACAAATTTCAATTGTCAGCAAAAGTAGCTGCTTTGAACCAATTGCGCAGCCTGCAAACGTTTGTCGCAGGCTTTCCCGGCTTGCTTTCTTTTCTTGAGCATCCGCTTTAATGGTTAATTTTCAACCGTTTACAGAGTCGATGTCCATGCGGGGCGAGCTTTGATTCCAAAAACAGCGCTCACACTTCGGATGGAAACGAACAGGGGTTGCCTTTTGACCATTGCCCTGATTTTTCAAGCGTTTAGGTCGTTGCCACTGGGTGCCGCTGCTGTTCGGCAACCGCACCCGCTACTCCATGCAGGCTGACTCAAAGCCCCCAACCGCTTTCATTTTCAGGAGGACCAGGGAATGCGAATGCTTCGTTGCACATTCTTCTTGGCCGTACTGTTGCTCACCACTGGCAGACTTTTCGCACAAGCCGGAGCAACAGGCACCATTCTCGGCTCAGTGACCGACTCCACCGGAGCCATTGTTCCGGGAGCCAAAGTCACTGTGACCAACAGCGCGACCAATGTGGCGATTCAGACGGTTACAAGTTCAGCCGGCGATTACAACGCGCCATCCCTTAACCCCGGCGTTTACAAGGTTTTGGTCCAGGCCCCTGGATTCCAGAAGTCGCAGACCAACGCTATTACGCTGTCGGTCGACCAGAAGATCCGCGTCGACGTCTCCCTGAAGCCCGGCACAGTAAGCACAACCCTTGAGGTAACCGCGCAGGCGGTCGTACTGGACACCGATACCGCGGCGCTGTCGCAGTTGGTGAGCCAGAAACAGGTGGAGCAACTGCCGCTGGACGGACGCAACTTTGTCCAACTGCTCTTTATCACCGCCGGAGCGGTCACAGTCGGCGGTGAGCAGGGCACCATGCGGCAAGGCGAAGGCAACGCCATCAGCGTCAACGGAGGCCGGCCTGAGGGCAACAACTTCACCCTGGACGGCCTGGTAAACACCGATCCGGCCATGGAGACCCCGGCCGTGATCCTGTCTCAGGATGCCATCGGGGAGTTCAAGGTGGAGAGCGGCGTGTACCCGGCCGAGTATGGATTCTCCGCATCCCAGATCAACATCGTGAGCAAGAGCGGCACCAACTCGCTGCACGGCTCCGTCTTCGAGTCCGATCGCAACAACGCATTCGACGCGTTGCCCTTTCCCACGGCAACGAACGTTATCGCCGACACCAAGACCACGAATGCGGTTCTGAAGCTGAACCAGTTCGGGTTCGTTGTGGATGGGCCGGTCTACATTCCCAAGATTTACAACGGGCACAACAAGACCTTCTTCATGGCCAATTATGAGGGCTGGCGCATGAATAACGGCGTGGTTCTGGGCGACACGGTCCCCAACCCGGCAACCCTTCAGGGCGACTTCTCAGCGGAGACCTATCCAGATCTGTCGAAAACCAACCCTATTCTTACCGGCGGTACTTTGCCGAACTATGGAACTCCGCAATGCACGGCGCTGCTCGCCCTGAACTACAACTGCATGCCGGTGGATCCGACAACCGGCAATAACTTCTCTAACAACACGGTCCCCGCAGCCGACTTCACCGCCCGCATTGGGCAGGTTGCGGTTGCGAATGGTTTCTGGGGCGCGCCCACGGTAGCCAACCAGCCGGAGGGCGTTACCAACTTCATCGTGCCTATCGCCGGCCCCTTGAAACAGAACCAGTACACCTTCCGCGGAGACCAGAATCTGGGCAGATTGGGCTCCGTCTTCGGACGCTACACCCATGCCAACTACGTGAACTCGGCGAACTACAATTCCGGTTCGGCGGTTCTGGGGCTCGAGCAATACTACGAAAAGGAAATTGCCTGGGCGTTTTCGCATACCATCAGCCTCGGGCAAAAGAACGTGAACAACTTCCGCTTCGGCTATCTCTCGGCGGATGACCCGGAGGGCGGGTCTGCTCCGCCCGATTCGGTGGTCTCCGCGCTGGGCGAGACCGGGGTCTTTACCACCTTCGCGCCTCTTCAGTTGTCGTGGCCCAACGTCACCCCGTCGACCTATTCGACCGGCGGTGGTCCGGGCAACGCCTACAGCGGTTCCTATAGTCCTGAATGGGAGTTTGCCGATTCGTTCACTTCGATTCACGGACGGCACACGCTCGGTTTCGGCATCGATTATCGCTACTGGACGATTACCCGCAATCTGGATGACGATTTTCTCGGCACCTGGGGCTTCACTTCGTCGACCATTCAGTCCAATAGCGAGTCGAATTCGGCTACCGATCCCACCTCCAGTTGTCCCAACACGGCCGTGACAGTCAACGGCTCGCCGAATCCGGTAAAACTTTGCGGCACCGGCAATGCGCTTGCCGACATGATGCTGGGGTACTACAACAACGTCAGCAACTTCGTGCCCGGCCCGCTGAGCCCAACCAACCAGGCCGGCAACCCGCAGACCCACATCTACCACTACTTTGCTCCGTACGTGGAAGACGACTGGAAGATAAGCCCCAAGCTAAGCCTGAACATTGGCCTGCGCTGGGACTACCGCGCCGCGACCTCTGAAGCGCAGAATCATTTCTTCTGGCTCGATACCCAAAACACGCAAGGCGGCCTGTGCTATGCCGATCCGAAGCTCACGACGGATGGAGTCGCTCCCGGAGTCGGCGTCAACGGCGGCCCCATCCTTCGCTATTGCGGTTCCGTGCCCCGCCCCGGCCCCAAGACTCCCTTCGCGCCAAGGTTCGGCGTGGACTATCGCTTGAACGACAAGACGGTGGTACGCGGCGGCTATGGGGTCTTCTTCACTTCCTACGAGGGTCGCGAGATCGACGACTCGGCGGACATTTACCCCTACAGCATCCGCAACAATCTCAACCCCACTACCCAAAACAGTCTCGATCAGACCAAGCTCTCCAATTCCTTGTTCCCGTCCTACGCCACGCTGGGGCCGTTCCCCGAGTCGACACTCTCGTTCATCGCCGTGATCGAGTCGGAGAACCCGCTCAATCCCTACGTTCAAACCTGGACGATGTCGGTGGAGCGCCAACTGGCCCGGAACACAACCCTGGAAGTGTTCTATGTAGGGAACAAAGGAACGCATCTGCTCGACCGGCACAATATCGCCCAGCAAAAAGATATCCCGGCGGCGAGCCTGTCGCTTTGCCAGCAGCAGGATTCCGCCGGCAACTACTTCAATGCCGTTGGCCCAAAAGCGATTGCGCCGTGCAGCATTTCAAGCCGCTTGCCATATCCCAACTTCAACGGCACGTACATCGACAGCGACTTCCACGGCTACTCGAACTACAACGCAGCGAATGTGAAGTTCGAGCATCGTGCAGGCGATCTGGCAATCACTTCGGCCTTTACCTGGGCCAAGAGCATGGATGACAAGTCGGCGACAGCCGGAGCCGGATCCAGCCTGACCGGTTACGAGGGATTCATGGACAACTCCAGGCCGCAACTGGACTATGGCCGCTCGGACTTCAACGTACCCTTCAGGTTTGTGGCCAGCTATATCTATGACCTGCCGATCGGGCGCGGCAAGCGGGTTGGCGCCAACATCAACCGGGCAGCCGATCTCGCGGTTGGCGGGTGGGAGTTGACCGGCATCACCACCTTACAGAAGGGATTTCCCTACAGCGTGTCGGCGACCGATATCCAGAGCATCACCGGTTCCGGCGGCATGCGGGCGAACATAACCCCAGGCTGCAACATCCATGCAAATACCTATTCGGGCAGCCTGGCACGGTTCTCCCGTCTCAACATAGGCTGCTTCACTGGGCCCGCCCTCGGCACTTATGGAAACACGGGCCGCAACTTCCTGAACCAACCGGGCATCAACGACTGGGACATGGGCATCGGCAAGAGCTTCGCGATTACCGAGAGGCTGAGATTCGTCTTCAAAATGGACGCATTCAACGCCTTCAACCATCACCAATACTCGGGAGACGTGGGCGGATTGCTGGTCGCCGGTTCGAGCGGCAACGAAACCATCTCCAGCGGAGTCGGTTCTTCGACCGGCGGCCTGATTACCGGTTCCGCGTCTCCACGCATCCTTCAATTCGCTGGAAAGATAACCTTCTAATTGAGCATCATCTGCTTCACTTCACGCTCCGCCACCCCCCTCCGGTGTGGCGGAGTTTTCTGTGGCGGGGAATACACTACTCCGATGTTGAATATGCGATCGATCCTGGGCTGGTTGCTGGCGTTCTGTTGCCTTTTCCCCGTGAGCATTCTGGCACAGGCAGCCAGTCAATCTGATAATGAGTCGGAACGCTATGCTTCCCAGGGACAGCAGGCAATGGAGGCTGGTCAATTTGGCGAAGCGCGCACCGACTTCGAGCAACTGGCGAAGCTCAATCCGGAAATCGCGGAGGTTCACGCGACGCTGGCGGTCATCTGCTTCAAGCTGCATGACTATGGCGAAGCGGTAACGGAGATCCGCACGGCGCAGAAGCTCAAGCCGAGCCTGCCGAAACTGGACAGCCTGCTTGGGCTTTCGCTTTCCGAGATGGATCGCTTCACCGAGGCGTTGCCGCTTATTGAAAAGGGATTCAAGCACACGCAGGACGCCGAAGTGCGCCGCATGTGCGGACTGCAACTGCTGCGCGCTTATACCCAGGTGGGCCGCGACTCCGATGCTGTCGAAGTCGCGCTGCAGCTCAACCGGCTTTACCCGGACGACCCGGAAGTTCTCTACTATACCGGCCGCATCTACGGAAACTTCGCCTACATCGTTATGGAAAAGCTCCACGACAAAGCGCCCAACTCGGTCTGGATGCTTGAGGCGCAGGGCGAAGCCAACGAGAGCGAGAAGAATTACGACGGCGCGATTGCGGCCTTCAATCATGTTCTCGAACTCGATCCCAATCGGCCGGGCGTCCATTATCGTCTCGGCCGTGTCTATCTGGCGCGCTTCCGCGACGGGCAAAAAGAGGCCGACCGCGATGCCGCCGTGCGCGAATTCAATGCCGAACTGACGGTCGATCCAAGCAATGGCAACTCCGCCTACGAGCTGGCGAATCTCGATGCCGATCGCGGCAACTTCGACGCCGCCCGCAAGGAGTATCAGCAGGTGCTCGAGCGTTTTCCCGATTTTGAAGAGGCGCTCGTTGGCCTGGCCGGCATCGACCTGCAGAACCAGGCGCCGCAACAGGCGGTTCCGCTGCTGGAACACGCAACCCGCCTGCGTCCCGACGATGAGGTCGCATGGTATCGGCTGGCGCGCGCGGACCGCGCCGCAGGCAACAAGGAGGGCCAGGTGAAAGCGCTTGCCGCCTTCCGCAGGATTCATAGCGCAACGCCGGCCGCGCCCCGGCCGGCGGGCACAGACGCGGTTACACAGCAAAAACTGGATGCAGGCGCGGCATCCGAACCGGAGCAGCCGTGAACAGCCGCCGCTCCACAAGTTACGCCCTGCCGGCTTCAGCGCAGCATCGGCCATTCCATGCACGGAGGAAACAGTAATGAAAGGCAGCAGAATCGCATTCAGCCTCATGGCAGTTTTTCTTGCTGTAGGAACGGCCGGCAGCGGAGCGTCACAGCAACAGCAAGCCACGCCGGCCTCCGGAATGAGTCTCGAAAATGGATTCAACCAACCTCCACAGAGCGCGCGGCCGCGCGTGTGGTGGCATTGGATGAACGGCAACATCACCGAGGAAGGCATCAAGCTCGATCTTGACTGGATGCACCGCGTCGGCCTGGCCGGCTTCCAGACCTTCGATGCCGCGCTGGCCACACCGCAGGTGGTGAAAGAGCGGCTCGTCTACATGACTCCGCCATGGCAACATGCCCTCAAATATGCCATCACTTTAGGCGATCAATTCGGCATGGAGATGGCCATCGCCGGCTCGCCGGGCTGGAGCGAGTCAGGCGGTCCGTGGGTTCCTGCGTCTGAAGGAATGAAAAAGTACGTCTGGAGCGAGACCTTCGTGGAGGGCGGAAAGCCCTTTACGGGCAAACTCGTCGCGCCGCCGTCGAATACGGGCGCGTTCCAGAACATCGGCATTCAGGACATGCTGGAACCGCCGCCGGGCTCCAAGCCCGCGCCGCAGTTCTACGCCAACTCGGTGGTCGTTGCTTATCGGCGCCCGGCCAGCGATGTGCCTCTCGATTCCCTGCACCCCAGGATGACCGCCAGCAGCGGCACGCCCGACTTCGCGTTGCTCGATGACGGCAACCTTGAAGCGACGGCCAAGCTGCCCATCTCCGCGCCCGGCGAGAGCTCGTGGATTCAGTACGAGTTCGATCAACCGCAGACCATGCGCGCCATCACTTTCGTCGTCAAGGAACCCAATGGTATCGTCGCGATGATTGCGGGTATGGGCTCTCCCGACAAGGAACTCGAAGCCAGCGACGATGGCCAGAGCTTCCACCTGGTCGCCAAGCTCTCCGGCGGCAGCGCTCCAGAAGACACCATCTCGTTTCCTGCCGTCACGGCCCGCTATTTCCGCGTGGTCTTCAAGCGCACGCCACCTCCACCCGTCCCGGACTGGGCCAAGAATATCGATCCCGCATCTTTCGGTATTCGTTTTGGCCCTCCGCCTACGAACTACGAGATCGCCGAGATGGCTCTGCATCCCGGCGCCCGCGTGAACCACTTTGAGGAAAAGGCCGCCTTCACCACCGAACCCGATCTCTACGGCTTCGCGACGCCTCCCGTCGATCCGGCGGACGCAATCGCCAAATCCGATGTGATCGACCTCACTTCCAAAATGCAGCCCGACGGCTCACTCGACTGGACGCCACCGGCAGGCAACTGGGTTGTGCTGCGCTTTGGCTACTCGCTGCTGGGCATCACCAATCATCCAGCAACGGCTGAAGCCACGGGCCTCGAAGTCGATAAGCTCGACCATCGCGACGTGAAGCAGTACATGGAGACCTATCTCGACAGTTACAAGAAGACCGTTGGCCCCGACCTGATCGGCGCCCACGGCATCCATTACGTCATCAACGACAGTTGGGAGGCCGGTTCGCAGAACTGGACCGACGACATGATCGCGCAGTTTCGCAGGCTGCGCGGCTACGATCCCACGCCCTGGATGCCGGCGCTCGCCGGTGAAGTGGTTGAAAGCGCGCAGGCCAGCGATCGCTTCCTCTGGGACTTCCGCAAGACCATCTCCGATCTGATTGCCAACGAGCACTACGGCCAGCTTGAAGCAACGCTGCACGAGTGGCACATGGGCCACTACAGCGAGTCGCATGAGTCGGGCCGGGCATTTGTTGCCGACGGCATGGAGGTGAAGAAGTTCTCCGAAGTTCCCATGAGCGCCATGTGGACGCAGTCGCCCGGCATTAACCACATCCAGTATGGCTATAACGCCGACGATCGCGAATCGGCATCCGTGGCCCACATCTACGGTCAAAACATCGCCGCGGCCGAATCCATGACCGCTGCCGCCGCTCCCTGGGGCTGGTCGCCCGCTACGCTCAAGCCCACCGCCGACGCGGAGCTGCTCAATGGCATCAACCGCTTCGTGATTCATGAGTCCGCTCATCAACCGCTGGTGGATAAAAAGCCCGGCATGTCGCTTGGACCTTTCGGCCAGTGGTTCAACCGCAACGAAACCTGGGCCGATGAGGCCGGTCCCTGGGTCAACTATATCGCCCGTTGCAGCTATCTTCTGCAGCAGGGCCACTTCGGCGCGGATATCGTCTACTTCTATGGCGAAGACTCCAATCTGACCGCGATCTTCGAGCACAAATCGCCCGACGTTCCCGCCGGTTATGGTTTCGATTACGTCAATGCCGATGCGCTCATTCACGAGCTGAGCGTTGTGGATGGCCGCATCCATACGCCCGGCGGCACCACCTATCGCATACTTGGACTCGACCCATACAGCGAGCACATGTCACTCCCCGTGCTCAAAGCGATTCACAAGCTGGTGATGGACGGCGCGGTGGTCGCCGGCAACAAGCCGACAGACGATCCCAGCCTCGCCGACGATCAGTCCGAGTTCACCCGGCTGACCAGCGAGCTGTTCGGCGACGGAACCGGAGTGCACACCGTGGGCAAGGGCAAGGTTTACGCCGGCTCCAGCCTCGCCGATGCGCTGAACGCGCTCGACGTTCCGCCGGACTTCGACTACACCAAACCCGAAGCCGACACCAACCTGCTCTTTGCGCATCGCAAACTTGCCAACGGCGATCTCTACTTTGTCGACAACCGCAATCCGCGCGCGGAGCAAGTGGATGCAACCTTCCGGGTGGCCGGCAGAGTGCCCGAACTCTGGCATCCTGACACAGATAAAATCGAGCCGGTATCCTTCAAAATCGTCAGCGGTCGCACCACGGTTCCGCTTTCGCTCGATCCATGGGGCACGGTCTTCGTTGTCTTCCGCAAGCCGACCACGGCAACCTCGCGCACGCTGCCGGAGGTCACCACCACGCAGCTCACTACGCTCAGCGGTCCCTGGCAGGTTACGTTCCCGCCCAACTGGGGCGCGCCGCCGTCCATTACTCTTGACGAGCTTGCATCCTGGAGCACCAACGCCGATTCGGGCGTCAAATACTTCTCCGGCATCGGCACCTACACCAAAACCATTACCGTGCCCGCCGACTGGTTCACGCACGGCGCGCATCTCTGGATCGATCTGGGCGACGTAAAGAACCTGGCCGAAGTCTCCGTCAACGGCAAGTCGCTCGGCCTCGTGTGGCATACGCCGTATCGTGTGGACGCAACCAGCGCGCTGAAGCCCGGCGCCAACCAGCTCACCATCAAGGTGACCGACGCATGGGTCAATCGCCTCATCGGCGACCAGCAGCCCGATGCCAAGGTCAAGTACACATTCACCACCTACAAACCTTACCGGGCAAACTCGCCTTTACAGGAGTCGGGTCTGCTCGGTCCAGTCACCGTGTGGCGCGCTGAGACAGCTTCATCGAGCAGCAAGTAGAACGCGGCTGCTCTTTGCGCATCCCGACAACCCAGGCAACGCCGCATCGCTCACCTGCCACGATGAGCGATGCGGCTGCCCGCAAGCCTCTGCGCTCTAGACTTCCGCGTCCTGTAGCGCCTTCTGCCGAAACGCCCAACGCGATTTCGAGGCCCGGCGCTCCGCACCCGCATCGCAGATCACGCCGTCTCAAGCGCATCGGCCTGCACCCCTCCCGGAACGCTCCGGGAGGGGTGCAGGCCGATGAAACGATCTCCCGTCCCCCGACACGACAACTTATGGTTTGAAGATATCGCGCTATCGCAGAAAAAGGATTTGCGATGTGGGTAAGCGCAGCGCCTTGGAAAGGCACAGCCGCGCCGCCGCACGCTTTCCCACATCTGAATGATTCCAGGCGAGATCGACACTCTCGTAATCGGCGACGCGATTACGTTTCACAGGCGGCGGTGCCACTAAAGGTGCATTGGGATTCTTCAAGCAGGCCGCTAGCATACGACGTGAAGGTTTATCAGCTTTTGTTGCCCGCACAGCGCTGCGGCAACGGTTCGGCCTCCTTATCCGGTTGCTCATCGAGAGTGGAAAAATGGCGTTTCGACTAAAGGCTCTTGTGTTTTTGGTAACGGCGGCCGCAATCGCCTGCCTTTACTGGAGTGCCGGACACGCCGCCACGCACTGGGACCACTTCTTCGTATATCTGGTCGTCATCCTGCTCAGCGCGAAGATGAAGTTTGTGCTGCCCGGAACCGAAGAGACGGTGCCGATAAGCTTCCCGCTCGTCCTGCTTGGCATTCTGGAACTGTCGCCTCTGCAGGCCGTTGCCCTGGCCGTGGCGAGCGCTCTTCCTCTTCATCGCATCCTCAGAGCCACGCTTTCGCCGCGCCTGCGCATCGTGCTGCGGACGGCCGGCGTCGTTGTGGCTGCGGTGCTGGCCTGGCACACCTACGAGCTTTCGCTTGCTCTGCTCAGTCATGAAGCTGCGCCGGCTCTGGCCGCGGCTGCGGCCGTTTACTTCGTGGTCAACTCTCTTGCCAGCGCCTCCTGGAGCGCGGTTGAGTCGCGCGCCCTGCCTGTCTCTCAGTGGCGGCGCCAATTCCGCTGGTACATTCCGTTCTATCTCGTCGGCGCGCTGCTGGCCGCGGTTGCCAATTACGTTGGCCTGCTCTTCGGCTGGATGACTTCCCTGCTGCTGATGCCGCTGGTCTACGTTGCTTATCGCGCCTACAAGTTGCAGTTGGAGATTGTTCGCGACCGCGAGCGCTACATTGTTGAGACTGAAGCACTGCATCTGCGCACAATTGAAGGCCTGGCCATGGCCGTTGAAGCCAAGGACCAGAACACCCATCGCCACCTGATGCGCGTCCGCGTCTACGTTGCCGAACTGGGAAAGGCCATGGGGCTGAGCAAGTCGCAGATGCAGGCACTGGCCACCGCGTCGTTCCTGCACGACATTGGCAAGCTCGCCGTTCCCGAGCACATCATCAACAAACCCGGCAAGCTCTCCCACGAAGAGTTCGAAAAGATGAAGATTCATCCCGTGGTGGGCGCAAACATTCTCGAACGGGTGCACTTTCCCTATCCCGTGGTTCCCATCGTGCGCGCGCATCATGAGGCATGGGATGGCAGCGGTTATCCTGACGGCCTCAAGGGAAAAGACATTCCCATCGGCGCGCGTATTCTCACTGCCGTCGACTGCTTTGACGCGCTTGCCTCCGAGCGGCCCTACCGCCGCGCCATGCCGCTTGAAGAAGCCATGGCCTTCATCAAAAACCGCGCGGGCACGCAGTTTGATCCCGCCGTAGTGCACCTGCTGGAACAGCGTTATCTCGCGCTCGAAGAAATGGCGCGTCGGCAGATCCAGGAAATGGAGCCGCTCAAGACCGATTTGCTCATCGATCGCGGCGCCGCGCCTGCCGCCGGATTTGAGCCGGAGCAGCCGGCTGACGGTTTTGAAGAGCACGATCATCTGTCGCGCCATTTGAATGCCGATGCGCTCGCCGCCAAATCCCTCGGCCTCATTGCCGCGGCCAGCCAGGAGGCTAAAGCCCTCTACGATCTGAGCCAGATGCTGGGCACCTCTCTCAGCACCCACGAAACCAGCGCCATGATGGCCAAGCGTCTGCGGATACTCATCGCTTTTGACTGCCTGGTGGTCTATCTCCGCTCGGAAGAATCGGTGAAGGCCCAGTTCATTGCCGGCGACCTGGCGCACGCCTTCTCGTCACAGCACATCCCGCTCGGCGAAGGTCTGTCCGGCTGGGTGGCACAGAACAAGCGGCCCATCGTGAACGGCAACCCCACCATGGAGACGAATTATGTGGTGGAAAGCGGCACGCTTACCGAGAACAGCTCAGCGCTCTCCGTGCCGCTGTTCGACTCGAAGGGCGGCGTCTTCGGCGTTCTCAGCATTTACTCGGCAAGGCACGCCGCATTCTCCAAAGATCATCTGCGCATTCTCGAAGCGGTTCAGTCCAAGTTCTCCCTCTCGCTTGAAAACGCCTTCCGGTTCCGGAACGCGGAAGCCGATGCGCGCATCGATCACCTCACGCAACTCGTCAACATGCGCTACTTCTCACAGCAGATTCATGCGCAGATCCAGAGAGCAGCCGCGGCCAGCCATCGCTTCGCCGTCGGCGTCTGCGACCTGAACTCATTCAAGGCCGTCAACGACCGCCATGGCCACTTGAAAGGCAACGACCTGCTGCGCGCCATCGCCGAGGGCTTCCGCGCCGGCTGCGGCCCCATGGACATCGTTGCGCGCATGGGCGGAGACGAGTTCGCATTCCTGTTTCCCGCCATGGATGAGTCCGTTACCGGCGCCCAGCTCAAGAAGCTCGATGACGCAGTGCAGAAAGCATGCATCGCGCTGCATATCGAAGCCAGCATCTCATCGAGCATCGGCATCGCCTACTTCCCGGACGACGGCGAAACCGCGGAAGAGCTCCTCGGCAAAGCCGATCGGGAGATGTACTTGAGCAAGCAGAGCTACTATCGCCAGCGCCACAGAGGAGAAACCAATCTCTTCCTCGTCGGCTCAGGGCGCTGACCCATCCTCTTCACAGCACGACCCATTGGCTCTAGAACGTAAATCGCGCTCCGAACTGGAACTGGCGAGGCGAGTTCACCGTGTTCGTCACCTGCCCAAAGGTCTCGGCGATCGAAGGCTGCGTCTCGACATCGGTAATGTTGGGAACGTTAGGCATGCCGAACTGGGCGCGGTTGGTCACGTTGTAGGAAGACACGTCGATGCGCACGTTCCGTGACTCGCCGAGGGAAATAGACTTGTAAAGCGAAAGGTCCAGATCCTTGGCGCCCATGGTGCGCACATTCGCCAGGTACGCCGGCGCGTTGCCGGGCACAAACGAACTCGCGGGATTCACGAAGCAGTTATAGTTGAACCACATGGCAGTCGTGTGCGGCGCGCCTGCCGAGGGATCGCAACTCAGGTTGGGCCGCTGATTGAAATACGAAGTGCTCGCGCCCACCAGCGGCGAAGCGATGGGAACGCCGCTGCTCAGATAGACAATTCCGTTTACCGTCCATCCGCCGGCCAGCGAGTTGCCCACGCCCGTAAGGTTCACGGCACGCCCTTTGCCTACCGGCAGATCGTACGACGCCTGCCCGGTAAACTGCAGCTTCACATCCTGCGGGCTCACCGAGTGTTCGTAGCTCAGGTTTTTCCAGTCTTGCGGCGCTCCAAGGTGCGAGCCTACAAATCCCAGCGGCGGGTTGCCGTCATCGGTCATCAACTTGGACCAGGTGAGCCCGGTGAGCAGCGTAAAGTGGTCTGTCAGCCTCTTCTGCAGCTTAGTCTGGAGCGAGCTGTAGTCAGAGTCGCCGCCCGGGTAGCCGTTCACATTCACGCCATTACCCGCTCCGTAGCTGCCATTGCCAAACTGTGGATACGGCTGCAGCGCCGCCCACTCCGGCACAGTGTCCGAGCCATAGTTGGCATTGGTCGGATCGTCGATCGCCTCCCACTGATTCGGCACCTGCACATTCATCAGGTCCGATCCATACTTCCCGATCGTGCCGAGATCGAGCTGATTCAGGTCGGCTGTACCCAGCGGCAAAAACAGCCCGCGGCTGCCTACATAGCCCGCGCTCAGAATCACCTGCTTCGGGAACTCGTACTCCCAGCCGAAATTGAAGTTGTAGGTTGTGGCGGTGCGCTGCGAGTGCAGCATGGTGCTCAGCGAAATGCCCAGGTTGTTGGCGAGGCCCTTGGGCGAGTTGATCGTCTGCACCACGCCATTCGGAAATGGATTGCTGAGCAGGCTTACCGGTACCGTGTTGCCGCTGCCGTCGCATATCTGCTCGTTCGCGCAGTCATAAGCAATCGTGTTCGGGTCCTGGTTCCAGTCCGTCGCATTCCACGTCGAATACGAGGCATATCCGTCGCTGTCGAGCGATGCGCTGCCCACCATCTGCGCGCTGGGGCCAAAGTTGATGCCGCCTCCGCCGCGAATGACCAGGTGTGGTGCGGTTTGCCATGAGAAGCCCACCCGCGGACCAAAGTTGGTGAAGTTGGTGGCAAACGGCGAACGGCCGTTGCCATTGCCCACGTAAACCTCCGCGCCTGTGTAGGAAACTCCATTGGCCGTGCTTTGGACCGAAGGATTGAAATACTCCAGGCGGTTGTGTCGCTCCGTCCGGCCGCCGAAGATGTCCCAGCGCAGGCCGGCAGTGATCGTAAATGTGCTTTTGGGCCGCCAGCTATCCTGCACAAATGCCGCGTAATAGGGGCTTGCCTCGGCGGCAAACAGGTCCTTCGAGAAATTCGGATAGTCATTCGACTCCGTGCCCGGCTCGGTTCCCATGCCGATAAGCAGCGAAGCGAAGTCGCTGCCGCCCGCTCCGGAGTTCGAAGTCTGGTCAGTGGCCGAGACATCGAACGCATACGAGCCCGACGGCGCTATGGGCTGGCCCACGTTCAACAGCCGCTTCATATACTCGAACCCTGCCGACATCTCGTGCTTGCCGAATACCTTGGTCAGCGTCGCGCTGGCGTCATTGGTTTCGCTTGCAAAGACGAACGTGTTGTAGTTCGCAGTGCCGCCCACACCACCGCCCACATCGTTGAAGATTACGAATGGCAGCAGCTTGTAAACTTCCTGCGCCGCCAGCGACGAAGGAAATCCAAGCTGGGTAATGTCATAGCCCACCTGCCCCGGATCGCCGCCCTGGTTCTCATAGTGGCGCGTGAACGAGTAGCGCAGTTGCAGAACGGTGGTCGGATTGATGGTGTAATCGTCGGCCAGCAGCACATTGCGGCCATTGGTCACGTTCTGCGCGTAGTTCAGATCCCACATATTGTTGAACGCGTTGAATGTGGAAGTGAACAGCCGGTCGAACGAAAAGCGCCCGAAGATGCGCTGCGCCTCGCTCTTGGCCCAGTCCACACGCACGTCGAATTTCTGCGCGGTGGTTGGATCGAGCCCCGGCGCAAAGAAGTTGTTGAGCGTTCCGTTCGGATCGGTGTCGCAACTGCTCGGATTGACATTGCACTTGGGCATCTCGGACAGGAACTTCACGCCAATCGGATTCGGGTTAGTAATCGTGTTGTTGGCGAACGGCTGCCGCGTGCCCGCCAGCGGCCCGTTCGCTATATCCGGCTGGGTCGGATCGTAAATCGTAAAGTTGTCTGCGGAAAAATCGCCCGTGCGCTCCGCGCTGGTGGGCACCGTAAAGTAGTTGGAGCCGTCGTACTGCTGCTGCTGCGTCGCCTCGTAATCGCCAAAGAAGAAAAACTTCCTGTTTCGCAGGATCGGGCCGCCAATCGCCCCGCCTTCCTGGTAGCGGTGGAACGACGGAGACGTGTTGGCCAGTCCGCTCGACAGCTCATATTGCTTGTTGAAATATTCGTTTGCCGCCAGAATGTCGGGGCGAAACACGCCGAACATATCCCCGTGAAAGTTCGCTGTGCCCGACTTGGTGGCCACGCTGATTACGCCCGCGCCGCCGCTCTGATAGCTGGCCGGAGTGCTCTGCGTTTCCACGCGCACCTCGTCCACCGCGTCCTCGGGCAGATCCATCGCCGGAATAATCGCGGCCGCGTTATTCTCCGCTATACCCAGCGGACTTCCGTCCACCATGTAATAGACCGATCCCTCGATCGCGCCGTTGATGGTATACGAGGAAACATCCACGCCCGGCCGCCCCGAAGAAATGTTCTGAATGGCAAACGAGCCCGACGAACTGGGCGTTCCGTTGGCCGGAGTGACGCCTGCGCTCAGTTGGATCAGGTCATACACATTACGGTCGAGCAGCGGGACCCGGTCGATCGTCTGCGCGTTGATGAGCTGTCCAACCGTCGAGTTGCTGTTGTCCAGCAGGTCAGTCGTCTCGGTCACCGTAACCACTTCGCTCGCCGACCCGACATGCAGCGCAAGATTGACCGTGGTGACCTGGTCCACCGTCACCACGATGTTTTTGCGAACCAGCGTCTCAAACCCCTTGTCCTGGGCGCTGATCTCATAGGAGCCGGGCGGAAGCGAAACGAAGGAATAGAGGCCGCCTCCGGTGCTGACCGTCGAGTGCTTCGCGCCGGTTGCAACGTTCTTTGCCGTTACCGCAGCGCCGGCAACGATCGCCCCCGTCGTGTCGGTCACGATTCCGCTGGCGCCGCCGCTGCCGGCCTGTCCAAAGGCTGCGCCCGCAGGGGTAAAGAACAACATGAGAACAAGAAAACTTGGCGTCAGTGTCAAGAACCAAAATTTTTTTCTTCGCATCGCTGTCCTCCGGGAGTATATTGATTCAAACGTTTGAATAGCGTTGCCTGAATATAAGATTCGGCTCGGTGACTGTCAAGAAAAAACTACGCCGGCACCGGTCGGCAAGCCTGAAATGGCCCCCGATAAGCCGCGGGAAGACACAAGGAGACGCTGTGGGTCAACGGAAATCCGGCCACGTTACTCTGCTTGATATTGCGCGAGCCAGCGGATTCTCCGTGTCGACGGTCTCCATCGTGCTGAGCGAGGCGCCGCTCTCGCAAAACGTTGCCGCCACTACACGCGCGCGCATCCGCGTCATCGCCCGGCAACTGGGCTATCACCCGGACGCGTATGCACGCTCCCTGCGCCGCCGCAGCACCCAGACCATCGGCATTCTGGTCTTCGATCTCTCTGACCCGTTCTGCATTCCGATCATGCGCGGCATCCAGGATGGCCTGCGCACCGCCGGCTATCTGCCACTGGTGATGGATGCGCAGACCGAGCGCGAGCTGTTCGACAATTACCTGCACATGTGCCTCGAGCGGCGCGCCGAGGCGGTCATCGTCATCGCCAGCTGGGTCTTTGAAGAGACCAACCTGCTCAGCGATATTCGCAAGAACAATGTCCCCATTCTGATTGTCGGCAGAGATCTCGCGGCGCGCGGAATCAACTCGATACTGGTAGACAACGAGGCCGGAGGCGCGCTGGCCATCCGACATCTGGCCGAGCTCGGCCATCACCGCGTCGCCGTCATCCGCGGACCGCAGGAGATGTGCGACAGCGAGCCCCGCTGGGCCGGTATTCAAAAAGCCGCGGCACAGGCCGGTGTATGCCTCGACGAGCGGCTCGTGTTCCAGCTCCCTGGCCTGTCCAATCCGATGTCCGGATTTGAAGGCGGCGCGCGCTTCGCGAAATCGATGCTGGCCGAGGGAGTTCCCTTCACCGCGGTGCTTGCCTTTGACGACATGACGGCGCTTGGCGTGGTTCGCGGGCTGAGCCAGGCCGGCGTGCGCGTTCCCGAGGACTGCTCGGTGGTGGGTTTCGACGATGTTCTGCCCGCCGAGGTGGCCACGCCGGCGATGACTACAATCCGCCAGCCGCTCCGGGAGATGGGACTCGAAGCGGCGCGGCGCGTACTCGAAGAACTGCGCAGAGCTCCGCGCAAGCACGGCGGCTCACTGCTGCACCGGACGAGCCCGGAGCTGGTGGTGCGCATGTCCACCGTCTCCGCGCCGGCCCAGCGCCGCGCGGCAAAAATGTCCGGGCGCCGCCGGCGCGAGACAATTGCATCCTAGAAACGCTTCCTTATTCAAACGTTTGAATGGGCCACACAAATGATTGAAACGACCATGAGGGAACCTCACAACATGCTTCGACGCGCGAAACCCATGCGGGTGTTTTGCCTGCTGGCCATGCTGGCCCTTCCCGTTGCGGCACAGGCAACGGACGCCACGGCGTTGCACAACGGCTGGCGTCTCGCCTCGGCATGCACTCTGCATGCTGACGGCGCAGCCATCTCCGAGCCCGGCTTTGCAGTCGGCGCGTGGCTCGCGACCACGGTTCCCAGCACGGTGCTGGCGGCGCAGGCTGCCGATAAGGCCGTGCCCGATCCATACTTCGGCATGAATCTGCGCAACCTTCCCGGAACCGGCTATCCGATCGGCAAGGACTTTTCCAATCTGCCCATGCCCAAGGACAGCCCCTACCGCTGCGGATGGTGGTATCGCACCGAGTTTGCCGCGCCCGCATCCTCCGGACATGGCCGCCGTTTCTGGCTTCACTTTGGCGGCATCAACTATCGCGGCGAGCTGTGGATGAACGGCCATCGCGTCGCCGACGAGACGGCAATCGCCGGCGCCTATCGCACTTACGACTTCGATGTAACCAGCTTTCTTAAACCCGGCACGAACGTATTAGCGGTAGAAACCTTTGCGCCAACAGAGAAAGATCTCGGCATCAACTGGGTCGATTGGAATCCCTGCCCTCCGGATAAGGACATGGGGTTGTGGGGCGAAGTGAATCTGGTTGAAACCGGCGCTGTCACGCTGCGCTCGCCCATGGCCGTTACTCACTTCACCGACGCATCGCTGGCCACCGCCGACCTGACCGTTTATGCCGAGCTGCACAACGGCGCGGATCATGCGATAAAGGGCGTCGTCCGCGGAACGGCAGCCGACATTCATTTCGAGCAGTCGATCGAACTCGCCGCGAATGAGGACAAGACCGTCGTCTTCACGCCCGCGCAGTTTCCCATGCTGCATGTCCACAATCCCAGACCCTGGTGGCCCTATCAAATGGGCGAGCCGCATCTTGAAAAGCTGACGATGAGCTTTAGCGATCCGGGCGGCGAAACGGATTCGCAGGCCGTCGACTTCGGCTTTCGTGAAGTCACCTCGGAGCTCACGGCGACAGGCGCGCGCCTGTTCCGCGTGAACGGCAAGCCCATCCTCATCCGCGGCGCAGGCTGGTCGCAGGACATGCTGCTGCGCAGCAACGATGACAACCTGCGCGACCAGTTCCGCATGGTGCGCGCCATGCACCTCAACACCATCCGCCTGGAAGGCAAGCTCGAAACCGGGGAGTTCTTTCATCTGGCGGACCAGCAGGGCGTGCTGGTCATGCTGGGCTGGTGCTGCTGCGATCACTGGGAACGCTGGAGCACGTGGACTCCTGACGACCTGCGGATTGCGACGGCTTCGCTGCACTCCCAGTTGCTCCGTCTGCGCTATCACCCAAGTCTGCTGGTGTGGCTGAACGGCAGCGACAATGCGCCTCCCGCGGATGTGGAGAGCGCTTATCTGAAAGTCGAGGCGGAGACGCACTGGCCCAATCCGACACTGGCTTCCGCGTCCGAAACCAATACCGTGAACTCGGGGCCGAGCGGAGTCAAGATGTCCGGTCCCTACGACTACGTCGAGCCCGGCTACTGGTATCTCGATCGCCACAATGGCGGCGCATTCGGCTTCAACACAGAAACTAGCCCCGGCCCTGCGATTCCCTCTCTGGCCAGCCGCGAAAAATTTCTTTCCGATCCGAATGCATGGCCGCCTGGTCCGGACTGGGAATATCACAACGGCGGCGGTGAGTTCACCAACCTGAAAGTCTTCAATGAGGCGATGAGTGCGATCTACGCCGAGCCTCAATCGGCTGCCGATTACGAGCGCATGGCCTCCACGATGGAGTACGACTCCGAACGGGCCATGTTCGAGTCCTACAGCAGGAACAAATACGTTTCCACTGGAGTGATTCAGTGGATGCTGAACAACGCGTGGCCTTCGATGATCTGGCATCTTTACGACTACTATCTCGACGCCGGCGCTGGCTACTTTGCAACCAGAAAGGCCTGCGAGCCGCTGCACATCCAGTATTCCTACGATGACGGTTCGATCGTGGTAGTCAACAGCACCTACAACGCCGCCGAGGGACTGCACGCAAGCGTGGATGTACACGGGCTGGGATGGAAAGAGCTGTACACGGCGCAGACGAATGTTGCCGCGGCCCCAGACAGTTCGCAGCAGATCCTCGTGATTCCGCAAAAGCTCTTCACCAGCCCGGAGCGCATTTTCTTCATCGACCTCAAGCTGACAGATTCCAGCGGACATCTGGTGAGCCGCAACTTCTACTGGGTTCCGGGCACACTTACCTCATTCGACTGGGCGCGAACCGACTACACGCACACGCCCGCCGAACGCTACGAGGACCTGACGGCGCTGACCAAACTGCCCGCCGCGCAGCTCCACGCCACCGCCACAATCGAGCAGACCACGCAGGGACCGCGCGTTCGCGTCGAGCTTTCCAATCCATCGCAGGCCCTTGCGTTCCAGATTCGCGCAGCGGCGCGCACCGGCTCCGGGGCTCTCATCGCTCCCGTCTTCTGGTCTGACAACTGGATCGAGCTTACGCCCGGCGAAACCACGACGCTCACCGCGCTGTTGCCAGCCGACGCAGCAACGCCGGTGATCCACATCGATGGCTGGAACATCGAGCCGATTGCGCTCACGCCGTCGTCGGCTGCGGCGCCGGCCAAGGGAGAATAAACGCAACGCGATTTTCAGAATCGGCCCACAGCAGTTGCGCGCTTTTCAGCCGCGCCTCCTCTAAAGTAGGCCTGCTTGCAGCCGCGCTCAGTTGGCAACTTTCCTCACGGCGACGATCGAGGTGTCGCCAGGCACCCCATTTTCCACCGTCGTGGTCAGCAGAACCTGAAAGTACTGCGGAATGGTCTTGCGATCCGGCGATAGCCCGACCAGTGCCGCGCGCAGTTGCGACATCAGCTCAGGACTGGTGACAAACTCGATGGCCGCCTGCGAGCCCTGGGTATAGATTCCGTAGATCAACAGGACGCGATTCTCTTTTCTCTCATTCGGCAGCATAAGCACCAGCGCATAGTCGCGCCTGAGCTGGTTGGTTACCGGATCGAACTCCGGCTTGTAAACCCGCTTCTCGCCGGGCCGCGGGCTTCGATTGAGAATCACGCCATCCTGGAACTGAAAGCCTTCCACATTCAAAAATACCCGTCCGCTCCAGGACTGATTGCCGCCCAGCAAAATGACATTATTGTTCTTGATCTCTTCAAAGTTCAGAAGACGCGATTGCCGCACCGGGCACGAATCGCCGGCGCGAAAGAACATTTCACACAAGTCGACCAGCCCGATCGTCTCTCCTACCGAAGTGAAATCCGTGAGCGAAGGCACAAAGACAAATCGCTTCAGCTCTCTGAAGTGGATGGTGTCGCGAAACTCCGGCAGGCTTGCCTTGGGTATATAGTGCCCGCGAGCCCAGGTCTGCTCGCTGTCGCCGCCATGAGCGGCACGCAGCAACGGGTGGTTGGGGATCACGATGAGCGGCGCCGCAGCCGGCGGAAGAAACGGCCGCCAGAACCAGTCCAGATTCGCCGGCAGCGCAGCGCCGGTTCGCCGAATCTGCACCGCATTCACATCCTGTTGTCCGCGCCGCGCCAGCAGCACGGCCAGCACCACGCAGCCCGCCGCCAGCGCAATCGTAATCGCCAGATGTGCGGGATGGATCGATTTGTCGGAATGGCTTGATTTGCCGGGATCGCCCGATTTGCCGGGATCACTCCAGGCTTTTTCCGCCGCGGACTCCGCCGCAGGCGCCGCGCTCTCATCGGCCTCAACCGGCTCTACTCGGCTGAACACCGGCACATAATGTCCGGGAGGCAGATCCATCCGTATCACGCCCTGCGTGCCATCAGACTCATAGTGCTTTTTCAGCAGCCGGCGAATGTCATGCGCCTGCACCCGCACAATCGGGTCCCGCTGCTGATCGAAGTCCACGCCGCGGTCATAGACCTCGGTCCCGATCAGGTATTCGTTCAGTTTTTCGCTGTTGCCCTGAAAGGTTTGCTCGGCGATAAATTCCAGAAACCGGATCTTCTTGGGCGAGTTAGCAAAGTGCCTGCTCTGCAGAACCCGGCGAAGCTCTTCGCGCTTCTCATAAACCGAGAATCCATTCGCCGAATTGGGTCGAGACGTCAAACGCAAGCTCCCAGGGCCGGGAAGCGGATTGCGGAACGGCTGTAACACTTGAGGAGATTTACACCGCGCCCCTACACGATTCCGGAACTGCTTCGACGCCTTCGCCAGACCGAAAACCAACGTAATTCCCCTATCTGTCCACTGTCAAGTTCACCATCGGCAGGCTCAAACCCACTAGCAATCCCTCAAATAACGGTTATTCCACTCGTTAACTCGCGTTATCCTGCTGGCGCATCGCACCGGCAGAGAGTGCCCAGGAACAGCTAGCTTGCCTGCCCGGCGTGACCGCAATACACAGCGGCGCCGCCGGGCTGTGCAGAAACCCGTCAGCAGGGGTCGATAAAATTGCGTCCTCGCAAGTCGATGGCTTGAAGGGTGCTGGATTTAGCTTCCGAGGGCAGGCTGGCATGGAGACAACGACAGTCCGCGGATTCCTTAACGTCGCACATAACCTCAATTACCTTGAAGATGCCGCACCATGGACCTACAACAAGACGGTCAGCAAAACTGCTTTCCAGCCACCTGATGCCGGCATTCGGTTTCCCTCTTGCAGCTCGCCACGGCAGGCCCGTGTGGCACCCCGCCCATAGGGCGCGCATGGGAGCGGGCGCGCACAGGAGATGGATGAACATCGCGGCACTGTCGAAATGCCTTCACTGCCTGGCGATCCTGCCTCTCGCATTTGCAGTATCGTCGCTCAGCGCCGCTGACCGCGCCATTGTTGTGACCCGGCAGTTCAACGCGCCGGTGCTCACAACGCGCTCCGCCGGCGCCCAGGGCAACAAGTATGGATTCGAGGGCGGCCGCGTGATCAAGCTCCATGGCGTCTACCACCTCTTCACGTCGGAGATGGTGGGCGATCCGCACTGGGTGAGAATGAAGCTTGCGCACTGGACCAGCCGCGACCGTCTGCACTGGCGTCGCATCGCCACGCTCCGGGCCTCGAGCGGCAACTTTACGGGCACTGATCAACGCGCCGCGCTGTGGTCTCCCATGCCGGTCTTTGACCCGCACAGCGAGCGCTGGAACCTGTTTTACGTGGCTTATCAGGCCGCGCCCGACACCCCACACCAGTGGCTCACCAACCATGAGGGCCGCATCTGGCGTGCTGTCTCAACCACGCCGGGCATCGACGGCATCGGCGGCCCTTATAAGGATGCGGGCGTGGTTCTCGAGCGCGGAAAAGATTCCGACCCATGGGAGGGTCTGCAGGGCACCGACTCCTTCTTTCCCTACCTCGTCGACAACTCGTGGTACGCGCTTTATGGCAGCGCGCAGACCCAGACCCTGCCCATCGCTTTGTGGCAAGTGGGCCTGGCGCGCGCCACCAGCCTTGGCGGTCCCTGGACCCGGTGCTCCCATCTCAACCCGCTTCATATCGAGCCGCGATTCATTGAAAACCCGATCGTTTCCCGCCTGGCCGGAGGCGCCTACGTTGCGGTTTACGACGATCATCAGCCCAACGCCATCGGTTACTCGTTTTCCGGCGACGGCGTCCACTGGTTTCGCGGCCGGCCGCTTGTCGTGCAGTCCGGCTCAGGCGTCTGGGCCGGCGAAGTACGCACGCCGCTCGGCCTCATCGACGAGGGCAACGGCTCCTTTACGCTCTTCTACTCGGCCAATGAGAAGATTGTGGGAACCCGCGCCGATGCAAATGGTATTACCATGACTCCCGGCGCCATTGGCGTGGTGGAAGTCAGACTGCAGGAAGCCGCCGTTCCGGCTTCCGGAGGCAATCAATGACAGGAAACCGGAATTGGACAAATATGCAGGAGGCTCTATGAAATCCGCGCGCACAATCGGACTGTTTTCTCTCTCGCTTCTCGCAGTTGTTGCGGTCTTTGCCGGCCGAAGCGCCTTCGCGCAGGCCAACCGCGCATCCATCACCGGCGCGGTGACGGACTCCACCGGCGCCGTTGTGCCCAGCGCGCAGGTCGTGGTGACCAACACCGACACCAATGTTCCCGCTCGATCCGTGTCCAACGCGGACGGCCTGTATGTTGTGCCCAATCTCTTCCCCGGCCATTACTCCATCGAATTCACTAAAACCGGCTTCGAGTCCTTTGTGCGCGCGGGCATGACGCTCAACTCCACCGAGGTGGCCCGCATCAACGCCGTCCTCAAAGTCGGCGCCGCCAGCGAATCGGTCACCGTCACCAGCGATGCGCCCATCCTCGATATGGACACCGCATCGGTCGGCACCAACATGAAGGCCGACGTGGTCAATCAACTGCCGCTCAGCATTTATGGCGGCGGCCGGTTTGTGGAAGACTTCGCCGTCGCCATCACGCCCGGCTACTCGCTTGTGAGCTCGCCTTACGGAGCGGTGGTCAACGGCGGCCAGTGGTTTACCAAGGACTACACCATCGACGGCACCTCCGGCACCTCCAACATTCGCGGCGACTCAATGGACGGCGGCCCCAGCATGGAAGCCGTCGAAGAGCTGCAAGCGCAGACCAGCGGCCTGGATGCCCAGAGCAGCATCACCGGCGGCGGCGTCATGTCGTTCAACCTCAAGTCCGGCAGCAACGCCCTGCATGGATCGGCTTTTCTCTACGGCCACAACGAGTTGCTCGACGCCAACACCTGGACCAACGACAATGTGGGCGACGAAAAACCCAAGGAGCGCGCCTGGGACTACGGCTTCAGCCTCGGCGGCCCGATTCGCCGCAACCGGACCTTCTTCTTTGGCACATTCGAGCGTTTCCAATCCATAGATTACCGGCTGAATGGCGGCGGGGCAACCGTGCCCACTCCAGCCTTTCTACAGGGCGACTTCAGCGCCCTGCTCGGGCCCACCCTTTGCACCTGGAACAGCAGTCCCGACCTGTGCAGCAATACCGGGAACCATAACGGCGTTCCCGGCCTTCCACTCATCGTGATGAATAACGCCGGGCAAAACGTGCAGGCCCAGGTGGGCATGATCTACGATCCGCAAACCGGCAATCAGTTCACCAACAACGCCATCCCGCAAGGGCGCATCAGCTCCATTGCGCAAAAGATCAATACCCTTTATTCGAGCTACGCTCCCGAGCTGGGCGGACTGGTCAGCAACGAGAGAACCCTGCTGTCCAACACGCCGAGCCAAACGCCCAATGAGTTCGTCGTAAAGCTCGATCACGTGCTGCGCGAACAGGACCACCTTTCCGGCTCGTGGATCTACGACCACAAGCCGCGCACGCTCGACGACGGCGGCGGCGTGTGGGCCGCGGGAACCGACAATGGCGGCCCGCTCTCGAACGCGCGCATTCAGCAGTACACGCAGCAGCAGTACCGCATCAGCGAGACGCACACCTTCTCGCCCAACCTTCTCAACGTCGTCAACTTCACCGACAGTTTTGACGACAATGCAAGCACCTCCGCCGATTCCGCGGACTGGAATTCGCAGGTGGGCTTTGGCAGCACCGGAGCCACCACCTTCCCTGAAATTTCGTTTTCCGATAACGGCAACGTCGGCGTGAGTGAAACCTTCATCGGCAACACCTGGCAGGGCGACACATCCGGAGCCATCATCACCACCGGCGACACGCTCAGTTGGAACAAAGGCCGCCACACCATGAGCTTTGGCGGCCAGTTCATCGCCCACGAGGTCGACAGCCGCTCGGGCAGCGGAGCCTACTCATTCAAATTCGCTTACAACCCCACCTCCTGCGGCAGCCAATGGGGCTGCGCGGGCGCCGGCTATGACGGCTTTGCCTTCGCCAGCTATGAGCTGGGCCTGGTCAACAACGCCACCGATTCCGTGCCCTACAACCTCTACGGCCGGCAGAAGAACATCGTTCTCTTTGCTCAGGACAGCTACAAGGTCACGCCGCGGTTCACCATGAACCTTGGCCTGCGCTGGAACTACAACACGCGCTTCCATGAGAAGTACGGCAACTGGGCCAACTTTGACCCCACCGTCGTAAACCCGCAGCTCGAGCCCAACTACGGCGCGGCCATTCCGGGCTCGCTGGTCTTTGCAAAAGGCGGCGGTGACAGCTTTGAAAAAAATGAGTACCCCAACAACTACGGTCCCTCTCTAGGCATCGCCTACCAGCTCTTTCCCAACGTGGTTCTACGCGCATCCTATAGCCTTGTCTTCAACCCTGTGGGTATCGCGTTTTACTCCGGCGTTCCCGACGGATTCGCGCCGCAGCTCGGCTCCAGCTCCGCCAACAACTTCAATTGGCCTCTCACGGGAGGAACATTCAACTACCCCGGCGTAGTCACCAAGGCGACCCTGGCCACCGATCCCTCCACCATGTATCCCTTCCCGGTGGAAGTCGATCGCCGCTCGCTGCGCCTTGGCTACAGTGAGGCCTTCAACTTCGGCATCCAGCAGCAGATCACTCCGAACACGCGCCTGGAGATCGACTACGTGGGCAACCGCGGCCATCGCCTGACGGATGCGGCCCTGGCCTGGAACGAAGGCAGCACCTCGGACTTCGTGAATCTGGTGCGCAACAACCCCGGCCTCAACGCCTATAGCAACTATGTCTGCGATCCGGGCACGGCAGCCAGCATGGGAGTTCCCTTTCCCTATCCTTATTTCTGCGCGCCGGCGCTGGCCGCCATCGCGCCGCTCCCGCAGATGGCCTCGGCCGAGGTCAACTACTGGTACTACCCCAATCTGCAATACGCAGGCCTGCCGCTCGGTCAAAGCTTTTATGACTCGCTGGTCGTCGATGTCGTCAAGCGCACCGGCCGCGGCCTCACCATGGACATGAGCTACGACTGGTCGCGCCAGGAGGGCGACTCCTACACCGCGCAGGCCGAGGACAATGGCTACTACACCGGCGTGCAGGACTTCAGTAACATGTGCCAGGCAGCCCACGCCCTTACCGGCTACGATCTGCCGCAGGTTGTCAAAGGTTTTGCCAGCTACGAGCTTCCCTTTGGCCAGGGTCGCCGTTGGATGGCTACCCAGGGCCCGCTGGTCAACACGCTTGTGAACGGATGGACCGTTGCCGGAGTGGTGAGCTACTACACCGGCCAGCCATTCATGGTGGGCGCAAACAATCCCTACTACCCGCTCTGGGGCGACATCTATCCGGTCTTCAACGTTACCAGCTACAAAGGCCCATCGAACCCGCGAAAATATGTCCCGGTGTCTTCCGGTATGCAGGCCCCGCCGCAGGACTTCTACATGCCGCCAAGCGTGGCCTCCAATCCCGATCCCGGAGTGCTGCCGCCGTCGCCCACCGACTCGCGTCTCCGCTGCCCCGGCCAGGCCAACGAGAATGCTACTTTCCTCAAGAACAACCGGGTCGGCCCCGAAGGAAAATATGTCGTCTCCCTGCGCGCCGATTTCTACAACCTGCTCAACCGCCACTACTACAACATCGACGGCTGCGGCGGCTCGCATGCAGGTATCAATACCAGCACTTTCGGCGAGATTCTCGGCGTCCAGGACAACCCGCGCCAGGGTCAATTCGCTATTCGGCTGGACTTTTAACCGGCGGGTTCTCGACAATCGACCTACGCATGACTCGTGGGCGCCGCCGTGCGTTGCGCGCGTCAACCGTATCGCGCCCTGGGGATTTCAAATTGATGGTCCGCCTTTTGTCCAGTCTTCGCTCACTCGCTCCGGGCCGGATCGTAGGGATGATCGCACTGCTGCTGCTCTTCGTCCTGCTGCATGGTTCAATGCGCACGCGCGCCCAGACTGCGACCGCAGGCTCATCCGCAGGCAATTTCTCCCACGCATTTTTCCGCTCCTATTTCGTTGACTGCTCGGCTCCAGCGCCCGGGGACGGTTCTCAAGCGCATCCATGGAACTCGCTGGCGGCTGCCCAGGCACACGCCTTTGCGCCCGGCGATCGCATCGCTCTGGCTCGCGGCACCGTCTGTCAAGGCAGCTTCGCTCCGCAAGGCTCTGGAAGCCAGGGCCATGTCATTCGTCTCACCGCCTATGGCCTCGGCCCTCGCCCGCGCATCGTGGCGCCGCGCAGCGCCCGCCAGGTTCTGCTGCTCTTCAATCAGCAATACTGGCAGATCGACTCGCTCGACCTCTCCGGCGCGGACACCTACGGCATCTTCGTCAGCGGCGACCAGGGCCCGCTGCGCGATATCGCGCTCAAGAATCTCTATGTCCACAACGTTTCTGGCGGCGCCATGAAGAATAAGGACAACGGCCTCGTCGTCGTTGGCCCCAGCGGTCCCGCCGCCGTGTTCCATAACGTGCTCATCGACGGCGTCGACGCCGCCCACACCGATCATTGGGCAGGCATCCTGGTGGGCGGCGGCAACTATGCCTATCCGCCCAATGCACCGCTCAACAGCGGCGTCATCATCCGCAACTCCACCGTGCACGACGTCTACGGCGACGGCATCGTCCTGTTCCGCGACACGGACAGCGTCATCCGGAGCAGCGCCGCCTGGCAAACCGGCATGCAGCCCACGCAGACCATCGGCACGCCCAACGCCATCTGGACCTGGACCTGCGATACCTGCACGGTTGAGGACAACGAAGCCTACCTGACCGACAGCCCCGGCGTGGACGGCGGCGCATACGACATCGACTGGGACAACACGCACAACATCGTCCAGCGCAATTATGCGCATGACACGCAGGGATACTGCATCGCTGTCTTTGCCGCCAGCTATGTCACCAGCGACAGCGCCGTGCGCGACAATCTCTGCATGGACAATGCGCGCAGTCCGCGTCTTGCCGTGCTGCAGGGCGCAGTCTACATGCACACGTGGAACGGCGGCGTCATCCGCGGGCTTGCTTTTGAGCGCAACACTATCCAATGGAAGCCGCCCGTGCCCGGCGCGGCGGCCATCGTCAATGACGCCGCGTTCGACGGCCCTCCCGCGGTGTTCGCAGCCAATCGCATCGCTTCAACTTCGCCTCTCATCTACCGCATCACCCGGCCGTGGGCCTCGTCGAAAAACATCTACACTCTCGGCGGCCAGCCGCTCTTCGATGCGCCCGGCCTTCAGAACGCTTCACTCGCGGCTCTGCAGGCGAAAGGCTATGAGGCCGGCAGCTCAGTGCAGGCTCCCGCGCAGGCCGCCTCACCTGCCGCGCACCTGCGCATCGAGGCTTTTCTGCGTGCCAATCTCGATCGGGACGGACTGCTCGCCGCAGAAACCCGCGCGCAGCTTGTGGTGTTGCGCAGCCTGGCCGGCCAGTACGGGCCCAGCCACCTCAGCGTCGTTGTCCATCTGCAAGGCGATGCCGCAAGCCAGGCGCTCTCCAATGCAATTCGCGATCTCGACTCCGTTTATCCCGGCGCGCTGCATTTTGAAAACGCCGCCGACGCGCGGGCAGCCGGCGCCATCCGGCTGGTTTCGCCGCAAGGCAAAACACTCGCCGAGTGGCAAGGCTTTCAAAATGCAGTTACGCTCGGCGGCGCGGTTCGCGCGCGCCTGGGCCGGCCCGGCTACTCCCACATGCAGGCCGCCATCACGGAGGGTCCATGAGAATTGCCGCGCGCCTCACCGCTTTCTTCACGCTGCTCTGCATCGCTGCCTGCACCGCGCTCGCGCAAAATGAACCGCCGCCTCCGGCGCTGGCCGCGCCTATCTCCGTCTACAACAACTGGTCGTCGTACGACGAGCTCTCTGACAACATTCCGCTCACAGAGACCCTGGCCATGCGCGAGCTTGGCGAGTTGCTGCGACTCAAGCGCGGCGGCGTCCGTTTTGACTACTACATGATGGACGCCTTCTGGTTTGCGCCCAATGGCGCCTATCGCACCTGGCGCAAACCCAACTGGCCCAACGGTCCCGACGCCTGGATCAGCAAGTGCCGCGAGAACGGCGTGCTTCCCGGCCTCTGGTTCAGCACCAACACCCTAGTCAAGATACAGGCTGCGCCGGCGTGGAAAGATTCGCTCAACGCGAGCGGTACCGCGATGTCGTTTTTTGACGGCGGCTTTTTGCCCGACTTCATGAGCGCGCTGCAGTTCTGGTATGACCATGGGATCCGCATGTTCAAGTTCGACTTCGTCGACATGACCGCCGCCACGCCCGCCGACGCGGCCAGAATGAGCAAAGCCGAAATCAGGGAGCGCAACGCCACAGCTTTCCGTGAAGCGCTGCGCGCCTTCCGCAGAAGAAATCCCGACGCCGTGCTGCTCGCATTCAACGGATTCGGCGGCACGCTCGACAACACCTATTCGCCGCTGCCCTTCAGCGATCCCACCGATCTGCGCTGGCTTGAAGTCTTCCAAATGGAATACACCGGCGACCCGCGTCCTTCCGACGTGCCCGAGTCCAGCTTCTGGCGCTCCATGGACATCTATAGCGACCACATGGTGCGCCGCTTCGAGCAGTTGGGCTTTCCGCTCGAGCGCATTGACTCCACCGGCTTCATGATCGGCAAAACCGGCACCATCTACTATCGCGGCCTGCATGCCTGGAAGGGCGCCTACCTGCTCATGATGGCTCGCGGCGGATGGGTTAACACCATCCATGGCAACCTCGAGCTTATCCAGGGCAAGGACGTGCAGTGGATGGCGCGCGCGCAATCGCTCTTCTTTGAGTTGCAGGGCCTGGGCCGCATACACACATTCGGCGGCATCCCCGGCGATGTGCAGCCATACGGCTTCGGCGGCGTTACCACGCGCGGCGCGGTCTATGTCGTCGTCAATCCCGCCCAGTCTGTCGCCGCCATCCAGCTCCCTCAACTCGCGCCCAACCAGTCGCCGCTCGGCACTGGTCGCATTCAATTCCGCGATGCCGGCTTTGAGCCGCGCCTGAGCGGCAACCAGATCACGCTCGGCCCCGGCCAGATGGCAATGGTGGGCTATGGCGCCTATGCGTCGAACAAATATGGCTTCGGCGTGCAGGACGATGTGACCATCCCGCGCGCCATCGAGCCCTATCCTGTCGCCTTTCAATCCACCGTCCGCGGCTCCGTTCAGGCTTCTGTCGATCCGCCCATCCGCGGAGTTCTGCGCGTGATCCTTCAGGAGATGACACCGGACGGCCATCTGCGCCGCACCTGGGCCGGCGGTCCTCCAAACGGCGAGAACATGGCTAAGGTTTTCGCGCTCTCCGCCACGCAGGCCGGGCGTCCCATCCCCATCAACCTCGATTACGACAAGATTGTCTGGAGCGGCATGAGCTGGGCGCTCGGCGAAATCGACGTTCGCGATCTCACGCCGGGAATTCCGCTCATCATCCGCTTCCACTCGTCGGAAAAAGATCCCGTCACGCTGAAAGGCTGTGCCTACGTGGTCGAATACTGACCGCCGGGCAACGGAAGGTACATCCTGCATGACCATGCCGCTCCGCTTGAGGCTCTTGTTCTTCTTCTTCCTCACCGCCGCGCTGCTCGCGCCTGCGCAGCAGTTGGCGCTGCACGAAGGCGACCGCGTTGCATTCTATGGAGACAGCATCACCGCGCAGCGTTACTACACGCGCTTTGTCGAAGACATTTTTCTAACTCGCTACCCGCGCCTGCGCATCGCCTTCTTTAACGCCGGCGTGCCCGGTGACACCGTCAACGGCGGCTACACCGGGGACGCGCCCACTCGCCTCCGGCGCGATCTGTTCCCTCGCCAACCCACCGTTGTCACCATCATGCTGGGCATGAATGATGGCTATTACATGCCGTTCAACCAGAAGTATCTCGACATCTACGAAAACGGGTACCGTGCGCTGCTCAATGCAATCCAGACCACTCTGCCCGCAGCCAGGATCACGCTCATCTCGCCCACGCCCTACGACGAGCTCACGCATGGAACCGAGTTTCCGCACTACGGCCAGGTCGTCGCGCGCCACGCGGCATTCGTTCAGGAACTGGCCGCGTCTTCGCATCTCAGCTTCTGCGACTTTTTCACGCCCGTCACCGATCTCACCGGGGCGGGCATGCGAGAAAATCCAGCGCTCGCGGGCCTGCTCGTTCCCGACCGCATCCATCCCTCTGAAGCCGCGCACTGGGTCATGGCGGCCGCGCTGGCACGCTCATGGAACGTGTCGCCCATCGTGAGCAGCGTACACCTCGACGCAGGCCCGCCCAGCCTCATCGCCGCAGTCAATGCCGGCGTCTCCGGTCTCACGCTCAGCGCCGGCACACTCCAATGGACGCAGACCGACGACGCGCTGCCGCTGCCGCTCGACCTCAACAACGGCATGATCCGATTCGTTCTCGGCATCTCCAACCTTGCAGCAATGGATCAGCAGATGCTCGGCGTCGACCACCTGACGGCGGCGCGCTACACGCTGAAGATCGACAATCATGCCATTGCAATATTCAAGCGCGAAGAGCTGGCCGCCGGAGTGAACCTTGCGCTTTATTCCACGCCCATGCTCAGCCAGGCGCGCGATGTAGACGGCGATGAGCTCGAGCGCACCGAACTCGATCGGGCCAACTTCATTCTGGCTATCGAAGACCCCAAGGCTCCAGACGCCGCCGGCGCCACCAAAGCCATCGACGAAAAAAATTCCATTCTCGCCGAAGAGCAGCGCAAATCAGCCCAGCCCTTGCCGCACGTCTTCGAGCTTGTTCCTGAAACCAAGTAATATCGCGCATCACGGCACGCGTCGGAAAAGCCGCTACTCGATAATTTTGAAGCGCCGCAGCGATTCTTCATTTACCGTGAGCCCCAGTCCCGGCTTGTCTTCATCCAGATCGATATACCCATCCACCGGCTCCGGCACGCCGTCGCCTGAAGTAAGCAGATGATGGGCGCGAATGTACACCGGATCCGGAGTTAAATCGTGCAGCTCGCCCAGTAGCTCCCTGCCATACTGCATCGATGTGTAGTTCGACTCGTCGTAGCCGAACCAGCGATAGATCGGCGTGTACGGTCCCACCGGCCTGTTCAGGTCCACCTGGATCGATGCCGGCGCGGAACCAGCCTGCGCCATCACCGTCAGTGGCAACCCGCCAAGAAGCAGGGTTGCAAACATGCGCATTCTTCACACTCCTTGCCGCACCATGTTCGAACCGCAGTGCGAATTGTAAATCGCCAGGCACAGGCTGCCTCCGGCTTGCGATAATGTGTGCATCCCAACCTGGCACACGGGACTCTCATCTATGCGGATTAACAGGCCCTTCCGATCTCACACTCTCTGCTTGTTGTTCCTCATGGCGGCCGGCTCTTTCACCCTTCGCGCACAGCCCAAAGGCAGCCCAGTCGCGCCCATCGAGTCGCTAATCCGCTCCCACGACTACGACCAGGCCCTGCAATTAACCAGGTCAGATTTGAAGGCTTCCCCCAGAGACTTCAAGCTCTGGACCCTGGAAGGCATCATCCTTTCCATCCAGCAGAAATCGCCCGATGCGCTTGCCGCTTTCGACAAGGCGCTGGCTCTCGATCCCAATTACCCGCCCGCATTGAAGGGGGAAGTGGAACTGCTGTATGCAGGCGGCGACAAGCGCGCCATCCCGCTGCTTGAACGCATCCTCAAGGCCGATCCGCAGAACCAGACTGCGCACGAAATGCTGGCCAATCTCGAGCGCCGCCAGGACGACTGCAAAGTTGCGGCCGATCAGTTTCTTTTGAGCGCCGGCTCTATCCAGTCCCATCCCGCGTCGCTTGAAGCCTATGGCTACTGCCTTGTCCAGTTGCAGCGCATGCAGGACGCGATCCCCGTTTTTCAGCGCCTCGTCGACCTGCTTCCGGACCGGCCCTATCTCAAATACGATCTCGCCGTAGTGCTGGTTGCCGCAAAGCAAAACGACGCCGCAATCCAAGTGCTCAATCCCCTGCTCATGCCCGATCAGCAGGATCCCGATATCCTGAGCCTTGCCTCGGAAGCCTACGAGGCCGTCGGCAACACGCCTAAATCTGCAATGCTGCTGCGACAGGCCATTGTTCTGAGCCCCGCCACGGCCAACTACTACGTCGCCTTCGCCTCGCTCTGCCTCGATCACGACTCTTTTCAGACCGGCATCGATATGACCAACGCCGGTCTGGCGCGCATTCCCGACGATCCGGCTCTTTACATCTCGCGCGGCCTGCTTTACGCGCAGCTTGCCCAATACGACAAGGCCGAAGCCGACTTCAACAAGGCCGAGCAGCTTGATTCAAAGCAGAGCCTCGGCGCGTATGCCGTCGACCTCGCCGAGCTCTCCCGAAACAATCCCGATCAAGCCCTGGCCAGGGTGCGCGCGCAGCTCAAAGCGCATCCGCGCAGCGCCCTGCTCTACAATCTGCTCGCCGAGCTGCTCATGAACCAGGGCCCGGCCGTCGGCAGCCCGAAGTTTCAGGAGGCCATGCGTTCAGCGCTCGTCGCCGTCCAGCTCAAGCCCGATCTGGTTATCGCGCGCGACACGCTGGCCAGCATGTACGTTCACTCCCGCCAGTACAACCTGGCCATCGAGCAGTCCCGCCTCGCGCTCAAGTACTCGCCCACGGATGAAACCGCGGCCTACCACCTGCTGATTGCGCTGCGCCACTCCGGCCAGGCCGACAGCCCGGAGATCAGGGCGCTCGTCAAGCAGCTTTCCGCCATGCATCAAGACTCAATGAAGCGGGAATCCGACCGCAAGCGCTATCGCCTTGTGGAGCAGGACGCGCCGCCGTCGCAGTAGCGCCGCGAAGACAGCCACCAAAAGCTAAGCGGCAGAGAACCGGTTCGCCTCTACTAGCCGATCCGAATTCTCTGCCGCGCGGTTTTTGAGTTGAGCAGATCAGTAGCTAGCGCGCAGATGCAACTGGAAGCTGCGCGCTGGCAACTGATTGGTCGCTTGTCCAAAGTTTCCGGTGGAAAGGTCTCCGGACATGGTCCACAGGTTGGAGCGATTAAACATATTGAAGATTTCTCCCTTTGCCTCGATCTTCAACTTCTCTCCAAAGAACCACGGAACCCCGAAGAACTTGTCAACGGTAAAGTCGAGGCGGTTGTATCCGGGCGCATCGTAGGTGTTGCGGCCTAGACCCCCTTCAACCCCGAGAGACGGCGTAGGGAACTTGGCGGCTGCCGCTCCACCCACGGGTGGCCCGAAGACGCCGTTCAGGAAGTTGCTCTTGCTTTGACCGCTTAAGTGGCGGCCGAGCGACGGAACATTAGGAAGGTCGTAAGTCGTGCCGTCCGCGTTGTAGTCGCCGCCGGTATTCACGGTGAAGGGTTGTCCAGAGGCGCATGCCACAGGCGCAGCGGCGGTGCCGCACATGCCGTGAAATTGCGCGCTCGTGTAAACAGTGAAGGGCAGCCCGGACTGCAGGATCCAGACGCCGCCGAATTGCCAGCCGCCGAGGACGCTCCTCATCATCATGCTGCCATAGTGGTTCGGCACCATCCAGGTTCCATCGGCGGTGAGTTGCTGATGGATGTCGAAGTCGGCCCGGCCGCGCTGGAATTTGAGATTCTGAGACTCGATCTGGTAGGCGTTTTCGTTGGTAATGCCGTTGGCATCGAGCGATTGGGCGTTGCTCATTTCATCCAGCGATTTTCCCAGCGTATAGATACCGCGTAACGCCAGCCCGTGCGAGCCGGAGCGGGATACAACCAAGGAGCCAACGTTGCCAAACGAATTGCCGTCGGAGGTGCCATAGCCGATGCCTCCGAAATTGTTATTGAGACGCGTCAGCGTGCCATTATTCTGAATCAGATCGCCGGCGAAACGATTCACGTCAGGGTTATAGCTCAGCAAGTGATGGACCGCCGATGCGGAGTAGTTCAGTTCCACGATCAGATCGTTTCGCACTTGTTGCTGCACGCTAAGAGACCACTCTTCCACCTGCTGCATCTTGAGGTTGGGTGAATAGGCTCCAAGACTCGCCGCGTAGGGCTGCGGGACGCCATTGATGGAAACTCCACCGCTCGAGTTCACCGAAACGTTGCTCGTGTCCACAACCGGGCAGGGCTCATCCCATCCCTGCGGTGGGCTGCAAAGTTGGAACGACGGCGTAGGCTGGCCCGCGCGCACATTCACTGAAGGCGTGTAGTAGTTGGGCAGATTGACTGACACAAGGTCGGTAATGTGCAGGTATGGCGGCTGATCCTCGAACATGCCAAAGCCGCCGCGAACCGCTGTCGTGCCCTTGCCGAACACATCCCAGGAGAATCCCACACGCGGAGTGAAACCCCCCACATTGTGGTTCAGCACATGAGTGCCGCTCGCAAGTATCGCGGCGCCGCTGGCAATCTGCGCATTCTCGCTGCTGCCCGATCCAAGCACGAAGTTGGTCAAATGGGGACTGAGGATCGAGAACAGATTGAGCATCGTGTCGTAACGGACGCCGGCATTCAGAGTGAGTCGCGGCATCACCTTCCAGTCGTCCTGCAGGAAATACCCCATGTAAAGCTCGCGGTACTCCCGATCGTAGGGCGCTTCCTGATGCGTCAGAAGGCTGACGTGCGTGCCGGTCTCCGAAGTCGCTTCGTCCTGAACCATGTCCAGCAAGCTGTCGAAGTTGAAGGTTGGACGATCGAAGGCGCCATCCTGGTGGTCAACCTCGCGGATATTGAAGAAATCGGCGCCGAACTTCAGCGTGTGGGTCTTCACGGTGGCCGTCATCACGTCGTGCCAACCGTAGGTTGACTGGGTAAAGTTGCCGGGAGCCCAGGTTCCGTACCCCGAGAATCCGCCATTCACGTTGACATAGGGAATCTTGGCGTCGGGGAATCCCAGGCTCGCGCCATAGGGACGGATGATATTCGCGCCGGTTTGGTTCAGGAGATGAGAGTTGAAGGTGTGCGTCCAATTGATATTGACGAAATCTGACGATTGGACCGTTCCGCCATCCATCGCCAGCCTCGGCCCATATTGGCCGCCTGTAACGTCGGTGCGAATCGCATCCACATAGATGCGGTCGTTCTTGCCGAGGTAGTCGTCGACCCGGAAACTCCACTGGTAGCCGTTCTTGGGCGTGGACCAGGCGATATTCGCGAGGCCAACCACATTTCCGTTGTTAAATGAGCCGATATCAGCGGGCAACGGGAAGTAGGCTGGGGTAGCGTTTGCCGCATTGTACTGGCTGACCGATTGCAACCCGGTGGTGGGAAACACCGTAGGCGGAGTCGACAGCAGAACCTGGGCTCCGACAGTATTGGCCTCTGCGCTGCCTTTAAGCCAGTTGTCGAAGGCCTGCGTCTCGACCGTGAACTGGCCGCCGCCGGCGGCACTGGAGCGCAGCACGTCGATGGCGCCAAACCAGAAAAGCTTGTTCTTCAGGATCGGCCCTCCCATAGTGGCGCCCATTTCATTGCGCTGAAAGACCGGCACCGGATTAGAGAAGTGCGTGGTCGCACTGAGCGAGTTATTGGTGAAGTAGTAGTCGAACGTTCCGTGGAAGTCATTGGAGCCGGAATTGGTATAAACGTCCACGGTCGCGCCGCCGTTTCTTCCCTTCTGCGCGTCGAAGTTGTTGGTGCGCACGTCTACTGACTGCACAATCTCCGGATTCGGCGAGATCGACGTGCCGCCGCCGCGCGAAGGGGTGTTTGTATACGCGTCATCAATTTGGTAGCCGTTCTCTTCCTGGCGAAGCCCGGAGGCATTGATGTTGATCGCATACTCGTTCGTATAGTTGTCGTTGCCTGATGTGCTCACGCCCGCGCCCGTCATGCCCGGCGTCAGCGCGGAAAGGCCGTAGATGTTCTGCCCCGTCAGCGGCGTAGTCTGTAACGTCACATTCGAGATAACAGAGCCCGTTGTCGGCGATGTCAGATCGACCGTAGCCGCGGTTGCGGAAACCTCCACATTGGTCGATACCGCTCCCGGCTTCAGCTCCGGCGCCAGGGTGCGAACTTCGCTCACCTGCAGCGTCAGCGCGGAGTTCGCCCACGTCTCAAACCCGCTCATCTTGATCTGCACAGAATAGGTCGACGCCGCCACGCTGTCGATGCGGAAGTACCCTGACTGGCTTGTCATCGTTGACTTCGAAACGCCCAGCCGTGTATCCGTCATGGTTACCGTCGCACCGGCCACCACCGCTCCCGTCGTATCGTGAACCGTTCCCTCAATGCCGCTTGAGAACTGAGCAAATGCCTGCAATCCGCCCAGGCTCACCAGGAAGATGGCAAGGGTCAATATCCTCTTTAGACAATTCGTGCTCGTCATAACTGGTCTCCTTTGCTAAACCGTCCAAGAAAACTTCGCGCCGGTCTGCTACCCCGGGTCCCCAGCGACCGCATGTTCAGTCCCTGGGATTGCCGACATGCTGTGCCTCTGGCGTTCACGCCACCGGCCGCATCGCAACTCGATCACTTCCCCACAATCGTCACCACCGTGTTGTCCTCTCCAGTCCATGCCGCGGCGCCGTCGTGGGTAAACTTGCCTGCCGCGTCGCTCCAGTGCAGATGTGTAATGCTGCTCTGGCCTTTTTCATACGCATAGGTCTTGCCGTCATCGTTGAACAGCGTAAACTCGCCGTCCGCGCCGGGGTACACGCGAACGCTTGCAATCGACTGCGGCTCAGCCGTACTCAGAATCGTGCTTCCCAGGGGAAGGATCGACCCCGCGCGCACAAACAGCGGAATCGTATCGATCGGCGCCGCGGCTTCGACCGTTTGGCCGCCCTTCAGGCGCTTGTTGGTCCAGTAGTTGTACCAGTCGCTCCCGGCCGGCAGGTACACCTTGCGGCTCGTCGCTCCCTGGGACGTAACCGGCGCCACCAGAAACGCCGGCCCGAACATATACTCGTCGCCGATTCCCGCTATATGCGGATCGTTCGGAAAATCCATGAACAGCGCGCGCATATACGGCGCACCGGTTGTGTAACTGAAGTAGCCGAGCGAGTAGATGTAGGGCAGCAGTTGATAGCGCAGGCGCAGATATTTCTCGAGTATGGGCTCGGCCTGGCTGCCGTACGCCCAAACCTCGTTGTGTTGCCTCTCTCCGTGCGCCCGCATGACCGGCTGGAAGACTCCCCATTGGAACCAGCGCACAAACAGTTCCGGATAATCTTCGTAATTGTCGACGTTCGCCCGCGCATCCGAAGGGTCGACCAATGGAGTATGCGCCGCGTGGTACGTGGAGGGAATCTGCGGCGAGAAGAACCCCGCGATGTCGGTATCCCAATAGGGCATGCCGCTGGCGGTAAAACCCAGTCCGGCGGGAATAGAGCGCTTCAGCATGTCCCAGGTCGACTGGATGTCGCTCGACCAGAACACGGTTCCGTTCCGCTGCGCTCCAAGATATGCCGCGCGGGCAAGGGAAAAGACCCGATGACTGTCGCCGAAATCGCGCCGGAATCCATCGTAAACCGAAGCGGTGTGGAACAGAGGATAGATGTTGTAGTAGCGGGTGCCTGAGCCGACATAGAAAAAGTCCGGAGTGGGATCGATGTCCGGCTCGGTCTCGTCCAGCCAGATGTAGTCGAAGCGATACGGCTTCACATAGCGATCCCGAATCGCTCCCCACCACCATTTGGCGGCGGCTGGATTGGTCGTGTCGATATTGGGGCCGATCACAGCCTTGAAGTGGCCGAAGTCCGGAGCGCCATCCGCGGTGTGAACCAGCCAGCCTTTCTGCCGCAGCATGTTGTAATAGCGCGTGCCCGGAGAGAAGTGCGGCCACACGCTGAGCAGGGTCGTGATGCCCATTGCATGAAGCTGCTTGTTCATGGCGGCTGGATCGGGCCACCGTGCCGGGTCGAGATCCATCTCGCCCTGCCTCGTCATGTTCAGGAAGTCCACCACCAGCACATCGAGCGGCAAATGGCGGTCGCGATATCCCTTGGCGACGGCCAGCAGTTGGGCCTGCGTGGGATAGATCGCCTTGCTCTGGATGTAGCCGTAGACGGCCTTGGGCAGCATGTGCGCAATGCCGGTGAGTTGGCGATAGCCTTCATAGACCTGGTCCGTATCATCGCCGGCGATCACAAAGAAAGAGACCCGGTTTCCTACTTCCGAGGACCAGATGTTCCGCAGGTTGAAGCCCAGGTCGACGGTGGTTTTGGAGGGATTGTCCCAGATCAGGCCGTAGTCGCGGCTCGACACCATGAAGGGAACGCAGACCGTCTCTCCACCGATCTCCTCATACTCGTGCCAGCAGTCGATGCGATGGTCGCGGAGGTCGAGAAAGCCCTGCTGGTGCTGGCCCAGGCCATAGTAGTGCTCGCCTGCCGGGGAATCGAAGACTGCGGAAACATGGTAGCCGAGGTCAACTTTTTTCCCATTCTCCGTGCTCGCGGCTGCCCCCTCCGGCTGGTTGGGGAACATGGACCAGCCGCGCATCGTCAGCAGAGGCTTTCCAGACGCCGTGGTGATAGAGATCGTGTCATCGTGCGGTCCATTCCTGCGAGGGCCGCCGCCGCCGAAATAGTGCTCACGCAGCGACTCATTCAACGCGTCGAGCGGCATTGCGTGAGGCGGCGGCAGGTTCATGGGGGCCACGCGGATGACCATGCGCCCGGATCGAATGACGTCGTATCCGTTGGAATCCTGCTCGTGGCTCCAGCCGGTCATCGACGGCGTGCCCACGAATCCATAGCCTGGGGTCGCCAGGGCTTCAGCCTTGTCCGAGCTCAGAGTGATGCGAACGATATTCGGGGCGTAGGGCTCCAGCACCATCGTCCCCCCATGCCGTGGCAGCACAATCTGTGTCTGGGCCGCGGCCACAACCCGGTATCCGAACAACAGGACTCCCAACCCCGCAACCAGCATCATCCTGCGATCGAAAACCTTCAGCACCCGTATTCCTCCTGTTGCTCAGCTCCGTGCGGCGGACAGACCACCGGCGCAAGGAACGTGCGATCCAGCCGTTTGCCGAATCAAGTCCTTGCGCCTCGGTTACAAAAGCGATTTACAGGAAAAGCTTCTCTCTTGCCGGCCAGGGCGACAAGTAAAACACGGTGTATTACGGTAGTACGCGAAAAGTTCGAGTGTTTGTTCAGTCTTTTGATCGAGAAGCGCCGGCCAGCCAGCAAGGCTCTTACTGTAAGAAAGCACTGCTGGAAACCCACTGTCTCGGGGCTGAAGCCAGGCCGGCGCTTGCCTGCATCCGAGCAGCCGCGCTCCCAGATATCGCGGGATGGCCTGCAGTAAATATATCATAATAAACTACTTATCCGCGGAATGCATAAGAGCCGCAGCTCGAATTAAACCGTAAAACCCGGCCTCGCCGTCAGGCAGAAGAACCTGATTGCACTCTTGACAACGATCTGCCGCCTCCTTTCTACTTTTCTGCGCAGACAGTTGCAGCTTTGGCGTCGCTGGAAAGCTGCTATCAGTCAAGCCAGCCGGGATGGATTCAAGGCACCCACATCCAGCGTTTCCGATAGCAGGGAAAGCGTTTTCCCTAAGCCCAGCAAGCGACGTCTGTGCAAACAGCGTTTGTGTAAGGAACGTCTGTGGGTGACCAAACCGAATCATGCCGGAGCACACCGCTCGCAACGCCGGCTGATAGAAAGCCGATCGAAAAAGATGAGCGGAAACGCCGCGCCTTGCAGACCGCCTTTGAGATGCCAGTGAGGATAAAATGAAGCCTCTCGTCGAACCGCCGCCGGGCCGTGAAGCCACCCACGCCCAGACGGATGCCGAAGTGGTCAGCCGCGAGGCGGTGCTTCGCGAGCTCGAAAACATTCTGGTCAGCCACTACTTCCAGCATGCCGGCCGCTGCAAGCAGTTTCTGCGCTATGTGGTCGAGCACAAACTGGAAGGCCACCCGGAAAAACTCAAAGAGCGCACCATCGGAACCGAAGTCTTCCAGCGTCCGCCCGGTTACGCCACCGGAGAGGACCCCGTGGTTCGCGTGCAGGCCGGTGAGGTTCGCCGCCGTCTCGATCAGTACTATCAAAGCTCGCCGGAAGACTCATCCATCCGCATCGAGCTTCCGGTCGGCTCGTATTCGCCCGTCTTCCAGCCCCGCCCCACGGCGATTCCCGCGGCAAGGCTTCCGCAGCACAGCTTGAACGAGCCCGGCGCCCAGCCTGATGTCCGGCGGCGCGGCCGAGCGCTGTTCTTCGTCGCGCTGGCGCTGGTTCTCGCTGGCGCAGCGGCTCTTACCGCCTTTGCCGTACACCGCTGGGCCTTCCAGAAGTCGGTGGTCGAGCAGTTCTGGAGTCCCGTCTTCGCCACCCGCCAGCCCGTCCTCATCTGCCTGGCCAAGCCCATCGCCTACCGCCCCAGCGAAGACATTTACCGGCTTTACTCGCGCACGCATCCCGGGACCTTCAAGACCGAGGCCGAGCGCGCCAATACCCCGCTCCCGCTCGATCCAAACACCCGGCTCACCTGGGGCGATCTGTTCATCTACACGGACTACGGCGTCGCCGCCGGAGATGTCTACGCGGCCACCGCCATCTCCACCCTG
The DNA here is from genome assembly GCA_036267475.1 of Occallatibacter sp. Classification (GTDB taxonomy): domain Bacteria; phylum Acidobacteriota; class Terriglobia; order Terriglobales; family Acidobacteriaceae; genus Telmatobacter. Next base: position 75,606 of record DATAVZ010000055.1, read on the forward strand.
CTGGGGCACATCGATAAACCCAGCCAGCTCCGTATCGGCTCAAACTACAGTTATGCCGACCTGCGCAACTCTCCCGCCGTGGTGGTGGGCGGCTTCAATAACAAGTGGACCATGCAGCTCACCTCCAACCTCCACTACGCCTTCATTGAAGACAACGGGGATTACTCCATCCACGAGCGCGTTCCCGGCGGCCGCGTCTGGCACACGCGCTCGGGGCCGCAGGGCGAAACCCTGGAGGATTTCGGCATCGTCAGCCGCCTGCTCGACTCCAAGACCGGCCAGTTCACCATCACCGTCGCCGGCATTGGCCCCCAGGGCACACAGGCTACCGGCGAGTTCGTCTCCCACCCGCAGTACCTGAAAGAGGGCCTGAGCGACGCGCCGCCCAACTGGCAGAACGGCAACCTGGAGATCGTCATCCGAACCACGGTCACTGACTCCGTCGCCGGGCCTCCGCACGTCGTTGCCGCCTACTATTGGTAGCGCGCATTCACATCTCACGCCCTGAACCGCGCTGCTATCATGGCTCCAGCCATGGACCTCGGCCTGAAAAACAAAATCGCGCTCGTTCTCGCCGGCGGCGGAGGGCTCGGCCGGGCCATCGCCCAATCGCTTGCAGGCGAAGGCGCCCACATCGCCGTTGCCGGGCTCCATTGCGCTTCCATTGACGCCACGCAGGCCGCGCTGGTCCACACCGGCGTCCGATCCATCGCCCTGGAATGGGATCTCGCCGACCTCGCGGTCATCGACGCCAATCTCTCGCGTATCGAGAAGGAACTGGGTCCCGTCGACATCCTCATCAACAACACCGGCGGCCCTCCGCCCACACCCGCCGCCGGCCAGCCCATCGATCTGTGGACAAAGCAATTTCAGTCGATGGTCCTCTCCGTCATCACCACCACCGACCGCGTGCTGCCCGGCATGAAAGAGCGCCGTTTCGGACGCATCCTCACCAGCACTTCGTCCGGCGTCCTCGCGCCCATTCCCAACCTCGGCCTCTCCAACGCATTGCGCGCATCTCTCGTCAACTGGTCCAAGACTCTGGCTCGCGAGGTTGCTCCCTTCGGCATCACCGCCAACATTGTTGCTCCCGGCCGCATCGCCACCAATCGCACCCAGGCTCTGGACAAGGCCCGCGCGCAACGGGAAAACCGCAGCATCGAAGAGGTCGTCGCAGAAAATGAGCGCGCCATTCCGGTAGGCCGTTACGGCCGCACCGACGAATACGGCGATGCGGTAGCGTTTCTCGCCAGCAGCCGCGCCGCATACATCACCGGCTCCATCATCCGCGTGGACGGCGGCATGATCCCCAGCATCTAGCGAACACTTGTCACGGACACGCACATGCCATTGGACGCAAAAACAATCGAAACCCTGGAAGGCATCGCCACTGCCACGCTCACCACCGTGCTGCTCAAAAAAGGGCTGCGCAATGTGTGGATGCGCGGCGCCCGGCCGCTGCAGCCGGGCCAGAAGCGCATCGCCGGACCGGCTTTTACGCTCCGCTTTGTTCCCGCCCGCGAAGACCTCGCCACACCCGAGTCGTGGGCCTCGCCCATCTCCACCCGAGCCGCCATTGAGGACATGCCGCCCGGCTGCATCGCCGTCGTGGACGCAATGGGCATCGCCGGCGCCGGCATCTTCGGCGACATCCTCTGCCAGCGCATGCAGGTCCGCCAGGTCGCCGCGCTGGTCACCGACGGCGTAATGCGCGACGTGGCCGGAGTCATCGCTACCGGCCTGCCCGTCTGGTGCAACGGCGCCGCCGCTCCGCCCTCGGTGGCCGGGCTCACGTTTGTCGGCTGGCAGCAGCCCATCGGCTGCGGCGGCGTGGCTGTCTTTCCCGGCGACGTGGTGGTTGTCGACGACGATGGCGCCGTCGTCATTCCACAGGCCCTCCTCGATGAAGTCGTTCCACTCGCCGCCGAGCAGGAAAAATTCGAGTCCTGGATCATCGGCGAGGTTAAATCCGGCGCGGCGCTGCCCGGCCTCTATCCCGCCAACGCCGAAAACAAAGCCCGCTACCAGGTCTTCCGCGCCGCCCAGGAAAAATAGCGGCGCATCCACGCCGGAAAGGATCGCGAGATGACCATCGGTCTGCGCAAAGGACTGGCCAGCTACGGCGACGACGCCTTCTCGCTTTTTCACCGCAAGGTCTTCATCAAGGCCATGGGCTACTCCGACGATGCGCTCGACCGCCCCATCGTCGGCGTCACCAACACCGCCAGCGATTACAACCCCTGCCACGGCAACGTGCCCGACCTCATCGAGAGCGTCAAGCGCGGCGTGCTGCTGGCCGGCGGTCTGCCCATGGTCTTCCCTACCATCTCCATTCACGAAAGCTTCGCGCATCCCACTTCCATGTTCCTGCGCAACCTGATGGCCATGGACACCGAAGCGATGATCCGCGCCCAGCCCATGGACGCCGTGGTGATCATCGGCGGCTGCGACAAGACGCTGCCCGCGCAGGTCATGGCCGCCGCCAGTGTCGATATTCCGGCCATCGTGGTGCCCACCGGCCCCATGGTTGTGGGCCACCATCGCGGCGAGGTGCTCGGCGCCTGCACCGACTGCCGCCGCCTGTGGAGCCAGTACCGCGCCGGCCAGATCGATGAAGCCGAAATCGATCGCATCAGCGGCCGTCTCGCTCCCTCGGTGGGCACCTGCATGGTGATGGGCACAGCCAGCACCATGGCCTGCATCCTTGAAGCCATGGGCCTGGCGCTGCCTCTAAGCGCAACTGCGCCCGCCGTCCACGCTGACCGCCGCCGCATTGCCGAAGCCAGCGGCAGGCGCGCCGCGCAGATGGCCGTCGCCGGCGCGCCGCGTCCATCCGAACTCATCACCGCCGCTTCGGTCCGCAACGCCATGGTCACGCTCCAGGCCATTGGCGGATCGACTAATGGCATCATTCACCTCATCGCAATCGCCGGGCGCGCCGGCATTCCACTCGATCTCGACGCCTTCGACCGGCTCGGACGTGAAGTGCCTGTGCTCATCAACCTCAAGCCCTCCGGCACGCACTATATGGAGCACTTCCACCACGCCGGCGGCCTTCCCGCGCTGCTGCGCGAGCTTGAGCCGCTGCTCGATATCCACACGCCCACCGTGGACGGTGGCACGCTCGCTCAGGTCATCGCGCAATCCGAGCAGGTTCCCGGCCAGGATGTGATCCGCACCCTGGCCGCGCCGCTCAAGCAGGAGGGCGCAATGGCCATCCTGCACGGCAACCTCGCCCCGCGCGGAGCGGTCATCAAGCATTCGGCCGCGTCGGCCGCCCTGCTTCGCCACACTGGCCGCGCTCTGGTCTTCGACTCCATTGAAGACATGGCCGCGCGCATCGATTCACCCGACCTCGACGTGGAGCCCGGCGACATTCTTGTCCTGCGCAACGCCGGCCCCAAAGGCGCGCCCGGCATGCCTGAAGCCGGCTATCTGCCTATCCCTATGAAGCTTGCCCGCCAGGGCGTCAAAGATATGGTCCGCATCTCCGACGCGCGCATGAGCGGCACCGCCTTCGGCACCATCGTCCTGCACATTGCGCCGGAGTCCGCCGTGGGCGGCCCGCTCGCCGTCGTACAGACCGGCGACCAGATCCAGCTCGACGTACCCGCCCGCCGCATCCAACTACTCGTCGACGACGCCGAGCTGGCCCGCCGCCTTGCCGCATGGCAGCAGCAACCGCCGCACCGGCCTGCCGCCGTGCGCGGCTATGCCCGGCTTTTTGAAGAGTGCGTCCTCCAGGCCGACCGCGGCTGCGACTTCGATTTCCTGCTCCGCGAAGGCCCCGGCGAAAAAAGTCCCTAGCGGCCCGAGTCTAGCGCCACAAATTCACTCCCCGTCTTGAGGCCCGGCTGGAAGCATTTCCCAGAACGTGAAGCCCAACCTGAAACAATCAAGTAACCTGTTTCCGACGATGATCACCGCCGCACAAATCGCCGAACTCCGTGCCGCCGTCGGCGACGACGGACTCATCACCGGCCCAAGCCAGCTCCAGACCTACGAGTGTGACGGCCTTACCAACTTTCGCGTCCTTCCCGGCGCGGTTGTTCTTCCCCGCACCGCCGAACAGGTGCAGGCGGCCGTCCGCGTCTGCGCGCGTCACCGCATTCCCTTCGTCAGCCGCGGCGCCGGCACCGGGCTCAGCGGCGGCGCGCTGCCCGCAAGCGGAGGCGTGGTCATCAGCCTCGCGCGCATGAACCGCATCCTCGAAGTCAACATTCCCGACCGCTACATCGTGGTCGAGCCCGGCGTCATCAACGCGCACGTCACCCAGCGCGTGGCGCCCAGCGGCTACTTCTACGCGCCCGACCCGTCTTCGCAATCGGTCTGCACCATCGGCGGCAACGTTGCGGAAAACGCCGGCGGCGCGCACTGCCTGAAGTACGGATTCACCGTCACCCACACCCTCGCGCTCGACGTTGTGCTTCCCAGCTGCGATCTCGTCACCTTCGGCTCTCCTGCTCTGGACTCGCCCGGCTACGATCTGGCCGGAGTCTTCGTCGGCTCGGAGGGCACTCTCGGCGTGGCCACCAGGATCACGCTACGCATCGTCAAGCGGCCTGAGGTGGTGCAGACCCTGCTGGCCGCCTTCGATTCGCCGCAGGCTGCGGGCCAGACCGTCAGCGACATCATCGCCGCGGGCATGCTGCCCTCCGCGCTTGAAATCATGGATACGCTGGCCATCGAGGCGGCAGAAGCCGCCGTGCACGCGCACTATCCCGTATGCGGCGGGCTGCTGCTGGTCGAGCTCGACGGCCCCGCCATCGATGTCGAAACCCTCATGCGTGAAACCCGCGCGCTCTGCCAGAGAAACGGGGCCGCCGAGGTTCGCGTCGCTCAGTCCGAGCACGAGCGCATGCTGGTCTGGAAGGGCCGCAAAGCCGCTTTCGCCGCCATGGGCCGCATCTCGCCCAACTACATCGTGCAGGACGGCGTCATCCCCCGCACCGCGCTGCCTGAAGTGCTGGCTGAAATCGAGCGCATGGCCGCCGCCGTTCACCTGCGCGTGGCCAACGTCTTCCATGCCGGCGACGGCAATCTTCACCCGCTGGTTCTCTACGACCGCGCCATCACCGGCCAGGAAGAGACCGCGCTCGATCTCTCCTATCGCATTCTTCATCTCTGCGTGGACAAGGGCGGCTCCATCACCGGCGAGCACGGCGTAGGCAAAGAGAAGCAGCAGGCGCTCGGCTACATGTTCTCCGAGCCGGACCTGGCCACCATGCAGCTCATCCGCTGCGCCTTCGATCCTGACACCATCGCCAATCCGGACAAGGTTTTTCCGCGCACCCGCCTCTGTGCCGACCGTCCCGGCCCCTACACCCCGCATCCGCTTGAGACCGCGGGCGTCGCGGAGATCTTCTGAATGTCGAACGCACTCACTCTCAGCCTCGCGGACGCATTGCCGCCGCTCGCGGCAATCGCGGGCGCCGAGCATGTGCAACTGGGCGAAGAGGCCATCTCTGTTTCCCCCGCAAATGTCTGGCAAATCGCCGATGTGCTGCGCTTCGCGCGCGAGCACGCCCTTGCGGTGACGCCCTCCGGCGGCGGCACCAAGCTGCAATGGGGCAATCCCGTGACTCCGCGCATCCGCCTCGTCATGAGCCGCATGAACGCGCTGCGCGCGCACTCCTGGCGGGACATGACCTGCAGTGTCGAAGCCGGATGCACATGGGATGAAATCGAGAGCCAGCTCGCCCGTCACGGCCAGATGGTCGCGCTCGATCCGCTCTGGCCCGCGCACGCCACCATCGGCGGAATCGCTGCAGCCAATGACGGCGGCTCGCTCCGCATCCGCTACGGCGGCCTGCGCGATCTCATCATCGGCATGACCGTCGTACTGGCCGACGGCACCATCGCACGTACCGGCGGCAACGTCGTGAAAAACGTCGCGGGCTACGATCTCCACAAGCTCATGATCGGCAGCTTAGGCACCCTCGGCGTCATCGCCGACGTCAACTTCCGCCTGCACCCGATGGAAACCCAGTCGCGCACCTGGACTGCCGAAGCCTCCGACCCGTTGCAACTTGAAGCCCCGCTTCGCGCGTTGTTTGACTCGCGCATCGTCCCCTCCGGCGTACAAATCCGCACAGACGCACAGCACTGCGCCCTCGACATCCGCGTCGCCGCCACACCCGCCTGCCTGGACGACCACGCGGCGCAACTGGAAGCATTCTTCGCGCCGATTCTGGTGCGTGAATCCAGTGAACCGGTCTGGGGCGCGCGCCGCAATCTCTTCGATCAATTCAATCGAGCCGACGACGCAATCATCCTCAAAGCTGCCCGGCTCCCCAGCCGCATCTGCTCCACTCTCTCCGAATTGCGTGGATCGTCATCTGCTCATGGAGCAGCATTCACCGCGGTCGCACAATGCAACGGCCTCATCGACATCGCGCTCCAAACCCCGCCCGACGCATCGATCGAACTCATCGGCCATCTGCGCCGGCAGGGCAGCGTCGTCGTCCTCCAACTCCCCGCTGAACTGCGCGGCCGCATCGACGCATGGAGTTGCGACTCCAGCGCGCTCCCACTCATGCGCGAAATCAAGCGCCGCTTCGATCCCGAACGCATCCTCAACCCCGGCCGCTTCGTAGGAAACATCTGACCGCCATGCCGCACACCACTATCCAGCAGGAAGATCGTCCTTCCAGCTTTGACGCGCACCACCCGCCCGAGAAGCAGCACATCGACGACTGCGTGCACTGCGGCTTCTGCCTGCCCGCCTGTCCTACTTATGTTTTATGGGGCGACGAGATGGACTCGCCGCGCGGCCGCATCTACATGATCAAGAAAGCCGCGCAGGGCGAAGCGCCGCTTGATGCCCGCTTCCGTACCCACATGGACAACTGCCTCGGCTGCATGGCCTGCATGACCGCCTGCCCCTCGGGCGTGGAATACAACAAGCTCATCGAGCCAACCCGCGCGCAGATCGAGCGCAACATCCCGCGCAGCGCGGGCGAATCGCTCTTTCGCAAACTGCTCTTCGCCACGTTTCCGCATCCCGCGCGCCTTCGCCTGCTCGCCATCCCGCTGCGCATCTATCAAAAGAGCGGCCTGCGCGCGCTCACCCACGCAATCGGAATTCCCAAGCTCCTGCCTAAACGCCTGGCGGCCATGGAGTCGCTCCTGCCCGAGGTTCCATCGAGCGTCTTCAGCAGACTGCCTGCGACCATTGCGCCGCGCACCGCCAAACGCCGCCGCGTGGGCATGCTCAGCGGGTGCGTGCAGCAGGTGTTCTTTCCTCATGTCAACGCCGCCACGGCCCGCGTGCTCGCCGCCGAAGGCTGCGAAGTCATCATTCCGCGCCAACAGCCCTGCTGCGGCGCGCTCATGGTTCACTCCGGCGTGGAACATGCGGCCATCGCGCTCGCCAAACAAATGATCGAACTTTTCGACGCCGCCCAGGTCGACACCGTCGTCATCAACTCCGCGGGCTGCGGCTCCACGATGAAGGAATACGGCTATCTTCTGCGCGACGACCCCGCGTGGGCCGCGCGTGCTGCGGCGTTCTCCGCCCGCTGCCGCGATATCTCTGAAATTTTGATGGAGCTGGAGCCGCGCGCCGAGCGTCACCCGCTCAAGCTGCGCATTGCTTACCATGACGCGTGCCATCTGCAGCACGCGCAGGGCGTCCGGGAACAACCCCGCACATTGCTCGCCGGCATCCCCGATCTCGAAGTGGCCGAAATTCCCGAGAGCTCGCTCTGCTGCGGCTCCGCCGGTGTCTACAATCTTCTTGAGCCCGACACCGCCAACCAGCTCGGTGACCGCAAGGTCGACAACCTTCTCACCACCAACGCGCAGGCCGTGCTTTCCGCCAATCCCGGCTGCCTGCTGCAATTGATGAACGGCCTGCGCCGCCGCGGCATGAAAGCCATGCCCGCATTTCACATGGTCGAGCTGCTCGACGCGTCCATCCGCGGCGTCTCTGCGGAGAGCCTGCTGCGCGGCGACAAGACATCCGCAATCGAGGCAAACTGATACTTATGACTTCTCCCACACGCGAATCTGAACTGACCTCCGCCGCTGAACTTTTTCTCGAAGCGCGCCGCGCCGCAACCCCTTTCGCCGAGCTGCCCGCCAACCTCGCGCCGGCATCGCTCGAAGAAGCCTACTTTGTGCAGGACCTGATGTATCGCGCGCTCGAGCCGGTCGGCGCGCTGGCTGCGCGCGCATGGAAGGTGGGAGCCCCGGCGGCCGATGCCACGCCGCTCTTTGGACCGATGATTACCGCGTGGATCAAGCCCAGTCCGGCGCTTTTTGACGATCCGCGTCACCGTCTGCGCGGCCTTGAAGCAGAGATCGCCTTCCTCATCGGCGACGATCTGCCGCCGCGCGCCGCGCCCTACACGCGCGATGAGCTCGTTCACGCGGTCGAGAGCTGTCATCCCGCGATCGAAGAGCTCGAGGCCGGCCTTACGGTTCCCGCGCAGGCCGCGCGTTTCTCCATGATCGCCGACCTGCAGATGCACGGCGGCTTCATCTACGGCCCCGCCGTTTCCAACTGGCAGCAGATCGACTTCGTGCAGGAGTCGGTATCGCTCGCCGTCGACGGCGCTGTCCAGGTAGAACGCACCGCCTCCAACACCGCCGGCACAGATCTGCTGCGTCTGCTGCTCTATCTCGTCAATGAGGGCGCATCGCGCACCAGCGGCCTGCGGCGCGGAAGCTGGGTCACCACCGGAAGCTGGACCGGCAACACCTTCGCCTCAGCGGGATCTCAGATCGACGTGCGCTTCTCCACCGCGGGCGCAGTATCGCTTCGCTTTGCATAAGGAACCTCTGAATGTCGGCGGCGTGAAGAGTACAAGAGTCAGCCCGTACATGAATCGCAAAAATCAACGCGGCTTTAGCCCCTGTGGAACTGCCGGCTGCGCAATAAGAGCCAATTCAGACGATTCCATATTGTGTGACAACATCCCACCCCGGTTGATTATCCTGTGTTCTCTATCGTTCCAAGGAAGGAACCCTCCACATGTCAATTTCCGTCAGCCAGCCAGGCGTTGAAATTCTCGCTCCCGTCACCGAGAGCCACTCCGAAATCCTTACGCCCAAGGCCGTCGCCTTCCTCGTCGATCTGCAGCGAACCTTCAATGCGCGCCGCAAGTCGCTGCTGGCTGCGCGGCACGAACGCCAGAAGCGGCTCGACGCCGGCGAGAAGCCCGATTTCCTTGAGGAGACCCTCACCATCCGCGAGTCCGAGTGGAGCGTCGCCACGCTGCCGGCTGACATCCTCGACCGCCGCGTCGAGATCACCGGCCCGGTCGACCGCAAGATGATCATCAACGCGCTCAACTCCGGCGCAAAAGTCTTCATGGCCGATTTCGAGGATTCGAGCACGCCCTTGTGGAACAATCTGCTCGACGGCCAGATCAATCTGCGCGACGCCATTCGCCGCACCATCACCTACGCCGATCCCGCCAGCGGCAAGCACTACAAGCTCATCGACAAGCCTGCCGTGCTGTTTGTGCGCGCCCGCGGATGGCACCTCGATGAACGCCATATCCTCGTCGATGGAGAGCCTATGTCCGGCTCCATATTCGACTTCGGCCTCTACTTCTACCACAACGCCAAGGAGCTGCTCGCTCGCGGCTCGGGCCCCTATTTTTATCTACCCAAGATGGAGAGCCATCTTGAAGCGCGTCTCTGGAACGACATTTTCCTGCGCGCGCAAAACGCGCTCGATATCCACCATGGCTCCATCAAGGCCACCGTCCTCATCGAAACCATTCTGGCCGCATTTGAGATGGATGAAATTCTCCACGAGCTGCGCGAACACTCCGCCGGCCTCAACTGCGGCCGCTGGGACTACATCTTCAGCTTCATCAAGAAATTCGCAAACGATCCGCACGCTGTTCTGCCCGACCGCGCCCAGGTCACCATGACCACGCACTTCATGCGCAGTTACTCTAAGCTCGCCATCAAAACCTGTCATCGCCGCAAGGTTCACGCCATGGGCGGCATGTCGGCCTTCATTCCCATCAAGTCCGATCCCGTCGCCAATGAAACCGCCATTGCCCAGGTGCGGGCCGACAAGGAACGCGAAGCCTCCGACGGCCACGACGGCACCTGGGTCGCGCATCCCGGCCTGGTTCCCATCGCGCTCGAGGTCTTCGATCGCATCATGCCGCAGCGCAACCAGATCGACAAGCTGCTGCCTGACTTCAACCCCACCGCGGCCGATCTGCTTGCCGTCCCCGAAGGTCAGATCACCGATGCCGGCCTCCGGCAAAACGTCGCCGTCGGCCTTGGCTATGTCGAGGCGTGGTTGCGTGGCATCGGCTGCGTTCCGCTCTTCAACCTCATGGAAGATGCCGCCACCGCCGAGATCAGCCGCGCCCAGCTCTGGCAGTGGATTCACCAGGAGGCAAAGCTCAGCGACGGCCGCGTCATCGACATTGCGCTCGTGGAAAGCCTCATCACCGCCGAGCTTGAAAAGCAGAAGACCGCCGTGGACGCCGCGCGCTATGCAGCCTATGAGAAAGCCGCCGACCTCATGCGCGAACTCATTGAATCGCCCACGTTCACTGAGTTTCTTACTCTGCCCGCCTACCAGCGCGTGCTCAAGGAAGAAACTTTCGCCGCGGTATAACACTGTCGCACGGGCGGCGAATCACACGGGCGCGGCAGCATGGCTGATACCATGTATGCCTGTGAAGGCGGCCATTCATGAGCAAAATTCTGAACGGTGAATCACTCACTTCCGAGCAGATCTCCGACATCACCCGGCAGACCAACTACGGCGCATGGGGCTTTCAGCAGACATGGAAGCCGCTCTTCATCGCCGACGCCGAAGGCTGCTGGTTCATCGACGGAGATGGACGCCGCTATCTCGACTTCAGCTCGCAGCTCATGTGCGTCAATCTCGGCCACAAGAATCCGCGCGTCATCGAAGCCATCGCCGAGCAGGCCCGCGAACTGGCTTACGCTGCTCCCGGCTTTGCCACCCGGGCCCGCGCGCGCCTCAGCGAAAAACTTTACGAAGTGCTGCCCGCCGGCCTTGCGAAATTCTTCTTCACCACCAGCGGGACAGAGGCCAATGAAGCAGCCTTCAAAATCGCGCGCATGTTTACCGGCAAAACCAAGATCATCTCGCGCTACCGTTCCTATCACGGCTCAACCATGGGCTCCATCGCCGCCACTGGCGATCCGCGCCGCTGGGCCATGGAACCCGCCGGCAAGGGCGGCGGCTTTATCTTCGCGCCCGAGACCAACTGCTACGACTGCCCCATCCGCCACACCTACCCTGGCTGCAACATCGCCTGCGCCGACTACATTGAGCACATGATCCGCAATGAGAGCGACGTGGCCGCTATCATCGTGGAGCCGGTCGTCGGCACCAACGGCGTGCTCATTCCGCCCGCTGAATATCTCCCGCGCCTGCGCGAAATTTGCGACCGTCACGGCGTGCTCCTCATCGCCGACGAAGTGATGGCCGGCTGGGGCCGCACCGGCAAATGGTTCTCTGTCGATCACTGGAACGTCAGGCCCGATATCCTGGTCACAGCCAAGGGCATCACCTCGGCCTACGTGCCTCTCGGCCTTTGCGCCACCACGCAGAAAATCGCCGACCACTTCGAGGATCACTACTTCTCTCACGGCCACACCTACGAGGCGCATCCGCTCACGCTCGGCCCCGCCGTCGCCACCATTGAAGAGATGCAGCGCCTCAACCTTATCGAGCGTGCGGCCTCGCTCGAGCCCTATGTGCGCGAGAAACTCGAAGCCCTCAAAGCCACGCATCCATCGGTGGGCGACGTCCGCGGCCTCGGCCTCTTTTTCGCCGTCGAAATCGTGAAGAACCGCGCCACAAAACAGCCCTTCAACACCATGCGCGACAAGGTGGAAGGCAAGCCACTCGTCGTGGACCGGATTGCCGCGAAGATGATGGCCCAGGGCGTCTCGATTCAATCATGGATCAGCCATTTCATCATCGCTCCTCCGCTCATCGTCACCAAAGAGGAACTGGACCTGGGCATCGCCGCACTCGACGAACACCTCTCCATCGCCGACGCGCTGGTCGAGTAGCATTCGACGGCGAAACCGCATGCACGCCGCCATTCACATCGTGTGTCGCCACCATGCTGGGGCCAACCGGCGCCGCATATTTTTTCAGGCGCTTTCGGTCCACTGCGGCCTGCTCAACGGAGCCGCCAGCAGCGCGTTTGCCCAGTTATTGCCTTCAAAACTCTCTGTCTCCGCATTCCAGCGCAGCTTGTCCTGCACCTGGCACGCGATCAGCCCAATCTGCGCCAGCGTAATCGCACGATGCCCCACTTCGATCGGCTCCAGCGGCTGCCGCCGCTCGCGAATCGCCGCAATAAAATCGTTCTTGTCCCACAGCGTCTTTGAAAAATCCAGCTCGCCCGGCTCCGGCTCCAGCGTCAGCAGCTCCGGCCTGCTGCTGGTCATCGTTCCCGGATAGCCATCCACCTTGATCCACGCCTCGCTGCCCTCGTAACGGATCGAGGGCGTGCTGGTCGGTGCCTGCTCGCACGTCACCACCGTCCCGTTCGCGTAGGTGTATTGCACCTTGAAGTCGATCATCGTATTCCACAAGCTCACCGGAAATTCGCCCTTGCCTTCCACTTCCGCCGGTCCGGTGTGCTCGGTATTCATCGCCCACTGCGCCATGTCGAAGTAATGCGCGCCCCAGTTGGCGATCATTCCCTGCGCGTATGTGGAAATACGCATCCAGTTCGGCCGCCGGTTATGCTGCATCCGGTCATGTACGCGCTTCTCGGTATAAGGAACAGCCGCAGTCGGCCCCAGCCACATGTCGTAATTGAGTTCGGCGGGCACCGGCATATCCGGCTGCACGCCCACCGGCTGCGGATCGGAGGGAAAAACAATCTCGATCGTCTGCAGCTTGCCAAGGTGGCCATTGCGAATCAGTTCCGCGGCGTGATTCTGCACGCGAAGCGAGCGGAACTCGCTGTCGTTGCGCGCCGTCACGCCGGAACGCTTGACCGCGTCGGCCAGCATCCTGCCCTGGCGCACGCTCAGGCTCATCGGCTTTTCCAGCGCAAAATGCTTCTTCGCCTTCGCCGCCATCATCCCCATCGGCACGTGCCAGTGATCCGGCGTCGATATCATCAGCGCATCGATATCGCGATCCGCCATCACCTCGCGAAAGTCGCTCACCTTGCGGCATCCACTATATGAGCCCGCGCCGTCGCGCTTGGCATAAAATTCGTTCACAAACGCCTGCGCCTCGCCCAGCCGCCAGCTATCCACATCGCAGACCGCCACCACCTGCACGCCGGGCACCGCCATCATCTGCGGCAAATTCGCACCAAACGCCTGCCGCCCCGTGCCGATAAATCCCACATGGATACGATTGCTCGGCGCGTCGGCGCCCAGCACCGCCGCGCGCACAATCGTCGGCGCCGCCAGCGACGCAACCGCACATCCCGTCCCGCCAATAAAGCTTCTGCGATTCATCCCGATACCGCTCCCAACAGAAATCAATTTTGCAGCGCGACAGAATCGCCGCAAGCCACGCGGGCCATCATATACCGAACCAACGCCGCAGAGTAGACTGGTTGCGCCTATTTTTCCTGCCAGCAGGCCACTTCAAAAAAAACCGGAGCCCCGACAATGAAGACCACAATCGAACGCCGCAACTTTCTGAAAGTCGCTGGAGCCGGCGCACTGGCCGGCGCAGCCATGTTCAGCGCATCGCCCGCAGCAGCTCAAGCCATGGGTGCGAATCCCGACACCGAAAAGACCCCGCGGCTGCTCGCCGGCTGCTGCGCTTACTCCTATCGCGAAGAGCTCAGCCACGGTCCCATGACGTTCGAAGACTTCATTCTCAAGGCCGTGGAACTCAAGCTCGATACCGTCGACATGACCGTCTACTATCTCAAGTCCACCGATCCCGGCTATCTCGAAAATCTGCGTCATCTGGCCTACAAGAATGCCGTTGCGTTCTCTGGCGCGGCATGCGGCTCCAGCATGGTGCAGGCCGATGTGGACAAGCGCGCCGACGTGCTCAACCAGATCAAGCAATGGATCGACGTCACCGACCGCCTGGGCGCGTCGCATCTGCGCATCTTCGCCGGAAAGCTTCCGGCAGGAACCACCGTGCAGCAGGCCACCGGCTGGGTGGTCGACACCATGAAGGCCGCCTGCGACTACTCCGCGCCCAAGGGCATCATGCTCGGCCTTGAAGACCATTCCGGCGTCTCCCAGACCGCCGACGTCTGTCTCGAGATCATGCACCGCGTCGATTCGCCCTATGCCGGCATCAATCTCGACATCACGCATTTCATCCCATCCGCCACCCAGGACGCCTACGCCCAGATCGCCGCCTGTATTCCCTACGCCACCGTCTCCCACATCCGCGACAAATTCGACGACGGCACGCCTATCGACATGGACCGCGTGTGGAAGATGTACGCCGACGCCGGCCACAAAGGCGCCATGTCCATCGAGTACGAAGCCGGACCGCACGGCGACCCGGCCAGCATTGGCGTGCCCAAGCTGGTGGCCAAAGTGCGCGCACTCTGCCATAAATATTCGAGCGTTTAGCCCGCGCCGCGCGCCACACAATTGACTTGCCCCGCGCCAGATTCAATAATCGTAGGTATGAGCATCTACGAGGAGATCGTTGCGCTGCAGCACGAGGGCCGCAAAGGCGCCGTTGCCACCATCGTCAACGTGCGCGGCTCCATCCCCTCGTTCAGGAGCGCCAAGATGCTGGTGCGCGACGACGGCTCCATTGCCGGCACCATCGGCGGCGGATGCGTAGAAGCTGAAGTCTGGCAGGCAGCCCGCGAAGTCATCGCCAGCGAAAAGCCGCGCTCGCTGAGCTTTGATCTCAACGAAGACCCCAAATTCGACACCGGCCTGGTTTGCGGCGGCACACTTGAAATCTTCATCGAGCCCATACTTCCCACTCCGCTGCTTTACCTGTTCGGCGCCGGCCACGTCTCATTCGAGCTCTTCAAGGCTGCGAAAAATGCCGGCTTTGACGTCATCGTCGCCGACGACCGTGAAGCCTACGCCAACCCGGAGCGCTTTGCCGGCGCGCGCCAGGTCATCGCCCGCGACTTCGCCGAGACTTTCGCTGAGCTGAGCCCGCGCCAATCGGCATACGTCGTCATCGCCACCCGCGGCCATCGCGACGACATGCGCATTCTGCGCTGGGCCGTGCAGACACCAGCGCACTACATCGGCATGATCGGCTCGCGGCGCAAAGCCATTACCGTGATGCGCGAGCTGGTTGCCGAAGGCCTCAAGCCCGAGCTGTTCGATCGAGTCTATTCGCCCGTCGGTCTGGACATCGGCGCCGCCACACCGGAAGAGATCGCCGTCTCCATCCTCGCCGAGCTCATCGCCGTCCGCCGCCATGCCGAGCGCGCGCTCCCGCACATGAGCTGGTTCCGCGGCAGCCGCCGCCTCGCCGCCTCCCAGGACATCGGCGCGGACGACGAAGCTTCACTCCGCAGCAAGCAGAACTAGGCCGCGGCATGACCACCCTGTGCGGACTCATCCTCGCCGCGGGCGCGTCCTCGCGCATGGGCCGCGACAAAGCCCTGCTTCCGTGGCCTCCGGCCAACTCCAGCGGCACAACCCTGCTCTCCTCAGCCGTCGCCGCGCTCCAGCCCTTCGCCGCACACATTGTCGTAGTCGCGGGCAAGAATGCAGACAAGCTTGCTCCCATCGTCGCCTCATGCGGAGCATCGATGGCTCACAATCCCGCCCCCGAACGCGGCCAGTTCAGCTCGCTGCAGATCGGCCTGCGGCAGGTTCTGGGCCAAGGCTGCAACGCCGCCATGATCACGCCCGTCGACTGCCCGCCGCTCAGCGCATCTTCGCTTCAGCTTCTATGCCAGGCCTTCGAGCAGGCGCTCGCCAGCGGTCACTGGGCTGTCGCGCCGGAGCACAACAGCCGCCGCGGCCATCCGCTGCTTGCCGCGCGTCCGCTCATCGACGCCTTTCTTGCCGCCCCGGTCTCCGGCAACGCCCGCGACGTCAGGCGCGCACACGCGCAGCATATTTCATCCATCCCTGTCCCCGACCCCGGCCTGGTCGCCGACCTGAACACGCCCGAACAATACGCCGCCGCCTCCGCCATCCCCGGTCAAGGGCCACGCTGAGAGTCTTCATGCTTTCAGTCTTATTGACTCAGTTGATCGAGCGCAGCCGTCAGCGCGTCCAGCGCCAGGTGGCTGGCATGCTTTGAAGCCGCGGGCAGGCCGCCCACTGCCTCCACAATCTCTTCCCGGCGCAATGCCCGCGCATCGGCAACGCCGCGCCCGCGCACCAGCTCAGTCAGCGCCGACGCGCATGCCATCGAGGCCACGCATCCTTTGGCCAGAAAGCGAATCTCCACGATCCGCCCGTCCACAATTTTCAGGCTTAGCTGCAGTACGTCGCCGCAGGCCGGATTCTCGATCTGCGCCTGCGCGTCCGGCCTCTCGATAGCGCCCGCATTGCGCGGATGCTCGAAGTGATCGAGAACCTGTGCCGAGTACATGCGGCCCTCACTGCGCCGCAACCGGCTTTGCCTGCGCCTGCCGCGCGGCCAGAATCTCCGTCACCAGAAACAGGTCCGTCAGCAGCGCGCGCAGATGAATCGATGCATTCAGGTTGTCGATCATTTGCGTGCCGATCACCGGCTGGGCCAGCACCAGTTCCATCGCCGCTGCCGCGCATTGCGCATCGCGCGCCATCACCTCGAAAAACGCCCGGTGCTTGTCGGCAGGCTTCAACTCTCCGGCCACCAGCAGCGCCGCGCCGGCAGCGTCCAGCGCGCGCATCGCATCCGCGGCGCCGGTCAGTTTGTCGCGCAACTGCCGTCCCAGGTCGCTGCTCTCATCTGCGGCCACGCCTTTGGCCGCATAGGAAAGCGTGAACTCATAGCAGTCTTCAATTGTCTCGCAAAGGTCGTCAATCTCAGTCGGCATCGCTGGCTGCATAGCCCCGTTTCTTGGCTGTCGAGGACTTCTCCACCGCCCACCGCTCCGGGTCGTGCTCCTCGAGATAAAAATCCTTGCTCATCCATCCAAAGATCATCGACTTGGTAATCGGCAGCTTCTCCGGCCGGACGCCCATGTACACGTGCACCATCACCAGCGCGATCAGCCCCACGCCCGCCAGTCCATGCAGCACATACATCAGCCCCCACGTCATATCGCTGAAGATATACGGATTGCGGATGAAGAAGATGGTTTGAATCCGCTTCATCATGAACAGGCCGGTGCCAATGACAGCCAGCCCGGCGAACACGATGACCAAGTGATAGAGCTTGTTTTCCAGCGGATACTTGGCGAACCGTTGCGGCGCCGGCGCGGGCTTGCCCAGAAAGCGAAACGTTCTGCGCATGGCGTCGCGCACATCGATCCGGTCCGGCCAGATCGACCAGAAATCCATGAAAAACGTGGAGTGAATCACATGGAAAAGGATGGAGACGGTGAGCACCAGGCCGGCGATCCAGTGATACAGCACCCAGTTGAACCGCACGCCCACCATGGGCAGAAACGCCGTAAACAGCAGCGTTAGCATTGACGCGGCCATCACCCAGTGAAACAGCCGCGCCGCCAGCGAGTGCCTGGGCACGCGCTCCGGCACGGCCGCTGCTGCCGCCGCGGGCGCCTCGTTCTTTGCAAACACTTTGGGACCGGCCGCAATCGCCACGTAAAGCGCATGCACAATCATGAACAGCAGCCCGGCAATCAATGCGACCCAGATCAGGTCCCAGGCCGCATGGATCGGAACCGCCTTGCCCCACGGGTCCGTCGCCCAGGTGAGAAATTTCATGCTGCCTCCTGTGTAGCCGGGGTGCCCGGCGAGCGTGCGTCAGGCTTGCTGAGATGGAACGCCGGCGATGGCGCGCTTCACCAGGTTGCGCATCAACGGAATCTTGTATGCATTGAACTGCAGCGGAACCGCGCCTTCCACGGCCATTTTGCCGGCCATCTCGCCGGTGGTTGCGTCGGCCGGCTTGCCCTGCACCGCATCTTCAACGGCTTTCAGCCGCATGGGGCGCGGGGAAACCGCATTCACCGCAATCCGCATCCTGCCGATCGTGTTGCCCGAAAGCATGATCGCGGACGCTACATTCATCAGCGGAAAATCCCACACATTGCGGTCGCGCACTTTCTCGAAGTAGAACCTCGAACCGGCCCACGTGGAAGGAATGCGAATCGCCGTCAGCAGGTCGCCCGGCTGCAGCATGTTGATCTTCGTAATGTCCATGTCCGGCCCGACAAAGTAGTCTTCCGCATCCACCGTGCGCTCGCCCTTCGGCGTCTGCAGCACGAACTTCGCGTCCAGCGCGATCAGCGCCGGCACAGAGTCAGAAGGATGCACCGCCACGCAGCGGTCCGCGCCAAAGATCGCGTGCTCGCGGTTGCGTCCCACCGGCGTATCCGCATAGCAGATGTTGCCGCCCGCCCGATAGCACGGCCACCCGTCACGGTAATACCAGCAGCGCACGTCCTGCGAAACATTGCCGCCCAGCGTGCCCTGGTTGCGAATCTGCGGCGAGGCCACCAGCGACACCGCCTGCGACAGCACGCCATAATTCTTCCTGATCTCCGCATGATTGGCGATCTCTGTCAGCGTGGTCATGGCGCCAATCTCCACGCCATCGCCGGTCACGCGAATGCCCTTCAACTCGTCGATGCCGCTCAGGTCCACCACCACCTTGGGCTTCTTGATGCGGTCTTTCAGCCAGTCGAAGCTGTCCATTCCGCCGGCCATCACCCACGCGTCATCGCCGCACTGCTCCAACAGCTTTTGCGCATCCGCGGACGTGCTGGGCTGAAGCAGGTCGAAGGCGGGCATTACATCTCGAATTATCGCCATAGCTCTCTCCGTTTCACATCTACATCAGATGTGGGCCAGCAAGGGATTCTGCATTGGACGCCCGGCTTCATACGACGTCAGAATGGTGTCGGCGTTCACCGGAGTGCGCTGGAAAATATCGTCGCCCAGCGCATCGGAAAGCGCGTTGAGAATCGACGCGCATCCGCCTCCGACCGGCGGTTCGCCGCACCCGCGCGCGCCCACCGGCGTCTCCGGATCGGGAATGTTCAACGCATTCCACTTCATGTCCACCGGCACATCCAGAATGGTCGGCGGCTTGTTCTGATAAAAACGCTTGGCCACCGTGGCGCCGTACTGCGGATCGATCACCCACTTCTGACCGATGGCGTGGGCGATGCCCAGCGTGGAACGGCCCAGAACCTGTCCGCCCAGCGCGGCCGGATGAAGCACCGTGCCCACGTCGGCGTACGCCAGATAATCGACGATATGGTACTTGCCGGTCTCGACATCGGCTTCCACTTCGGCAAAGCAGGCCAGATAGGAATACGAATCGCCGTCGTGCGGGAACTTGTCTTTTGCCGAAGCCACCAGACCCTGCCCGGCCAGCGCGGTTACGGCCTGTTGCGTGGCTTTGTCCACATCGGGATTTACGTCGTGGCCATCGTAGATGCCGCCCAGCTTGATTGCGTGCTGTGCAGCCTCGGCAAAGCTCATTCCACCGCCGCCGCCTTTGCGCGATACGCGCAGATTGGCCACTTCGTAGTCATCCGGCTGTCCGCCCAGGGATTTGGCCGCGACTTCCTTGAGTCGCTGCGCGCATTCAAGGCCCACCGCATGCGCCGCGCGCGTCATGGCGTGCGTGGTCTGGCTGCCGCCGGAGGCGCAGGTGTAGGGGAGGTGCTTCGAAGTGTCGCCCCACACGATGTCGCATGCCTCCCACGGCATGTTGAGAACCTCCGCGGCGGCGCGATGCACATCGATCACCGCTTCGGTTCCCAGGTTGCCGATGCCCGATTGAATCTGCACCCGGCCCTGCGGAGTGACCATGATCAGCCCGTCAAAACCGGTGCTGCCGCCGTGATAGGTGCTGAGCGACACACCCATGCCGCGCACTTTGCTGCCGATCTGTTTCGGCTGCCGCGCCGCCCGTTCGCTCCAATTGAACTGCTTGGCGCCCGCGTCCAGCGCCTGCTTCAGAAAACAGCTTGTCGTGTATCCGCGCTTGCCGGTGCGCGGATTGGGCGGCCCGAACTCCGCCTTGCCCTCCGGGCAGTTCACCCGGCGCAGAGCCACCTGATCCACGCCCAGCTTGCGCGCGGCCTTCGACAGAATGGGCTCTATGATTGCGATAGCCTGCATGCCGCCCGGCGCGCTCTGTGCGCTGCGCGGCGGGGTGTTGGTGGCAACCGTCACATTGCGCCACCGCATGGCCGGGGGTTGATACAGCAGCGAGGTAATGCTTCCGCACGCGCCGCCATCGCCGCTCGAGCCATACGAGCCCGCGTCCGACACCAGAAACATGTCGACCGCCGTAATGCGGCCGTCCTTGGCAAAGCCGATCTTGGTGCGGGCGCGAATGCCGGGCCGCGCGCGGCCGATAAAATGCTCTTCCTCGCGGCTGATGCGCATCATCACCGGCGCGTTCAGCTTCTTCGACAGCAGTGCAGGAATCACCAGCGTCAGCGCGCCGGTGATCTTGCTGCCGAATCCACCGCCCGTATATTCGCTGATGAAGACGACCTTGTCCTCGTCTATCTGCATCCAGCGGGCAATGGCGGCAACGGTCTGAAAAGTGCTCTGGGTGCCCGTGTAAACGTAGAGTTTGCCGTTCTGCCAGTGGGCCATTGCCGTGCGCGTCTCCAGGCATTGATGGCTCACGTCCGCGGTAAGAAACGTCTCGTCGAGCACCACCGCAGCGTTCTTGAATCCGGCGTCGACATCGCCGTAGGACCAGTGCTCGGTCGCCTTGCCGGTAGGCATCCGGCCCTCTTTTTCCGCGGCGAAATCCTCATCCGTCCACTTGAACGAGGTCAGCTTCTCCCGCCCGTGGTCGCCATCTTCCCTCACCCACACGTTGCCGTCCTCGCGGGCATTCGCACTGCCGGGGCGCAGGCTGTCCACCGGGTCGGTGTTGAAGGGCAGCGGCTCCATCTCGATTTCGATCATCTCGATGGCGTTGGCCGCGGTGAGTTCATCCACGGCGGCCACCGCCAGAATCGGCTCGCCCTGGTACATGGGCTCATCGGTCAACGCCAGCTCGCCCCATTTGTCCGCTTTGATCCGGGTACCGTTGTCGTTGATGTAGTCGGCGTGGCCGGGAACTTCGGCGGCAGTAAGAATGCCCCGGACGCCGGGCATGGCCAGCGCTTTTTCGGCGTTGATGCTCTTGATCCGCCCATGCGGCATGGGGCTGAGCACCAGGCGGCAGAACAGCATCCCTTCGGCGCGAAAATCCTCGGCGTATTTCGACTGGCCGGTGACCTTGGCGACCAGATCATTGGTGGAGTAGTCCTTGCCGATGAGCTTGTAGCCGGAGCCAAAAGGCAGCGGCTTTTCGTCTTCGGGCTTTGTCGGTTCATGTGCGGGGATCGGCGGCATGATCAGGCCCTCCTCGTGTATTCTGCGCCGCGCATCAGCGCGTCCAGAATTTTGGTGTAGTCCTGGCAGCGGCAAAGGTTGCCGGAGACGCCATGCGCCAGCTCACTGCGCGTGGGATTGGGATTGGTCTTGAGGAAGCCCACCGTCGACATGATGAATCCCGACATGCAGAAGGCGCACTGGAAGCCCTGCTCGTCGACCACCGCTTTCTGGACCGGGTGCAGCGTGCCGTCGGCGGCTGCCAGCCCCTCGATCGTCGTCACCTTGCGCCCGCGCACCGTATGCGTCAGCACCGAGCAGCTATAGTGCGGCACATCGTCGATAGTCACCGTGCAGGCGCCGCACTCGGCGCGATCGCAGCCCAGCTTGGTGCCGGTCAGGCCCAGCTTGTAGCGCAGTGTCCAGGCCAGCGTCTCCTGCTTCATCACATCCACGCGCCGCGGCTTGCCGTTCACGTTGATGGTGATCAGCCGCTCGCCGGTCGTGTAGGTGCGGCCATGCGGAGCCAGAAACCGGTAGCTCGCCGCGCTCACCACCGCCCCGCCGGCAATCACACCCAGAATGAATCTGCGCCTGGTAATCGATTTCGATGTGCTTTCGCTCGATGGATTCTCGTTCGATGGACTCTCGCCGTTTTTCAGCTCATCCGTGTCCGACATGGCCGCTTCTCCGGTTATTGAGAACTTGTAGGGGTTGGCGTCGCAGCGCAAAGACTCGAACTAAGCTGCGCAAGAATCAAGCGTGCTTTGCTGCGGATATATTAGTCCCGGCTTCCTACGATTGTGAAGTCCGTGTACTGCCCCGCGCCTGCCATGCACTGCCCTGGGCGTGTTTCAGGCCTGCTTTCGACCTGCTTTGTCCGTGCTGAGGGATTTCCATGCATTGGCGTAGCCGCATCGGTGAAGCGCTGCGACCTGCCCGCGGCGCCGGCGGCAAGGAAAACCCGTGCTCTCGCGCTAATCTTTCGACGCGCCACAACCGCATTTTGTCTCTCGGTCCGTGCCCGCAGCCGCAGCCGAGCAACGCCGCGCCCTCGCAAAACCATCGCAAAGCGCAACCGGCCGCCAGGTTGTTCACAGAAAAATCGGATCGATTTGCATCGGCGCGCAAATGTCTTCTCCGGCGCATACAAAAATATTTGTTGCAACGAGCACCTGCCCAGCCTCATCCTTTTCAACAGCGGGCAGATTGGTATCGCGTCCGCCTGCACGGAGTGGCGCCGATGACCAGTCTGAAACAGGAAATCGCGCAGCGGCAGCCCTTTGCAAGCGTGGAAGAAGAAGCTCTGCTCAACCTGATGCGCACCGCGGACGCGCTCGAGCGCGCGTTCCATCTCAAGGCGCGGGACTGGCACATCACGTCCACCCAGTACAACGTCTTGCGCATCTTGCGCGGCGCGCACCCTGAAGGGCTCTCCTGCGCCGCCATCGGCGAGCGCATGATTACCGCCGAGCCCGACATTACGCGCCTGCTCAGCCGCCTCAAAGCTCGCAAGCTGATTGCGCAGCGCCGCGACCGTCACGATCGCCGTGTCATCTGGACGCAGATCTCCGCCACCGGCCTTGAACTGCTGGCGGCCATGGATCCTGAGATTCAGCAATTGCCCATCGACCTGCTGGGGCACATGAGCCACGCCAGTCTCGACGAACTCATCCGCCTGCTCGAGCGGGCGCGCAAGGCAGACGCCACGCCGCTGCAATGCGACGGAAATCCCAAAGGGTAAAAAGGGCCGCCCTGAGGAATCTCCGCATAAGTCGATGACTTGAAGGATACGGGCTTTACAGGCTGCGGAAAAACTCAAGAGGATGCGTAAAAAGTCGATTTGAGATGAAAAAAATCGCCCAGCGGCTGAAGCCGGAGATTGATTGGGAAGCCTTTATCGGCACGACTGAAGTCGCGCCCTGACACTTCGGGCGTTCCATGCAGAGCTTTTCCGCAGCCTGTTCAGCCCGTGAGGGAATGCAGGCTTGGCAACAAAAACTTGTTCAAAAAATCCCTGGGCATCCAGGCGGAGTGTCGCGCGCTTTTCGCGCCAGACCAGGTCCGGGGACCCGCATCCGCGATGTCCGATTTACGTGGCGGACCTCGCAGACCGCGCGCTAGCTGCTGACGATCTTCTGCGCCACAATCTCTTCATCCATATCCGTCTGGATGATCTTGTTGTGCAGGCAGTAGAGCGCCAGTTCCAGCCGGTCGGAGACGCCCAGCTTGTCGTAGATCTTGCGCAGATAGTTCTTGATGACCTGCTCGGTGGTGCCCAGTTGGAACGCGATCTCCTTGTTGCGCTTACCCTGCGTAATGCAGGTAATGATCGACAATTCCTTGGGCGAAAGCCGCGGCTGGCTGCGCGGACTCACCAGCGCCGCCGCCTGCGCTCGATAGGCATCGATCACCCAGTTCACGCTCTGGTTGTCGATCCAGGTCTCGCCCGCCGCAATCCGCCGCACGCACCGCACCAGCAGGTCCGGAGAGATGGAGCGGTTCACAATCCCGCGCACGCCGCGCCGGTACAGTTCCACCGTGTGGCTTTCGTCGGCCGCAACCGCCTGCACAATCAGCTTGACATCCGGCGCCAGGCGCAGAAGTTCGGGAATCACATTGGAGGTGCCCGCCAGCAGGCCGCCTTCCAGCAGCACCACATCGCTCGGATAGCGCTCGACGGCTGTACGCAGACTGTCGAGAGAGTCTGCCTGCGCCACGACGCGAAGGTCATCTTCCAACGCAAATACTTTGCGAATGCCGACACGGTAAATCGCCTGTGAATCCGCAAGGATAATGCGGACGGCACCAGGCTTTACCTCGGTGTCAACAACTTCGCCTTCAGGAGCGTCATTTAGTAAATCCATAGTTGGCTGCCGCCATAAGGCCTCCGCATCTCACTGCTCTGCAAACTGGTAATCGTCGATCGTCGCGGCAGCAAGGTGAAGAGCCTGGCTTAAGGAGCAGCGTACCACACGTCCCGTGCAATGAACTAACACATCGTGGGGAGTGCCAAGCACCGGACCGGGCATACGAAGGTCAAATCGAATGTTGGCGCCCACCGCCAGTGACTGGTCCAGCTCAAACAGAACCCCGTTGGCGGAGACGTTTTTGGTCAAAGCGGCATATTCGCCCGCATGGGTGGCCACCAGAGCGGGCAGCGTAATCGGAAATCGCACCGCGCAACGCACTTCCGGGTGCCGTTCCTGCGCCCAGTCACTCTCAACGGCGCGCGGCATAAGACCTGAATTGGAGAACTTCATAGCCTGGGTACCTGCTTCTTTATCGACCTAGAGGCAACTCTAACCGATTTCTCAGCACCACCCCACGGCACCAAAGTTCCTAGAATGGTAACCATGAATTACTTAGACTTACGAGCCGCTGCCACTGCATGTCAGGCAGAAAGCAGCCGAGGCGTCCACCCCCAAACTGATCCGGTTGGGGTCTAATCCACGCTCTCTTTCCCCCTCCCACGCCCACCGGGAAAGAGCCGCGTCGGTTCCCGCCACCCGGAAGCCAATTTTCGCCGCGCGGCTCATTTTTGAGCCGCGCCTCAAGTATTTGCGCCCGCGGACGCTATTGCTGCCCGCAGTGCAGTGCTCCCAGTATTCCTGTATGGATTTCGCGTCACAGGTTGGATTTCGGGCCGATTTAAGCCGCGCCGTACCGCCAGATCTAGCTATGCCGTGTTCTGTAAGCTATTGACTATTAAGATTTAATGCAGCCGCCACCGAGTGGAGTCGAGAGCCTTCTCTGCTTCCAGCGGAACCGAAGCATCGGAGGTGCGGTCCACGTCTGGTGCGAGTATCCAGGGCAATTCGCCCTTCCTGATCACCCTTCAATAGATATGTATCAAGGCGCCCGGTATGCAGAAAATGATACGAAATTTAAGCAAAACTGTGGCGTTTTAGACAACACCGTTAACCGCTGAACACCCTAAATGCGCAATTAACGGTTAAATTTGAACATGCCATTACTTTTGTGGTACACAACCTCACCACTTTGGGTTAGTCTAACGCTAAAGTTACCCACAAGGAGTGTATAGCGATGTTCTCCAAAACCCAGTCCCCCAAGGTTCTCTTTGGCTTGGCTTTAGCTGTATTTGCGGTCACCCCCGCCATGGCGATGACCTCGTCGTCCGCAGCACTGTCACATCCATATAGTGTCGCGGCCGTCCATAGCGTTACGCCAGCAACAGTTGCGGTGACTGGGCCAGCTTCGCCGCTGCCGCCGTTTCCTCCGGGAATGGGAGGCGGCTCCATCGCTTTGACCGGGCCAGCCTTGCCGCTGCCGCCGTTTCCTCCGGGAATGGGAGGCGGTTCCATCGCTCTGACTGGACCAGCTTCGCCGCTGCCGCCATTTCCTCCGGGAATGGGTGGCGGTTCCATCGCTTTGACTGGACCAGCTTCGCCGCTGCCGCCATTTCCTCCGGGAATGGGAGGCGGCTCCATCGCTTTGACCGGGCCAGCTTCGCCGCTGCCGCCGTTTCCTCCGGGAATGGGTGGTGGTTCCATCGCTCTGACTGGACCAGCGTCACCCCTGCCGCCATTTCCTCCGGGAATGGGTGGTGGTTCCATCGCTCTGACTGGACCAGCTTCACCCCTGCCGCCATTTCCTCCGGGAATGGGAGGCGGTTCCATCGCTTTGACCGGGCCAGCTTCGCCGCTGCCGCCATTTCCTCCGGGAATGGGAGGCGGTTCCATCGCTTTGACCGGACCAGCTTCGCCGCTGCCGCCGTTCCCTCCGGGAATGGGTGGTGGTTCCATCGCTTAACCTTCGCCTGAACATCGCTTGACTACTTTAGTAGTAGTGTCGTCGGGGCAGGCTCACTGTTAAGCTCATATCATCTCGCTTGAACAGATGGAGGGAGAGTAACGGTGAGCCTGAACGACACGCTCGTATTCGTGGCGATGGCCTTTGAGGCCGCCGTGATCGGGCTGCTCCTCTACAGGCGCGCATGGCGTACACTCCCGTTCTTCTGTCTTTATAGTGTCTGGACCCTGCTGAGCGACGGCGGCAACCAGATCATCTATCATCGCTATGCTTCTTCGTATCTGACCACTTATTTCATCGACCAGATAGTAGACTTCACACTCCAGTTCTGCGTTCTGGTTGAGGTGGCCTGGTCGGTCATCCGGCCCTTCCGTGCTTCCCTTCCGCGCTATACCATACTCATCCTTGCGTCGCTGATCGCCGCGGCCGGCGCCATCATCTGGTCGTTTGCCGATTCGGCCGCCCTTGCGCATGTGCCCTTTGAATGGCACATGCTCCTCCGCCTGAGGCAAACAGACACGATCCTCAGGATTGTCTTCTTCCTGATCCTTGCCAGTTGCAGCCAGTTGCTTTCCATCGGTTGGCGTGACCGCGAGCTTCAGGTGGCCACCGGACTCGGCTTTTACTCTCTGGCGGCTCTCACCGTGACGGTTCTGCAGTCGCATCAGGGATTCGGAGTCCACTACCGCCAGCTCGACCAGTTTCTCGTCGTGACTTACGTCTGCTCCCTGCTCTATTGGGTTGTCAGCTTCGCTCAGAAAGAGGCCGAGCGCCGCCAGTTCACCCCACAGATGCAAAGCCTGCTGCTGGCGGTGGCCGGCTCGGCACGCAGCAGCCGCATCGCGCTCTCTGAATCAAGAACCGGAAAGCCGGGAAACCATGGGAATTGATGAACTTACGCGGATCGGAGCGGCAAAAGTTACTTTCGTACATTGTCCCGTCGATTGTCTGCTATCCCACGAAAGATACCAAAAAGTTTACAATTCTTGTAGCGATGCCAGACGTTTCTGGCTATAGTAATACGTAACCGATAGGTAAGCTTGACCCTGAGAACCGGACTTCGGTTACCAGTTCAAAATAAAAGGATCTTCAATGATTCTGACGCTGCTACAAATCGCTGGAATTGCTGCCGTAGCGTTCTGCCTGGTTCGTTGGCGTATGAGTGTGCGCCGCAGGAACTCGCAGACATGGGAAACTCTGCTTGCTCGCCTGCGCCCCGACTGGAGCGCGCGCGAACTGAGCGATCACTTCCTTTGGAAAGAAGGTCTGAGCGCCACCCCGGACGACGCATGGAAACGCATGGAGGGCCCGAAGGGACTCTGGGTAATGTATCAAAACGCCCAGATTCTCCTCGAGATGTCCAACTATGCGGCCACCCATTGCGAAGGCGTGGATCGGCTTCTCGTTGAGACCTTGCACAGTGACGCTATGCAGATTCGCGTATGCGTGCTGATGGCTCTGGCACAGTATGCCTTCACACAGGCCAGCGAAGGGGTTCGCATCAATGCCTTCCGCGCCGCTTCCATCTATACCGGTATGGCCGCACGCATGACTCTGCTCCTGCAGGATCATGCAGCCACCATGGTGCCCGACTTCGTCGCCGCCATGTAATTCCCGGGCTTTCCCTTTATGAAAAACCCTGGCCCACGGGCCAGGGTTTTTCATTTGCCGACGCGGCTGTTCATCGAGCGAAATCGGCGTTGGTATAAGGCGAGCCAATGCTGCCGCATGTCGCTTTCCTCAAGAAGACGACGCCGCGCACACCGTGAACCAGGGCGCTGAAACTCCGCTTTCGCTCGATACCGGGCTCGCCTTTCGCTCGATACCGGGTTCGCCTTTCGCTCTACACCGGGTTCGCTTCGAGAAATGCGTTGATCTTTGCGAACTCTGCTTCGCTCAAGCGGAATTCGAGGGCCGCGGCCGTCTCTTCCACCTGCCGGGCGCTGCGTCCGCCCACAATCGCCGCCGTAATCGCCGGATGATGCAGGGTCCACGCCACGGCCACCACTCCGGCGGCCACACCGTGTCCGTTGCCGATCTCGCGCAGCAGCTCCGCCAGGCGCAGATTGCGGCTCAACCGCGGCTCGTTGAACTCGATCCCCTTTTTGCGCCAGTCGTCGGCGGGCATGGCCGCCACCCGCTCGGCGCTCATCTTGCCGGTCAGCAGGCCTGACACCATGGGCGAATAGTTGATGACCCCGATGTTGTGCTGCTGCGCGTAGGGCAACACCTTCTCTTCAATCGCGCGCCGCAGCATGGAGTAAGGCGGCTGCAGGCTGGTAATCGGCGCAATCGTCCGCGCTCGCTCCATCTGCTCGGCATTGAAGTTCGAAACCCCCAGCCAGCGGATCTTGCCCTGCTTCTGCAGCCGCGCCAGCGTTTCCCATCCCTCTTCAAGCTCCGCTTCGGGATTCGGCCAGTGAACCTGGTAGAGATCGATCGTCTCCACCTTGAGCCGCCGCAGCGATGCCTCCAGCTCCTCGGCCACCGAGGCGGCCTTCAGCGAGTTGTAGATCTTGCCATCCTCATGCCAGCGCAGCGAGCACTTGGTGAACACATACGGCTTGTGCCCGCATCCCTTCAGCGCCTCCGCCACCACTTCTTCCGAATGGCCGAGCCCGTAAACCGCCGCTGTATCGATCCAGTTGATGCCCAGCTCAAGCGCCCGCCGGATCGCCGCAATGGACTCGCTATCATCCTGCGGCCCCCAGGCATAGGTCCAGTCGCCGCCGCCAATAGCCCATGCGCCAAAGCCGATGGGCGTGAGTTTCATATCCGAGTTGCCAAGGGTGCGAAGAACCGATTCTGTCATGGCTTCCATTGTATGTGGCTGCGGAGCGCGCATGGTTACAGCGCGGTACAGGACATCGGATCACAGGCGGAGGTGCGGAAGAAGACGATCCATTCCGATATGCGTCGATCTACTCTGGGGTGTGCCAGCCTATCGTTCCAGCCTATCCGCGGCCGAGAAACGGCATCCTGGTCGCCATCACCGTCATGAACGGAACATTGGCATCCAGCGGCAGGCCGGCAATGTAAACCACCGCATCGGCGGCCTGCTTCACATCCATGCGCGGCTCAGCCAGCAGTTCGCCGTTGGGCTGCAATGCGCCTACCGCGAGCCGGTCGCTCATCTTGCTGGCGGCATTGCCAATGTCGATCTGGCTGCAGGCAATGTCATAGCCGCGGCAATCCAGGCCAATGCTTTTGGTCAGCCCGGTAACGGCATGCTTGCTCGCCGTATAGGGCGCGGAGTTGGGACGCGGCGTATGCGCCGACAGCGAACCGTTGTTGATGATCCGCCCGCCCCGCGGCTGCTGCGACTTCATGAGGCGAATCGCCTCCTGTGCGCAGAGAAAAGAGCCCGTCAGGTTCACATTCACCACCGTGGACCACTGTTCATAGCTCAGGTCCTCGATCGCGATTCCCGGAGCGTTGGTCCCGGCGTTGTTGAAGAGCACGTCGAGCCGGCCAAAATGTTCGCGGATGGCGGCGAATAGAGCCACGACCGAATCCGGCTGGCTCACGTCAGTTGCAATGGGGTGCATCCTCTCGGCGCCATCGCCAGCCAGGCCCGCAGTCTCTTCAAGATCGGCGATCCGGCGTCCGGCCAGCACCACCGTGTATCCGGCGGCGTGCATGGCGAGCGCGGTGGCGCGTCCAATGCCGCTGCCCGCGCCGGTAATTGCAGCAATCCTGCCGCTGCCGCTTTTTTCATCTTCACGCATGTGTACTCACCCGGATGTCAGTGTCCCGCTGCCGTAAATATCTTCGCACGCCTCGCCAATAAGAATGGCCGCATGTGAACCCACATCGCGAAGAAAGCTTTGCGCCCATTGTAGCCCGGGCAGCCGGTCTTTCCACTCCAGGCAGCAGGCGCTACAATTCGTTGGGCTCGCAAACAAGATGCGCGCGCGGATAAGAGCCACGCAGAGCCTTCGCGGGGAAATGTGGACATGATTGCAAATTGGACCGGAATCAGCTTGCCTTCCCGCCGTCTCGGCATATTCTTCATGTTCGTCTGCGCCGCGCTCCCGCACTGCGCCGCCTCCGCGCAGAACGCCGGAGTCACGCCTGTGTTCAAGATCGGCGACTTCAATCGCTCCTCCGGTGACCTTGCGCCCGGCAATCCATCCCGGCAGATCGACTTCATCGCCGGCAGCAGTGTGGCCGCCAAAGACTGGTACGCCAATCACGCCGCCGTGCTGGCTGAATCCGCAAATGCGCCCAAGCCCGATTTCGCCTCGGCTCCGCGCGCCATCACATTCACAATTGACGGGGCGCCGGCCGCAAGTTACAACCTGCGCATTGCCGTGTTGATTGAAAGTCCCTGCGTGCCGGCTATCAGGATCAGCATCAATGGCCGCGAGGGCATGTTTTATCTGCATCCATCGCTCGACTACAGCAACGGCGATCAGGCAGACAGCTTCAACCCCGCCTACTCCGCCGCCGAAGTCAAATTTGCCTTCCCCGGAAGCTATCTGCACAAAGGCAGCAACACCATCAACCTCCAGCCGGTCGAAGAAGCATCCCAGGCAGTGCCTGATGCCAGCCTCACGTACGACGCCATCGAACTCGACAGCTCCACGCGCGCCGCTGCCGGTTCTCTTTCCGCGCAAATCGAGCCCACCATTTTCTTCGCGAACAAAAACGGCGCGCTCGCCGAACGCGTAGACGCCTTTCTCCGCTACGGCAATCGCACTGCGCCGGGCCGCGCTCAGCTCGTCCTCGCTGACCGGCGTTACCCGCTTCCACTTCGCGGCGGCCACGCATTCGGTGAAGAACATCTCGAGTTTCTCGTTCCCGAATTCGCGCCCGGCACGCACGCCCGGCTCAACATAGAAATCGGCGGCCATACACAGCACTTCGACCAGACGATCGACCCCGCCAAAAAATGGACACTCCTCATCGTTCCCCACATCCACGTCGACGTCGGCTACTCCGACTATCAGGCCAAGGTGGCGGCCATCCAGAGCCGCGCCATCGATGAGGCGCTCGACATGACCGCCGCACATCCCGGCTTCCATTTCAGCCTCGATGGCGACTGGGACCTCGATCAGTTTTTCCAAACCCGCACGTCTGCCGAAAAGCAGCGCGCGCTGCTGGCGATTCGCAATCGTCAACTGTACGTGCCCGCGCAATACGCCAATCTGCTCACCGGCATCGCATCCACCGAGGTGCTGATCCGCTCGCTCTATCCCAGCGCAAATCTAAGTCGAGAGAACGGCTCGCCGCTCGACTACGCCAACATCACCGACGTGCCCTCTTTCACCTGGTCCTACACGTCCATCCTCGCTTCGGCAGGCATTCCCTATCTGGCCGCCGGTAGCGACAATTACCGCGGTCCGGTCCTGCTGCAGGGCCGACTCAACGAAAGCTCGCCTATGTGGTGGCAGGGGCCCGACGGCAAGCGCGTGCTGCTCTGGTACTCGCGCCACTACATGCAGATGCAATTCCTCTTCGGCCTGCCGCCGCTAGTCGACTCCGGCCGCGACACGCTGCCCCTGTTCCTGCAGATGTACTCGCACCCCGCGTATCGCGCCAGCACCGCCATCGTCTTCGGCACCCAGGTTGAGAACACCGACCTGTTCCCGCAGCAGGCCGAGCTTGCCGGCCAGTGGAACAGCGTCTATGCCTATCCGCATCTAGAGTACTCCGGATTTCACGACGCCCTTGAGCGCATTGAAAAGCAGTTTGGCGGCCATCTGCCCACGATTCGCGGCGACGGTGGACCTTATTGGGAAGATGGAGCCGCTTCAGACGCGTACTATCTCGCCATGGAGCGCCGCAATGAAGTGCGCGCGCTCACTGCGGAAAAATTTGCAACCCTGGCCTCGTTCGTCAATCCTCATCTGGCTGCCAGCGCCGCGGAACTGGGCCGCATGTGGACTCACATGGTGCTCATGGACGAGCACACCTGGGACTCGTATAACAGCATCTCCGATCCATCGAGTTCCGAAGCTGTCGACCAGCTTGCCATCAAAGATCGATATGCCGTCAACGCCGCCGCGGATGCCGACTGGATCACCCGTCGCAGCATGGCCAGCCTTGCCAACATCATCCCCGCCGGCAGCGGAAGTCTCATCGTCTTCAACAGCCTCAACTGGAAGCGTAGCGGGCTGGTCGAAGTCGATCTTGGCAAAGGCGATGACATCGTCGATACGCTCACCGGCCAGCGTGTGCCCTTTCAAGCTCTTCGCAACGGCGCCAACTTCCTTCACGTGCGCTTCATGGCCATGGATATTCCCGCATTCGGCTATAAGGTCTATGCCACGCGCCACACACAGGACCAACAGCCCCCGCCGACTGCGCTGTCCGGCACAACGCTTGAAAATTCCTATTACAAAATCGAGCTCGATCCAGAGACGGGCGCCGTGCGCAGCATCTACGACAAGCAACTCACGCGCGAGTTCGTCAACCCGCAGAGCCCGTATCGATTCGGCCAGTATCTCTACGTCACCGGCGGCGACAAGCTGCCCAACACGCTGCTGCACTACGACCGCATCTCGCCCAGGCCCGACCTTGAAGTGCATCCGGCCAGCGGCGGCCGGCTGATCTCCGTTGTGCGCACACCCTTCGGTGAAGAGGCGCGCATGGAAAGCCAGGACGTAAACACGCCTTCCATCCACACCCGTATTCTTCTCTTTGACAACGAAAAGAAGATCGAATTTGTGGAGGATCTCGACAAGAAAGCGGTAGAGAAAAAAGAGGCGGCCTACTTTGCGTTCCCCTTCGACATGAGTGCGCCCGAGTTTCGCTACGAGATTCAAAACGGTGTCGTCGATCCGGCAAAGGACATGTATCCCGGCGCCGGCCACGAGTGGTTTTCCGTCCAGCACTGGGTTTCCGCAGAGCAGCAGGGCGTAAGCGGCACGGTCATGCCGCTTGATGCGCCCATGGTCACCCTGGGCGACATCAACCGCGGCGCCTGGCCCGACCGCTTCGGCCAGCGCCCCGGAACCATCTTTTCCTACATCATGAACAACTACTGGGACACGAACTATCGCGCCGCGCAGGGCGGCCACTTCACGTTCCGTTATGTCGTCACCAGCGCCGATGCCACCCGGCCCGAGGAGCTGAGCCGCATCGGCTGGCAGGAAGCCGCGCCGCTTGAAAAGGACATCGTCACCGGCCAGGACAAAGCCCAGGCGCCGTCAGCCGAACAGGGGTCCGCGCAGCCGGCCGTGCGGCTCGATGCGGTGCAGGCCGGCCTTCTCGAAATCTCCGACCCCGGCGTTCTGCTTGAAACCTGGAAGCCGGCGGAAGACGGCAAAGGCACCATCCTGCGCCTGCTCGACCTTGGCGGACTAGAGCGCACGGTAACGGTCAGCAGCCCGCTGCTGCACCTCGGCAGCGTAACGCAAACCGATGCCGTGGAGCGCGGCGGAACGCCGCTTCCCTTGGATGGAGAGCATGGATTTCACTTCACGATTCATCCGCACGAGATCGTAACACTGCGCGCAGTAGAAACCGATCGTTGAACCGATACGATTGGAAGGGGAATTTCTCGTTCAACCCAGACGGCGCAGCAGGGTGCCCCATCCATTTCCGCGTTTTTTGCGGAGATGGGTGGGAATACGATGTCACTGTTTTATTGCCGGATCAATAGGACGCCTTGGCGATCTTCTTGTCTTCATCGGCGGAGGGGACCGGCGGAGGCGGATAGACACGATTCGCTTCCGTGAGGAAACGATCCACGGCCTCAACGCCATTGGGATCGTAGGGTCCGTCGTCGGGATCGTTCGGGTCGTAGGGAATCGGCGCATCTTCAGCGATGTTCTTCTTCACGCGTTCCCAATCGCTCATGTCACGGTTTGGCAGCGGCATTGCCGGTGACACACCCAGAGACTTTTACCAATCCCCGAATTTGAGCGAAAATGTGACACGATGCGTCGATTCGTTAGCCTCGTATCGGAAGGCGCGACAAATATACCGCGGCACAACTTGGGGAAATGTCGAATGAAAAGTGCAGCCGGTAGCACGTCTCGATTCAATGATGTGGGCCTGGGAAAGAGGCTGCTGCTTGCGGCGCTTGCAGTGGGCACGGTTGCCGGACCCGTCGCTTTAGGGCTTATGCAGACGCCCCCTTTAGCCGGGCAGATCCTCCAAGCCACGGGCCCTTTGCCATCCTTCGAGGTGGCCTCGATCAGGCCAGACCATTCGGGGTCTGGCAGCAGCCACATCGGATACGCGGGAGTTGGCGCTCCTATGGATAGGTTCATTGTGACGAATATGACGATCAAAGATTTAATTTGTTTGATTTTCGGCGGAAAACCATGCCCTATGTTGCCGCATGGTTTAGTGTCAGGAGGGCCGGGCTGGATCAACTCTGATCGATACGATATCGACGCAAAGCTGAACGACTCGGACGTTGCAGCACTTTATAAGCTTTCTAACAACTCCGATCGGACGGTGCAAGTTCGACTCATGGTGCGGGCCTTATTTGCCGATCGATTCAAACTCGTGGTGAACGATACGACCGTGATGCGCCCGATTTACGCTCTGGTTATCTCCAAGGGCGGTCCCAAGCTGCAAGAGTCAATTCCCGGCAGCCCCTCCCCGATCGAACTCCAAGGTACTCCGGTCCATTTCTTGACGGAGCCCAGCGAAATAAGGGCGCATGGCATCCCGATCAGTACCCTTGCGAACGCCTTGTCGCTGGAGAGAGCGGTGGGTCGCTCCGTTCAGGATCAGACCGGGCTCACGGGCAAATACGACTTCGAGCTAAAGTGGTCGCCCCCACCGGGAATAGAGCCGGGACCAGTGCCCGGTGCCGAGACGGCCCCACCGCCCGACACCTCAGGCCCTTCCATATTTACCGCCATTCAGGAACAGCTCGGGCTAGAGCTTAAAGTTACGAATGGTCCGGTGAAAGCTTTGGTGATCGCGCATATCGAAAAGCCCTCGGAGAATTAACATCCCTACGCGGCTGCACCTAAAGCCTATATGGCTGTGTGGTTGGCCATCGTTATCTTTGAGAACCTTTCGCCCTGCGGTAGGTCATTTTCTTTGGGCTCTCGTAAACGAGATGGGCCACAAAGAAGTCCAGACATGTTTTTTAAGATTGGATTCGCGCTTCGCTTCGTCCCATTCGTACACGGAATGATTCTATGCCATGCCTGAAAAATCTGGCGCGGCTGCCGCGCAAGCTATGAATCTTTCAGTTCAAAAACATGGTCCGATACAGCGTGTCGCGCTGGACGGGCATGAAGCCGGCGTCGCGGATGATCCGCCGCAACTCTTCTTCGGTGGTGCAATTGCTCGTGCCGGCGGCCTTCACCACATTCTCTTCCAGCATCACCGAGCCCACGTCGTTGCCGCCGAAGTGGAGGCCAAGTTCCAGCACCTTCAATCCCTGCGTCACCCAGCTTGCCTGCACGTTCTCGATGTTGTCGAGATAGAGCCGCGCAATGGCCAGCACCTTCAGATACTCGACCGAGGTGGCTTCTTCCCAGCCGCGGCCGCCCAGGGCAGTGTGGCCGGGCTGAAAACTCCACGGGATAAATGCGGTGAATCCGCCGGTCTCTTCCTGCAGCCTCCGCACCACTTCAAAGTGATTCACGCGCTGGTCGAAGGTCTCGCCCACGCCGAACATCATGGTCGCCGTGGTCCGCATGCCGAGCTGGTGCGCGGTGCGATGCACGCTCACCCAGTCCTCGGTGCGGCACTTGAGCCGCGCAATGCGGTAGCGCACATCGTCGTCCAGAATCTCGGCGCCGCCGCCGGGAATCGAGTCCAACCCCGCATCGCGCAGCCGCGCGATCGTATCCCGCAGCGACAGGCTGGAGTACTCGGCGATGGCCAGCACTTCCGAGGCCGAGAGGCAGTGCAGCCAGATCTTCGGAAAGCGCTGCTTGATGCCGGTGAAAAGCCGCTCAAACCAGTCGATCTTGAGGTCAGGGTGAAGGCCGCCCTGCATCAGCACGCCGGTTCCGCCCATCTCTTCTGTCTCGGCGATCTTCTCGTAGATCTTTTCGAAGTCGAGTATGTAGCCCTCTTCTGAACGCGCGTCCTTCTTTCCAGGCTTTGGGAGTGGCCGATAGAAGGCGCAGAAGGTGCAGTACTCGGTGCAGAAGTTTGTGTAATTGATGTTGCGGTCAATGATGTAGGTGACCACGCCCTCGGGATGCAGCCGCTGGCGGACCGCGTCGGCTTCAAAACCCAGGCCGATCAGGTCGGTCGAGTGGAAGGAGTCGAGGGCCTGCTGGCGTGAGATCGGCATAGGTCAATTTTACCAAGCTGCGGCTTCATTCGGCAGTCGGGGTCGTGGCTTTCGGCGTCGCGGGTCGATTCCGCCGGAAAAGAAAGATGCCGCTGGTTCTGACCGGCCGGCCCTGGGTGCGCGCCAGATTTGATGCGGTCGAAATTCCGCTGAACAGGACAAAGAAATCGACAAATGCCCGGAACATCTGTTTTGGACCGGTGTTCGTCATTTGGGGAACTCCCCTCAAGGTGCAAATTGCAGTAACACAATCGTTGGAGATGCAACAAAGATTCCCGGTTGCACAATCTTACTTAAGGTACTTCAGGGAAATTACTAACGGCCCATAAGCCAGCGAACCGGCGGATGCAGCTACCCAGAAAGGCGAAAAGCGATTGCGTGGATCTAAACCATTTATTATCAGCACAAATGCTGCCGCCCTCCGGCGTGGCCAGCCCCGGTCAGGCCTTGTATCGTTTCTGATGCCACTGCCAGGCCGTGCGGAGAATTTCGTCGAGCTCGGTATACCGCAGCTTCCAGCCGAGTTCGCCGATGGCTTTTTCCGAGCTGGCCACCAGGACAGCCGGGTCGCCCGCCCGGCGGGGATGGATCTCTGCCGGAATCGGATGGCCGGTCACGCGGCGGGCCGATTCAATGACCTCTCTCACGCTGAACCCCTGCCCGTTGCCCAGATTGAAGATCAGCCGGTCGGCCCGGTCCAGAGCCAGCAGGGCCAGCAGGTGAGCCTCGGCCAGGTCGGACACATGAACGTAATCGCGGACGCAGGTTCCGTCCGGCGTGGGGTAATCCTCGCCATAGATGCGGATCGAGTTGCGGCGGCCCAGGGCCACATCGAGCACCAGCGGGATGAGATGGGTTTCCGGTTCGTGGGCCTCGCCGCGGACAATGCCGTCTGGCCCTTCCGGCGCTCCGGCAACGTTGAAGTAGCGAAGACTGGCATAGCGCAGTCCGTGGATGCGGTTGAACCAGGTGAGCATCTGCTCGACCAGCAGTTTCGACTCCCCGTAGGCATTGGTGGGCTTGAGCCGCGCATCTTCAAGAATCGGCACTGTTTCTGGTTCGCCGTACACGGCAGCCGTAGACGAAAAGACCAGCCGGCGCGGCCCGCAGGCCAGCATGGCCTCGAGCAGGGTGAGCGTGGAAGCGCTGTTATTGCGGAAAAATCGCTCGGGATAGACCATGGATTCGCCGGCCTCGATGAGCGCAGCGAAGTGGAGCACGGCGTCAAAGGGCCGGTCCTGTTGTGCGGCCGAGGTGAAAATCTCCTCGATCCGCGGCCGGTCGCCCAGTTCCCCTTCAATGAAGGGGACATCCGCGGGCAAAAGGTCACGCCGTCCGTGGCTCAAATTATCGAAAAGAACGGGCTGATGCCCACGGTCGGCGAGCAGTCCCGCCACTGTACCACCTATATACCCGGCGCCTCCGGTGATCAGGATCTTCACAAAAAAGACTGTCCTTTCGCGAACACTTTCGATAACCTTGAGTCTATTACAGTAGTGCGCGCGCGGGCCGGCATGAATGCGTTCAAGCCGGGTTCTCAAACCCTTCCGCACGTCGGGCATGCCGGGGATGAACAACTTCCCGGAGCCAACGAGCTTCATAGCTGCCCGATGCGCACATTTTCCGTGAGGGATGGAAGTATCTCACCGCGAACGAAGCAGGTGCGAGCTTTTTGCCAAATGCCTTGGGTACGGGACGAGAAAAACTTCATACCCACGGCGGGTAGAACGGAATGGACACACCCGGCAACGGATTCTGCGAGCAGATTCAGCAGCCGCCTGAGCGGGACCACGTTCAGCCGCGCCTATTCCGACAGACAGGAAGACCAGCATAAATCTGCCGCGCGCATGCCGGAAGCATTTCGATCGGAAATGGCCGGAATGCACGGCCAGCGGACAGATGCAAACGGATTTCAGCTTTTGCATCAAATGGATGATGACGGGAAGAACGGCGAAGCTTGCCAGATTCGCCCGGCCGCGTCACCCGATGACTCAGTACGTTCTACTTTTTGATTTTTTTTGTAATTGCCTTCCAATGAATTCAGTGCCGCGTTTGCGGCCGGAAGTGAGGACTGAGAGACATGCCGATGACATATTCCCCCGGACGTACCAACTTTGGATTATTGCCCGAGCCCGAGGGTAGGTCTGCCTCCTATATCGTCAGCGCCTTTATCAATCTGACTATCGTTGTTGTCATTCTGGTCGTGGCTTCGATGACCCGCCATGTGCTCCAGGAGCATCACTATGAGATGACGGAGCTGATTATTCCCTCCACTCCTCCGCCACCCATCAAGGTCAAGATGCCGGATGTGCCCAAGATTCCTCCGCCTCCGACGCCGCCCAAGATCCAGCTCGACACGCAGCGCATTGAGATGCCCAAGCCCAAGCCGGAGCCCAAACCGGTGCCGCAGATGGAAGCCAAACTGGCCATGCCCGAGATCAAGCAGGCCAAGCCGTCGATTATCCTGGCGCCGCAGCCCAAGGCGGCTCTCACCGCGGCCATGCCGGCGCAGGACCACACCATCAAGGCCTCCACGGCGCCGGTTCACCTGGGCGAGACCTTCGGCGTAAGGCCGAATCCCAACGCCACCAGGCCGGCCACGGTCGCCGCCATCGGCAATCCCTACGGCGGCATGCAGGGTCCGGCAGAGGCTCCGCACGGCGTGGTGGGCTCCACGGGCATCGGAAACGGCACCCGCTCCGGCTCAAATGCCGGTGTGGTGGGTAAGGTGGCCTCGGCCGGAATTCCCGGCGCCGCCGGAACCGGCGACAGCGGCCGCAGCTATG
Organism: Occallatibacter sp.; assembly: GCA_036267475.1. GTDB lineage: Bacteria > Acidobacteriota > Terriglobia > Terriglobales > Acidobacteriaceae > Telmatobacter. Next base: position 114,744 of record DATAVZ010000055.1, read on the forward strand.
GCCGCGTCGGCTCGGCCGGCATCCCCAGCATGGCGCGGGTTGAGGCGGCAGTGCCCCGCCAGGCCGTACAGCCGGCTTCCACCAACCTCGAAGTGCTTTCCAAGCCGCCGGTGCAGTACACCAGCGAAGCGCGGCAGCTTCACGTGCAGGGAGACGTGGTGCTGCGGGTCACGTTCCTGGCCTCCGGGCAAGTGGTCGTCCATGACGTTGTTCACGGGCTCGGCCACGGACTCGATCAGGAAGCCCGCCACGTGGCAGAGCAGATTCGCTTCCGCCCCGCTACCCGCGACGGACGGGCGGTGGACCTGACCACCAACATCGTCATCACTTTCCAGTTGGCGTAGCATCAAGATTGCAACACTTTCTGAGGTTTACGCTCGGCAGCGGCGCCGGTATGGCGCCAGCGGCCCAATGTAGACTGGCAAGAACTCACCGAGGAGCTAAAATGACGTTTCGGAAGATCCCCCAATACTTCCTGATCCTAATTCTAGGTGTGAACTGCGCGTACGCAAAGAAGCACCCCAAGTACGAGCAGGGACACCAGCTTACCCCCGAACAGGCTGCTCTGGTGCAACGCGCCATCGGACGCGAAAAAGTCCTCATCAAGGAGATTCAGCAGCGCACGCCGCTGGTGGAAACCTACATTCAGGACACCAGGCCCGACGTCAAGCTCTACGAAGTGCCTGTGGACGACCAGTACATGCTCAGCCGCGTCGACTTCGGCAAGGCATTCTACGACAAGAGCTATTCGCCGCGCAGCGAAGCCAAGCACGGCTGGTTCAAAGGCTCGTTCGCGGCCATTAGCGGCCTGAGCAAGGCGCTGGGGCTGGACAAGAGCTTCACCTATAATCCGACCGGGTTTATGGAGATGATGTTCATCGACCCGTCCAGCTTCGACCAGCAGCATTACGTCTTCAACTACGTGCGGCGCGAGTTTCTCGGCACCGTTCGCACCTGGGTCTTCGACGTTCATCCCAAGGCCGATGTGCATGGCATGGGACGCTTCTATGGCCGCATCTGGATCGAGGATGAGGGCGGCAACGTGGTGCGTTTCAATGGCACCTATACCGGCCCCAACTCGGAAGATTCCTCGGCGCACTTCTTCCACTTCGACAGTTGGCGCATGAATGTGCAGCCGGGAATCTGGCTGCCGGTGGCCATCTACGTTGAGGAAACGCAGCGCATCGAAGGCTCCAAGCTGATGGGCCTGAAGGCGCAGACCCACTTCTGGGGCTACTCGCTCAAGCTGCCCACGCGCGACAGCGAAAATGTGAGCGTGAAGGTGGATGACGCCGTGGACCAGAGCGAAGATTCACAGGATGTGGGGCCGCTGCAGGCCTCGCGCATGTGGATTACGCAGGCGGAAAACAACGTGATTGACCGCCTGGTGGAAGCCGGCCTGGTGGCCCCGCTCACCCCCGGCGGCTATGAGGACAAGGTTCTGGGCCAGATCGTCATCAACCTGGTGGTGCCCAACAACCTGGCCTTCACTGATCAGATTCACTGCCGCGTTCTGCTTACCGACACCGTGGAAGCCACCACCGTGGGCAACACCATTCTGTTGAGCAAAGGCCTGCTCGACACGCTGCCCAATGAGCCGGCCATCGCCTCGGTCATTGCCATGGAGCTGGCGCACATCGCGCTCGGCCACCACATCGACACCCGCTACGCGTTCAACGACCGACTGCTGTTCCCCGACGAGTCGACCTTCCAGCGCATCGACATGTACCACTCCGACGTGGACAACGTGACCGCCGCCAAGAAGGCGATGGAGTTCCTGCAGGCGTCCATGTACAAGGATCAGCTTCCGCTCGCCGGGCTCTACTATGAGCAACTGGCAAACCGCGGCCAGCAGCTCAAGGCGCTCAACACCCCCAAGCTGGGCGACTCGCTGCTCAAGCCCGACGGCACGCCGTGGATGGCCGACCTGGAGCACATGGCCCCCAAGATCAACTGGGACGACCTGAACCAGACCCCCGCGCTGCCGCTGGGAAGCTGGCTCAAGACCGATCCGTGGGACGACAAGGTACACATGCTCGACGCCAAGCGGTATGCGCCAATGAACGCGCGCGACAAGATGCCGTTTGAAGTAACGCCGGTCTTCTACAAGCTGCAGCGCTACGATGTTGCCAACGCCGAACCGCCCGCGGCCACAACGGGCCAGGCGGCTCCGCCGCCGGCGGCGGGCGACCAGCAGGCAGCTCCGCCACCCGCGGCCCAGCCGGCGGGCAACAATGCTCCGGCTCCGCAGGCACCCGCTGCCGCGGCACAGCCGCAGTAACGATCGGCAACCCCTGAAGCCGCGGGCCCTGCGCCATAGCCCGCGGCTTCAGGCTGGATGCCGTATTTCAAAGCTCGAAGATCAGCACACCGATTTCCCCAGAACTGGATGTGTTCCGTGGTCCTTCGCCGATCGAACTGGATTTTTCTTTTTTGTCTCCTTCTCGCTGTCGCGTCTGCGCGGGCGCAGGTTGCTCCGGCAGCTTACAGCAGCACCTTCCGGGTGGACGCCGGCGGGCTGGGCTCCGTTTTTCAGCCCGATTACGCGGGCCTGGGCGTCGCGCAGACCAGCCCCAAGCGGCTCTACGGATTTGGCGCCTATGTGGACGTGCACTTCAGCCGCTGGGCGCAGATTGAGGCCGAGGGCCGCTGGCTCCGCTTCAACCAGTACCTGGGCATCGATGAGAACACCTACCTGATCGGCCCGCGCGTCCCCATTCACGACTTCCATGGCTGGACGCCCTACGGCAAGGTGCTCTTTGGTATGAGCACCGGAAGCTTTCTCTCCGGCAACGCCGGCAATATCACCTTCGGCGGCGGCGTGGACTACCGGCTCACCCGCAAGCTGACCCTGCGCGCCTTCGACTTCGAATATCAGCGCTGGAGCGTAACGCCAACGCTGTGGCCTTATGGCGGCAGCGTGGGCCTCAGCTACCGGGTTTTCTAGCTGCATTGCCCCTTGCGCTGCTGCGCGCAGCATCTCTACGGCGCCACATGCAGTGGCGCAGCCTTCGCCGTCGGCAACTGCACATTGAGCATTCCCGCCACGGTGGGCGCAATCTGCCGCATGTCGATCTGGCCAAGGTCGCGGTGATGCGCCACGCCGGTCCCCATTGCGAAGAATGAAGAGTGCATCTCGGGGAACTCGGGCGAAAAGCCATGCGAGCCATGCGTGCCCGGAATGGGCGTGATGAGCGGGCCGCTGGTGCCGGGGGCCGTGTAGTAGCCCTGCTTCAAAACCACCAGAAATGCCGCGTCGGGGAAGCCTCCGCGTCGCACGATTTCGTCGTGATCGAGCACCTGGACGATGCCGTTGGCCGGATCGGCGGCCAGCTTCTGGAGCATCTCATGCACCTGCCGGCGCGTCTGCTCATCCTGCGGATCGTGGAGCACGATGGCCGCCATGCCGCCGGCCATCCAGGGTTGCGCCTTCCACGAAGTAATGACCGGTGTTTTCGACGCGGGGCTGGGGGTCATCTGGATCAAGCCAGCCTGAAGAAACGGGATGAACAGATTGACGGCGTGGGTGAGCGTCAGAAATCCATGATCGGAGACGACCACCACCACCGCATCGGGATGGTTGGCGATTGCCTGGTGCGCAAGCCGTGCCACCATGCCGTCCAGGGCTTCGAGATCGGCGTCGGCTTCCGGGCTGAAAGGGCCGTGCATGTGCTCGGACTCGTCGAGCGAGCTGAGATGGATGGTCATGAAATCCGGCTTGTAGCGGCGCAGAATCTCGAGCGAATAACGGGTCTTTTCCTCGTCGCCTTCGATGTCCGTGTCATTGCCCATCATGTACGGGCCCGCGGCAGGCTCAAGCTGTGCAAGCAGGTCCGCGGGGCGGGCCAGCGCCGCCATCAGCAGCCGGTCGGACGGGTTGTCATTGCTCCTCGGGCCCATGGTGCGCCAGTACTCGGGGATGAGCCAGTCGACGCCGGCAGCGCCCACAGTCACCGGCCACCCCACGCTGGCCGTGTGCAGACCCGCGGCGTGCGAGGCCTGCCACAGCGTGGGCACGCGGATCTTCGCCGCGTACCAGTACCAGTCGCCGTTGAAGTGCTGCCCCGGATCGAAGTCGAGGTTGTTGTAGATGCCATGCTCGGCCGGCCACACGCCGGTGATGAGCGTGGTGTGGCTGGGATAGGTCACCGTGGGCCATACGCCGGTAACGCCGTCGGCATAGGTGCCGTCGCTCATCAGCGAGCGCAGAAAAGGAATCTTCAGGCCATGCGCATCGGCCTGGGTGATGTATTCCGGTTTCATGCCGTCGATGGAGATCATCAGAACCGGCGCCGCGTGGGCCAGGGCGGCGAACGCAAAGGCGAGAAGAGACAGAAAAATCAAGCTGAAAAAGCGACGTGAGCGCATCAGGTATGCTCCTGCTTCCATGATCCCCAGGGATGTGCGGTTTAGTCTGCATGCGCAGATGAATTTCGCAGTTGCCCAGGCAGAAACAATCTACGCGCATGGCCCGGGGCCTTGCACGCAAAAAGAGCCACTCCTGATTGGAGTGGCTCTTTTGTTGTTTCGATCTGCCGATCTGCGGCAAAGCCGCAGGCGATTACGCCGGTGAAGGCGAGCCTTCAGGGAAGCCCGGTCCGCCGCGGCTCTCGGGTTTGAGAACCTGCTGCTGGCCGTTGTCTCCGCCGTCGGTGGGTGAAGCCAGGACCGAGCGCATCGGCGGAAGCTGCTTGCCTTCGATCAGCAACCGCACCTCTTCGGCGTCGATGGTCTCCCGCTCCAGCAGTGCGGCGGCAATGCGGTGCATCGGATCCTGATTGGCATCGATGATCGAATGCGCGGACTGGTAGGCCTCATCGATCAGGCGGCGGACTTCGAGATCGATCTGCCGCGCCGTCTCTTCGCTGAAGTCGCGGTGCTGCGCAATCTCGCGTCCCAGGAAGATCTGCTCTTCCTTCTTGCCGAAGGTAAGCGGGCCCAGCCGGCTCATGCCGTATTCGCAGACCATGCGGCGGGCCAGGTCGGTGGCGGTCTCAATGTCGCTGCCCGCGCCGGTGGACATCTGGTTGAGGAATATTTCCTCAGCCACGCGTCCGCCGTAGGCCGTCGCCAGACGGGTTTCAAGGTATTCGCGCGTGTAGTTGTGCCGGTCGTCGGGCAGGTAAACCGTAACGCCCAGCGCCATGCCGCGCGGAATGATCGTCACCTTGTGGATGGGATCGGAGTGTTCGCGGAGGAACGAAACCAGTGCGTGGCCGGCCTCGTGATACGCGGTAACGCGCTTCTCCTCGTCGGTCAACAGCATCGACTTGCGCTCGGCGCCCATCAGCACCTTGTCCTTGGCCAGCTCCATGTCATACATGGTGACCTGCTTGCGGTTCATGCGGGCGGCGTTGAGCGCGGCTTCGTTGACCAGGTTGGCCAGGTCGGCTCCAGAGAAGCCTGGTGTTCCACGGGCCAGCACGTTGAGGTTGGTGTCGTCTGAAACGGGCACCTTCTTGATATGCACGCGAAGCACTTCCTCGCGTCCGCGCACATCGGGCAGGCCCACCACCACGCGGCGGTCAAAGCGGCCGGGACGCAGCAGCGCCGGGTCCAGCACGTCGGGCCGGTTGGTGGCCGCCACCAGGATGACTCCGTCGTTCGACTCAAAACCGTCCATCTCGACGAGCAGTTGATTCAGCGTCTGCTCGCGCTCGTCGTGTCCGCCGCCCAGGCCGGCGCCGCGATGACGGCCGACCGCGTCGATTTCGTCGATGAAGATGATGCAGGGAGCGTTCTTCTTGCCCTGCTCGAACAGATCGCGGACACGGCTTGCGCCGACGCCCACAAACATCTCCACAAAGTCGGAGCCGGAGATCGAGAAGAACGGAACATTGGCCTCGCCGGCCACCGCGCGGGCCAGCAGGGTCTTGCCGGTTCCCGGAGGGCCAACCAGCAGAACTCCCTTGGGAATGCGTCCGCCGAGCTTCTGAAACCTCTGCGGCTCGCGCAGATATTCGATAATCTCCTTGAGCTCTTCCTTGGCCTCATCCACGCCGGCTACGTCTTTGAACGTGACCTTCTTTTGCTGCATGGAGAGCAGGCGCGCTCGGCTCTTGCCGAACGACATCGCCTTGTTGCCGCCCGACTGCATCTGGCGGAGCATGAAGAACCAGATGGCTCCCAGCAGCACAAAGGGGCCGACGTTGAACAACAGCGGCAGCAGGATGTTGCTCTGCGGGTCCTTGATCGAGACGTTCACCTTGTTGGCGAGCAGCGTCTTCTCGAGATCTTCGTAGTTGGTGGGAATCGTGGTGTGGAACTGGTCTTTGGGAGATATCTTCAGATGGCCGTGCAACTCATTGCCCTGAATGACCGCATCCAGCACCTGCCCGTTCTGCACCTTGTCGAACAGATCGGAATAGTTGATCTCCGAGTCTTTCCCCATGCTTGTGTTTCTCTGCACCACGCTCCACAACAGCACCAGGCACATGAGGATTAACACCCAGAACATGATTGTCTTGACGCTCGAATTCACCAGGACTCCTCTTTCCGGCGCGGGGGAAACCTTCAGAAGCTGTGCTCGCGCGCCGGCTGCTTCATCCGTTAGACGCCTGCATTCCGCCGAAAGTGACAGAAATTGCAAGAGATTCCAACCGCGGAAATGGGTAATCTCCGGGCCGATGAGCAGTAACTGGATTGTACTCCCATGACGGATGAACGCGCAGCCCGAAGGGGCCGCCGGCGCGAACAGCAACAGCCTCAGATGGTTACTCTTGCGGCTTCGACGATTCGGAATCGGCGGCGGCCGGCAGCGACGGGGAAACGCTAACCGTAATTCCAGGCTCCTGCTCCAGCTCCACGCCCTTCATCCACACAATGCGGCCGTCCATCTCGAGGACCGGCCATAAACTGCGCCCCGAGCCCGTAACTCGCAGACGTTCCAGCACTTCTTTCACTTTGTGCGGCCCGCTTGAGTAGCGCAGCCGAACCCGGTCGCCGGGCTTCCAGTTGCGCAATGTGGCCACGCGGCCGGCTGTGGCGCTTTCGCGGCCGGCCGCGGCCGGTCCGGAAACGTCAACGCGCAGGCATAACCCAAAGGTTGCAGCCACAATTTCGCCGGGAATTACCACGGAGTATTCCCGGGCTGCCGCGGCAGCGTCTTTCCCGAGCAACGCTGGCGCTGCGGCGGCCAGACGCAGTTCGCGCAGCGTGCGCTCGGCCCGCAAGCCCTGTGCCAGCTCCAGCTTGTGGCCGGCCGGCCCGGAAAGCGCCAGCCTGCGCAGCAACTCGGTGGCGGCAAAATCGGGTGCTGCGCCGAGTTGGGCCGCAGCGTGGCGCAGCAGCCGGCGCTGCACCGCCGGAACCAGCGCGGCCAGCCGCGAGCAGTCAATCGCCAGCCCATCGCCGGCGGCGCGGCCGCCTCCGCGCACCGGCCGGCCAGGCAGGATAAGCTGCGCGGCGAGTTTTGCGATCTCCGCCCGCCACCAGGATTCCTCGTCCCGCGCCAGCTCCGCCATCTGCGCCAGATGGCCGCGCAGTTGCGGGTTCCAGCCTTCGAGCATCGGCAGCAATTCGTGGCGGATGCGATTGCGGGTAAAAACTAGATGGCGATTGGTCGCGTCTTCACGCCAGGGCTGGCCGATGGCGTGGAGGTACGCTTCGATTTCAGTCCGCGCCACAGCCAGCAACGGGCGCAGAATCAGGCCCTCCGGACTCTCCAGCTTTGGATGAATGCCGGAGAGGCCCTCCGTCCAGGCGCCGCGCAGAAGCTTGGCCAGCACCGTCTCGGCCTGATCGTCGAGGGTGTGCGCGGTGGCCACCGCGTCCAGCGCCACCGCGTGGGGCAGAGTTTTGGACAAGAGTTGGCGAAACCAGCCATAGCGCAGCCGGCGCGCGGCTTCTTCGATGCTCTCGGCGGCCTTGCCGGATTCCGGATGCGCGCGGGCTTCGGCCTCGGTGTCGACCTTTGAATCATGGAACGGCAGCCCCAGCCTCGCAGCCAGCTCGCGCACAAACTCCACATCGCCGTCCGCCTCTGCGCCGCGCAGGCCATGGTGCAGGTGCGCCACATGGAGCACCAGGCCAAGCTCCGCGGCGCGGCTGGAGAGCGCGCGCAGCAGAGCCACGGAATCCGCGCCGCCGGAAACGGCGACGGCCAGACGCAGACCGGGCGCCAGCAGCGAAGTGTCGAGCGGGAGTTCTGGCGGCCGCGTTGAAAGTGCCCTGCCGTGCATTCAAAAATCATACGGGGCCGGCCGCGCTTCTGCCGTCCGTCGTATACTCGACGAGTTATGCAGGTCTTCGCGATTCTTCCAGCCGCGGGGCTGGGCACCCGGATGGCCGGGCCGCAACCCAAACAGTTCCTCGAGCTCGATGGCGTTCCCATCCTGATCCACTCGCTGCGCGCCTTTGCCGAGGTGGAGCGGATTACGGCCATCTACGTGGCCGTGCGCAAAACCGAGATGGAGCGCGCCGAAGCCCAGGCCGCCGAATATGGCTTTGCCGGCAAGGTGCGCGTGGTGGAGGGCGGCGACAACCGCCAGGAGTCGGTAGCCAACGCGCTGGCCGCGCTGCCCGCCGAGGCCGACGATATTGTGCTGGTGCATGACGCCGTGCGGCCGCTGATCGATGCGGCAACCATCGAGCGCACCATCGACGCGGTGGCCGAGCAGGGCGCTGCGATTGTGGGGCTGCCGGCAGTGGACACCATCAAGCAGGTGGAGCGCACCGCTCATGGAGCGCTGATCACATCCACTATTCCGCGCGAGTTCGTGGTGCTGGCCCAGACCCCGCAGGGCTTTCGCCACGGGCTGCTGAAGCGGGCCTTTGCCGAGGCCACCGCGGACGGCTTTGTGGGAACCGACGAGGCCTCGGTTGTGGAGCGCGCCGGCCACCCGGTAGCGGTGGTGCACGGCTCTCAGGTTAATCTGAAGATTACCAAGCCGGGCGATCTGGAACTGGCTGAGTTCTATCTGCACCAGCGGGCGCGCTGAGCATTCCAAATTCCGTGCGGCGCCCAGGGCGGCGGCCGGCAACGCAAAAGGGACAGGCTCGAAATCATGGATATTCGGATCGGATTTGGCTGGGACTCGCATGCATTCAAGCCGGGCGTGCCGCTGCGCATTGGCGGCCTTACGCTGAAGCATCCCGAGGGGCTGGCCGGGCACTCGGACGGCGACGTTGTGCTGCACGCCATTACCGACGCGCTGCTGGGCTCAGTGGCCGCGGGCGACATCGGCAGCTTCTTTCCTCCCGGCGATCCGCGCTGGAAAGACGCCGATTCCGCCATCTTTTTGAACCTGGCGCTTGAAGAGCTGCAGCACGCCGGCTACCGCATTCGTAATGTGGATACCACGCTGGTGCTGGCCGCTCCTAAAATCGCGCCGGTCGCCGGCGAAATGCGGGCCCGCGTGGCCGATCTGCTGGGCGTGAGCATTGACCAGGTGAGCGTCAAGGCCAAAACTCCCGAGGGCATGGGACTGGATCACGTGGCGCAGTGCCATGCGGTGGTGCTGGTGGAGCGCGTGGAAGAGCCCGATGGACTGAAGAGCATCAGCGACGTGATCGAGAGCCAGAAACAGCTTGAGGACGTGGTGGACGATCTGCTTGCGTCTGTCCACGGAGTGCCCAAGAAGCGCGTCATGTTGCCGGTGTATGACACCGAGGACATTACCTAGATAATCGCAGTCTGCGGCTGCCGTCACCCGGCGCGGGTACTGCCGTTACGGCGCATTGCGCGGATTGAGGCGTGGACTTACGCCTCCACCCGGTAGATTGGATTAGTCAATCCAAATTCTTTCCGTGTGTGGGGCTCATCTTTGCTGCTGCGTTGTGCGTGTTTCACTGCGATTGGTTTTCTGCTTTTCTGCTGCTATACAGGCTGACCCGCTCAAGCGCGCAGGCCGCACTTCATCTGCCGATCACGTCGATCGGCACGGTGATGGTGCGCGGCGGCATGCACTCCCGGTTGTCGCAGGCCTGGTAGCGCAGCGTTCCCTGCACCAGATGGTTGCCCGGCGCCGTGACAATGCGCGCCTGCACCACAAAATCTCCCGTGTACACACTCAGTTTTGTTTTGGGATCGAGCGGCAGCGCGATCGCTGCGCCCGGCGGATAACTGGCCGCATCCAGGCGCACGCCGGAGCCGGCGGGAATCGAAAATGTGGTCGCAATGAGCGAGTTGCCGCTGGGGGTGTGCGAGTTGATGTGCAGCCCGGCGGTGACCCGGAAGTGAAGGGCAACCGGACTCGGCTTGCCGGCCGCAACCGTCACCTGCTCGGGGAAGAGATATGCGACGGCTTGTGGCTGGTTGGCGGCGCGGTTCTGAGGACCTGTGGGCACAATCTGCGCAACAAGCTGCGCCGAAGCAACCAGCGCCATGATGCCCAGAGCCGCCACTGCCAGTTCTGTTCGCATTGCGATTCTCAATCCGGCAACCATCCTGACCGCGCCCGGCTTACTCTGTCAGCGCTTTCTTGATGTTTCCCTCGATGTCGTTCTCTGACGTAAGCCCCAGTTGCGCTGCAACCACGGTTCCCTTGCGATCGACAAAAAACGAGGTGGGCAACTCATCCAGGCCGCCATAAGGCATGCTGATGCTGTCTCCGTTCATGAGCATCGGATAAGGCACTTTCATCTGTTGCACAAACTGTGCCACCGCGGCCTTTTCCTTGGCCAATCCGGCGCTGTCGCCGGGCTTCAGGTCGTCGCCTTCGGTGTCAACGCCCAGCACCTCAAAGCCCTGGCTCGCGTATTTATTGCGCAGCTCGACGAGCCATGGAGTTTCGATCTTGCAGGGCGCGCACCAGGTGGCCCAGAAGTTGATCAGCACAGCCTTGCCGCGATATTTCGCAAGCGAAATCTTTTTGCCGTCTACGTCTATAAGCGAAAATGCCGGCGCCAGTTTGCCCTTGAGCGGCGAAATAAATATCGCGGCGCCGCCCGCCGGATCGGGCACCAGTTCGCCTCGCGCCGATGTTGCGAGCAGCCGCGCCGCAGCCTGCTGGCGATACTCCCAGTTGGCCCAGCCGGCCCAGCCAAGGCCGGCAAGAATGAAGAGTGCGGTAAAGAGGACGATGATGTTGCGACGGCGCATGAGCAGGACCTCATCTCTATTGTACGAGCAGGACGGAGACCGGCAGCGCGCCGCGCATGCCAGAGCACGCTATGCCGGAACAATTGATGGCGAAGCAATGGATGCCGGAGCAATTTATCACGGAACAATCGATACACAACAGCGTACCCACCGGACACATCGGCCGGAAGCTTCGATGGCCGCCATTCATCGGGACACCAAGCTGTTACCATCAAAAACCGATGGCTCCTATGCATGAAGACGATTCGCTTCAGCCCGCCGCGCTGGTGCGTACCGAGGCGGCGGCGCTGGAGTCGCTGGCAGCGCGCCTCGAAGGGCCGATGGCTGCGCCGTTTGCGCAGGCCGTCGAGCTCATCCTGCGCTGCGGCGAGTCGAACGGCCGCGTGGTAGTGACCGGCATGGGTAAGAGCGGCATTATTGCGCAGAAGATCGCCGCCACGCTCAGTTCCACCGGCTCGCCGGCGCTGTTTCTGCATCCCGCCGAGGCGGTGCATGGTGACTTGGGCGTGCTGCTTCAGGGCGATGTGGTGATTGCACTCTCCGCCAGCGGCGAGACGGAGGAGATTCTGCGCCTGCTGGCCATGCTCAAGCGCAAGGGCGACGCGCTGGTGAGCTTCTGCTGCAATCTCAAGTCAACACTGGCCGCGGCCAGCGATGTGGCGCTGGACTGCGGCGTGGACCGCGAGGCCTGCGGGCTCAATCTTGCGCCCACCGCATCCACCACCACCATGCTGGCGCTGGGCGACGCGCTGGCCATTGCGGTCAGCTTGAAGAAAGGTTTTCGCGCCGAGGACTTTGCCGAGCTGCACCCCGGCGGCAAACTGGGCAAGCAACTGGCCAAAGTGCGCGACCTGATGCATGCCGGCGACGCCGTGCCCGTGGTTGCGCCTTCCACGCCGATGACCGACGTGATCTACGAAATGTCGTCGAAGAAGCTGGGCATGACGACCGTGCAGCAGGACGGGCGGCTGAAGGGCGTCATCTCCGACGGCGATTTGCGAAGACTGCTGGAGCGCGAGGGCGGCGCTGCGCTGAGCCGCACGGCAGGCGAGGCAATGAACGCGCATCCGCGCACCATTGCCGCGAACGAACTGGCCGCGAAAGCATTGGCGATTCTGGAAGAGCGGAAGATCACTTCACTGATTGTTGTGGATGCAGAGATGCACGTGGAAGGCGTGGTGCATCTGCATGATCTGTGGGGCGTGGAATTGATTTGATAGTTGTCGAATTTTACAGTCATTGGTTGACATGAGTATGAAGTAGATTCACAATAACTCAGATTCCGAGATACATGCCTCCCACCTGTTTGGGACTAAGCAATGGCTCAAGCGCCGAATGGCCTTGGGCCATTTTGCTTTTCAACCCGAAATTCAGGAGAGCTATATGACCACGCCATGCCGCATTTTCCGCTGCAAGAATAAGGGCTGTCCGATGTTCTTACGCATCCCGCTAGAAATGCTTCTGCAGCGCGCTACCGATCCAGAAGATGTGCCGAATGTTCCTCGTGAGGTTGTGCTCATTTGCCATTGGTGTGCAGGTTTAGGGCTCTATTCACTTGATCCCAATTCACCCGATTGTTGCGGCGAAGATAAGCAGGTTCAACTTGGCCGATGCGACACAGTGGATCGTCTGTTGCCGCTGGGACTCAAATGCGACGAGTGGGAAAGCTGCAATTCTCGACCTCCGTTATTGGTAACCTTTGGAGCATCAGCAGCCAAGAGTGTATCGGACAGCCATGATCGACACGAAGACACCGTTTACAACGCGCTGACCAGAGAGTTGAGCCAGGAATGGGCCGGCTTGCCGTGCCGGAACGGACACCGAATTCGCTTTCCGCAACCCTAATGTTTATTGGACCGCCGTTTGCCATCGAGGAATGGGACTTTCAACGACAGAAAAGTCCGAAAGTCACAACCTCTCAAGATGACACCGGCGGTCCCCGTCCGAAGTTCCGGGACAAGGCAAGCGTGTCAGCACTGCCACAGGTGTGTGCCGGGTGACACGGCAGCGGCCATGCTTCGCTCTCTATATCTTTTGTTTTCAGTCACAGAAAATATGGGCCTCCATCTGCATGCTTTCTGGCACAGGCAGACCAGCACACGCAGACAAGGAGGGCCTGAGCCGATGGTATCTACTGTGGCAACATGGCTTGCATTGGGTGGCACCGCATCAAAGCCATGCGACCGCTTGCAACGCCCTCAACATTTAGAATGGGATCTGGATCTTTCAATCGCCCTGCGTCCGTGTTCCACCTGGCAGCCCGAAGTTCCAGTGCGCCACATTCAAACGGACGGGAAAGCACGCTCACACTTTTTTATGCATCGTTGGTCGAAGCTCTTCATTCCCACTCTTCGCGAGGCCCCGGCGGATGCCGAAGTGGCCAGTCACAGGCTTCTGGTCCGGGCCGCCTACATCCGCCAGCTCGGCGCGGGCATTTACAACTACCTCTTTCTGGGCCAGCGGTCGCTGAACAAGATCGTCGCCATCGTGCGCCAGGAAATGGACAAAATCGGGCAGGAGTTTTACCTGCCCGGCATTTTGCCCAAGGAGCCGTGGGTGGAGAGCGGCCGCTGGGCGGCGATGGGCGAAAACATGTTCCGGCTCAAGGACCGCAAGGGCGCGGACCTGTGCCTTGGCATGACCCACGAAGAGATCATGACCGCCATCGCCCGCAACGAGCTGCGCAGCTACAAGCAACTGCCGCAGATCTGGTACCAGATCCAGACCAAGTTCCGCGACGAGCCGCGCCCCAAGTCGGGGCTGCTGCGCGTGCGCCAGTTCACCATGAAGGACTCGTACTCGTTCGACATCGATGCGGCCGGCCTGGACAAGAGCTTCGATCTGCATGACGAGGTGTATCGCACCATCTTCACCCGCTGCGGGCTCAAGTTTGTCGCGGTCGAGGCCGATTCAGGCTCGATGGGCGGCTCGCAGTCGCAGGAGTTCATGGTCTACACCGACGCGGGCGAGGACCTGATCGCAAGCTGCCCGGCATGCGGCTATGCGGCCAATCTTGAAAAAGCCGTTTCGCGCCTTGAGCCGGTCAACGAACTTGAGGCTGCCGGCGATAAGCCGGAACCGATCGAAACCCCCGGGATGGGCGCGATTGCCGACATCTGCGCTTACCTCAAGATGGAGCCGGCCAACGACATCAAGTGCGTGGCGTATATGGTGCTCAAGCGCGCCGCCAGAAGCAAGCCAGGAGCCTCCGCGGGGTGGAAGCCGGAAACGTGGCACGGCGTAGCCGTTTTTCTGCGCGGCGATCACCAGGTAAACGAAACCAAGCTGCTGTCGGCCATTGGCGGCGCGGAGCTGCGTACCATGCAGGCCGAAGAGTTGACACAGTATCTGAACGGTCCGGCAGGGTATCTGGGACCGGTCGGTCTGAAGCCGGATGCGCAGCCGCTCGGAGACGGCCTCACCGTCATTGTGGACAAGGCTCTGGAAGGCCGGGCGAACATGGTTTGTGGCGCCAACAAGCTGGACTATCACCTGCGCAACGTGACGCCAGGCCGCGACTTTGGCTGGACCCTGCTGGCCGACGTGCGCAGCGTGAATGAGAACGAGAGCTGCCCGCAAGACAACTGCGGCGGCAAGCTCGTGGTAGGCAAAGCCGTCGAAGTGGGCCACATCTTCAAGCTCGGCTACAAATATTCGGAGTCAATGGGCGCGCGGGTGCTGGACGTGAACGGCAAAGAGGTGACGCCGATCATGGGCAGCTACGGCATCGGCGTGGAGCGCATTCTTACCGCGGCCATCGAGCAGTCCAATGACGCAAATGGCTTCTGGCTGCCGGCCTCCATTGCTCCCTTCGCCGTGGTGGTCACCATCACCAACGCGGCCGATGCCGCGCTGCGCGGGACGGGTGAAAAACTGGCCGCGGAGTTGCAAGCCGCCGGGCTGGACGTGCTGCTGGATGACCGCGACGAGCGCGCCGGCGTTAAATTCAAAGACGCCGACCTGATCGGAATTCCCTACCGCATCAACGTGGGCAAAAAGGCCGCGGCCGGGCTGGTGGAACTGGTGGCGCGAGCCAGATCGGCAAGCACCGACGTTGCGGTCGGCGAAGTTGTCGCGCTGGTCAAGCAGCAAATCGAGGAAGAGGGGCTGCTCGGCTCCGCGGTTTAGTATCACAACTGCAACCGGAACAGGACACCGCCGGGAAGCGTAGACAGATTCGAGCCGCCCGGTGCTGCTCAGCCGTTCAAGGATCGACCATGGCGTTGAAGATCAAATTTGCGAAGCCCGCGGGCAAGCATCCAATCGTCACAATAGCCGTGCTGGTTGTGCTGGGCGTGGGCACAGTGGTTGCGCTCACGGGTTTTTCGATCTTCGGTTACTACTACATCAAATATCACAGCATTGTGGACGCGCGGCTGAAGCAGCCGCTGTTTGAGGATACCGCCAAGATTTACGCGACTCCGCGCGAGGTGCGCCCAGGGCAGAAGCTCACCGTCCGGCTCATCGCCAACGAGCTGCGCGCGGCCGGCTATTCCACCGACGGCTCTGCGCAGGTTTCGCCGCTGGGAACATTCAGCGAGAGCAATGGCGGCATCACCGTGCATCCCGGTCCGCAGTCTTATCACGCCCCTGACAGCGCCACAATCCACGTGGACAAGGGCGAAGTGGATTCGGTCAGCGACGATCGCGGCCAGCCGTTGACCAGCTACGAGCTCGAGCCGCTGCTCATTACCGGGTTGAGCGAAGACAAGAGCCGCACCAAGCGCCGTCTGCTCACCTACGATGAAATTCCGTCGAACCTGGTCAATGCCGTGGTCGCCATCGAGGACCGGCGATTCTTCGATCACGGCGGCGTGGACTACTACCGCATGATGGGCGCGCTCTACAACGACCTGACACCGGGACACCGCTGGACCGAGGGCGGGTCCACGCTCACCATGCAACTGGCGCGCGGATTCTTCCTTTCGCCGGAGCGAAAGGTGATGCGCAAGATCGCCGAGATCGCCATCACGTTCCAGCTCGAGCACCGCTTTACCAAGCAGCAGATCTTTCAGATGTATGCCAACGAGATCAATCTCGGGCAGCGCGGCAGCTTTTCAATTGACGGATTCGGCGAAGCTTCCGAGGCGTACTTCGGCAAAGACGTGCACCAGCTCAACCTGGCCGAGTGCGCGCTGCTGGCCGGCATCATTCAGAGCCCCAACTGGCTCAATCCTTTCCGGCATCCCGACCGCGCGCTCAACCGGCGCAACCTGGTGCTGGATTCGATGGTGGAAACCGGCGCGGTGACCAAGGAGCAGGCCGAGAGCGCCAAGGCCGAGCCGCTGCACCTGTCCACCGCGGCGAGCGTGGAGGCGAGCGAGGCGCCGTATTTCGTGGACTTGGTGCGCGATCAACTGGTGCAGAAGCTTGGCGACCGCGATTACAACCGCGAAGGGCTGCGCATCTACACCTCGCTCGATCCCGATCTGCAGCGGCTGGCCACCGAGGCGGTCGTCTCCACAATGCCGATGATCGATGCGCAGGTGGATCGCAGGCACGCGCGGGACAAGAAGCTGGGCAAGCCGTATGTCTACCCGCAGGTGGCGCTGGTCGCGCTCAATCCGCATACCGGCCAGGTGCTGGCGCTGGTGGGCGGACGCAGCTACGGAACTTCGCAGTTGGATCACGCCCTTTCCATGCGGCCCACCGGCTCCATCTTCAAGCCGTTCGTGTATGCCGCGGCGTTTCAGACCTCTGTGGCGGGCACCATGCTTCCGGGACAGACCAAGCTGTTCTCTGAGGTGACGATGCTGAGCGACGAGCAGACCACCTACGACGTGGGCAACCAGGAGTACACGCCGCGCAACTACAAGGACGAGTATTACGGCGATATAACGGCGCGCTTTGCGCTGATGCGATCGGACAACAATGCCACCATCAGCCTGGCCAGCATGGTGGGATTCGACAACGTGGCGGCGCTGGCGCGGGACGCCGGCATCAAGAGCGCGCGTGGAACGCCCACGGTGGCGATCGGCACCTATGCGGCCACTCCGCTGGACATGGCGGGCGCGTACACGGTGTTTGCCAACGGCGGCGTGCATCTCGACCCGTGGCTGCTGGCCAGCGTGCGCACGCCCACCGGCGACGTGGTCTCAGACTACACGCCGACCGCAAGGCAGGTGCTTGACCCGCGCGTGGCCTACCTGACAACCAACATGATGGAGGCCGTGCTGCAGGGCCAGGGAACAGGCGCGGGCGTGCGCAACATGGGATTCATTTCCCCTGCGGCCGGCAAGACCGGCACCGAGCACGATGCCTGGTTCGCCGGCTTCACCAGCAACCTGCTGTGCATCGTGTGGGTGGGCAACGACGACTACACAGACATCAAGCTGGAAGGCGCACATGCCGCCGCGCCGATCTGGGCCGACTTCATGAAGCAGGCCGTCAAGTTGCCGCAATATTCCGACACGCACGAGTTCGCTCCGCCCAATGGCGTGCAGATGGAACAGATCGACCAGGCCTCCAATCTGCTGAGCGATGCCGCGTGCCCGGACAGCTATGGCGCGGCGTTTCTGGATGGCACCGGACCCACAGACACCTGCGACCATCCGCCCGATCACCGCAACATTCTGCAGAAGATCTTCGGAATCGGGAAGAGCGGGCTCTAACCATCCACAACTAGCCATCCACGCTGCTGCCATCCGGCATGGGCTGGCAGGATGCGCACCAGAAGGTGATGCGCGCGTCAGGGCCCTGGATGCGCCTGCGCACCGCATTACCGCAGCGCCGGCATGGCTCGCCCGCGCGCCCATAGACCCACAGATTCGCGCCCGGATCGGACTGGTTGGTGGTGCGCCGCTGCCTGCCTCCGTAGGTAACGATCCGGTCGCTTGAATCTTCGAGCACATTGGCGTGAACGAGCCTCTGCGCGACCGCGATCAGTTCCCTCACCTGCTCGGGCAGCAGACAGGCAACCCGGCAGAAGGGATTCACGCCGCACACAAAACAGATCTCCGACTTGAAGACGTTGCCTACGCCGGCGGTCACATTTTGATGCAGCAGCACGTCGCCAATCTGTTCGTGGGCGTGGGCCAGCACGCGCGCCGCGGCGGCTTCGGCTTCAAAGCCCGCGCTCAGCACGTCGGACTCCGGGCGTGGAATGCGGCGGTCGCGGGCCAGCGATTGCGGAGTATGCATCTCGGCTACCGGCACGCGAAATCCCACCGCAATGTAGTCGCTGTTCTCCATGACGATGCGCATGTTGATGCGCGGCTGCTGCCAGCACTGGCCGTGGCGATAAATGTGCCAGCTTCCGCTCATGAGCATGTGGGTAACCAGCGTGGCCCCGCCGGAAAAGTGAATCAGCAGCCACTTGCCGCGCGCTTCCACGGCGTTGACGATCTGGCCGGCGAGCGGCGTGTCATCGTCGTGGCGTATGAGGAGCGGATAGGTGGAGCAAAACGCGGTGACAGGCTTGCCGGCTAAGGCGCGGCCCAGCGAGCGCGCGGTGCGGAAGATGGTATCGCCCTCGGGCATCTCTATTGCACCTCGCCGGTTTCGATCTGGCCGGCCCGCTGCTCGCGACCCGATTGGCCAATGGGCAGCGGAATGCGCCGCAGATGCATGCCGAGCGGGCCGGGATAAAAGCCCGCATCCAGCAGAAAGCGTGCCATGAAGTGCGCGGCCACGGGCTGCCCGTTGATGGTGGTGATGAGCACGCCCTGGTGGCCGCCGCCATGCAGTAGCGCCTGGCCGCGCGCACTCAGAAAGTGCGCCAGCCTAGATGCGGTCTGCGAGCGCTCTGGCTCGTCGCTCGACAGAAAGACCAGCAGGTTGGGATTACCGCGGCGCATCCATGCGACCAGCCGGCCATTGCACAGGACGACCTCCGCATGGGCGGCGCGGGTGAGAATACGCGGCGCCGTTTCGCTGTCTTGCTGCATCGGCGGCAGCTCGGGCCAGCGCAGAACCGATCCATACGGATTGGCCGGATCAGATGCGGCAAGCAGGACGAACTCCGGCTTTTCTTCCGCAGGTCCGGTGCGCAACTGACGCAGCAGATCCACGGCCGACGGCAGCGCGAACTGCGCGGCCCCAAGACCGGCAACGAAGTAGCCGCGGCGAATGCGGCCGCTCTCTTCAAGCGCTTTCAGCACATCGTAAACAGCGCTGAAGCCGCCAGGCACATTTTCGGCCATGACCGACTCGCGCAACAGGACGCCGTAGCGATTGAGCAGTTGCAGCGCCAGGGCGTGCGCGGATTCGGTCCGCGAAAATGCCGGCCGTGCAGCCACGCTGGTATCTTGTGCTGCCGTTCGCAGCGGCAGCACAGACCAGCGGCCCTGCGCGGTGGGCGGCGTGGTGCGGCGGGAGCGGAAGGCAGCGCCGGTGTGGGTGCGGCGCGGGGCGCGCGCACTGTCAGGCCGCGCGATGTAGGCGCGCAGCGCATGCAGGGAATCGTTGGTGATAAGCCCACGCCACACCAGGCTCCAGAGCGCGTCGATCGTTTCGCCGGGATAGCCACCGCCCACAGCCTGGTGCAGCGGCTCAAAGAAGCTGGCCCCGGCGGACTCGAGAACCGCGAGCAGCTTTTCCTCCATCGCGGTGAGCGGCTCGGCAAGCGGACGGCGCTGCGCCAGCAGCGGTAGCTTGTCGGCAAGAAAGAGCGCGATGCGTCCGTTGCGCTCGCCGATGGGTTCAACCCCAGCCCACGCAACTTCACCGGCGGCGATGAGCGTGTCAAGGCCGGCGGGCGTGTAGTCGGCCAGGCGCGCCGGCAGGATGGAGGTTTCAAGCAGGGTGGCCGGCAGCGGCGCGCCCTGCAGGCTTTCAACCGCATCCAGAAGCGCATCCAGACCGGGCCCGCGGCGCGGAGTCATCACGCCCTGCCAGTGAGTGAGGAAGCGGGCCAGCGTGTGCTGCTCCACCGGCTCCACTTCACGGCGCAGCCGGGCCAGAGATTTGCGGCGGACGATGCGCAGAATTTCTGCATCGCACCACTCGCGGTGAAGACCGCCGGGACGAAATCCGCCTTCCAGCACGCGGCCTTCCGAGGCGAGCTGCAGCAGCGTATCTTCAACCGTTTTGAGGTCGAGCCCGAAGCGTTGCGCAGCCTCCCGCGCGGTGAAAGGCCCGTGGGTGCGGGCGTAGCGGCGAACCAGTTCGAGCACCGGCTGTGCCACCGGCTGCAGCAGGGCCACGGCCAGCCCCGGCGGCAGTGGAATGCCCAGCCCATCGCGATAGCGAGCCGCGTCTTCGGCGGCAACCAGGCGGCGCTCGCCGGCTATGTTCAGCTCCAGCAGGCGGCGGGCGCGGACGAGCCGGTCGACCTGCGCCAGCAGATCGGGCGAGGCCACGCGGCGGCCCAGTTCGGCGCGGGAAAGATCGCCCAGGCGCAGGCACAGATCATGCATGCCATCGGCGGTGCGAGCGCGATAGGCTTCGGCCAGGCACTGCGCCGTCTCTTCCACTTCGGCAATGGCGTCGGCGTCCAGCAGCTCGCGCAGGTCGGCTTCGCCCAGAATCTCGCGCAACTGGTCCTGATCGATGGTGAGCGCCTGCGCCCGGCGCTCGGCCAGCGGCGCATCGCCGTCATAGAGAAAGTTGGCGACATAACTGAACAGCAGCGACGAGGCAAAGGGCGACGGCTTGCGCGTTTCCACCACGTGTACGCGCAGCTTCCGCTGCTCTATCTCCTTGAGAATTTCTACCAGCGAAGGCATGTCGAACACGTCGCGCAGGCACTCGCGATAAGCCTCCAGCAGCAGCGGAAACGAGGGGTAGCGCGAGGCGACGCTGAGCAGATCGTAGGAGCGCTTGCGCAACTGCCACAGCGGCGTGCGATGGTCCGCGCGGCGGCGCGGCAGCAGCAGCGCGCGGCCAGCAGCCTCACGAAAACGGCCCGCGAACAGCGCCGTGGAACCGAGCTGGCGCAGCACAAGCTGCATGGCTTCAGCCGGCTCGATTGTGAACCAGTCAGCATCCGGCGGCTGGTCGGCATCGGGAAAGCGGAAGACGAAGCCGTCATCGCCCCACAGAGTCTCAACCTCGGGTCCGCCGCCTGCGCGGATGCGCGCGCTCACTGCCATGGCCCAGGGAATATGAATGCGGCTGCCGAAGGGCGTAAGCACGCAAACACGCCAGTCGCCCAACTCGTCGCGAACACGCTCGATGACGATGGTGCGGTCGTCCGGAACCTGGCCGGTGGCGGCCTCCTGGTCGGCGAGAAACTGCATAAGATTTTCGGCCGCGCCGGGGTCGAGATCGTGTTCGGAGACCAGGCGCGTGAGCGCCGCCGGCCTGGGCAGCGCACGCAGCTCGCGCACCATGGCGCCGATGCGCCGCCCGAACTCGAGCGGGCGCCCTGGACCGTCGCCTTTCCAGAACGGCATCTTGCCGGGCTCGCCGGGAGCCGGCGTAACCAGCACCCGGTCGTGCGTAATGTCGACGATGCGCCAGGTGGATGCGCCCAGGATGAAGGTCTCATTGGGATGGGCTTCGAAGACCATCTCCTCGTCGAGTTCACCAACCCGCACCGGCTTGCCTTCGCTGTATGCGAGGAAGACGCCGTAGAGGCCGCGGTCAGGGATGGTGCCGGCGTTGAGAATCGCCAGCCGCGCCGCGCCAACGCGCGCTGAAACAACATTGCGGATGCGGTCCCAGGTGAGCCGCGGACGCAGCTCGGCGAATTCATCGGAAGGGTAGCGCCCACTCAACAGATCGAGCACGCCTTCAAAGGCAGACCGGCTCAGCGCAGCGAACGGCGCGGCGCTGCGGACCAGATCATAGAGGAAGTCGACGTGGACTTCAGGGTTCTGCACGCCATCGTTTGTTGCTTCCCACTCTTGCGACATAGAGCGCCCCAGGGATGTGGCCGCCCGCGCTGCTTTTCCGGTCGTTGCTTTTTTTCTGATCCCTGTTCCCTGATCCCTGTTCCCTGTCTTGATCGGCGGATGCGCGACGATGGCCACCAGTTGCTGCGCCAGCACGTCCAGCGGATTGCGCGGGTAGCGCGTGGACTCGATGTGGCCCTGGTGCATGGCGCGGGTAACGGCAGCGCAGGCCACCAGATCGGCGCGGTACTTGGGAAAGATCACGCCTTCTGAAACCGCGTCCACGCTATGACCGGCGCGGCCAATGCGCTGCATGCCGCTGGCGACCGAGGGCGGCGACTCGATCTGGATCACCAGATCGACAGCGCCCATGTCGATACCCAGTTCCAGGGTAGAAGTGGCGCAAAGGGCGCGAATCTGCCCAGCCTTCAACTGCTCTTCGATCACCGAACGCTGGGCAGCGGCCAGCGAGCCATGATGAGCCCGAGCGATGGGCTCGCCGGCCAGCTCGTTGAGCGCGCCGGCCAGCCGCTCGGCAATCTGGCGGGCGTTCACGAACAGAATGGTGGAATTGCGCGCGCGGATGATTTCAAGCAGCCGCGGGTGAATAGCGTTCCAGATGGAAACGCGGCGGGGCATCTGCGCGGCCGGGCCGGTGGGAATCTCCTCCATCTCGCCCAGATGTGCCATGTCCTCGACCGGGACCTCGATGCGCAGCTTGAGCTGCTTGGGCGCGCCGGCGTTGACGATGGTGACGGGACGGTGGCGCAGCGAATCGGGAATCATGGAACCGCGATCGGCGCCCGGTGCGGGATCGAGGATCGGTGAGGAATTGGCGCTCGTCGCGCCCTCATCGCCAACCCAGTCGGATAGGACAGAGCCGCTCTCCGCATGTGGTCTTGCCACGGTCGCATCTTCCAATCCACGATTCCCGCTCCCCGCCCGGTTTAATTCCACGCCGCCCAGAAAGCGTGCCACCTCTTCCAGCGGCCGCTGAGTGGCAGAGAGGCCGATACGCTGGATCGGCTTTTTCGCCAGCGCCTGCAGCCGCTCCAGAGAAAGAGCCATGTGAGCGCCGCGCTTGGTGGGAACCAGCGCATGAATCTCGTCGACGATCACGGTTTCCACGCTGCGCAACGCCTCCGATGCCTGGGAGGTGAGCAGCAGGTAGAGCGACTCGGGCGTGGTGATGAGGATGTCGGCGGGACGGCGCGCAAAGCGGGCGCGCTCCCGCTGCGGCGTGTCACCGGTGCGCACGCTGATCGTCGGCTCGCGAAACGGTACGCCCATACGGCGCGCCATGTTGGCCATGCCGACCAGCGGCGAGCGGAGATTGCGCTCCACGTCCACCGCCAGGGCCTTGAGCGGCGAAACATAAACGACGCGGCAACCATAGGCGCGTTCCTCCGGCTGCGGACCGAGCATCAAACGATCCAGGCACCACAGAAACGCAGTGAGCGTCTTGCCGGTGCCCGTCGGCGCCAGAATAAGCGTGCTCTCGCCGCGGGAAATGGCCGGCCAGCCCAGCCGCTGCGGAGCCGTGGGCGCGTCAAACACGGCCCGGAACCAGGCAGTGGTTACAGGGTGGAAACAGGCGAACGCATCGGACGACGCATCCGGAGACGTATCCGGGTTGGGCAGTTCCGCGGACATGCTGCTCTCAAGATTAGCGCAGCCAACCAGCGAATACAAAGCGAAGGTAAAAACGCTTTCTCGAATCGTTCGGCGGTGTTGACCAGTCCAACCGGTAGGCCGCTCCGGACGAACGATGGGGCAAATGCGGCCATTCCTTACGATGAATGCGACATAGCGCAGATGCGAGAGAGTCTGTCCACGCTTGTTGACGACTTCCGCCGCCTGGGTGGCGCGATTGCCGTGGTGCGCTACCAGGGCAACCGCAGGCGCGTGACGACCTACACCGAACTGGCCCGGCTGGCCGGCCGTTTTGCCGCCCTGCTGGAGCGGCGCGGCATCTGCAAGGGCGACCGGGTGCTGCTGTGGGGCGAAAACAGCGCCGAGTGGATCGCGGCCTTTCACGGATGCCTGCTGCGCGGCGCGCTGGCTGTGCCACTGGACGCGCATGGAAGCGCGGAGTTTGCGCTGCGCGTGGCCGACGACGTGAAACCGAAGCTGGCCGTGGGCGATGCCCTGCTATTGGCGCAGATGGGCTGCGGCAAGCACTGCACCCAATCGCCAGCCGCTTGCCCAGAAAGAATTGAAGACGATGCAGCGTGTGGCGCGCCGCAGAGCGACACTTTTCCGCGGCTGGCCTTTGAGGACTGGCTGGCCGAGCTTCCCGCAGAGGAAGCAGGACCGGTCGAGGGGCTTTCGCGCCACACTCCTCTCGAGATTCTCTTCACCTCCGGCACCACCGGCGACCCCAAGGGAATTGTGCTGACCCACGGCAACGTGCTGGCCTCGATTGCGCCGATCGAAGAGGGCGCGCGCCCTTACATGCGCTATGAGTGGCTGGTGCGTCCGCTGCGGATTCTGCACACGCTTCCGCTCAGCCACGTCTTCGGCCAGACGATGGGACTGTGGATTCCCTCGATCCTTCGCGCCGAGGTTCACTTCGAGATCCGGCCGGCAGCGCCGCGTCTGGTCCAGCTCATCCGGCAGGAGCGCATCTCCGTGCTGGCGGCGGTGCCGCGGGTGCTGGCGCTGCTCAAGGCACATCTCGAAATGGAAGATCCAACCCTGGGTGCGCGCGTGGAACAGGCCAGGAACATCGGCCCCGCAAAGAAATGGTGGCGGTTCCGCAAGGTGCATCGCGCCTTCGGGCTCAAGTTCTGGGCGTTCGTCTCGGGCGGCGGCGCGCTGGCCTCACCGCTGGAGCAGTTCTGGAACGGGCTGGGCTTTGTGCTTGTGCAGGGTTACGGGATGACCGAAACCACCGCGCTCATCACGCTGAACCATCCTTTCCACGTGGCCAGGGGCACCATCGGCAAGCCGCTGGCCGGGCGCGATGT
The DNA here is from genome assembly GCA_036267475.1 of Occallatibacter sp. Lineage (GTDB taxonomy): Bacteria > Acidobacteriota > Terriglobia > Terriglobales > Acidobacteriaceae > Telmatobacter. Next base: position 139,529 of record DATAVZ010000055.1, read on the forward strand.
GAAGCTGGGTCCAGACGGCGAGGTGCTGGTGCGCGGGCCGATGATTTCCGGAGCCACATGGCAGGGCGGCGAAGTAAAGCCGCGCCAGGGCGAATGGCTGGCCACCGGCGATCTGGCAGAAAAGCAGGAGTCCGGCGAGCTGAAGTTTCTGGGCCGCAAAAGTGAAGTCATTGTCACGGCGGCGGGCATGAATCTGCACCCCGAGGACATGGAAACCGCGCTGGAAGACCAGCCGGGTGTGGCTGCGTGCGCCGTGGTGGCCATGGAGACGGCGACCGGCCCGGAACCCTGCGCCGTGCTGGCTGTGCGCGGCCCCAAAGAACTGGCGGCCCAGGCAATCGAACAGGCCAACGAGCATCTCGCTGAGTTCCAGCGCATCCGGCGATGGGTGATGTGGCCGGAGCCCGATCTGCCGCGCACCTCAACCGGCAAGGTGCGGCGCAAGGCTGTAGCGGCATGGCTGGCGGGAGCGCCGTCCGCCTCCAATGGCCACGGTCCCGCGTCGGGCAATGGCAATGGCTCCCGCAGCCGATCGCAGGACTGGGTGCTGGCGCTGATTGCGCAGATTACCGGCGAAACCCCAAACGGCGTGAACGATGAGCAGCGGCTGGCCGAGGACCTGCACCTGGACAGCCTGGGCCGCGTGCAGTTGGCCTCAGCCATCGAGGAGCGGCTGGGGATCGTGTCAGGCAGCGCACTTCTGGAAGAGGCGCAGACGTTGGGCGACTTGCGCAGGCTGGCTGCGGGAGGATCGCCGGAAAAGCAGCAACAGGGTGCGGCGCAGGAAATGGGCGACCGGGCGGCTCCGGCTTCCGCCTCTATTGTTTCTGCCTCGTCCGCGGCTGCGCCTGCAGCTCGGTCTTTTGCCGCTCCATCTGGTGCTGTTCCATCTCCCGCTGTTCCATCTCCCGACCAGCCCCGCGCCCGGTTCGTCTATCCACAGTGGCCGTGGTGGAAGCCGATTGCCTGGCTCCGGATGGCGTTCATCGAGCTGGTAATGCGGCCGCTGGTGTGGCTGCTGGCCAATCCGCGCGTTGTAACACCGGATCATCCGCTTCCCGCCGAGCCGATGCTGATTGTCGCCAACCACGTGTCCACCTATGACGGACCGCTGGTGCAATACGCGCTGCAAGGACGGGTTCGCCGCCACGTGGCCGCAGCCATGCTGGGCGAGATGCTTGAACAGTATCGGCACTGGCGCAATCCCGAGCGCGCAAAGGGCAGGAATGATTTTTATCTTTTTGGACCGGCGGCCTATTACCTGGTGACGGCTCTGTTCAACGTGTTTCCGCTGCCGCGCAATCGGGACTTCCAGACCAGCTTTGCGCATGCCGGCAAGGCAATGGACCGCGGTTACAACGTGCTGGTATTTCCTGAGGGAACGCGGTCGGCCGCGGGCAGGCTGGCGCAGTTTCGCGCTGGAATCGGGCTGCTCGCCAGGCAGAGCAGTGCGCCGGTGCTGCCGGTTGCGATTCGCGGCCTGGGCGAACTAAAGACCGGCAGACGGCGGTGGTTCCGCTCCGGCTCAATCGAGGTGCGCGTCGGCGAGCCCATCCACTTTGCCCCGGAAGAAACAGAAGCAGCAATTACCGCGCGCCTGCACGATGAAGTGGAAAAGCTGCTGGGGTAAACGCAGGAAACATTCCCCAGGGCGCAAGGAATTTCGTATAGCGCCGTTCTTCAGCCCCACCTTGATCTCCGATCCCTGTCGACTGTCCACTGATCCCTGCCCTTCAGCTGGGCTGGCGCGGCTTGAAGTAGCACGTGCCTCCGGCCAGGGTCGGCGTCCAGAGCGAAGGATCGGTCGGCTGCTCGCTGGAGCCCAGAAACAATACGCCATCCTGCGGCAGCAGCCGGTGAATGCCGGCCATCAGCGGACGGCGCGTGTCCTGCGAGAAGTAAAGCATCACGTTGCGCAGGAAGATGATGTCGAAGCGATCATCCAGGCGGTTGAAAGGCAGTTGCGGTGCGCACAGATTGGCCTGGCGGAAGTTGCACATCCGGCGCACTTCGGGCTTGATGGTCCAGTCTTCGCCCTGATGGTCGAAGTAGCGGACGACGAAGCGCGCAGGCAGTCCGCGGTTGATTTCGATGCGGTGGTAGCAGCCTGACCGGGCGCGATCCACCACTTCGTTCGAGATGTCGGTTCCCTCGATGCGGATGTTCCAGGCCGCCAGCGCGGGAAAGTGTTCGAGCAGCAGCATGGCCAGGCTGTAACCCTCCTGCCCGGTGGAGCAGGCAGCGCTCCAGATGCGCAGACTGCGCTGCAGGCGGCGGGCCTCAATCAGCTTGGGCAGCAGCTCGGTCCGCAGCAACTCGAATGGCCGCGTGTCGCGGAAGAAGCTGGTCTCATTGATGGTCATCGCCTCGGCAATAGCGCGCTCCAGCAGTGGGTTCTTGGCCGCGCGCAACTGGCTCACAAGCTGGCCAAGATGCGTCATGCCCTGGTTGCGCAGCAGCTTGGAGAGGCGCGTTTCGAAAAGATAATCGCGCGACGGATCGAGCACATTTTGCGAGAGCCCGAAAACGAGGTCACGAAGATAGCTATAGTCGGTGCTGGCAGTCTGTTGCATGGCTACACAACCAATCGGCGGGCTTCACGCAGCTCGCCTGAAGCGGGCGGTCGGCTCAGCATTCTGAGGATTTCTGGTGCAATTGCATCTAGCGGAAGAATCTTTTGCGCCAGGCCGGCCTGGGCGACCGCGCCGGGCATGCCCCACACAATGCTGGACGCCTGGTCCTGCGCCACCACGCTGCCGCCCTGTTCGCGGATCAGGCGCGAACCATTCAGCCCGTCGGAGCCCATGCCGGTAAGCACCACGGCCAGCACCGCACCGCCATAAAAGCGGACCGCCGAGCGAAACAGAACGTCGGCAGCGGGCCGGCAGTAGTTTTCAAGCTGTCCCTGGCTCAGGTGCAGCGCGGGCCGCGCCGACGAGCCTGCCGCGGGCATTACTTCCAGGTGCCAGTTGCCGCGGGCAATGTGTACAGTGCCTGGAGAAACCGGCGCGCCCTCGGCGGCCTCGCACACCCGCAGCTTGCAGCGCCCGTTCAGCCGTTCGGCAAGCAGGCCGGTAAACAACTCCGGCATATGCTGCACGATCAGGACCGGCAGAGGAAAACTAGCAGGCAGCGCAGGCAGAAGAACATCGAGCGCGGCCGGCCCACCCGTGGAAACACCAACCACCACAACCGCAGGCGCCACCGGCGGCGCAAACTGGACAGTCTGCGGTCTGGGCAGCGGCGCAAGCGTGGCCAGCGCGGATATGCGCGCCGCTCCACCCGCTGCTGCGGCCTGGGAATGCGTGGGCGCGCGGCTGGTAAGCGCGTGAATCTTGGGAATCAGGTCCTGTGCCAGGGTCCGGATGGCGGCTTCGCGGCTGGACTGCCCGCGCGGCTTGGCCACGTAGTCCGATGCGCCATTGGCCAGCGCTTCAATTGTTACCTGCGCGCCTCGGTGGGTGAGCGAGCTGCACATAATGATCGGCATCTTGTACCCCCGCGCGCGCAGTTGTTTCAAAGTGACCAGACCGTCCATCACCGGCATCTCGACATCGAGTAAAATCAGGTCCGGCCGCGTGGATTCAATGGACTCGAGCGCGGAAACTCCGTCGGCCGCGGTGCCGGCAACATCCAGTTTCTTGTCGGTGGAAACCACGGAACGCAGCAGGCTCCGCACCACTGCCGAGTCGTCCACGACCAGGATGCGTGTACGCCGATCGATCGGCATTGGCTCAGGCCTCCACCACGCCGATCATGGCCAGCTTTTCGCTCAGCGCCTCGTCGTCGAAGGGTTTCATCAGGTATTCGTCGGCGCCGGCCTCCAGTGCGCGCAGAATGTAGTCGTTTTCGGCTTCGGTCGTGACCATCAAAACCTTCACGTCGGCGTAGCCTTCAGCGCGCATCTGCTTGAGCATGTCGAGCCCGTTCATCACCGGCATGTTCCAGTCCACCAGCGCAAAATCGAACGGCTGGCCGCCATGAATGCGGTCGATGGCCGCCTGCCCGTCCCCGGCCTCTTCGCACTCGATTCCTTTTCCTTCGAGCAGTCCGCGCAAGTAGCCCCGCACAAAACGGGAATCGTCCACTATCAGCGCTCGCATATTTCCTCCATGCACCCGGTAATTGAGATCGGCTGCCCTGAGCCAAGCCGCCTGAGACCAAGCCGCCTGAAGCTAGGCAGCCTGCTCGGCGCCCAGCCGCATGGGATCGACCCGCTCCGGATCGAGCATGACCAGCAGGCACGTTTTCAGCTTGTAGGCGCCCGCAAGATACGCTCTGCGCCGTTCGTCCAGAATCGAAGGATTGGGCTCGTAGTCGGCCGGAGAAACGGTGAGCACCTCGCCCACCGAGTCCACCAGCAGGCCAAAGAATCCGCCCGCGCCTTCAATGACCAGAATGTCCTGCGCGCCCTCTTTGGGCGGCATCGACAAAAGCTGGCGCAGGCTCACGGTGGTCAGCACGTCGCCGCGATAGTGAACCAGGCCACCCACAAAGCCCGGAGCCAGCGGCACTGGCTGCGGATGCGACGAACCCACAATCTCCAGAATGTGCCGGATGGGCACGCCAAACAGCGTCTGTCCAAGGCGCACCGAGCACACCTCTTCAAGCGACGCCGTTGTCTTGTCCTTACGATTCGATCCCGCCGTTGCCAAACTCATCGCACCGCCTCCGCCATCTGGTTCCATTCCGTTTCCTGCAGCGCTCCGGCCGGCAGTGCGGCCACGCCGCTCAGGTCTACGATGCCTGTCACCCGCTCCCTGAGCAGCGTGACGCCCGCGGTAGCATCGCCGGTTCCGGCCTCGAACAGGTCGCCGCCCGCCGACACATCCAGAACATGCGTGACCGCAATGCCCACCTGACGATTGCCTTCGCGGCAGACCACCACAATGACCTGTGGATTGGGACTGTCGGCGGCAGCGGCGAGCTGGCCGCCCGAGTCTTCCACCGGCAGCAGGTGGCCTTCGAAGTTGAGCACCGGGCGATAGCCGATGTACTCGATGCGCGAGAGCGGAACCTGCTCGATCCGCAGCACGTCGGCCAGCGGCACGGCGGCCTGGCGTCCGCCCGCTTCCACCAGCAGGTAGTCGAGCCGCGGCGCATCCTTGCTGTCTTCAACGGCGCGCACGGCTTCTTCTTCGGCTGTCATAATCACGCCGGCCTTCATCGCAATGGCTCCGGGATCGAGAATCAGGGCCAGGTCGGCGTTGCCCAGAACGGTTGCGCCGGAGTAAAAGCCGATGTCTTTCAGCACCGAGGAAAGCGGCTTGACCACAATTTCCTCCGGATCGGCGAGCCCGTCGACGACCAGGCCGAAGCGTCTGCCATCCGCGTCGAGAACGGCGATAAAGTTGTCGCGGCCGGTGTCGAACTTGCCCTCGCGGCCCGGCGTCAGCAGCCGGTCAAGAAACACCAGCGGCAGCAGCCGTCCACGCAGCCGGTAGAGCGGCGCGTTGTCAATCCACTCGATCGCGGTTGCGGCCTGCTCCGGCGGAACATGCACCAGCTCGGACAGCGCGCCCTGCGGCAGAGCGAAGCTCTGGTTAAGGCTGCGTACGATCAGCGCCGGAATAATCGCCAGCGTAAGGGGAATGCGCAAACGCAGTACGGTGCCTTTGCCCGTGCGCGATTCCACTTCGACCTTGCCGCCGATCTTTTCCACATTGGTGCGGACCACGTCCATGCCGACACCGCGTCCGCTCACGCTGGTAACCGCGGCGGCAGTGGAAAAGCCGGGCAGAAAGATCAGTTGCAGCAGCTCGCGCTCGCCCAGTTGCGCGGCGCGCTCGGCGCTGATGAGGCCGCGCTCGATGGCCTTGCTGCGCACTCGTTCCACGGCAATGCCGGCGCCGTCGTCGGAAACCTCGATCACCACGTGGCTGCCTTCCTGCACCGCGCGCAGCTTCAGCGTGCCCTCAGGATCTTTGCCCGCTGCCTCGCGCACATCGGGCGGCTCAATGCCGTGGTCGAGCGAATTGCGCACCGCATGTGTAAGCGGGTCTTTGATGGCCTCGAGCAGGCTCTTGTCCAGCTCCGTCTCCTGGCCTTCCATCTGCAGCCGGACGCGCCGGCCCAAAAGCTGCGAAACATCGCGCACGATGCGCGGCATTTTTGAAAATATATTCGACACCGGCTGTATGCGCGCCTTCATCACCGATTCGCGCAGGTCAGCGGTCACCATGTCAAGGCGGCGCGAAAGCAGCGTCATGCCGGGGTCGTTCGACGTGGCCTGCAGCACCTGGTTGCGCGTAAGCACCAGCTCGCCCACCAGATTCATCATGCGATTGAGCAGTGCCACATCCACGCGCAGCGTGCTCTCGGCGGCGCTCGATGCCTGTGCGCGCGGCCTGGCTCCATCGGTTTCCGCAGGCGGATGCGCGGCCGCCGGCGGCTGGCCCGCGTCGGTCTGGCCGGCCACAGGCACAGGGGCAACCGGCGGCGCCGCATCAGCCACAGGCCCGGCAGGCGCGTGTACGGCAACCTTCACCGCCGCAGGACGTTTGACGGCCGCATGAGCGGGAGCCTGAAGCTCTTCAAGCTGGTGAATGAGCACTGAATCTTCGCCCGTGCCCTCGCCGCCTTCGGCTTCAATGATCTTGAGGATGGCGCGCAGGCCATCGAGCAGGTGTAGCAGGCCGGTAATGATCGGCTGGTCGGCGGAAAGTTTGCCGTCGCGCAGCAGTCCCAACAGGTTTTCTCCGGAGTGGGCCAGCTTTTCGAGCCGCTTGAAGCCGAGAAAGCCGGTGGTCCCCTTGATGGTGTGTACGGAGCGGAATATATCCGCCAGCAGGCCCGTGTCCTGCGGCCGCTCTTCCAGTTCGGTCAGGCATCGCTCCATGCGATCCAGCCCTTCCTGGCTTTCAATCAGGAACTCTCTCGTCAGTTCATCCATGTGCGATCCACCACCTGGCCGGCCAGGCTCGTATCCCGGGCACGGCAAATGCTCTATGGCTTTATCGGAAGGATGTGCATGGACTTGAGAGCGCGGCGGCGGATCGCACAAAAGTAATGAGCGCGCGCCGGATAAGAATGCGCTAATTTGCCGTGGGCATCGCGGCGCGGTCGATCGCCAGAACCCGCACCGGCCCTTTTTCCGATTCGAGTTTCAGCCCGAGCTGTTCCTGCAGCGCGGTAAAAGTCGAAGGGGGGTGCGATCTGCGCCGCAGGCAGGCCGCGCGTGCCAACCTGCGGCTTCGAGAACCCTTCAAAGGTGTACAGCGGTGCAGCAAATGCATTAGCCTCTAATCTCGCGGTGTGCGCACATGGGCGACGCAATCCACAGGACGATTCTGCCACAGCAAGCGCTCGACGCGCTGCTGGAGCAGGCGCAGAGTGCGGCACAGCACTCCTACTCGCCTTATTCCGGCTTCAAGGTCGGGTCTGCGTTGCGGCTGACCAACGGCGCGGTTGTCACCGGAACCAACGTGGAGAACGTGAGCTATGGGCTCACCATCTGCGCGGAGCGCGCCGCGCTGGTGCGCGCTGTCTCCGAGTACGGACCGGAGATCCGCATTGAAGCCGTAGCCGTGGCGAATTTGAATCACGCTGCCAGCCCGCCCTGCGGCGCCTGCCGCCAGATGCTTTCCGAGTTCGTGCTGCCCGACGCGCCGGTCGTCTTTCTCGCTTCGGACGGCACGCGCACCATGGCCTTCAGCGACCTGCTGCCGCTGGCGTTCGAGATGAAGCTGAAGGAACGGACGCCTTAGCGCGTAAAGAACCGGTAGCGGATGGTCCAGCGGACGGTTTCACCCGGCGCGACGACCAGATGAATGTAGGCCTCAGGACACACCGTGGTACGGATGGACCAGAAGAACATGCGCGCAATAGGCACGTCCGCGGTCTGTTCCACGCCGGCGCCGGTGGCGGAATTTTCAATAATGAAATCGTAGTCGGAGACCTTCTGCGAAAAGCCCGTGATGCCGGTGAAGGCGCTCTCTTTCGCGTTGAGCTCACGGTCGAAGACGATCTGACGCCCGGCAATATGCGCTCCGTTTTTGAGATCCTGCGTGGCCACGGGCTCGAAGGGAAACCGCACGGTGATCGCGGGTCCGGTGGGCGAGTTGTCGAGCATGTAGAAGTCGTGGTCGTAGACCTCTGTGTCGATGACGCGCGTACCGGTATTGGTAAGTGCGTGCTCGATGCTCAGTACCGGCTCGCCGGAGCCGAGCCGCAGCGTCTTAGTGTAATCGTAACCGACGCCGATCTTTGTCTTGAGCCTCTGTCGAAACGTTATGGCGTCGCGGCGGGTGTGCACGGTCCACCGGCCGTGATCGACGATGGGATAGGGAGTGGAGAACTGAAAGGCAGCGTCATCCGGCCGCTTGAGAGCGCCGATGCCAGGCTTGATGAAGACGCCGCCCGGCTTCGCTTCGTCGTAAAACGGAGCGCTCAGCCCGCCGGCGGAACGGAACTCTTCGACAGGGCCGGTGATGGAGTCGTGCAACAGCGGATCGTAATGCGGAAACCAGACGCCAAAGTAGGTGTGTCCCTTATATGCGAGGCAGCCAATGACCCCCGACCAATCAAAGCGCGAGCCGCGATAGTAGCCGCGCTTCACGTCCGGCAGGTAAACCACAGCCTGCACGCTGCCGTTTGCCAGCACCGCCTGCGGCGCATTCGCATCCACTCGAGCGGCGCAATCCGGTGCATCGGATGCCAGAACCGGCAACGCACACGTGAGCGCACAGGCCAGTGCACAAAGCGGCGCCCATGCGAACAGAGCGAGCGGTCGATGCGGTCGAGGCGGCCGTATGCCGCTGTGGGTAACCGGAGCGGAAGCTGATGGCATAGCGGTGCGGACCCGTAGCCGCGACTCTGGATTCTTCCACAAACCATGGCCGCCGTCAACGAAGCCGAATCCTGAAAGCCGAATCTTGCGATAATGAAGCATCAGCCAGTCGAGGACTCACCCTCATGCCGGAATCGCCTGCACCGCTGCACATGATCGACATCATCCTGAGCAAGCGCGATGGCGGCGTGCTCAACGAACGCGAGATTCAGTTTGTGGTGGCGGGCGCGGCTTCAGGCACCATTCCGCTGGAGCAGCTCGCCGCGTGGCTCATGGCCTCGTGGCTGCGCGGACTGTCGGTAGAAGAAACGCGCGCGCTCACGCTGGCCATGCGCGACTCGGGAGAAAAGTTTTCACCGGCGCGGCTGGGCAAGACGGCGGTCGACAAGCACTCCACCGGCGGCGTGGGCGACAAAACAAGTTTCCTGGTTGCGCCGCTGGCCGCAGCCTGCGGCGTGGCCGTGCCCATGATCAGCGGGCGCGCGCTGGGCCACACCGGCGGCACGCTGGACAAGCTCGAATCCATTCCCGGCTATCGCACCGCGCTCACGCTGGATGAGTTCGAGTCTGTTCTGAGCAGGTGCGGCGCCTCGATCGTGAGCCAGACGCCTTCACTGGTTCCGGCCGACCGCGTGCTTTACGCGCTGCGCGACCGCACCGGCACGGTCGAAAATCCCAGCTTGATCTGCGCATCCATATTAAGCAAGAAGCTGGCCGCGGGTCTGGATGCGCTGGTGCTCGATGTTAAGACCGGCTCGGGCGCATTTCTGCGCGATCTGGCGCAGGCTGAGTTCCTCGCCGCGTTGATGACAGCCACGGCCGAGGCGGCCGGCACGCGCACCGTGGCCCTGCTCACGGATATGGGCCAGCCGCTGGGCCGCGCCGCCGGCAACTGGATCGAGTTGGTGGAAGCCGTGGAGCTGATGCGCGGCACGCGTCCCGCGGAGAGCCCTGAAAGCAACTTCGACCTGCGCGAGCTGTCGCTGATTCTGGCCGGATGGATGATTCATCTTGGCGGCCAGGCGGAAACGCCACAGGCCGGCTACGTTCGCGCCGAAGCAGCGCTAATGAATGGTTCCGCGCTGCGCATCTTCTTCGAGATGATTCGGGCGCAGGGCGGCGACATCAGCGTCTTCGACGATCCGGATGGATTTCACAAACCCGGCGCTACGGAAGTGATGGCGGCGGCGGAGAACGGCTTCATTGCGGAGATGGACACGACCGCGCTGGGGTGGGCCGTGCAGCGGCTGGGCGCGGGCCGCGAGAAGGCCGGCGAACCAGTCGATCCGCACGCGGGCATCCTCTTCCACGCGCGGCGCGGCGCGCGCATAGAGCGCGGCCAGCCGCTGGCAACGCTCTACGCAACCAGCGCAGCGCACCTGGCCGAGCCCAGGGAAATTCTTAGGCAAGCACTCACCGTCTCCAAAGTGCCGCCGCACGCAGTGCCGCTGGTGGGGCGCATTTTCACGCGCGATTCCGCTCAGCAATTTCTGCGCGATGCTGTAAGGTAAAAACCAGTTGTCCGTTATCGGTAAACAGTGGCCGGTTCCAACCCTGCAGCCAAGTTCTTTTGCCAGCCGCTAATAGCTAATAACTGATCGCCGTCCACCGATCACTGTTCGCTGTCCACTGATCGCTGTCCACTGTTCTTGAGGAGGCTCCTTGGGGCGATTTACCGGGGTGTTGGGAATTATCGCCGTGCTTGGCGCTGCATGGCTCGGCTCGACTGACCGCAAACGAATCCGCTGGCGCACCATTATCTGGGGACTCGGGTTGCAGTTCAGCTTCGCCTTCCTGGTGCTGCGCTTCAGCTTCGGACAAGAGGCCATGAACTGGGCCGGCGACGTGGTGACGAGAATGCTCTCGGCCACATTCGCGGGCACCCAGATTCTGTTCGGCCAGCTTGGCCTGCCGAACTCCGGCGCATTCGGCAACCTGCTGCCGCCCAACTCCGGAGCCATCTTCGCCTTCCAGGTTCTTCCCACCATCATTTTCATCTCGGCATTCTTCGCCGTGCTTTATCACATCGGCGTAATGCAGATCGTCATTCGCGGCATGGCCTGGGTCATGCTCAAGACCATGCGCATCTCCGGCGCCGAAAGCATGAATGTAGCTGCCAGCATCTTCATGGGTCAGACCGAGGCGCCGCTCACCATCCGGCCGTTTCTTGCCCGCGCCACCCGCAGCGAATTGATGACCATCATGACCAGCGGCATGGCCCACGTCTCGGGCGGCATCATGGCCATGTACATCGCGCAGGGCGTGGCGGCGCGGCACCTGCTCGCGGCGGTCATCATGACTTCGCCGGGAACCATTCTGCTGGCCAAGATGCTGGTGCCTGAAACCGAAGTGCCAGACACCGAAGGCAAGGTCGTCATCCCCAAAGATGAGCTACACAAGGACGAAAACCTGATCGGCGCCATTGCGCGCGGCACAATCGACGGCGGCAAACTGGCGCTGAACGTGGCCATCATGCTCATCAGCTTTCTGGCGCTGGTGGCCCTGCTCGACATGCTGCTGATGTGGGTACACGGCGGCGTGCCCTGGTTCCCCAGCAGCCTGGGACAGATCCTCGGCTATGTGGGCGCGCCGGTGGCGTGGCTCATCGGCGTGCCGTGGCACGATGCGCAGGCCATCGGCAACCTGCTGGGCACACGTATGGCGCTCAATGAAGTCGTTGCCTACATCGCGCTGGGCGCGGAAAAAGCCACGCTCGCGCCGCGCTCCTTTACCATTGCGACGTTTGCGCTGTGCGGCTTTGCCAACCTCGGCTCCATCGGCATGCAGATTGGCGGCATCGGCGCACTGGTTCCCGAGCGCCGCAACGACCTGGCCAAACTGGGCGTGCGAGCCATGCTCGCCGGAACCATGGCCAATCTGATTTCAGCTTCGATTGCGGGGATTTTTCTGGCGAACGCAAGATAGAGCAAAATCAGAGTGAATATGTGGATCACAAAAACCGAACTGGCGTAGTTCAGAGGTCTCTTAGATTCCAGCCCGCACACGCCGCACACGATAAACAATGGTCAGCGCCGTCACCGTGCCGCAGGTGAGAAAGCTCGCGCCCAGACCGAGGATCAGCGAGTTATCGTGCTCGTAAAGGCCGTGAATCACGCCGAGAATCTGCAACACGCTGAATCCGCCAAAGGTGATCAGCGAGACGCCTTCATCACTCTTTTTGCGCCACACGGCGACGGCCTGCGGCACAAACAGCAATGCGTTGCCGAACAGGCCGATTCCAAAAACGATTGCGACAAGCTGTCTCATGCGTACTCTTTTCTCCGCGAGAGAATAAGGCGTCCGCCTCTATCGTCTCATCCCGTGCGCAGGCGCATCCCGCCTGATTCCGGCCACACGCTAAATATTCCCTGCAATCGCGTTGACGGCGCGCTCCAATCCCGCATCTGATTCATGCAGTGCTCGACTTTCCGGCAGGACTTTTCCCCGATGTGCAGAATCGTTTGCATCTTGGCGTGTAGCGCATGCAGCGCTGCTTTGCTCGTTCCTCTGGTCTGTAGCGGACAGGCGCAACAGCAGAGCGCGCCTGCACGGGCCAAGACAGCCACTCCTTCCCTTCCGCCGCAGCCGGCGCCTGCCATCAAGACCGACCCCAAAACCGCAGTCAAGCCTGCGCCGCCCACTCCGATTGCCGAAAAGAAGGCGGAGCTTGGCGATACCGATCCCTGGAAGCCGGAATGGGACAAGCTGATCGAGCAATCGCTGCCTCCAGAGCTGCTTTCGAACAAGCGGGAACGGGCCGTGAAGTCTCTGTGTCCACGCTTCAAATTCATGAACGACGGAGACAAGCGCGCCTTCTGGGCCTATTTTTTCCAGGCGCTGGCCGGAGCGGAGGCAGGGTTGAGGCCAACCGCCAATGTGCGCCACACTGAGCCCGAGGTTGCGGTGGTCGATACCGTGACCCATCGCATTGTGCGCCAGGAAGGGCTGCTGCAGCTCACCTACATGGATGGTCCGCGTTACGGCTGCGCATTCGACTGGGACACCGACAGGAAGCTGCCCGAGCACGATCCGGCAAAGACCATCCTGCAGCCCAAAAACAATCTGCTCTGCGGCCTGCGCATTCTCGACAATCAACTGCTGTCGCGGCACAAGCCGCTGCTGAGCAAATCCAGCTACTGGGTTACGTTGAGGCCGCACACGTTCAGCTTCGATCTCTTCATCAAGCAGATGGCGAATGAACCTGCTGCGTGCGGCAGGGTGCGGGTCCGCGTCCGGCGCCGCTCCGAAAGGCCGCCCGCAACTTCGGAGGCATCCGACGCCTCTTCCCGCTCCAAGCCGGCGGTAGACGGCGCAACCACCGCCGCCGCGCATTGAAAAAGCCGCGCCGCTTGTGCGCTCGAGCAAAAGCAGAGTTTACGAACTCTAGCTGACCATGTGCAAGGTGGCTTTTTCGCGAGAAAAAAGCCACTCGGCTGCATTGGTTTCGCCTTGCGATCACTCCGCTTTTGTTATAAAGCGGGCCAAGCCGCGGGCGCGGGCCCTGGCAGCTTCTTCTTCGCGGTTGCGTGGCGCGGCCGCGGTTTCAAGCCGTTCGAGCAGGCGCATCGAAGCCTCGGCAATCTCGTCCACAGCCGCTGCGAAGGCGGCCTCGTTGGCCCTGGAAGGCTTGCTGAACCCGCTCACCTTGCGCACGTATTGAAGCGCCGCGGCGCGCACCTCTTCGGGCGTGACGGGAGGATCAAAGTTGAAAAGCATTTTGATATTGCGGCACATCGGTGTTGTCTCCATGCACAGGCTTGCCATCGGCCTTACGCCCGGCTTTCACACTGTATCGCCCGCATGTAAAATCGGCAATACGGAATGACGAAACGACAGGCAACGCGCATTGTTGTTTTTCTTATGGCGCTGGACTTCGCGTGCCTGGGCCTGGCGCGTCCGGGCTTCGCGCAGCAGTCGTTCGCCGGTTTCGATCGCAACGATTATCCCGGCGACGCGCTGCTGCCGGCGCTGCGCAAAGACTTCCGCTACACATCGTTCTGGCTGAACAACCCTCCCGGCGAAACCACCAATAGCTGGACCGGCAAGCGTGCGCTGCTGAGGCGTCATGGCTTCGGCTTTCTGGTGCTTTTTAACGGACGCGCCGATGCGCAGTTGAAAGGCCGGGACGCTGCGTCTCTGGGCGCAGCCGACGGCAAGGCAGCCGTTGCGGCGGCCATGCGCGAGGGATTTGCTCCACATATTTTGATCTTTCTCGATCAGGAAGAAGGCGGCCGGCTGCTTGCCGAACAAAGCGCCTATTTGTTTGCATGGATCGATGCCGTGCGCGCATCCGGCGCGCGCGCCGGCGTATATTGCTCGGGGATCAAAGTGCCCGACGGCAACGGGACCATCAGCACCGCGGAGTACATTGCCGCGGTGCAGGCCGAGCGGACAAAGAACTCGCCCGGCGCTCAGGGCCAACCAGGCCGGATACCGCTCTGGATTGCGCTGGATAGCTGTCCCCCATCGCCGGGCTGCACTTTGTCGCATCCCGGCACAATGACCCTCGATCCCAATGAACCGATCCGGATTGCGGCGTGGCAATACGCGATGTCCCCGCGCCGTGCGCAGTTCAGCGCAGAGTGCCCGCGAAACGCCGCTCCCGACGGCAACTGCTACGCGCCGGGGCTGCCGCACAACGCAAATACATTTGTCGATCTCGATACGTCCGATTCGCCCGACCCCTCTGAAGCTCCCTGAACGCAGGGCGCATAGGCAATGCGCCGACCTTGTAGAATGGCGAGAACGTACCGATGAGCGACTACGATCAGGTTGCGGAAGCGGCTGCCTCTCTCAAGGCCCGGTTCGGCGCGCTCGCGCCGCGCGTGGGCATTGTGCTGGGCTCGGGACTGGGCGCTGCGGCCGAGGCTGCGGCAGACGCGGTCACTGTACCCTACGGCGAGATTCCCCACTTTCCGCAGTCCACCGTCGCGGGACATTCCGGACGCATGGTTGCCGGAATGCTTGGCGGCGCGCCGGTCGCCATCATGCAGGGCCGCGTGCATTTTTACGAAGGCTATTCGCCGGCGCAGGTCACCTTTCCGATACGCGTGCTGGGCATGCTGGGCATTCGCACGGTGGTGCTCACCAACGCGGCAGGCGGAATCCAGCAAGGCTATCGCGTGGGCCAGCTCGTAGCCCTGGGCGACCACATCAACATGATGGGCTGGAACCCATTGACGGGCGCGAACGAGCCGCGTTTCGCCGTCCAGCCTGGCGCGGGCCTGCGCTTCTTTGACATGACCGAGGCATACAGCCTGCGGCTGCGCGCGCTGGCCCGCGAGGCCGCTTCAGAAGAAGGATTCGTGCTCGAAGAAGGCGTCTACCTGGCCACGTCCGGACCCAGCTTTGAAACGCCGGCGGAGATCCGCGCCTTTCGCGCGCTGGGCGCCACGCTGGTGGGCATGTCCACAGTGCCGGAGACGATTGTGGCGCGGCACATGGGCGTGGAAGTGCTCGGCATCTCGTGCGTGACCAACCTGGCAGCCGGCCTGAGCAGCGGACCGCTCAGCCACGAAGAGGTGTTCGAGACCGGCCGGCAGGTGGAAGCGCGGCTTGCCTCGCTGCTGGCACGGCTTGCTCCGCGCATCGCCGCACTGGTGAATGCGGAGCCGTGAACGAAATGGATGAGAACGCGATCCACAAGGCCGCTGCGCCGGGGCTGCCGTTCACACCGGTGGCGCTGGGCCTCGCCGGCTGCTCGGGTTCAGGCAAAACCACGCTGGCCGCGGAGCTGGTGCGCATGCTGGGCGGCATTCACTTTCATCTCGACAACTACTATCGCGACCTGTCGCATCTGCCTTTGGAAGAGCGCATGCAGCAGAATTTCGACGCGCCGGAATTGATCGAGGTCCCCTTGCTGGTCCGCCACGTGACGGCGCTGGCGCGCGGCGAGGCCATCGAGCGACCGCTCTACGACTTCTCCGCGCATACGCGGATCACAGGCCGCACCGAGACGGTTGCGCCCGCGCCGTTGCTCATCGTCGAAGGGCTGTTCGCGCTCCACTACCCCGAGTTGCTGCCGGTTTTTCGGCTGCGGGTATACATCGATACACCTGACTCGCTCTGCTACGAGCGGCGCCTGAAGCGGGACACCGAGCAGTGCGGGCGGTCGCCAGAGTCCGTGCGGCGGCAGTATGAAGCCAGGGTGCGGCCCGCGAGCATTGCCTTTGTGCGGCCGTCGGCAGCGCACGCCGACCTGGTGCTGGACGGAATCGGCGCGCTGGACTGGAAGGTGGAGCGCGTGGTCACTGAGCTCCGGGCTCGTGGGCTGCTTGCGGGAGCGGTCTAAGGTGGCCAGCTTTGCATGTGAGAGAAAGTCCTTCCGTGTCTTATATGAGATATGATATAACTTGATTTGTGGATCAGTGGGCGCGGATATTCTGGGTGGGCGACGCTAAAGAGGTGTTAAGCGCCTTCCCGCAACAGATCAAGAGCGTACTTGGATACTCGCTGCGCAGACTCCAAAAGGGCATGGCTCCGGACTGCGATGCACGCCGCATGGAATCCATGGCAGGGGCGTGTGGGAGCTGAAGACTGCGGATGAGCGAACCTGGTATCGAGTGATTTATCTCACACGGATCGGCAACGCATTTTACGTCTTACACGCATTTGAAAAAAGCAGCCGGAAAACCGATCGGCGCGACCTGGAGATTGCCAAATTCCGGTTAAAGGTCGTATTTCAACAGTTAAGGAAGGCGAAGGAGAAAGATCATGGCCAGGAAGATTAGCGCGGTAACTCATGTGACGCGCGGCAATGTGTTCGACGATCTGGGCTTTACGCGTTCCGAGGCGACAGCGCTGAAGATCAAGGCCGACTTGCTGGACGCAATTCGCAATGAGATCGAGCGGAAGAGCTATACCCAACGGCAACTGGCAAGCATTCTCGATGAACACCAGCCGGCGGTCAGCAATCTCCTGCGCGGCAGGATCGCACAGGTAAGCATCGAAAAACTGCTGCGCTACTCAGACCGGCTGGGGATGCGCGCCAAGCTGCAGGTGCTTCCGGCAAAGAGAACTGCAACTGCGGCTTAAGAGATAGGCTCTTCAGCGGCCCACCGCAACTGTCGATATGGACCCGCTCGACAAGCGAAACTGAAGCTTGCATCTGGAGATTTGCGAGCTGAGATTGAATCAAGGTAGCGTGGCCCTTACTTGGCCGCCGTCAGCGCCGACACCGGAACCAGCATGTCTTCCTTGCGCATCACCAGGTTGGTGGCGTTCAGCGTGGCCAGCTCAAAGCCGTGACCGTGGGTGATTGCATCCGTGGGGCAGGCCTCGACGCAATAGCCGCAGAAGATGCAGCGGTTGTAATCGATGTTGTACACCTTGGCATAGCGCTCGGAAGAGGAGATGCGCTGCTCGGCGGTGTTGTCGGCCGCTTCAATGTAAATGCAGTTGGACGGGCAGGCCGCGGCGCACAAAAAGCAGGCTACACACTTCTCCAGGCCGTTTTCGTCGCGCTGCAACACGTGCGCGCCGCGGAAGCGCTGCTCAAAGACCGCTCCGCGCAGCGGGCCGGCGCCGTCAGGATAATTTTCTACCTGCGTCGGTTCCAGCATCTCGCGAAAGGTGATGCTCATGCCCTTGGCGATGCCCGCGATGTTGCGCACAATCGACATAACCCCAGTATACGATGGATGGCGGGAGGATTTCACGATGCCAAGCAGGCTGTGGACGGCTATTGCGCTGTTGAGTTTGATTGTGGGAACAGCGGTGGGCGCCTGCGCGCAGAGTCAGGCGCACGAAATGCACCAGTCCGCGCCTGCCGCCCGCCCGCTGAAAATTACCTATGGCGGCCAGTCCGCCGAGTGGACGCCGCCTACACTGGCCGCGCTGCCGCACACCACCATCAGCGTCTACAACGAGCACGCCAAAGCCCGGCAGAGCTACTCCGGCGTGCCCCTGATCGACCTGCTCGCCCGGCTGGGCGTGCCCCAAACACCGCGTGGCAAGCAGTTCCGTATCTATCTTGTGGCCGTGGGCTCGGATGGCTATGAGGTGGTGTATTCGCTGGGCGAAGTGGCGCCTGATGTCCATGACGGCACGGTGCTGGTGGCCGACCGCGAAGACGGCAAGCCGATTGCCGCCGACGGACCATTCAAGATAGTGGCCATCGGCGAAAAGCGCCCGGCCCGCTGGGTGCGCAACCTGATATCGATCCGCGTGCTCACAGCCGACTGACTGCGCACCGTTTCCCTGAAAAATAATCCTGCGCGGCTGCGTCATCCAGCTAAAGCAAACTCAGCGTTGCGTAAGATGAGCTGATGCTAAGAGGCGCCGTTTTCCTTAAGGAAAACGGCGCCTTGCACGATTTTCGCAATCCACCTAGAACTCTGATTTTGCTCTAACTGTGCGGATTGTCGTCCTTGTGTTCGGCGGGCGCATGATCGCGTTCCTGGTGCTGAGCCGGAGCCGCGTGGTGCTCTGCGTGCGGCTGCTCGTGAGACGGCGGTGCGGAACGGTGTTGCGGCTGCGGATGAGCCGGCGCGGGATGGCTGGGCGCGGTGCGGCCTGGCTCAGTGTGCTGTGGCGCAGCGCGATTTGGTACGGCGCGATTCGGTACGGCGCGATTCGGCTTAGGATGTCCGGGCTGTGCGTGGTTCGGTTCCGGATGGACGGGCTCAGCGCGATTCGGCTGGCCGCGATTCGGCACGGTGTGATTCGGCACGGCGCGATTCGGCACGGCGCGATTCGGCACGGCACGGTTTTGCTCCGGCCGCATGGCGGCAGCAGGAGCGGGATGCGCGGCAACCCCTGGACGCTCCAGCGGCGGTAGATTATGCAGCCTCGTGTTCCGCACCGGCTTTACGTTGTGGTCCGCAGCAACCGGCCGCTGGGCGATAAACTGCGCGGGCCGTCCATGATTGGCGGAGGCAAACTGCGCCCGGTTCTGGCTGGCGTCATGCCGAATCGTCATCTGAGTGCGCATGGGCTGGGCGTGCGGCTCGCGCAGCGCGACCAGCTCCGCGGGGCGCGGACGAACGCGAATGCCGCCTCCGCCGCCGTTGTAGCTCACCCGGTTCACGACCGTCGTGTGGACGATGGTGCGGTTGTAGACGTTATGCACCACCCTCTCGTTGATGTTGTTGGCGGCGCGGTTGTAGAGGAAGTGTCCACCCTGCCAGTAGCCGCCCTGGTAACCCAGGCCCGCATAGCCGAAGCCATAGTTGATGCCGCCATAAAACCCGATGTGCGGTCCCCAGTAGCCATGGAAAAACACATAACGATTGTTCGCGTATGCCCAGTAGCCAGGCGTCCACAGTGCCTCTTGATAGGGCGCTTGCACCCACGCTCCAGGAACCCAGTAGTAGCCGGACGAGCCGTAGTACCAGTAGCCCGGCGTCCAGATGTATCCATCACCGGGGCAGGGCGGCTGCTGGTACTCGGGAAGCGGCGGAGGCGCCTCGGTAGCCGTGGCCTCGGGCTCAATGCCGTAGTCGGCCTCATCGGCCGAGTCTTCGGCCGGCGGCAGGGCGCTGCTATCGTCGTAAGCCGCGGTGCTTGCTGGCGCCGCTGTGGTTGCAGAAGACTGCGTCTCCGCGGCGCCGGCAGGAGCGCTTGTGTAGGCCACAGGAGCCAGGTTCGCAGATGCGGGATCGGAAGCGGAATCGGTGGATGCCGGTTGCTGCTGCGCCGGCTGACCGACGCCGGCGGCAGGAGCCTGAGACTGATTCCCATGACAACCGGCGAATAAAAATGCGGCTGCCAAACCCGCGGGAGCGAAAAGTTTAGAGTAACGACGACTGGCCATTTCTTACCCTCAATTCGGTTGGATGCCGTGGAAAGGCAATGCGTTCATCCACTCCATAGCAATTCAAAAGCAATTCCCCGCCCGTCGATTCGCCCGGGAAAAAAGGAATGAAATGAGCTAAGAGTTAGTGCGAACCTCAGGGAAGCGACCTTCCACGGTTGTTGCCCGGCGGCGTGGTCACAGGCCGCCGCTCCGTGCGCGGATTCACAAGCTGCCGGCAAAGCGCCGAATCCTGGCCGCGCTCCAGGCCCTGCACATTATCCTGGCCGCGGCAGAGCTTCAGTTCGATATCCTGCGCCATCTTTCCGCTCAGCACCGAGCTGCGATCCAGGCCGCTGAAAGGGTCGCGGTCATAACGGTAGACAACGTCTTCGGGGTCCTTGTCCTTGCCATAATCGAAGTGGTTCCAGGTGCAGAGCTGCGCGTGGCCGCCCTCCGTCATGACCGCGAAAACCTGGGTCCAGACCACGCTTGATGGCGGCGCCGTGTTCCACACCGGAACCCCCTGGCCTCCATTGATCCAGCGGGCCGCCCACTCATGGCGCGCCATGTCGTAATAAAACGCGGTGAAGTAGGTAGCCGTGGAACAGTTGTGACAGTTGTCGTAGAGCGCGGTCAGATCCTCGGGCATGTCGTCAGCAAAGCGCTGCCAGTTCCCAATGCGCAGGTTCACACCGGAGACCAGCGGAGCCGCCAGATGGCTGGTGAGCGAAACGCTCCACACGGTGAAGGTATCGTCGCCGGGCAGCGACTGCGGCGTGGCGCGGTCGGTGGTCACCACCAGCGCCGCATCGTACTTGACGCCGATCTCACGAATCGCCGTCCACTTGTCGACCGTAAGGGCGCGGGTGACCCAGATGACAATGCTCTGGTCGCTGGAGGAGTGAAAGTCCACCCAGTGAAAGACATCGGGAGGATTCTGTGCGCAAGCGGGTACAACGAGGGCCAGCGCCAGCACGATCGAGTAAAGACCGCGCCGCGCCACAAGGCAACGCATGTATTTAGATATAGCAGAGCGGGGATGGCTGTTCCGATTGCGGGACCGGAGTAGTAACCAACTGCCGGGCAGCGTAATTCTAACCCGTATCATTTTTCCGAGGACAATATTTCGCGGCACAATGTCTGAACAATCGCGTTTCCGACCATCCATCGCGCAACCATGATTTCATCGCCCGATCAGAGCCCCAGTTTTGACCACATCGCGTCCACTCTGGCTTTGGTTGCGCTGTCCATCTCGATCATCGCTGGCCATGGACGGTCAAACCCTTCAGCCTTCCACTTGCGCGTGGCGTCTATGCCCATCTTCGATCCATAGTTGGGCAGGCGGCTGGCATGATCGAGCGAGTCGACCGGGCCCAGCGTGAACTGAATATCGCGCTCCGGGTCAATGTTATTGGCCACGCGCAGCACCACATCGGGAATGTTATGCACATCGCAGTCCTCGTCCACAACAATGACGCACTTGGTGAACATGGCCTGGCCCAGCGACCAGATGGCGTGCATTACCTTGCGCGCGTGGCCGGGGTAGCTCTTTTTGATGGAGACGATCATCAGGTTGTGGAAGACGGCCTCGACAGGCAGATGCACATCCACCAGCTCGGGAATGGTCATCTTCATGGCAGGCAGAAAAATGCGCTCCACGGCGTGGCCCATCCAGGCATCTTCCATGGGCGGCTTGCCGACGATCGTCGCCGCGTAGATGGGCGCTTTGCGGTGGGTGATGCAGGTGAGATGAAACACCGGATACTCATCGGTCAGGGTATAAAAGCCGGTGTGGTCGCCAAAGGGACCTTCGCTGCGCAGCTCGCCCAGCTCCACGTAGCCCTCGAGCACTATCTCGGCATGCGCCGGCACTTCCAGGTCGACGGTTTCGCACTTGACGATCTCGACGGGCTTGCCTCGCAAAAAACCGGCGATCAGAAACTCCTCGATCTCGGGCGGCGCGGGCACGATGGCGGCGAAGGTGGTTGCCGGATCGGTGCCGATGGCAACCGCAACTTCAAGCCGCGAGCCTTTCAAATTGCCCAGGGCCACCTGCGGCAGGCCGCCAACGCGACCGCCGGCAATCTGCACCGCGCCGCCCGCCGATTCGGCCATCGCGGCCACGCGCGCCGACTTGGCCTCGGTAGCCTCTACGCCGGCGGCGGCGGCGGCGCGCAACGCCTCACGGTAATGCTCGGCGGCAACTTTCTGGCGCTGCCAGTGCATGCCGGTGGTCTGGCCGTCGTAGACCTGCATGCGATACATGCCGATGTTGCGCCTGCCGGTGCGCGGATCGCGCGTGTGTACGCAGGGCAGGGTGATGAACCGGCCTCCGTCGTGCGGCCAGCATTTGAGAATCGGAAATGCGTTCAGGTCGAAATTATCTGTAAGGATGACCTCTTTGCATGCCGCATCTTTTGCACCCACGGTTTTGGGGAATACGTTAGCCAGCGCGCCCAGTTGAGGCAGCATTTTCAGCTTGTCGAAAAATCCCTCCGGAGCCTTGAGATTCATCAACCCCTGAATGCGCTCGGCGATTTCGTCCACCCGGTCAACGCCCAGCGCCAGGGCCATACGCCGATCGCTGCCGAACTGGTTGATCAACACCTTGTGGCCGGTATGGCCCTTCACATTCTCAAACAGCAGCGCCGGACCGCCCGAAGCATATCTTTGCGCATATCGCTGAGCATATTGTTCTGAGGCCGGATATCCATTCTTGCCGCGTTCCCGGCCAAACCAGCCGGCGTTGGTTCCGATCTTGCTCACACGGTCGGTAATCTCGGTGATCTCAAGCTCGGGTGAGACCTCTTCGTGGATGCGCTTCAGTTCGCCGTGCTTTTCCAGGGTTCCGATCCAGTCGCGCAAATCGTCGTAGGCCAAGAAGATGCTCCGTGCGGTGATTACCGTTCCTTTTTCATAGTACGTCTTTTTACAAAGCTGAAATCATTCTCCGCGGAATGGCTTTGCCTTCCGGCGCATGACTGTGCGATGCTTCGCGTTGAGATCGAAAGATTTTTCGCCGCGCTTGCATGGCACGCTGCCTCACTACCGCCAGGGTGTGCATCCAACGACGTAATTGCGAAGAAGCAGCAACGCAACCTGCGCCAGGAGGCCGATCATGAGCACTTCCCCCACCTATAACTGTCACCCCTACTTCAAACTGCGCAAGCACGGCATCATCGTCGCCGCAGCCGAGACCGGCAGCCCCTGGAGCATACCCGGCCTGTGCTCCGCCTACAACTGGCCCAGCGGCATGCCAGGCGGCGGCGTCATCGCCATCGTGGAACTGGGCGGCGGATGGGTGGCTTCCGATATGAGCGCATTCTTTAAGTCCATCGGGCAGCCGGTGCCTTCCATTACCGATGTCTCCGTGGACGGCACCCAGAATACGCCCAACCAGAGCGGCGAGGCGGGCGAGGCCGACTACGAGGTGGCGCTCGACATTCAAGTGTCCGCGGCCTCGTACTACGCGGCCACCGGCAAAGCGGCCACGGTGCGCGTCTACTGGTCGCAGGACATTGCCTCTGCGGTGCAGGCCGCCGCCTCCGATGGCTGCGGCGTGTGCTCTATTTCCTGGGGCGCCGATGAAGCGGACTGGGGAACGTCCGCCGCCCAGCAGATGGAGTCCGTCGCCGAGTCGGCCACAGCCGGAGGCATGATTGTGTTTGGCGCTTCCGGTGACAACGACTCGGGCGATGGCGGCTCCACGCCGGCCAACGTGGATTGTCCGTCCTCCTGCCCGCACGTGGTAGGCTGCGGCGGAACCTTCAAGACGCCGTCCGAGGAGACGGTGTGGAACGACGATCCCGGCCAGACTGACGGCGAGGGAACAGGCGGAGGCTACTCGACGATCTTCCCGGTGCAGAGCTTTCAGATCGGAGCGCCGCCGGCTCCATCCAGTACAAAGTACGGTTCGGGAAGGATGGTGCCGGACGTGGCGGCAGACGCCGATCCGGACACCGGCTATGAAATCTATGTCCACGGATCGTCGACGGTGGTGGGTGGAACCAGCGGCGTTGCGCCGCTTTATGCCGGCCTGTTTGCGTCTTTTGGCGCCAAGCTGGGCTTTGTCACGCCGACCCTGTGGAAGAATCAGAAGGCGTTTAACGACATTACCAGCGGCGGCAACGGATATTACAACGCCGCCGTGGGTCCTGACCCATGCAGCGGCATTGGTTCGCCGATTGGAAAAAGCCTCGCCGCCCTGTTTGTCGGCACCGGCGGCGCGTAGGCCGCGTTCAGTGCGCCGGCTGGATGGTCGTGAGCACCGGCGGAATCGGGTCGAGCGGAAAGCCAAGCCGCTTCCATTCATCGAAGCCACCGCGCAGCGGGCGCACGCGGTCGATGCCCAGCTTGTTCAGCGTCATGGCGGTTTTGGCCGCCGTGGCTTCGCTGGGGCAGGTGCAATAAAGCACCACATCGCGGTCGCGTGGAATCTCCTGGTGGCGCGACGTCAGCTCGTCCGGCGAAAGGTGCAGAGCTCCCGGCAATGTGAAGGGATCGGGCAGCAGCTCGAGTGGATGGCGCAGGTCGACGATGTAGATCGACTCGCCGGCATCGAGCTGCCGCTTCAGGTCTTGCGGCTCAAGCCGTGAGGCGGCCAGCTTTCTCAGCACCATGCGCCGGCGATAGAGCCGCCCCAGGAAAAACCCGATAACCGCCAGCACCAGCAGCGCCCCGGAGAAACGCCCAACCCAGGCCATGGCGCTGGGATCGCGCTTGAGCAGATCGCCGAAGAAGCGGCCGCCAGTCAGCAGCGCGCCCACCCACAAGACGCTCCCGATCATGTCGAAGAACAGGAATGGCCCATAGCTCATTCCGTTTTCGCCCGCTACCGGAGGAGCCAGGGTGGCGAGTCCGGGCACAAACTTGGCGAACATGAGCAGCGTCCCGCGCCGCCGGCCAAACGAGTTCTGGGTACGCCGCACGCAGGTGGTGGGCTCGAGCGAGAGCCTGCACAGGATGCGCAGCACATGATGGCCGTAGCGGCGGCCCACCAGGAACCACGCGGAGTCGGCCGTGAGCGAGGCAATCGTCCCGGCCACCAGTGCCAGCGCGAAGTTGATCTTCCCGTCGGCCGAAAGCGCTCCTGCCGCCAGCAGCAGCGGCGTGGCGGGCAAAGGAATCCCAAGCTGCTCTACCAGCACCCATGCGAAGAGCAACAGGTAGCCGTAAACGATCAAAATGTGGATTGGCAGAGCCATGGAACACACCGCACGAGGTTAAGGAGGATCGAACTACCCGATTCCGGTCGAGCTGCGGCGCCGGAAGCAGGTAATCCCATCTTATCGGATGTGTCTGCGCGGAAATCGTTGCAAATGCCTTTTGCAAATGTCTTGAAGAGAGGGCCCGGGAACCTGCCCGAGAATCGGCCCGAGTACTGGTGCCGCTCAGCTTCAGCCGCTGGCCGCCTGCGACCGCACCACCTGCTCAATGGCCCAGTCGACCCACCGCGCCTGCTCGCCGTCGCAGGCCACCGCGGCCGGTGAGTTGGACGCGATGGCCCCGGCAAAGTTCAACACCAGCGGATAGTGCACGTTGGCGTGGGTGGGCAGCATCTCCACCCGCCCGGCCACCCGCAGTTCCGGCCCGCTCAGCGCGTCCAGTCCCAGTTCGCCCTCCACACCCACAATCCGGAACTGGTCGCGCGAAACCCGCGAGTTCCAGCGCACGTCCACAACCCCGTGTACCCCGCCGCCATAGCGAATCAACGCCGTCGCCGAATCTTCCACCCGCATGCCGTGTACCGCGTTCGACAGCATGCCGCAGGCCTGCTCCGGCTTGCCGAAGAGAAAGTTCATCGCGTCTATGCGATGCGAGGCGATGTCATAGAGCGGTCCGCCGCCGGCCATGGACGGGTCCCGCAGCCAGGCGCGGTCTTCGTCCGGCACCCAGCCATGGCAGTTGGCCTCAACCAGCACCGGCTGGCCAATGGCTCCCGCCGCCACGAGTTGCCGGGCGCGCAGTAGCTTGGGAAAGAGACGCCGGTAATAGGACACGCCGAAAACGCGCCCGCTTGCGGCCGCCTCGGCCACCAGACGTTCCGCCTCGGCGTCGTTCATGGCCATCGGCTTTTCGCACAGCACGTGTTTGCCGGCCCGCAACGCGGCAACGGCCGCCGCCGCGTGCAGAACCACCGGCAGCGAGATATAGACGGCATCGACCGCGGGGTCCTGGACGGCTTCTTCGACCGTCGGCCATGTTTTAGCGCCCGGATACTCTTCCGTCCCGGCAGGATTGCGCGTCACCAGGCCATAAAGGGCGCTGCGCGGCTCGGCCTGAATGGCCGGAATTACGCGGCGGCGGGCAATGTCGCCTACGCCGGCCACGATCCAGTTGATTGTGCTCATCGCATCGCCAGAATATACCCGGCCGCCGGGCAGCAAAAGAACCGCCCGCATGGAGTGTGTTACTAACTCGGGCAACCATGAATTAGAAGAACGCTTCCTTCGGGAGGCGTTCTTCGTTTTGCGCTGAGGTTCCATCAAGCTGGTCTCAGTTGCGGGATGAGCTTGCTGGCGCCGCGCACATTGATCATGCACTTGAGGTTATAAACCATCATGGCGAGGCTGAGTTCGGTCTGTGCGCCGCTGGTTCCGCGCAGCAACAGGCGGAGGGGTCGAAGATATGGTACTTGAGGACAGCGAAGGGATGTTCGACAGTCGATCGTCTCAGCTTCATGGCCTGAGGAGTGGCGCGTTGGTGCGTCCTGTTCCGCGCGGCACACATGTTCGGCTGGAACAAAATCGTCCAGCACCACCGCGCCGGGCTGCCTTTTTGCTTGTGACGGATTCGCCGCAGAACAAGATGGGATAATTCATTTTTTGAACAGCAGCCCTGGCATTCCGGATCAGCTAGCTCGACAACTGGTAACCGCTGAGTAGCCGGTGACCCGCTCGAAATGAACAATTCCGGCCACAATTATTCAGAGAGAGCAGGCAAATTCGGGGCATTGAGAGCCTTTGAAAGTTGCTCGATACGGGCGGCGAGGTGGAGGCATGCGGCGACCATAAACAGCCCGGGGACCGACGGGTTCCCGTAGAGACAGCCCAGCGCAATCACGAACGGATTGGTCGTGTTGGCTTTCAGGGCGACCTCACTGCCCCAGATGCCAAGGAAAAGGGCTGCAAAATTTGCGATCAACAGCAGCCAAGAGATAACCACAGCGGTCTTCGGAAACAGGAAATAGCACGTGCACACCGGCAAACTCAAAACTGCCAGAAACCAGAATAAGAACGCCAGAATCGAGGGCGACCCGCCCCACATCCCGGCCATAATCCCGAACAGGGAGACAAGCACGCTGGCCGCAAACGCGATTACTAGCAAGAAGTACAAAATTGGCGGTCGTTTTGCGATAGCAGGCTCCGATCCGACCAACTATACACTCCCTCGATAAATCGCGGGAGGATTGTCGCCAACTCGGAAATTCCCACATCGTCACTGACGGATTGCGGGTTATACGCGCCCATGGAACTCTTTGCACCAAAGGAAAAAGGGCAGCCCCTGAGGGCGGCCCTTTCTTTTGGTAATAGCTCGCCTGACTTACTCGCCGGCCGCTTCCACTGCCTTGGTCTGCGCCACGGTCCAGTCTGGCGCGCCCACCTTGAAGCGCGCAAAGCGGCGCACGGTGATGTTCTCACCCAGCTTGGCCACCTTCTGCGCGATCAGGTCCTTGATGCTCACTGCCTGGTCCTTAATGAAGGGCTGCTCCAGCAGGCAGACCTCCTCGTAGAACTTGGCCATCTTGCCGTCGACGATCTTCTCGACCACGTTGGCCGGCTTGCCGGTGGCCGCGGCCTGCGCGCGATAGATTTCCTTCTCGCGGCCCAGATCCTCGGCGGTCACGTCCTCGGGCTTCACATAGCGCGGGTCGCTGGCCGCGATGTGCATCGCAATGTCCTTGAGCAGATCCTGAAAGTCCGTGGTGCGGGCCACAAAGTCGCTCTCGCAGTTCAGCTCGATCAGCACGCCGATCTTGCCGCCGGCGTGGATATACGTGCCGACGGCGCCCTCGTTGGTGGTGCGCGCGGCCTTCTTCTGCGCGGAGGCAATGCCGCGCTTGCGCAGCACCACGAACGCGTCTTCAATGTCGCCCTTCGCCTCCTGCAGCGCCTTCAGGCAGTCGCCCATGGGCGCGCCGGATTTGTCGCGCAGCTCCTTCACCAGTTTGGCGTCAATCTTTTCGCTCACAGTCGTCATCTCTCGTTTCCCTGGCTGTTGCCAGCCTCATCTTTGGATTGCTTCCATCCAGCCCCGGCGCCGGAATCTTCCCGGCTTGTTACCGGCAGGTCTGGCGCCGAAGTCCGGGCAAAAGAAAAGCGTGGCACTTGCAACAGGGCGGCCACGCTTGTCTCGTGCGCGTTGTTGCGCGCCATAAGGATCTGAGCGGTTCACAATTGCCGCACCCCAATTGCTGCAACCCGAAACCGTTCCCGGACAGCGCGCATGAATTGTGGAACCTGCTCTAAAGTGCGCGCTCGGTTGCTTCGGCCTCGTCGAGTGTGGCAACGGCCGCCGGAGCCTTGCGGATGCCCGCGCCCAGCGCCGCTTCAAATCCCTCATCGTCGGCCGGAGCAGCAGCTTCGGCTGCCACGGGCTCCGTCGCCGCCGCCTCAACTTCACCTTCAACCGGCGCAGGCGGCTCTTCAACAAACGTCTTGTCGCCCACCAGGTTCACGCCCTCGGCAGCCGAGTCGGCAATCTTCGAGGTGAACAGGCGAATGGCGCGCAGCGCATCGTCGTTGCCGGGGATCACGTAGTCCACCACCGTGGGATCGCAATTGGTATCCACCACCGCAACCACCGGAATTCCCAGCTTGCGTGCTTCCTTTACCGCAATCGCTTCGTTGTTCGAGTCCACAATGAACAACGCGTCCGGCAGCCGCTTCATGCTCTTGATGCCGGCCAGGTTCGCCTGCAGGTGCTTGCGCTCCCGCTCCAGACGAATCACTTCCTTCTTGGTCAGCAGCTCGTAGCGGCCATCCACGGCCATCTCATCCAGTTCCTGAAGGCGCTTCACCGACTTCTGCACCGTCACCCAGTTGGTGAGCAGGCCGCCCAGCCAGCGCTGGTTCACATAGGGCATGCCCGCGCGCGCGGCCTCTTCGGCAACCGCATCCTGAGCCTGGCGCTTGGTGCCGACAAACAGAATGGTCTTGCCGCCGGAGCAAAGGTCGGTCACAAACTTTGACGCGTCCTTGAACAGCTTCAACGTTTTCTGCAGGTCGATGATGTAGATCCCGTTGCGCTCGCCAAAGATGTATTCCTTCATCTTGGGGTTCCAGCGCTTGGTCTGATGCCCGAAGTGAACACCCGCTTCGAGCAGCTCCTTCATAGTGATCGTGGCCAATGGGCCTCCTTCGTGGATTGCATCCGGGCTAACCTTCGTCTGGCCCGGATTGAACCCGCTTTTGCGGGAAGTTGAAAAACCAGTGATCAGTGGTCAGGGACCAGGGATCAGAAAAGCACTGTGGCTAAAACTGATTTCTGATCTCTGAAACCTGATCCCTTGCAAGCGGGTTAGCGCTTGCTGAACTGGAACCGCTTGCGCGCGCCCTTCTGGCCGTACTTCTTGCGCTCCTTCACGCGTGCGTCGCGGGTCAGCAGACCTTCGCTCTTCAGCGCCTTGCGCAACTCGGGATTGAACTCAAGCAGCGCGCGAGCCACGCCCATCTTCACGGCGTCGGCCTGCGCGGCCACGCCGCCGCCGCTCACCGTCGTCAGCACGTCGAAGCTTGAGGCCAGCTCGGCCACCGCCAGCGTCCGCTTGGCCGAAACCCGCTGCTGCTCGGTGACAAAGTACTCTTCGAAGCCCTTGCCGTTGACCTTCCACTCGCCCGTGCCGGGGCGCAGAAACACGCGAGCGATCGACGACTTGCGCCGCCCCGTCCCGTAGTACTGAACCAGATCTGCCATTCTTAAGCTCTCTTCCTTCTCGACTTCGGCTTGGCCTCAGGGGCTAAAGCCCTTGCGCCTTTTTATCCCGTAGAGCGTACGGGCTGAAGCCCGTACCTTTCAAAACCTTCAGGCCGCGTCAGTTTCTGGAACCGAACCTGATCCCGAACCGAACCTGATCTGAACTGATCCTGACCCCCTGAAAAATCGATCCCTGTCTCAGGCTACGTCCAGCGCCACTGGCTGTTGCGCCAGGTGCGGGTGCTGGTCGCCGCGATAGACCTTCAGCTTGGTGGCCATTGCGCGGCCCAGCTTGGTCTTGGGCAGCATGCCCTTGATGGCTTCCTCAAGAATCTTCTCCGGCTTGCGGTTGAGCAGGCGGGTAAATGACTCCTCGCGCAGGCCGCCGGGGAAGCCGGTATAGCGGCGATAGACCTTCTTCTGGCTCTTCAGCCCGGTCAGGCGTACCTTCTCGGCGTTGATCACGATCACGTGGTCGCCGACATCGATGTACGGCACATACTGCGGATTCAGCTTGCCGCTCAGCACGCTGGCAGCCTTGGTGGCCAGCCGGCCCAGAGTCTGGCCGCTCGCATCCACCACATACCATTTGCGGCTGATATCCTTGCCGCTCGGAACAAAGGTCGACATCTCTCTCCTGCCCTCTAAAAAGCCGCCGCTCCGTGAAATATCCGGGGAAACATCCCGGCACCGGCGGAAAAAATCTGTCGCGCAAGGCGCGTTTGCCCACGCAAAACGCGCAGGCCTTCTACTCAACCCACTGCCAAACAAAACTGTTCGGGTGAGGACTGCTGGAGTTCGCCCGCGATTCGGGCCCTGGCTATGCCGAAGGAAGAAGTCCGCTTCGGCCACCGGTGGCCTGCTGCCGCCAGCCCACTCATTCAATGGACTACCAGCCGGGTCCAGACAGACCCCAGGCGCAACACCGCGCAAGGTCTTCAGAATACTTCAAAAAGGGGGTGGAGTCAACGGAAAGTAGACTCCACCATCCCCATTTTCTACGCCATCTTTCTATGCTGTCCGGGCGTCCCCGATCGACCGCACCCGGAACCGCTTCATCTGGATCGACAGCGTGCGCTCGATCTTGCGCAGATCGCCGCGCTCGGCCGGTCCGGCAAAGGTTGAAGCCACGCCGCTGGCCGACGCCCGGCCAGTGCGACCCACGCGATGAACAAAGTCCTCAGCCACCTTGGGCATATCGAAGTTCACCACATGCGCAACGTTGGCCACGTCGATGCCGCGGGCGGCAACGTCGGTGGCTACCAGCACCCGGTGACGGCCGTCGGAAAAGCTGCGCAGCGCCGAGTTGCGCTGCGACTGCGAGCGGTCGCCGTGAATCTGGGTAGCCGAGTGGCCGTTGCGGGTGAGCCTGCGGGCCACGCGCTCGGCGCCGTGCTTGGTACGCACAAACACCAGAAAGCTGCCCTGCTCGGCGTCCAGAAGGTGCTCGAGCAGCTCCTGCTTCTTGTCTGGCTCAACCTCAAAGGTGCGCAGCTCCACATTTTCAGCCGGCTTGAGCACCGATCCAATCTCGATGCGCACCGGATTCTGCAGATACTTGCGTGCCACTTCTTTCACCGGGCCCTCCAGCGTGGCTGAAAAGCACAGCGTCTGCCGGGTGGCCGGCAACATGGTTGCAATGCGCGCAATGGCCGGCTGAAATCCCATGTCGAGCATGCGGTCCACTTCGTCCAGCACCAGGATCTTTACCTGGTCCAGACGCACCAGCTTGCGCTTCAGAAAGTCTTCGAGGCGTCCCGGCGTGGCCACAATCAGGTGCGCGCCGCGGCGAATGGCATCAAGCTGCGCCCGCTCCGCCATGCCGCCGACCACCAGGGCCACGGTCTGCGCCGAGCTTGAGCGGATGGCCAGAAAGGCCTGTTCCACCTGCATGGCCAGCTCGCGCGTGGGCAGCAGGATGAGCGCGTGCGCTGCCGGTCCGCGCGCCGAGGACTTCTGCAGCAGCTCCACAATCGGGATGAGGAAGCCGAGCGTCTTGCCGGTTCCGGTCTGCGCCGTGGCCAGCACGTCGCGGCCTTCCAGCGACGGAGGAATGGCGCCGGCCTGCACCGGGGTGGGAGTCTCAAATTTGTTGGCGTTGAGCCGCGCCATGAGGGCGGCCGAAAGATTGAACTGCGAAAACTGAGTCGTCAAGATAGTACTTTCCTATAGATTCCGTGGCCGCGGTTTCCCAGGCAGCTCAAAACCGGAATCGGGCTGCAGGGCTGGCCCACAAATCTGGCGCATGCGCCGAGGCTTGCCTGCTCTTCAAAATCACGCGTAAGAGAGAACCAGAATCGTCCTTCGGGACTGGCTGACCAGCATTCCTAAGCCGGAATGCTCGCTCACCCGGAGCTGACCCACGCAACGGATACGCCAGACGGCACACTGCCGGCCAGCTCCACATTTCCCATTCAATGATCCCGATCCATCGTGCCGATCGGGAGATCGATTCTCGCCGGACCTCAACAGGTCGCGAACAGATCACGGCGCAAACGCCGGGGAGAGCAATGTGGCTACGCTGTAGGGGCTTGGGGGAAATCTGTGCAAGGCAGAGATGCCTTGTTGAAGGCAAATCGCCGCTCACGTCCAAATCACTGAGCGCAAAGCCAGTATAGCACAGAACGGATTTGCCGGGACGCGCCTCGGCTGAAGTCGTGCTGTGTTACAAAACCGCGACTTGCACTTGCCCGCTTACAACTATGCTGGAACTAACTTCGATGTTCATCTTTCAGAAAAATCCGGCAGGCGCAGGGAACTTCGCCCGATCCTATCCGCACCGGTCGTGCGAAAGCTGCGGCACGCAGTTTGCCTGCCCGCGCAAGGTGTCGCCGGCGCGCCTTCAGCAGACATATATTATTGGAAACGCTGACAGCCTGCGGCATAGATTTAACTGGGCCGCCTCAACCAACTCAACCTAAGGAGCGCACTGCTCAACCTATGCGGGGCTCGCCGGTCACCAAAAGCCCGTGGCGCGTATTCGCCGTTGTATTCATGATTGCCGCTGGCGCATGTTTTGTCGCCGGCGTCGAGTACTACAGCGTCAACGATCAGCAAACCACGGGAAGGGATTTCATCCAGTACTGGGCTATCGGGCGCCAGCTCGATCACGGCGCAAACCCCTACGATGTGCCCGCCATCGTGGCGCTCGAACAAAGCGTGGGGCTCGGCGCAGCTCAGCCGCGAATCTCCCTCAGCCCGCCCACCGTCCTGTGGCCCATGCTGCCTTTGGGGCTTCTCAGTCCAAGGATCGGTTTTATCGTATGGTCGTTCGTTGAGCTTGGCTGCCTTTCGATAGCCATGTGGCTGCTCTGGCGTCTCAACGGATGCCCCGAAAGCCGCATCCACTTGTTCACATACGCATACGCTCCGGCGCTGGTCTGCCTCATGTCCGGGCAGCTCGGCATCTTTCTCCTGCTGGCAGTGGTGTCGTTTCTCTATCTGCACCCAACCCGGCCGGCCCTTGCGGGCGCTGCTCTGCTGCCCTGCGCTCTCAAGCCGCATCTCTTCCTGGTCCTCGTCGCTGTGCTACTGCTCTGGATCGTCCATCGCGGCACGTTTCGCGTTTTGTTCGGATTTCTGGCTGCGCTGGCCGCCAGTTGTGCCATTACGCTCGCGATCGATGTCCATGTATGGTCCCAATACTTCGACATGATGCACAGCACACGCGTCCTGCAAGTGTTCATTCCCACGTTTGGCGTGGTGCTCCGCTGCCTGGTGGACAACAAGGCGCCCAGCCTGCAATTCATTCCGGCGGCCGTAGGCGCCGTGTGGGCCGGCTGGTGGTTCTGGACGCGCCGAAATCGCTGGGACTGGATGGACCAGGGGCTGTGGCTGCTGCTTGTTTCCGATGTCTGCGCGCCCTACGGCTACTTCACCGACGAATGCATTCTGCTGCCCTTCATCTTGGCCGCTTTCTACCGGGCCACTGCGTCGGGGCGCTCGTTCCTGCCGCTCGCGCTCATCAACGCTGCTGCGCTGATTGAAGTGCTGGCCGGCGTCAATATCATTTCGCCATACTTTCTCTGGACCACCCCGGCGTGGCTGGGATGGTATCTCTACGCGGTCCGAAGCAAGGACTAGCCCGGCGAGCCCGCGCTCGCGAGTGCCTCTGCCGAGAAAGGCGGATCGAATCGAGCACCCCGTTCCGCGCCCGGCGACGAATTGCGCAGTTGAGGGCCGCCGGTCAACTCGGAACCAGCCTGCGCTGTAGCTCTTCGAGCGTAAGTCCCTTGGTCTCCGGATAGACCAGCAGCACCACCACGAACTGCACCACCGTCATGACCGCAAAGAACACAAACGGCGTGGCCGTGCTCATTGAATGAACCACCACCGGAAACTCCAGGGCGATGGCCGCGTTCATGAACCAGTGGCTGGCGCTGCCCACGCCCTGGCCCTTGGAGCGCACCGAGGTCGGAAAGACCTCGCCGATGTACACCCAGATGACCGCGCCCTGCGAAACCGAGAAGAACGCAATGTAGGTGACCAGCAGCCAGAGCAGCGCGCTCGGATGCGACCGGGTGGCAAACAGCCAGGCCACGCCCGCCAGGCAGGCTGAGCAGCCGGCCGCGCCAATCAGCAGCAGCGTCTTGCGCCCCGCCTTGTCGATCAGCGCCATGCCCACAATGGTGAACAGAACATTCGTCGCCCCGATCACAATCGCCTGCTGGTCGCTCGAAATCTGGCTGAAACCGGCGGCGGCGAAGATGTTGTTCAGGTAATAGAGAATCGCGTTGATGCCGGCTAGTTGGTTGAACGCGCCAATGGTCATGGCCAGAAACAGCGGATAGCGATACTTCCAGCGGAACACCGGCTCGTGGGCCGTGGCGTGCTCGGCGGCCAGCGCGGACCGGATATCGTCCAGCGCGGCCTGCGGATTGGGATCGCCCATCTTCTTCAGCACGGCCAGCGCCTCGTCGATCCGGTTCTTTGAAGCCGACCAGCGCGGACTGCGCGGAATGCCGAACAGCAGAACCAGGAAGATTACCGCCGGAACCGCCGCGATGCCCACCTGGCAGCGCCACTCGATCGCGCCCAGGTGCATGGTGCGGATGACGTAGTTCGACGTATAGGCCAGCATGATGCCGAAGACCACGTTGAACTGGAAGGCCGCCACCAGCCGCCCGCGCCACTTGGCCGGAGCCAGCTCCGCAATGTACACCGGGCCCAGCACCGACGATGCGCCAATGCCCAGTCCGCCGATGAACCGGAAGACCATGAACGGCATCCAGCCCCAGGCCAGCCCGCAGCCCACCGCCGAGGCCACATAAAGCAATGCGGTAATGCGCAGCGTTTCGCGGCTGCCCAGCCGCTGGCCCACCTGGCCCGCGCCCAGCGCGCCAATCACCGTGCCGACCAGGCCAATTGCCACGGTCAGCCCCTTGTTCTGCGGGCTCAGGTGATAGAGCCGCACCAGCGCATCAATCGCGCCGGCGATTACGACGGTGTCAAAGCCAAAAAGCAGCCCGCCCAGTGCGCCCGTCAGGGTCGCTCGCAACAAAGGAAAGTTTGGTCGCATGGTTTAAGTTCGCTTTGAAATCCCAAACCATCCTACAGACTGGCGCCGCACCCGGCAAACCCGCCGGACTCTCTCACTGGGCCTTCTGCGCGTGGCCCGGCAACACCGCCAGTATGCGGCAGCGCCGCTTGTCCGCCGCGCTCCAGGCCAGCGGAACCTGGCTCTCCATGCAGGCGCAGTCGCCCGCCTCCAGCACCTCGGTCATCCCGCCCGCATCCAGCCGCAGCTTTCCTTCGATCACGTACACCACACCTACCGATTCCTGGGTCGCATCCATCGTCACCGCCGCGCCGCCCGGAGCAAACTCGATCATCTGCGTCCTGAGCTGCGCGCCCTCGGCCGCATTGAGCGGCGTGATCTTCACCAATTCGGGTCCGCGCGCGTTGCCCTGCAGTTGCACCTTGCGCGTAATCGAAAGCGTATGCCGCGCCGGCTCGGAGAAAAAGTAGCTCAACCCCACACCGTAGACGCGGCAGATTGTTGCCAGCGTGGGCAGCGTGGGAATCATGCGATCTGTCTCGAGCTTCGACAGCAGCGCCGTCGACAGCCCGGTCTCCGCCGCCAGCCGCGAAAGCGTCAGCCGCTTCTGGGTGCGCAGCGAGCGCAGCTTCAACCCGATGCAATACGGTTCCAGGGACCACTGTGCGTACGGGACAGCCTTGGACATGGCCAACTCCAATCGATCGTTTTGAACAAAATAACAAAATGTCGAAAAACAAGTTTAAGGGAAGAGCCCGTGCTCCGCGCGCCGCTTCACAGAAAACCTGCGCGGCTGAGGCCGTGGCCTTTCAAGCAGGAGCAAATCAAGACACTCAACGCCGGTTTCGTTTCCGGACTGCACCCCTGCCGGTTTACCATGATGTTGTCGGCGCCGGGCATGCCACCGCCCGCGCCAGTGGTCCAAAGTTCCTGTGCCAGTGCTCCAAAGCTCCTGTGCCAGTGCTCCAGCGTTCCTGCGTATGGTATTCCGGGCGGGTTTCCCCCAGGCACGAACCCCCGGTCTTGCTCCGCGAGCCGCTGAGAGATGCAACCGGAACCGCGCAACCAACGCATTCCGTCAACCAATCATCCAAACCCCAGGATTTCACGCACTCAGAATTCCATCGTTCACAATCGTGACCGGGCCGGCTTTGGCCGCAACCAACCCGGAATCGCCACGCCATTCAGAAAGGTGCACAATGACCAACGCTTCAATTCTCTCCCTTCAACAGACGCTTGCCTGCGGAAGGCGAGTGGCCCTGGCGGCGGCCCTGCTCGGCGGCGGCCTTTTCTGCGCCGCGCAGGCCAAGCCGGCAGCCAATTCAGCGCCCGACGTGCTGATCCTGAGCAACGGAGACACGCTTCACGGCAAGCTGGTGAGCGAAGTGGATGGCAAGGTCACCTTTCACACCGATTCGCTCGGCGACGTGACCCTGGCGTGGGACAAGATCAAGGAGCTTCACTCGGCCGGCCCTTTCGCCGTTCTTGACAGCCGGGCAAAGCCGCAAGGCAAGCACGGCAAAGTCGCCATCCCCTCCGGCGCCATTGCAGTCGAGACCGAGTCCGTGACCCTGCAGCCGGCCAGCGGACCGGCCCTTGCGCCCATCCCGGTCAAGAATGCCCAGTTCATCATGAGTGAGGCTGCCCTCGACAAGCAGATCAACCACGCGCCGGGCTTTTTCTCCGGCTGGAACGGCGCGGCCACCGCCGGCGCCACGTTGATTACGGCGGCGGAGAATCAATACACCGTCACCGCGGCGCTGGGCCTGGTGCGGGTGGTGCCTACCGTCTCCTGGCTCAACCCGCGCAACCGCACCTCGACGGATTTCACCGGCTCGTTCGGCAAGATCTCCCAGCCCGGCTATTATGTTCCGGCGGTTCCGCCGGCCACCACCGCGACCTTCGTCCCGCCGGTGAGCACAAAGTCCTCGATCCTGCACTTCGATGCCGAGCGCGACCAGTACTTTTCGCCGCGTCTGTACGCGCTGGTGCAGACCGCCTTTGACCACAACTATGCCCAGGACCTGCAACTGCAGCAGATCTATGGCAGCGGCATCGGATGGACGGTCCTGAAGTCGCCACGGCGCGAGCTTGACCTGAAGGCGACCGCGCAGTATGAGAAGCAGTCTTTCATTACGGGCACAACCAGCACCGGGGCCAATCCCAACCAGAACCTGATCGGCTCCACTCTGGCGGCCGACTATCTGCTCCACCTCAAGCTCTTCACCCTTACCCAGGAGCTTTCCTACATTCCGGCCTTCAACGAGCCATCGGCCTACTCGGCAAACGAGACCGATACCTTCGCCTTTCCCGTCTACAGAAACTTCAGCTTCTCCCTCGGAACCATCGACAGCTTCCTCAACGACCCGCCGATCGGCGCCGAGCCGCCGGCCAAGAAGAATTCGTTCCAGGTCACCATGGGCCTGACCTACAACTTCAAATCCAAATACTGATCGCCGCAGCAATGGGTCTCGGGCGCTGGCCGGCTGACCGGCGCCCGAGACTGCGCTGCGTAACGCAGGGCGAAATTTACCAATAAGATCTATATTTCGAATTAGTTAGAGCAAAAAAGTCTGTTTACTATCTAATAAAAAAGTAACCACAATGGGATTACTGGGCGAAGAGAAAATAGGCACGTTACCGCGCAGACTCGCCCGGCTCTGTGGATAATTGTCTTCATATTCATTGCAAGGCAGAGCTCACAAAGAAGCTCACACACAATTTCTAGTCCTACTTTTTCTTTCCCCGGATGTTTGTGAAGCGGCTCGCGCCTGCGGCCTGGCAAGGTTGTGTCTGTATCGGTCAGACCGGCTTTGCGGGTCCCAAGGCGCAGAGTCCGCGGAAATGCGTTGGCACGAATGGACAGGCTCGAATCGGCCTCGGCCGGTTTTGCCCAGAAAAGTTATCGGTTTGGTGGTTTTCGGCTCCATGCCGACGGGACGCTCCTTCGTGGCGACGTTCCCGTGCTTCTCACCTCCAAAGAACTGGCGGCTCTTCGTCTGTTGCTTGCCGCTCCGGGCCGCATCCTTACACTACAGGAGCTGAGGCAGGCCCTTTGGGCAGACGCTCCGGTCCCGTCCGACAGCGTCTCCCGCTGCCTGGCCTCGTTGCGCAAAAAGCTGGAGCCGGAAGACTGCATTGAGGCCGTATACAAACGCGGCTACCGTCTGGCGGTGGCCGCCTGGCCGATCGGGCTGCCGCCGGGGCCGCTGCCGTGTCTGGCTATTGTCCCCTTCATTGCCGAATACGGAGTGCCCGAGCATCTGGGCGCAGCCGTGGCCGAAGAGTCCGCCGCGAGTCTGGCCGGCGCCCGCCCGGCCATCGTTTCGCTCGCCGCCCGGGACTCGGTCTGCACTCTTGCCCGGCGTGGCCTGGCCCCGGAGCAGATCGGCAAAATGCTCAACGCCGACCTCGTCCTGACCGGAAGGCTGCGCGCGCTGCCTGCACACTATCGCCTGCGTGTGGAGATGATTTCCGTTCCCGATGGCGCCCAGGTCTGGGTGGAAGATCTGTTTGTCGACCGGGCCCGCACCGGCGGTCTCGAATCCGAAGTGGTCAATCGCGTGGATTTGCGCATGCGGGCCGAGGCCGGCCTTTCGATTCATGCTTCCGGCCATGCTTCGGCCGCCGGCGACGAGGCAGCCGGGCAGTATCTCAGCCCCGAGCAGGCCACCCGCCGCCACGAGGCCTATGAGCTTTTGCAGCGCGCCCGCTACGAGTGGCAGACCATGGAGCGGCACCGCATGCAGGACGCGCTCCAGCACCTGCTGCGCGCCCTTGAGCTTTTTCCCGGCTATGCCGCCGCGCAGGTGGAGCTCTGCAATCTCTGCATCATGCTGGCTCTTTACGGCTTTATGCCGCCGCCGGTGGCCGCCGACAGCGTGCGCCGGGTCGTGCCAACGCCGGAGACAATTTCGCCTGGCGCCGAAGCTGCGTTGCCGGTCCTCGGCTGGATTAGTTTTCATTTCGACAGAAATCTGCCGGCCGCTCTGCGCCTCTTTGAGCGCGCCAGCCGCCTGCCCTACAATCCCCTGTCCTATAACTCCTGGATCATGCGGGCGCGGACCCTGCTTGCGCTCAGCCGCCACCGGTTCACTGAGGCCATCGAGCTTCTGGAATCGACCATCCATATCGATCCCTGGTCAGCCTGGCCGCAGGCGCGTCTGGCCTGGGCGCACCACCTGGGCGGCCGCTCCGAGACCAGTATCCAGTTGGCCCACACCGCGCTGCAGCGATTTCCGCAGCACGAGGGAACCCAGTTGTACGGCGCCATGATTCTGGCCTTCAACGGAGAGACCGGCCGCGCCGTCGAGCTGGCCCAACGGCTCGCCCAGCGTCTCCCGTCTTTCGACCTGGCCACAGCCGTTCACGCCTATACGCTGGCCATGGCCGGCCAGCAGGATGCGGCGCGCTCCATCCTGGAGCGGCTGGAGTGGCTCAGCCGCGAGCGCTACGTGCTCAAGACTTTTTCCGCCGCCGCCTACGCCGCGCTCAACGAGCCCGGCAAAGCCCTGGCCGATCTGCGTTCGGCAGAACAGTCGCGCTGCCCGTGGTTCTTCCTCATGCTCGCCGACCCGCGCCTGAAAACCCTTCACACTCAGCCGGAGTTTCAGTCAATGCAGGCAATCCTGTCCGCAATGGAGTCCGAAGTCCAGCCCGGCGAACCCCGGCGCTAAAGCATTTTCAGGATGGGTGTAGAGCGAAGCCACTGCTGCTGAGTGAATTTTTCATCAAGAAAAATCCACCTCCGCGAATTCCGACAACTCCACAGAAATCCTGAAAATGCCTTAAGACATTTCCTGCTGGATGGCCGCCAGCAGCCGGCGATCTTCCGCGCTCAGCAAAGCGTGCTCCAGCAGGTCGGGCCGGTTGGCCAGCGTCTTGCGAAGCTGCTGCTCCCGCCGCCAGCCGCGAATCTGCCGGTGGTCTCCGTTGAGCAGCGTCTCGGGAACCCGCAACCCGCCAAACTCCGCCGGCCGCGTGTAGTGCGGATAGTCCAGCAAACCTCCCGCGCCATGTTGCGACCGCGGCACGCCCGCCTCATCGGTCGCAATGTCCGCATCCGCCGCCCCAAAGCTCTCAAACTCACCCGAAGCTTCGTTGCCCAGCACGCGGGGAATCAGCCGCATGGTCGCGTCAATCACCACAGCCGCCGCCAGCTCTCCGCCCGACAGCACGTAATCGCCAATCGAAAGCTCGCGGTCGCAATAGAGCGCATTGATCCGCTCATCCACGCCTTCATAGCGCCCGCACAACAGCACCACCCGGTCCGTCACGGCCAGCTCCCGGGCCACCGATTGCGTAAACCTGCGTCCCTGCGCCGAAAGCAAAACCACAAGCGTGTTGGTCGCAGGAGTGTTGCCCGTGGCGTCTTTGGCTGCCTGCCGCTCCGTCTTGGGCGCAATGCCCAGACTGGACAGCGCCTCGGCCAGCGGCTCCGGCTTGAGCACCATGCCTTCGCCGCCGCCAAAGGGCCGGTCGTCCACCGTGCGATGGCGGTCATGCGTAAACCTGCGCAGATCGTGCGTCTCGATCGTCACCAGTCCGGCAGCCTGCGCCCGCCGCACAATGCCGTGCTCGAAGATGCCCGCGAAAAAGCCGGGAAAGATGGTGACAATATCGAACCGCATCTTCTCTCTGTCCTTATCATCCCGATGATAAAGGCGGGCGGTCCCGGTCACAGGGAATTAAAAATCCAGCACGAAAATGGGTTGGAGTGACCCCCGAAAGTGAGACATTTGAGAAGGACACAGTTTGCAGCGAATGGGAGGCTGCAAATGCGAAGGAAGCGGATTTACACAGAGGATTTCCGGCGAGTTTCGGTGGCACGGATGCAGGGTTGCCACAACATTTCTGCTTTGGCCAGGGAATCGGATGTTCCGCGGCGACTGCTGTATCGGTGGCAAATGCGGATCGAAGGCCCGGTTGCGCCTATCGAGCCACGGTTTTCGGGAGTTGAGGAAGAGAACCGTCAACTGAAGCAGCTTCTGGCGGAGCGGACGCTGGGTGCCACATCCATTTCCGCGTCTTTTGCGGAAATGGGTGGGAATACGATGTCACCGTTCTATTGCCGGATCAATAAACCACGCCATGCCGCTCCAGCGCGGCTCGGTCCCATCCGGCTGCGTCCGCAGCTGCGGAGTAGGCGCTCTCGACAAAGGCCAGCAGCGCTTTTTCCGGCGACGGATCGCGGCGCAGATCGTCGTACTTGTAGATGAATTCGCCCAGCGCCTTGTCCCACCGCGCGGCGGCGGGAGTAATTGGCTTTTCCGCCAACCCTTGGGGCACCGGAGCCGCATAGCAATAAAACGCCGCCGCGCCGTAGCCGCCGTTTCCCGGCCAAAAGCCCGCCGAGATCACTTCATGCGAGTAAGCCTCGCGCTGGATGGGGTCCGCGCCCTCGCGCGACGGCGCGGGCCGGCCTGAGAAGCGCGTGACAGCGAGATCGAAGCTGCCCCAGAAAAAATGGACCGGACTCACCTTGCCCATGAATCCCGGCGCCCACTGGCGAAACACGCTCTCTGCGCGCGTAAGCACCTGCCAGAAGCGGCGCGCGGATTCGCCGTCGTAGCTGCTATGCACCGTATCCAGATCGAAGCGGATTGGATTCTGAACCTCTACCGGCATGGGCCATATATCGACCGCGACATTCAGCGCCGAAAGCCGGCGCCGATACTCGCGATAGAAATCCGCAACCGTCATGGGCGCCAGCGCGAGCGACTCGCTTTTTCCCGAGCCGCACCGCATGCGCAGCGCGTGATCGAGAAAGTCGAATTCAATATCGAGCGTGTCGTCGCCGCAGGCCATGGCCGACGTGCTCAGTCCGCGCGCCGTTACATAGAGCGGCACGTTCCACCAGTGATTCTGCAGCGGGGTGAGCGCCAGCCGCGTCTTGCCCACGATCTGCGTCCACATGTGCAGAGTGTCCGCTGTGCTGGACCAACTACTCCACTCGAGTTCGGGCCACACGCCGCTGCTCATGAATCCTCCGTTGTGCAAGAGCATACATCACGCTGTTGCGGACCGGCACGGGGCCACGAGAAGCCCGATTGTTCAACGCGCTTTTTCAAGCGACTGCGGAGTTGCCGATTTTCCGGGTTGCCCGGACAACCTTACTTTGCTTTTGAACGGTCAATACGATCTTTGCGCAGAAAGGAAAAACGGTGAACGGTAGCTAAGCGCGCGGCATCCATCTGTGCATGATACGACCATGTTTTCTGGTGATCGACAACCAGTTTCCAGGCAGCATTTCCACTCGCAAGCTGGTGATTGAAACTGCCCAGCTCAACGTGTTGACGGCTTATAGCGCGCACGAAGGTATCGAGATGCTTATCCGCTTCAATAAAGTGGATGGCATTGTGCTCGATACCGAGATAGCGGACATGGAGTGCCGCAAGCTTATCGAGCGGCTGCGCGAGATTCGCCGCGATGTTCCGATTATCACCGTCTCGCCCAGTGGCGACGACCGTTGCGGCGGCGAGCAGTACCATGTCTCGTCTTACGAACCGCAGGCTCTGCTCGACCAACTGCGTCACATTTGCGGCAAAGCACAAAAGCAGGCCGTGAAGGAGAACGAGGAGTCGAACGGCGGATAGCCGCGTGCCTCGCTTTTCCTGTTGCTCGTTCCCTGTTCCCTTTTCCCTGCTCTTCTGTTCCCTGCTCCGTTCATCCTCCAGCGATGGCGCCGATTACCAGCAGAGGCTCGCGGCCGGTGACCACGGCTTCGGGCAGCGGCGCGTCCATGGGTTGGTGAGACAGGTCCTCCGCGCAGGCAAAGAAGCGCAGAAAAGGCCGGCGCTGGCCGGTTGCGGGTTCGCGGATGGTGCCGCACAGCATGGGATAGTGCGCTTCCAGCGCATCCAGCACCGAGCCCAGCGTGACCGGCGCGGCTACTTCAAGCGGCACCTCGCCTGTGACCTGCGCCAGGTTGCGCAGATGAT
This sequence comes from Occallatibacter sp., assembly GCA_036267475.1. Classification (GTDB taxonomy): domain Bacteria; phylum Acidobacteriota; class Terriglobia; order Terriglobales; family Acidobacteriaceae; genus Telmatobacter. The sequence goes on from DATAVZ010000055.1 coordinate 182,404, forward strand.
AAGGAATCTCGACCCGGATGGCGTGGGTGGACAAATCGGTGCGCCTCGCACTCTATGATGCGGCTTGCGCCGCGATGCGTGCGCAGGTTGAAAGAGGGCTGAATTTCAGGCCGAAGCTCATGGCAGCGTCTGCACCTCGACGGAGAGCACAGCGGGCAGATCGCGGACAATGGGCTGCCATGTGTCTCCGGAATTGGATGAGGCGTAGACCTGGCCGCCGGTGGTGCCGAAGTAGATGCCGCAATCGTCGAGCCGGTCCACGGCCATGGCGTCGCGCAGCACGTTCACGTAGCAGTCCTTCTCCGGCAGCCCCTCGCCGAGCGGCTCCCACTCGTTGCCTCCGGCGCGGCTGCGGTAGACGCGCAGTTCGCCATTGAGTGGAAAGTGCTCCGAGTCGCTCTTGATGGGGACCACGTAAAGAGTCTCGGGCTCGTGGGCATGCACGTCGATGGCAAAGCCGAAGTCGGTAGGCAGATTGCCGCTCACCTCGCGCCAGTTATCGCCCGCATCGTCTGAGCGCATCACGTCCCAGTGCTTCTGCATGAACAGCACATCGGGCCGCGAAGGATGCATGGCCACGTGATGGACGCAGTGGCCGACCTCGGCAGCGGGATCGGGAATGAAATTCGACACCAGGCCTTTGTTAATGGGCTTCCAGGTCTGGCCGCCGTCGTCGGTGCGAAAAGCTCCGGCAGCGGAGATGGCAATGTATATTCTGTCCGGGTTGCCGGGGTCGAGGATGACGGTGTGCAGACACATGCCGCCGGCCCCGGGCTGCCATCCGGGACCGGTGGCGTGACCGCGCAGGCCGGGCAGCTCCTGCCAGCTTTCGCCACCGTCTGCGGAGCGGAAGAGCGCGGCGTCTTCTACTCCGGCGTACACGGTTCCGGCTTCGGTGAGGGAGGGCTCGAAGTGCCAGACCCGCTTGAACTCCCAGGGATGCTGCGTGCCGTCGTACCACTGATGAGTGGTAAGCGGCTTACCGCTCCCAGGCGAGGCGTCATAGACAAAACGGTTGTTGATTTTGGGCGGAACACCAGGCTGGGCGGCTTCGGCGGCCGGCACGCCGGGCTGAAACCAGGTTTTGCCTCCGTCGTCGGAGCGCTGCACGAGTTGGCCAAACCAGCCGCTGGTCTGCGAGACGTAAATGCGGTCGAGATCCACCGGTGAACCCTTCATGTGGTAGATCTCCCACCCCGCAAAGAACGGACCGCTCACCTGCCAGTCGCGCCGCTTGCCATCGGACGTAAGAATAAAAGCGCCCTTGCGCGTTCCCACCAGCACCCGCACACCGCTCATGGTTTTTGGCTCCTCAGAGGATTCGATTCAGACCACAGGATTGAGAGCAAAAGCAGCGTTTCCCTACTGTAGCTTGCTGCGGCAAGGGGCTTTTTCTTGAGAAAACAGCCTCTCGACTGCATTGGCCTTACTTCACACTTACCCTGCTTTTGCCACCGGGGACTGGCAGCGGCTGGAATCATCCGCCCCAGATTTCGGCACTCCAGCATTCTTATCAATCTGACTTGCGAATTGCAATCTATATTTACTCAAAAAACTCCTGTGCCATGACCGCAACAACTCTTGTGGCATAACTACAACGATTCTGCGGTTACCCATAGGGACCATTAACAATTACTAAGGTGCCACTTATAATTGGCATAATTCGCATTTTTTACCCAGGGTCCCACGGAACGAGGAACGATGCGCAAGCACTCCCCCTGCTCTCCTTCTGTGCCTGTGCCTGGTTGCGTCGGATTAGTGTGCGCAACCGTTCACTGGGCTAAACTGTTACTTCTAAATGCGCTTGCGGTACTTTTAGCCGCACTGTGCGGGACTACTCTGCACGCCCAGACGCCGAACCAGATTACGCGGCAGGTGGACCTTGGCCAGTTGCGGACGCTTCCCAGCCAGCATCCGCTATGGGCCAGTGCGGCCAATGATTTAGGCGCGGTGTCTGGTAATCAGTCACTACCCGCGATGACTATTGTCCTGGCGCGGTCAGCCGGACAGGAACAGGCCCTGGACCAACTGCTCGCCGAGCAGGAGAATCCGGCCTCGCCGGCCTATCATCAATGGCTCACTCCGGAGGAGTTTGGCCAGCGTTTCGGACTCTCGGATCAGGACCTGACCGCGGTAACCGGCTGGCTCCAGTCCCAGGGCCTGCGGGTGAGCTGGGTTTCGCCCAGCCGGATGTTTGTGGGCTTTACGGGAACGGCGGCAGACGTGGGGCGGGCGTTTGGGACCGAGGTGCATTCGTACCGGGTGAACGGCAGGCAGTTGACCTCGGTGAACAGCGATCCGACGATTCCGCAGGCGCTGGCGCCGGCCATCCGGTCGGTGCGCGGACTGTATTCCGTTGAGGACCGGCCGCTCAACCACCTGAGCACGCCCCAGTTGACGGTGGGCGCCGGAACCTCGACATTGCACTTCATTGCTCCGGCGGACTTCAACAGTATTTACGACGTGCCGGCCAGCCTGACCGGGGCGGGCGAGACGATCGGGATCGCAGCCGAGTCGCGCACGGACATGGCCGACTTCAGCTACTTCCGGCAGCAGACGGGAGCCTCGTTTAACGATCCGACCGAGGTGGTGCCCACCGCATTTGGCGGCGCCGACCCTGGGCCGGCATACAGCAGCCCGCCCACGGACGGAGGATCGGCCGATCTGCAGACCGAAGCCACGCTGGACGTGCAACGGGCAGGCAGCGTGGCTCCGGGAGCCAACTTGCTGGTGGTGGCAGCCAGCACGGCCAGCGGCGGCGTGGCCGCGGACGCGCAGTATCTGGTGCAAACGTCTCCGGCGCCCGCGCAGGTGATGAACATCAGCTTCGGTGACTGCGAATCTTCGGCTGGGCCTTCGGGCGTGGCTTACTGGGATGCGCTGTTTCAGCAGGCTGCGGCTGAGGGCATCTCGGTTTTCGTGTCGTCGGGCGACAGCGGCGTTGCAGGATGCGACACTGCTTTTGCAACTCCGCCATCGAGCCCGCAGGCGAGCAGTCCGAATGCAATCTGCTCGTCGAGCTACGCCACGTGCGTGGGCGGCACGGAGTTCAACGATGCGGACGATCCCGCGTCCTATTGGAACTCGGCCAATAGCACGGGGCTGCTTTCGGTGCTGGGCTACATTCCCGAAGGCGGATGGAACGAGCCAGACCCTTCCGGCACGATGCAGGTGGCCGCTTCCGGCGGAGGCGTGAGCGCCTACAACACGCCCGCGCCAGTCTGGCAGACGGGAACTGGCGTTCCGGCGGCACGGGCGGGGCGCTATACGCCGGATGTGTCGTTCTCTTCTTCGTGCCACGATGGCTACTTTGGCTGCATGGCCGCTGCGGGAGGAAGTTGCGCGCCCGGATCCAGCGGCTCGTATTACTTTGTGAGTTTTTGCGGAACCTCGGCGGCGGCGCCGAGCATGGCCGGCGTGGCCGCGCTGCTGAATCAGAAGCTGGGCGTGGCCCAGGGCAGCCTGAATTCGCAGCTCTACCAGCAGGCGACAACCAATCCGGCAGCGTTTCATGATGCGACGGTGTCCACGAGCGGCGTGGGCTCCTGCAGCGTGAATACGCCCAGCATGTGCAATAACAGCATTCCGGGGCCGTCGAGCCTCACCGGCGGCCAGAGCGGCTATCTCCTCACCGATGGCTACGACGAAGTGACCGGCCTGGGATCGCTGGACGTGGGCGCCTTTCTGAACAACTACGCGCCCAAGGCCACGCCCACAGTGACGGTGAACGCGTCTTCCACCAGCATTACCACCACACAGACTCTCTCAGTCACTGTCACCGTGAGCGGCGGCAGCGGCAATCCAGCGCCGACCGGCACAGTGATTTTGAGCAGCGGAACCTACGCGTCGGCCGCGACGACACTGAGCGGAGGCAGCGCTACAGTGGCAGTGGCGGCGGGCGCGCTGAGCGCAGGAACCGACACGCTCACCGCGAGCTACACACCGGACGCGCCGGGAGCCAACACCTATCTGGTTGCCGCGGGCACGCAGACTGTATCAGTCACTGCGACAGGCAAAACAACGCCTGCGGTCACGGTTTCGGCTTCGCCGGCGAGTATCACTACCGCACAGTCCACTACCGTGACGATCACAGTGGCCGCGACCTCCGGCAATCCGACGCCAAGCGGCACCGTCACGCTGTCGAGCGGAAGGTATATTTCTACGCCAACCACGCTGAGTGGCGGGACGGCCACAATCACCATCGCTGCGGGTACGCTGGCAGCGGGAAGCGATACGCTGACCGCAAGCTATGCGCCGGATTCGAGTAGTTCGGCATATTACAGCACGGCTTCGGGCACAAGTTCAGTCACGGTGGGATCGAAGGCTACGCCGGCGGTCACGGTTTCTGCTTCGCCCGCGAGTATCACGACTTCGCAGTCAACTACGGTGACCGTCACAGTGGCCGCGACCTCCGGCAATCCGACGCCGACGGGCACCGTCACCGTTTCAAGCGGAAGCTATACATCGGCTGCGACGGCGCTGAGCGGAGGCAAAGCCGCAGTCAGCATCGCTGCGGGTGCGCTCGCTGCCGGCAGCGACACAATCACCGCGAATTACACGCCTGACTCGACCAGCACGGCGTATTACAACAGTGCTTCGGGCACCAGCTCGATCACGGTTGGATCGAAGGCCACGCCTGCGGTCACGGTTTCGGCTGCGCCGGCGAGCATTACTACTTCGCAGTCCACTACTGTGACGGTCACCGTGGCCAGCGCGGGCGGATACGCGACGCCGACGGGCACCGTCACCGTTTCAAGCGGAAGCTATACATCGGCTGCGACGGCGCTGAGCGGAGGCAAAGCCGCAGTCAGCATCGCTGCGGGCGCGCTGGCTGCGGGAAGCGATACGCTGACTGCAAGCTATACGCCGGATTCGAGTAGTTCGGCGTATTACAACGACGCGACCGGCACAAGCTCAGTCACAGTGGGAGCGAAGGCCACGCCTGCGGTCACGGTTTCTGCTTCGCCCGCGAGCATCACTACTTCGCAGTCCACTACTGTGACGGTCACAGTAGCCGCGACCTCCGGCAATCCGACGCCGACGGGCACCGTCACGCTTTCGAGTGGAAGCTATACATCGGTTGCGACGACGCTGAGCGGAGGCAAAGCCGCAGTCAGCATCGCTGCGGGTGCGCTGGCTGCCGGCAGCGACACAATCACCGCGAACTACACGCCTGACTCG
>DATAVZ010000056.1:0-4207 GCA_036267475.1 Occallatibacter sp.
GTTCTTCGACAGGAACAGCCAACGGGCCTTTCAGTTTGAAAACACATTCGTCGATATCCTCCCCGATCCAAGAAATTTCTCCGTTTGCCGAAATGGTCTGTGCCGCTTTCCTGTTCCTGAGCCCGATGCAGACAAAGTAGGTAAGCATGGCAGCCGCCAGCGGCAGAATAAAAACCGCAATGCGCAGAATCGTCCTCAGGTCAACCACCGACCAACCCGTTGCCACCGCAATCACGTCGTCTCCGCCTGCAGTGAGCAGCACCAGCATGAAGACAACCGTGCCCACTCCCACAGCAGTCCTGACAGGTTGTTCATACGGGAGAAGCAACACGTTGTGGTCTTCCTTGTCGCCAGAGAACAGCTTCTCGATAAAGGGGACCAGGTAGAGCGCGCCGAACACGATGCAAGGCATCATCACAGCGGGGAAAAAAAGCTCGGGAATCAACCAGTAGCCAAGGTGCAGGTTGACGCCGGGGAAGAGCCGCATGGCTCCTTCTACCCAGCCCATATACCAATCGGGTTGTGCCCCCGCCATCACCGCTCCCGGTTCGTAGGGACCGTAGAGCCACACCGGATCAATCTGAACCAGACCGCCGAGTGCGGCGATCGCGGCGAATACCAACAGCATCAAGCCGATCGACTTGGCCGTGTAGGAAGGCCAGAGGCGCGAGCCCACGATCGTTTTGTCAGTGCGTTTCGGTCCCGGATAATTCGTGTGCAACTGCCGCCAGATCATCCCGAGGTGAAGCGCCAGCAGGCCCGCAATCAGCACCGGAACGACAAAGATGTGCATGGCATACATTCGCGGCAGGGTTGCGGGATTGGGAACGGTTCCGCCCATAAAGAGAAAGGTCAGCCACGGACCGAGCACCGGAACAGAAAGCAGAATCGCATAGCCGATCCGCATTCCGGTTCCGGAAAGGAGATCGTCTAGGATCGAATAACCCATGAAGCCGTTCACAAGCGCCAGAACCAGCAGGGACAGACCGATCAGCCAGTTCATTTCGCGCGGCTTGCGGTAAGCAGCGGTGAAGTAAATGCGCGCCAGGTGTGCGAGAATTGCCCAGAGAAAGATGAGCGCCGCCCAATGGTGCATCTGGCGAATGAGCAGACCTGCCCGCACGTCCAGACTTATATGCAACACCGATTGATAGGCAAGAGAAACCTTCGCCCCGACCAGCGGCTGGTACGAGCCGTGATAGATCACCTTTTGAGAACTCGCATGGAAGAAGAACGCGAGGTAGATCCCGGTGGCTACCAGAATCATGAAACAGTAGAGCGCAATCTCTCCAAGCATGAACGACCAGTGATCGGGAAACACATGGTTCAGCGCACTCCGCACAAACGTAGCCGCATGCACGCGCGAGTCCACCCAGCGGCTGAGCCGTTTGGTGATCATGAGATGCCCCAGAAGCCGGGGCCGGGCGGCGCTGTGAAGCCGCCACCAGCGCGCAGAGTTCCTTCCGCATCCGCATACAGTGGCAATTGCGGCAAAGCTCGTGCGGCCGGTCCGCCGGTCGGAACCGCGGCGCGCAGGACATCGAATGTCGATTGGTGGCAGGGACACAGGAGAAGCGATTGCTCGGCTTCAAACTCGCCGACAGGGCAGCCGGCGTGCGTGCATACCCGCGAATAGGCGACATAGCCGCCCGGAGCCCAGGTGGAGCGGTCCTGCGGCAACCGCAGAAGATCTTCTTTCACCCGGATCAGTACGGTTTGCGCGCGTTCTGCCCCGACCTTGTCCTCGGGAAACACGGTGACAGTGCTTCCCGCTTGCAAAGAACTCAACGAGACCGGTTTTCCATCCGAGGTCACTAGGCGCTGACCTTCTTTCCAGACCCTGGTGTGCAGCTCGGCGTAGGGAGAAATGCCGAGGGATCTGAAGAGCGAGAGCATCATCGCGCCGAACATTCCGCCGCCGCCCCAACCCATCCACTTCAGCAGCCGGCGGCGTCGTATGTCACGCGCACCGCCGCAGAACGCTTCGGCCGTATCCTCGCGTTCGGCGGGACTCGACTTCAGTGGATGGCGCGGCTCAACGGCCTCCTTTTTCAGCGTCAGCCAGCGGGCCCACGCAACCAGAACGATTCCCATTGCTCCAAGAAATACCGCCAGGCTTGCCCCCAGCATGGCGGTGTCGTTGGCGCCCTTCCAGTAAGAAATCAAGAATCCTAAACCGCCCAGGATACCAATTAGAAAACAGCAGGCCACAATGAGAGTTGCCCAGCGCTCTCTACGATCCACTTCGGATTCGGTTTCTATCTGACGATCTTCGCCTCGTCCGGTCTGAGGGATTCTTTTCGGAGCCGATGGGGCTGGAAGTGCATTGGTGAGTCCGCCCAGAAATTCGAACGTCACATCCAGTAACTTCAACAGGGTCGAGCCGAATCTCAACAGTTCCGTAACAAGGCCGAGGAACGCACCGGCTCCGCCTTTACGCTGCCCGCCGTTGCTGCTCATCCCTTGCCTCCCCATTCAATCCATCCTGCAACGCCGATAAGAATCAGCAGAGCCGCCGCGCTTGCATCGCCTTCTGCCACGGGACCGTAGTACTTCAAAGGCTCGCCGCCGGGATGAGGCGGGTGTTGGACAAACTGGACGTAGCGCACCACCGACCATAGCTGCCGGTTACTCAGCGCCGTTTCAGAGAACGAGGGCATCGTTCCCGGTCCCCAGCGAATCGCCCCGGCAATGAGCGCCGCCGATTTTTGATCGAGCGCCGGGGCATTTCTCCCGGTGAAAGCAAGTGCGCCCCCGCGCACAGCGGTTCGATGGCAGGTGGCGCAATACATGCGGAACAACGTGCCACCCTCACCCAGGTTGCCGTCTGTGAACGGAATGACAGCAAGCCTGGTGGACACGTAGTAGGACACCGCTTTGATCTGCGGCACAGACAGAACTCTCGAAAATGCCGGCATGTGGCTGGGGCCGGTTTCGACCGCCATCATCACCTGGCCCACTTCATGCTCAGCCTGTAATGAAGGTCCAGCAATGCTGACGGCTGCAGCAATACCCTGCCCTTTGGCTCCATGGCACATGGAGCACCTCTGCGAGAAGATTGCGACTCCGTCGGAAGCTGCGCTGCTCACCCTGCGCTGCGCCGCCGCGACCCGCGCGAACAGAAGCAGGAAAAGGGCTGGCGCAAATGCAGTTGAATGCGTCAAAGTCGCACGCAACCGCAAGTGGCCCGGGGCATCACGAGTGCTTCGATGCCCGGCCCTGTTTAGCAGTTTGCCGATATTCACAAAAAATCGGTGGCCGCGTTGCGTGGCGAATAAAGCCAAGCGGACCCAAGCTGCATCTATCCCGGCAGACGACGTCCGCATACCGGATCAATTCGTCCGCCTGAAGTGGCTAACGATCTGCCTTCGCATCGTTGTGATCGCCGACCTGCATCGGGTGCATAATGAAGGGAAATTTGTCATGCGGACTCGCCGCCAAAATATAAGCATTGCGCTCTGTGTTGCCGTCTTCGTGATCGCCGGATGCAAAGGCGGCCAGGAAGCGCGCATAGCCTCTGTCGGGCACACCGGCGGCTCCGCGGATCGCGGCGAGGCTACGATCGTGGCGTATCAATGCGGAAAATGCCACACCATTCCCGGCATTCGGAGCGCCCATGGAGTTTTCGGGCCACCCCTGGAAGCGCTCTCGCGACGCACATATATCGGCGGCAACTTCCCCAACACATCCGAAAACCTTGTGCACTGGATCATGAATCCGCAAGCGATGAAGCCGCGCACCGCAATGCCTGATCTCGGCCTTTCAGAGCAGCAATCCCGCGATGCCGCAGCATACCTGTACACATTGAAATAGGCTATCTTTTCAAAGCCTTTCACAAGCCGACCCCTCTCCCCGGTTCGCCATTCCGCGATCTTCAGACGCCAACTTCAGCCCTGGATTTCGGGCCCGGATAGGGCAATCTCAGCAAGAGGTTTCTCGCCGTCCCAGTGGCTTTTAATCCAGGTCCAGAAGACGCAGGGAGGTACCGAGATCCAGCGCCAGCGCGGCGTTGATCAAAGCAATGTGAGAGAAGGCCTGCGGAAAATTCCCAATCAAGCCATGCTTCACGTCAAACTCTTCCGAGAGCAACCCAAGATCGTTGCGCAGCTTCAGCAGCTTTTCAAAATGTGCTCGCGCTTCGGCTGTTCGTCCCTGCACCGTGTACACATCCACCAGCCAGAAGTTGCACGCCAGAAAGGAGCCTTCG
>DATAVZ010000057.1:0-31878 GCA_036267475.1 Occallatibacter sp.
GGCGTGCGCGAAAACACAACTGCAAGCAAAAAACGGCCAACCCCGCGCGAAAACAAAGCCGAGAGACAGACATCGAAGTGCAAAAATACAATTTGCGGCCTATACGTGCCGCGCAGTTACGGAATTTTGCAAGAGGCTCATGGGGCACCCGAAATGATCGGCCCGATTAGATAATCGCGCGGTCAGATATCTAGCCGCGATGCGGACAGCTCTTGGCATTCAGGCACGCATCGGCGATGCGCAGCCGCTCCACTGGCCGGCCGCCCACCAGGTGCTCGGCGACGATCTCTTCCGCGTCCTCGGGCTTTACGTGCCCGTACCACACCGCCTCGGGATACACCACGACCGTGGGCCCGTGTTCGCACTGGTCAAGGCAGCCCGCTTTATTGATGCGCACCCGGCCGCCCAGCCCGGCTTCTTTTGTGAGTTGATTGAGCCGCGTGTGCAGCTCGCTTTTTCCGTCGCTGGTGCAACTGGGCCGCGGCGCATCGGCCGGGCGGGTATTATGGCAGACAAAGACATGGCGCTCGAACGGTGGCAAGCAGTATTCTCCTCAGTCAGAAGTTCCGGCACGGATTTCGTATCGGTTCCACCGCGGAAGAGGCTCCGTCTGGGAAATGTCCGGCGCGAAAATCGCGATGCCGACAGTTCCAGAGTAAAGCCTGGCCGCAGCCGGGATGAAGTTTCCACAGCATCGCCTTCCGCCCCGCCCGCATCTGCGAGAATAGTGGCTTGACTATGAGTACCGACAACCTGCTCTCCCTTAAAGACGACATGGTGGCCTTCATTGAAGGTCATGGCCTTCGCCGTCTGCCTGGCTATGTGACGGAAGACATTCCTTCCATTCTTTGGGAGGGACACGGCAATCCCGAGTCGTGGAAAGACTTTGTGGAGATGGCCAAGCATGTTGGCGCTCCCTTCGTCACATTCAGCGAGATGACGCTGGAGCGCGAAGAACTGGACGCGCTTATTGAAGAAGCCGGCGAGATGAACTTTCCCGACGAGGAAGCCACCGAGTTGGTCGAAGCCAAATGGCTGCGCAAATACTCCGGCATGCTGGGCTATGTTCAGCTCGGATTCGTGTATCAGGGTCTGGTGTTTCTGCACGAAACCACGACGGAATGGTATGAGCGGTTCCAGACTCTGCTGGAAGATATCGAAGCCTTTCAGGACATTATCATCGACGATGCCGGCCATCGGGACGACGAGGACGAGTAGGCGGCGTGAGCTCCGCCGGCACTGAAGCAGGCCGCGCGGCGCCGCGTAAATCTCCGCGGCAGCGCTGGATTTTAGCCGAGCCGGCCGCCGAGGCCGCTGCGCTTGCACAGCAGGCCCGCCTGCCGCCGGTGCTTGCCGAGTTGCTGCTGGCGCGTGGCGTCACACTGGCGTCCGAGGCCTTCGCCTTTCTCAATCCCGCGCTCGATCATCTGCACGATCCCTTCCTCATGCACGGCATGGCCGTGGCTGTCGATCGCATCGAGCGCGCCATCGCCGCGCGCGAGCCCGTCCTGCTTTACGGCGACTATGACGTGGACGGCACCACCGCAGTTGTGCTGCTCAAGACCGCCATTGAAATGCTCGGCGGCGTTGCGCGCTTTCACGTACCGCATCGGCTGCGAGAGGGCTACGGCCTGCAGTCGAGTGTGCTGGAGTCAGCCTGCGCTGAGGGCGTGCGCCTAGTGATCACTGTCGACACCGGCATGCGCGCCTTTGCCGAGGCGGAAACGGCGCACCGTCTGGGGCTCGATCTCATTATCACCGACCACCATTTGCCCAAGATGGACGATGCGGTGCCGCGCGCGCTGGCCATTCTCAACCCCAACCAGCATGGCTGCGGCTATCCTGAAAAATCTCTCTGCGGCGCGGCCATCGCGCTCAAGCTCGCGCAGGCGCTGCTGGAGCGGCGCGACCCGGCCCGCACCCGCGAAAAGATTCTGCCCAGTTTCCTCAAGATGGCGGCCATTGCCACCATTGCCGACGCGGTGCCGCTGCGCGGCGAAAACCGCACCATCGCCGCGCTGGGTCTGCGCGAGCTGCGCCGGCCTGCCGGGGCCGGCCTGCGCGCCCTGTTCGCCGCGGCCGCGCTCGATCCGGCGGCACGGCAAATCACCGGCTTCGACGTGGCCTTTCGGCTGGCGCCGCGCATCAACGCCGCCGGCCGCATGGACGTGGCCTCGGAAGTGATTGAGCTTTTCTGCACCCGCGATGCGGTCCGCGCCGCGGAGCTTGCGCAAAAACTCGAACGCTTGAATCGCGAACGCCGCGATGCCGAAGCTGCCGCCCTGGGCTGCATTGAAGACCGTTTGCGAGAAGACGCCGAGCTGGCCGCCGAGCGGTTGCTGCTGATCGACGGCGACGGCTGGCACCGCGGCGTCATCGGCATTCTCGCCTCGCGCGTGGTGGAGCGCACAGCCAAGCCCGCCATCGTGGTCAGCGTGGAAGACGGCGTTGCGCACGGCTCCGGCCGCTCTGTCGATGGCTTCGTTCTGCTCAGCGCCATCGAGAGCTGCGCCGATCTGTTCACCCGCTACGGCGGCCATGCCTTCGCCATCGGCTTCGCGCTGCCCGCCGAATCGCTGCCCGAGTTGCGCCGACGGCTGCGCGGTTACGCTGAGCAGCATCTCGCCGAGCGCGAGCCCGAGCGCATTCTCCGCATCCACGCCGAGCTGCCGCTGGACCGCATCACCTCGGTGCTGGCCGGGTGGCTGCGCCGGCTCGAGCCACTGGGCCACGGCAATCCCGAGCCGGTGTTTGTGGCCCGGCGCGTGCGCCTGGTGGCCGCGCCGCGGGTGATGAAAGAACGCCATCTGCGGCTGGAGCTTGCGCAGGATAACGGAACCGCCGGCACGACCCGCGCGGTGGGATGGAACCTGGCCGAGCGCGCCGCCGAACTCTCGCTCGCAGAGGGCAGCCTGATCGATCTTGCTTACCGCATCCGCGAAAACGAACATCCCGACTTCGACGGCCTCGAAGTGGAGATCGCCGGCATGGAGCCCGCCGCGCCCTGACGCGGCAAAGCCCGCGGCGAACCGCGGGCTTTGCCGGTGGATGCTTCCGTGGTTTTTCTAGCGTTGGTGGCCGTGGTCCTCGTGTCCGCCGCCATGGCCTTCTGAAGCATGACCTTCAGGGGCGCGGTGTTCGGGAGCACGAGCCTCGGGCCGGGGAGCGGCGCGTTGCTGCGGCTCGGCACGCCGCTCGGGTGCGGCACGCTGCTCCGGCGCGGCGCGGCGCTCAGGCGCTGCATGTGACTCCGGCGCTGCATGATACTGCGGGGCCGCATGCTGCTCCGGCACGGTGCGGTGCTCGGGCACTGCATGTGACTCCGGCGCTGTGCGGCGCTCAGGCACCGCATGTGACTCAGGCGCTGCATGGTATTGCGGGGCCGCATGCTGCTCCGGCACGGTGCGGTGCTCAGGCGCTGCATGTGACTCCGGCGCTGTGCGGTGCTCAGGCGCTGCATGCGACTCAGGCACAGCGTGGTTCTGGGCTCCGCCGCGGCTCACTGGAGCCGCATGCGTCTCCCGACCCAGAGGTCTGGCCGTTGCCAACGTCGCCGGACGCCCATGATTGCTGTTGAAGTAGGCCGCGCGGTTGTGCATCGCCTCATTCGCATGCTGCGTCTGAAAGGATGTTCTCGCCGTATGCTGCTCGTGGTCGGCCATCCGCTCCTGCGACGAAGGCGCGTGACGGATGCCGCCGGGGCCACCGTTGTACGAAACATGATTATTGACAATCGTGTTTCGCTCCACGATCGTGCGGTCGGAGTAGACGCGATTGCCGCCCCATCCACCGCCTCTCCCCACGCGCATGACCGCGCGGTTATAGGCAAATACGCCGCCGCGCCACATGCCGCCTGAGAAGCCCACGCCCATGTAGCCGAATCCGTAGTTCACGCCGCCGTAGTAGCCCACCTGCGAACCCCAGTAGCCCGGATGCCACGCATACAGGCCGCCGCCCCAGCCCCAGTAGCCGGGCGTCCACAGCGCGCCTTCATACGGCGGGGGCACCCACGCGCCAGGCACCCAGTAGTAGCCGTCAGGGCCATAAGCCCAGTAGCCGGGAGTCCACATCAGACCGGGCTCGGGGCAGATCGGCTGCTCATACACCGGCAGCACCGGCGGAGCGAAGCCAACGCTGATAAACACCCCAGCATAGGAACTGACCGGAATCACGGCGACAAGAAGCGCCAGGAGCATCAGGCGCACAGAGCGAAATATTCGCATGGGAAAACCTCCTGTTCGTACTCGATCTGAAACGCATGCGCCTCAGTCGTATTTCAGTTAAAACCCCTTGCTGTCTTAGAAGTTGCAGCGCGGGTAACCGTTTCGTCAACTTCCTGGAAGCTGTAGATTAGTTGCTGCGGGCGCAGGCGGGGTTGCTCATTTGTCACAGCATACGCTCCGGGGCGGATGCCTATCTCCGCGCGGCGGCGGCGATGGCAACGGAGGGGAGGAAACACCTTGCGGTCCGCCAATTTTTCCGGATGGTAGACTTGAGCCGATGCAGCGGGGTTTATTCATCACGCTCGAGGGCCTGGACGGGTCAGGCAAGACCACGCAGATCAAGCGTCTGGCCACGTGGATGAACCGGCGCGGGTTGTCCGTGATGCAGACCCGGCAGCCGGGCGGAACCGAGCTCGGCGACCGAATTCGCTCCATTCTGCTGGACGCACGCAGCGTTGCCGTGGCTCCTATGGCGGAGATGGCGCTGATGTTTGCCGACCGCGCCCAGGCCATCGCCGAGGTGATCGGGCCCGCGCTCGACACGGGAAAGATGGTCGTCTGCGATCGCTTCACCGACTCGACGGAGGCCTATCAGGGCGGCGGCCGCCAGCTCGGCTCCGCGATTGTGCTCGAACTGCACCGGCTCATCTGCGGCAACCTGCAGCCTGACCTTACGCTGCTGCTTCTGCCTGGCCTGGAAGTCTCTCTGGCCCGGGCCCGCCGCCGCAATGACCGCGTGGAACAGCAGACCGGCGCTAATGAAGGCCGCTTCGAGCAGGAGCAGGATGAGTTTCACCACCGGGTCTGGAGCAAGTATCACGAGATCGCCGCGCGAGAGACCCAGCGCGTAGTGCTGATCGAAGGCGACCTGGGCATCGACGAGGTCCATGAGCAGATTGCCGAAGCCGTGGCCGAGCGGCTGGTGCTTCTCGATTCAAACTGATCAGACTTTGCCGATCAGGGGCCGGCGGTAATGCATTCCGGTCCGCATCGCCGGGTGGTTAACCCGCAGCCAGGCAGCCGAGCACGGTGTCCAGCGCCGCCTGCGCATCCTTGAGCGCTGTCTTGTTGCCCTCCAGCCGGCTCATCATCAGCGCCCCTTCCAGCATGGCAATGATGGTATTGGCAATCAGCCGTGGATTGGCGGCGGCGCCAATTTCGCCGCTGGCGATGCCGTCGCTCACCATCTTCTCCAGCCGCTCCCGCCATTCCTTGAAGGCCTCGCGCGCCAGCTCGCGCAACACCCGGTTGCCGTCATCGGCATCCACCGCCGTGTTCAGCAGCGGGCAGCCGCCGCGCACCGGCGAAGTAGTCTCCACAAACCGCTCGATGAACGAGCGCAGCAACTGCACCGCGCCGTGGGAGCGATCCAGATGCTCGCCGCGCAGCTTGACCGCTTTGGCCATCGAGTAGCGAAAAGCCTCCGCGGCCAGCTCTTCCTTGGTGGAAAAGTGCCGGTAGAGGCCGCCTTTTTCAAGGCCCGTAGCCTCCATCACGTCGTGCATCGAGCAGCCCGCGTAGCCGCGCTGATTGAAGATCGGCGCCGCCCGGGCAATAATTCTCTGCCGCGTCAGCTCTCCCTTTTGCATCGCGTTCAACCTCGCCGCAAAGTCCCCGCCGCAAAGTATAGACGAAAAAAAGACGCATCGGTCGCAAATTGTCTGAATCTGATAGAAAAGAGACCGGGCGGTCTCGCATTTCTTTGAACGGGGCCGCATGGCGACAGCAGTACTTCCTTCTCCGGTCAAATCCGCGGCACTTCGGCACCCCATCGTTAATCCATGGGTGGTGGCGCTCACCGTCACCCTGGCCACGTTCATGGAGTTGCTCGACACCTCCATCGCCAACGTTTCGCTGCCTTATATCGCCGGCGGACTGGGCCGCTCCTACGACGAAGTCACCTGGATTCTAACCACCTATCTGGTCGCCAACGCGGTTGTGCTGCCCATGTCTGCGTGGCTTTCGCGCGTGATGGGCCGCAAGAACTACTACCTGGCCTGCGTCGCGCTTTTTACCGCAACCTCGTTCCTGTGCGGCATTGCGCCGAGCCTTACAGTGATGCTGATCGCGCGCGTGCTGCAGGGCGTGGGCGGCGGCGGCCTCGCTCCGGTGGAGCAGGCCATTCTGGTCGACACCTTTCCGCCGCACAAGCGCGCATCTGCCTTTGCGCTTTATACCGTGGCCATCGTCACCGCGCCGGCCATCGGCCCCGTGCTGGGCGGATGGATCACCGACAACTTCGACTGGCGCTGGATCTTTTTCATCAACATCCCCATCGGCATTCTGTCCATGTCGCTCACCTCGCGCTTTGTGCACGACCCGCCGGAGTTCGCCGAGGAACGCAAGACCGTGCGCGACGCCCACGGTCGCCTGCGGGTGGACGGCTTCGGCATCGCGCTCATCGGCCTGGGGTCCGCCGCGCTCGAAGTCCTGCTCGATCGCGGCCAGATCGACGACTGGTTCGGCTCCACATTCATCGCCTGGATGTTCGTGGTCGCCATTGTCTGCCTGGGCTCCGCGGTCTTCTGGGAACTGCGCCACAAGGACCCGGTGATCGCCTTGCGCATGCTGCGTTCGCGCAACTTCGCCATCGCCAACTTTTTTTACTTCACCTTCGGCTTTGGCCTGTTTGCGTCCACGACCATGATTCCGCAGCTTCTGCAGTCGCTCTATGGCTATCGCGCCATCGACGCCGGCCTGGTGCTTGGCCCCGGAGCCCTGGTTATTACCTTTCTTGCGCCCGTGGGGGCGCAACTGGTGCAGCGCGGCATTGTGCAGTCGCGCACGCTGCTCACCGGCGCGGTGGCCATTGTGGGTCTGTCGTTCCTCCACTACAGCCACTTCAACCTCGACACCGATTACACCCACTACGCGCTGGCGCGCGCGCTGCAAGGGCTGGGCTACGCCTTCTTTTTCGTGCCGCTCTCGGTCATCACATACTCCGAGCTCAAGCCCAACGAGAATAACCGCGCCTCGTCGCTGACCAACTTCTTCCGCAACTGGGGCGGCAGCTTCGGCATCGCGTTTGCCACCACCATGGCTGAGCGCCGCTACAACTTCCACCAGTCCATCGTCGGCGCCAACCTGCCGCCGTCTTCGCCGGCCATGCAGCAGAATGTCACGCGCATGGCGGGCTACCTGCAGTCGCACGGCTACGCGCACGCCGACGCCATGCACGCCGCCTACGCACAGATCTATAACCAGCTCGGCGCGCAGTCGCACATCCTGGCGTTCATGGACTGCTTCCATCTGATCGGCATCATCACCCTGGTTGCCGCGCCGCTGGTGCTGCTCACACGCCGCTTCAAGCTGTCCGGCCGCGCACCCGGTGGCCACTGAGCCCGCGGGCCGGCGTTCACGCGGCTTGGCCCGTGCCATACTGTGGGTACGATCGCATGCTCGGAACGCCCAATCCCGATTTTCTGCGCCGCGCCATTGCGCTGGCCACGGAGAACGTCGTCCGCGGCGGTGGCGGGCCGTTTGCCGCGGTCATTGTGCGCGACGGCAAAATTGTGGCCGAAGCCGTGAACACCGTCACCACCGACAACGACCCCACGGCGCACGGCGAAGTAAACGCCATCCGGACCGCAGCCCGGGCGCTGGGCGCCTTTACGCTGGCCGGCTGCGAGCTTTATAGCAGTTGCGAGCCCTGCCCCATGTGCCTGGCCGCGGCTTACTGGGCCCGCCTCGACGCCATCTACTACGGCGCCTGCGCGGCCGATGCGGCGCGCGCCGGCTTTGACGACCTGTTTCTCTACCATGAGTTAGGCAAGCCATCTGCCGAGCGCCGTCTGCCCGCCACACAGCTTCTCGGCGACGAAGCCTGGGCAAGCTTTGCGGCATGGCTGGCGTTGCCGAACCGAACCGACTACTGATTCCGTCCCGGCATTGCCCTTCGCGTGGCCGCGACACCGGTCTGGACGCCGGATTGGGTGCGGAAGTGGACCGGCTTGAGCTATCTCCCGTATTGCTCCCGATTTTGCTGCCCGCTTTGTGGGATTGCACGCAACTGGGGCATGGCGATGTAGAATCAAATAACCGGATGACCCAACCCTCTCCAGCGGCTGCCTCCACGGCATCCCGCGCAACGCGGGAGACCCAGTCGCGGGCGGCCGGTTCCGCGATGATTCAGGTTTCAGGTCTGCGCAAGACCTACCAGACGGCCCGTGGCCCGCTCACCCTTTTCGACAATCTGGATCTTGAGGTCAAGGCCGGCGAGATGGTGGCCATCGTAGGCCAGTCCGGCGCGGGAAAGAGCTCGCTTTTGCACATATTAGGGGCTCTTGATGCGCCTTCTGCCGGAACGGTATACTGCGCGTCAACCGACGTAACCACGCTGTCGCCGCGAAAGGCCGCGGCTTTTCGCAACCGGAAGATTGGGTACGTGTGGCAGTTTCATTACCTGTTGCCGGAATTTACGGCGCAGGAAAACGTAGCCATGCCGCTTTTAGCCCGCGGCGTACAAAGACCAGAGGCGATGGCCATGGCAGCCAACTGGCTGCGGGAGGTGGATCTGGAGGATCGCGGATCGCATCGGCCGGGAGAGCTTTCAGGCGGCGAACAGCAGCGGGTGGCGCTGGCTCGCGCTCTGGTTGCCAGCCCGGAGCTGCTGCTGGCCGACGAGCCTACGGGCGACCTGGACGGCCATACCGCCGAGCGGGTCTTCGAGCTGATTGACCGGCTGCACCGCGGCCACAGCCTGACCTCGATCCTGGTCACCCACAATCTGGAACTGGCGGGACGCTGCACCAGGGCGCTGCGCCTTGAAAACGGGCAGCTTATCAATATGGACGCCCCGACACGGACGCAGCCGGGAATGGTATGACGGAAAAGCACCATTTCCATCGATTTTTGAGTCTTATATTGTAGGGGCTTGGAATAAGATGAAAGCCATTTCAAGCTGAAAACAGTTGGGATGGAAGTCCAAAGGCAGCCGATCGCCACGGACGTTGAAGCGAAATCTGCTGCTGGACCATCCAATAGAGCCGTTCGGAGGCCGGGCCGGTATTTTCCATGCGGCCACCGACGGTGAAGCACAAAAGGGGCACGCGCCCGCAGGGTCGAGGCCGGAGACATAAACCGGACGCCCACTGCAGCCGATAGCTTCTAACAAGGGAGAGCATCATGTTCGAACGCTATACGGAGAAGGCACGTCGCGTAATCTTCTTCGCGCGCTATGAAGCCAGCCAGTTCGGCTCGCCATACATCGAGACCGAGCATCTGCTGCTGGGGCTGTTGCGCGAAGACAAGGCGTTAACCAACCGCTTCCTGCGTTCGCACGCCTCGGTGGAGTCGATCCGGAAGCAAATCGAGGCGCATACGACGATCCGCGAAAAGGTTTCGACCAGCGTGGATCTGCCACTTTCGAACGAGTGCAAGCGGGTGCTGGCCTACGCGGCGGAAGAAGCCGAGCGGCTCGGACACAAGCACATCGGCACCGAACACCTGCTGCTGGGTTTACTGCGCGAGGAAAAGTGCTTTGCCTCTGAGATTCTGCAGGAGCGCGGCCTCAAGCTGGCGCAGATTCGCGACGAGCTGGCGCGCGCAACCCAGGAAAAAGCGCCTCCGCAACAGCGGCAGCGCGAGTCCAGCCTGCTGGCCGAGTTCAGCCGCGACCTGACCCAGGCCGCCATGGACGGGCAGCTCGATCCGCTGGTGGGCCGCGACGGCGAGCTGGAGCGGGTGATCCAAATTCTCTGCCGCCGCACCAAGAACAATCCGGTGCTGATCGGCGAGCCGGGCGTGGGCAAAACGGCTATTGTCGAAGGACTGGCCCAGCGCATCTCCGACGGCGAGGTGCCCAGCTTCCTGGCCGACAAGCGCGTGCTTGGCCTGGATCTCTCGCTCATCGTGGCGGGCACAAAATATCGTGGCCAGTTCGAGGAGCGGCTCAAGACCATCATGAAAGAGCTGATGGAGAATCAGAACTCCATCGTCTTCATCGACGAGCTGCACACACTGGTGGGCGCGGGCTCGGCCGAGGGATCGCTCGATGCGGCCAATATCCTCAAGCCGGCCCTGTCGCGCGGCGAGATTCAGTGCATTGGCGCCACCACCCCTGGCGAGTACCGCAAGTCGATCGAGAAGGATCGCTCGCTGGAGCGCCGCTTCCAGGCCGTCAAGGTGCCGCCGCCGTCAGAAGCTGACGCGATCAAGATCATCATGGGCATCAAGGACCGCTACGAGAAGTTCCATGCCGTCAGCTATACCGACGATGCGGTCGAGTTCGCGGTGTCGCATTCCAACCGCTACATCCCCGATCGTTTCCTGCCGGACAAGGCCATCGACCTGATCGACGAGGCCGGCGCGCGCGTCAAGCTGCGCCAGACCTCGCTGCCGGAGGAGATTACCGAGGTCCAGAAGCGGATCAAGTTCATCGTGCACCGCATGGATTCGGCGATCGCCAATCACGAGTTCGAGAAGGCCCGCTTCTACTCCGACGAGGAGCGCAAGGAGCGCGAGAACCTGCGCGCCCTGCGCGACAAGTATCACCTGGACGACTCCGCCGCCGGCATTGTGGGCCGCGAAGATATCGAGGACGTGGTCAGCCGCTGGACCGGCGTTCCGGTCACCAGCATCAAGGAAGAAGAGACCCAGAAGCTGCTGCGCGTGGAAGAAGAGCTGCACAAGCGCGTCATCTCGCAGGAAAAGGCGATCAGCGCGCTGG
This sequence comes from Occallatibacter sp., assembly GCA_036267475.1. GTDB lineage: Bacteria > Acidobacteriota > Terriglobia > Terriglobales > Acidobacteriaceae > Telmatobacter. Next base: position 10,891 of record DATAVZ010000057.1, read on the forward strand.
CGCGGGCCATCCGCAGGTCGCGAGCGGGTTTGAAGTCTCCGCACCGGCCCATCGGTTCTTTCCTTTTCCTTGGACCCACGGGCGTTGGAAAAACCGAGATGGCCCGCACCCTGGCCCAGTTCCTGTTCGGGTCAGACAAGGCGCTCATCCGCTTCGATATGTCGGAGTTCATGGAGAAGCACTCGGTCTCCAAGCTCATCGGTTCGCCTCCGGGATACGTGGGCTACGAGGAGGGCGGCCAGTTGACCGAGCGGGTCAAGCGGTCTCCTTATTCGGTGGTCCTGCTCGACGAGATCGAGAAGGCGCATCCGGATGTCTTCAACATTCTGTTGCAGGTTTTTGAAGATGGCCAACTGACAGACGGCCTGGGCAACACGGTCGACTTCAAGAACACCATCATCATCATGACTTCGAACATCGGCGCGCGCCACCTGCAGAAGAAGCAGGGCCTCGGCTTCCAGAGCGAGCGCGAAGACCTGGTGACGGAGAAGGTGGAAGAGCTGGTCAAGAACGAGGTGAAGAAGACCTTCAACCCCGAGTTCCTGAACCGTCTCGACGAAGTCATCCTCTTCCAGTCGCTCTCCGACGCCGACCTGATCCAGATCGTCGAGCTGCTTGTGCAACAGCTCAATGTCAACCTGGCGCAGAAGGCCATCACCATCTCGGTGACCGAGGACGCCAAGAAGTGGATTCTGGAAAAAACCCTGGTGGACCGCAGCTACGGCGCCCGTCCGCTGCGCCGCGCGCTGCAGCGCTACGTGGAAGATCCGCTCTCCGAGGCGCTGATCGCCGGCCAGATTTCCGACCGGCCCGCGTTCCTCGAAGTCTACCTCGACGCCAACCAGCTCTTCTATCGCCCGGTAAGCGCGGACGAGACGGAAGAGAAAGCCGCTGGAATCCTGCTCTACAGCAACTGATTCCCGCAAGCAACGCAATCGCAATGCGCAGGGCTCGCTTCGGCGGGCCCTGTTTTTTGCCAATCGGCAATCCTTCCACTGCTATACTCCCAACTAAGCGAGCTTCAGGAATGACAGAAATGCGGCAGCGACGCGAGTGGTTTCTCATTGCGGCAGTCGCAATAGTTGCCGTCTTGTTGCTGCTTCTCCTCCCGCAGGCGCATTCCGGCAATGCCGCTGCGTGGCTCGCCGTACTGCCGGTCTTCTTCATCGGGCTCATCTTCCCACTCGGCACACCCTGGCGCGTCGCCGATCTGTTCTCGGGCCGCGCTCCGGAATCTCCCTTCCGGCGTTCCTCGTTCCAGCGTCCCCCGCCTGTCCGGCTCGGATAAATCCTCGGCAAATTGTGCGGTTCCCGCAGGCAGTCTGCGCTGTCTCGCGCCGCCTTGTCATTTATCGTCCTGCCTCTTGAGGTCTTCCGCCATCCGGAGGGGTTCCGATGAGTTCCAGCCTTTTCTATGCCGGCTATTTTGCGTTCGTTCTTCCGTTTTTCGCTATCGCCGCCGTGCTGCTTTATTACTCTGTTCGCCGCGTGCGGTGGAAGCACCGCAGGAACCGGCGCATGCCGAATCCGGCCTTCTGTCCCTCATCGGCCGCGCTGGGGACGATCCTGCTTTTCGCGCAGTTTTTCTACCGGCCGTCCGTCGTTCATATTGCGGAAGCGAGGCTGCAAGCGGATGTCGACGAAGACGATGCGGGTGATCCTGAAACCGCGGGCCGCCCCTTGCACCGCCAGCTCCGGCAAATCCGGCGCGGCGAGCCGGTGGAACGCCTGGTGCTGCGGTTATGAGCGGCTCTTCCGTCCACGTCCCGCCCGGTTATTACTGCCTCTACAAATCGCAGATAGCTCGTTTAATGGGATTTTCTATTGCTTGCGGCTCACGATTTCAGAATTGACAGGACAGAACCCAAACGCTTGGGTTAGTGATATACTTCCTCCATGCCAACCGTTCTGAGGTTTGGCGGGTTGCGAGTCGTTATTTACCCCAACGACCATCGCCCGGCGCACGTGCATGTGATCGGAAATGGGCATGAAGCTGTCTTTGAGTTGAATCACCCGGCGGGATCTGTAGCGCTTCGCGAGAACTACGGCTTTACTCGGCGCGATCTAACGGTGATTGAGCAGGCCTTGATCGATAATTTGGCTCTACTTTTCGGTGAATGGGAGAGAATCCATGGAACAGCATGACCAGTTCGAGCAGGCAAACCTGAAGGGGCGCCAGTTGCAAGCCGTGCTTCCGCATGCCGAGAACGCTCGTTACGACCGCCGCATCGGGCGCATCGTGATCCATCTCTCGACCGGCCTTGACGTTGCTTTTTCCCCACACAATGCGGAAGGCCTTGAGTCCGCGACTCCGGCGCAGTTGAATTCCATTGAGATATCACCGTCGGGATTTGGCATCCACTTTCCCAAGCTCGGCGCGGATATTTATCTGCCCGCGCTTCTTGAAGGGTTTCTCGGCTCCAGAAATTGGATGGCAAGCCGTCTGGGCGAGCAAGGCGGAAAATCCAGAAGCGCCGCCAAGAGGCAAGCCGCACAAAGGAATGGCCGCTCCGGCGGAAGACCCCGGAAAAGTCCAACTACCTCCGTCGCCTGAGTCCCCGCAGTTCCGGTGCTAATACCACCAACGCTTCAATCACTACTTGCCTCCGCTCCATTTACACTGATAGTTGGAGAAAGTCGTGGATTTTAACGTAGACAAGATCATAACCCGGGTCTTCGGAAGCTCGAACGAGCGTATCGTCAAGCGGCTGATACCGATCGTGGCCCACATCAACTCGATGGAGCCGGAGGTAAAGCAGCTCTCAGACGAGCAGCTTCGGGCCAGGACATTCGAGTTTCGCGAGCGTATTGCGGCGCGGATCAACGGACTTACCGACGCCGAGGAGATCAAGACCGCCGAGCGCGCCGCGCTGGACGAGATTATGCCCGAGGCCTTCGCGGTGGTCCGCGAGGCCGGCTGGCGCGCCGTGCAGATGCGCCACTTCGATGTGCAGCTTATTGGCGCCGCGGTGCTTCACCAGGGCAAGATCGCCGAAATGAGGACCGGCGAAGGCAAAACCCTGGTGGCCACGCTGTCCTGCTACCTCAACGCGCTTGCCGGACGCGGCGTTCACGTGATCACCGTGAACGACTATCTTGCCAAGCGCGACGCCGAGTGGATGGGCAAGATCTACGAGTTTCTTGGCCTCACCGTGGGCGTGATTGTGCACGACCTGGATGACGGCCAGCGCCGCGCCGCCTACGCCGCCGACATCACCTACGGCACCAACAACGAGTTCGGCTTCGACTATCTGCGCGACAATATGAAGTTTGAGCTCAAGGACTGCGTGCAGCGCGGCCACTACTATGCCATCGTCGACGAAGTGGACTCGATCCTGATTGACGAAGCGCGCACCCCGCTCATCATCTCCGGACCCACCGACCAGACCACCGACAAGTACGCCCGCGCGCGCAAGATCCTTCCCGATCTCGAGTTGGGCGAGGAGGTGGACTCGACCGACCACCAGCGCCAGGACGAGCTCGGCATCCGGCTGGGCGAGGGCGAAAAGTACATGAGCGGCGATTACATCGTCGACGAAAAGCAGCGCACCATCGGCGTCACCGACCAGGGCTGGGAGACGATTGAAAGACTGCTCGGCATCGGCAACATCGCCGACGCGGAAAACTGGGAGCTTAAGCACTACGTCGAAACCGCCATCAAGGCCCATGCGCTCTACAAGCGCGATGTGGAGTACGTGGTAAAAGACGGCGAAGTGATCATTGTGGACACGTTCACCGGCCGCCTGATGCCCGGCCGCCGCTGGGCCGACGGACTGCACCAGTCCATCGAGGCCAAGGAAGGCGTGACCATCCGCAAGGAAGACCAGACGCTGGCCACCATTACCTTCCAGAACTACTTCCGGCTTTATGCCAAGCTGAGCGGCATGACCGGCACGGCCGAAACCGAGGCCGCCGAGTTCGAGAAAATCTACAATCTCGAAATCGTGGTGATTCCCACCAACAAGCCGATGCGGCGGCTCGAAAACCCCGACGTGGTTTTTCGCACGGAGAAGGAAAAGTACAAGGCCGTCGCCGAAGAGATCGCGCGCCTGCATGAGCAGCAGCAGCCGGTGCTGGTGGGCACCACGTCCATTGAAAAGTCCGAGCGGCTGTCGGCCATTCTGCAGCGCAAAGGCGTGCGCCACGTAGTGCTCAACGCCAAGTTCCACGAGCGCGAGGCGGAGATTGTGGCGCAGGCCGGGCGCACAGGAATGGTGACCATCGCCACCAACATGGCGGGCCGCGGCACCGACATTCTGCTCGGCGGCAACGCGGAGTTCATGGGCCGACAGGAGATGGTGAAGGCAGGCAGAGCGCGCGCCATCAGCCTGGCCGAAGGCGCCATCAACCCCATGGCCCCGGCAGGCTTCCAGCGCTTCTACTATCAGGGCCAGGAGTTTGAAGTGTCCGAGCCGGAGTGGGCGGCGACGTATCAGGTCCACGCCGACGCCGCACAGGCAGAGCACGACAACGTGATCGAGGCCGGCGGCCTTTTCATCCTCGGCACCGAGCGGCACGAGTCGCGGCGCATCGACAATCAGCTTCGCGGCCGCGCCGGCCGCCAGGGCGACCCCGGCGCGTCACGCTTCTATCTCTCCCTTGAAGACGACCTGATGCGCATCTTCGCGCGCGGCTTCGCCAACACCATGATGCAGAAGATCATGGAAGAGGACGTGGCCATCGAATCGAAGATGATCACCCGCCAGATCGAAACCGCGCAGAAAAATGTGGAATCGCAGAACTTCGAAATGCGCAAGCATCTGCTTGAGTATGACGACGTGATGAACAAGCAGCGCGAGGCGGTTTACGGCCTGCGCCACCAGTTGATCGAGGCCATCGACCAGCGCGAGCTTATTCTCGACGACTACGTCGGCGGTTTGCTTTCAGCCCTGCTCGACGAGTACGCCAGCGAGAGAGTGCGTGAAGAGCAATGGGACCTGAAGGCGCTGGAAGAAAAGATCTACGACCAGTTCGGGTTGAGCATCTCGGCGGCGGCCATCGATTTCCAGAGTCTTACCCGCCACGAAATCGGCGAGGAGATCTTCGCCAGGCTTACCGAGCAGTACGAGTCCAAGGAAAAGATCCTGAGCGCCGAAACCATGCGCTATCACGAGCGGATGGTCATGCTCAGCGTCATCGACGGCCTGTGGAAAGATCATCTGCTGGCGATGGATCATCTCAAGGAGGGCATCAATCTCCGCGGCTACGCGCAACAGGACCCGCTGGTGGCGTACAAGAAAGAGTCCTTCGACCTGTTCGAAGCCATGATGCTGAAGTTTCAGGAAGACACGGTCCGCTACCTGTTCCGGATGCAGATCATCGGACCCGACGGACAGCCGGTGAACGCCGCCCCGCCGCGGCCCAATCGGCCGGTGCCCAAGGCTCCTCCGGTGGCCAGCGCCGAACAGCCGGCCGCGCTGGATGCGCCGCGCGAGATCGCGATTCCCACGCGCCAGCCTTCCACCACCATCGACGAGCTGGAGAAGGAATTCCACCGCAAGAAGCAGCGTGAACTGGCCGCGGCCAGCCGCCAGGGCGGCGGCGAGGCTGCACCGGCGGCGCAGCGCCGCACCGGCGACAAGGTGGGCCGCAACGATCCCTGCCCCTGCGGATCGGGCAAGAAGTACAAGAAATGCCACGGAGTCGAAGGCTGATTAACGGAAGAAGCTGAACAGGCCTTTTTTCTCTTCGCGGTCGGCGGGCAGGCCGATGGCCACTCTGGCCATCTGCCGGATGGCCTGCGAAATGGGCGTGTCTGCCAGAGCCATGGGCATTGCCGTATTCTGCGTGCGCCGCGCGCTGGCCCAGTCGTCCGGAAGCTTCCAGTTGGTTGGCCGGGTGAGAGCTTTCTCGATGTGCTTGTCGTCGAACAGCAGCGTTGCCGGCTTGTAACGGTTGAGCACGATCTGCAGATTGTCGCTGCGGCGCTGGAAAAACTGCGAGATCATGCGATTGGCATTGCGCAGCTCCGAGATGCCCACCTGGGTGATCAGATAGACGATCGACGAATCCTCGAAAAGGGAGGATCCGAACAGGTCAATCCGCGAGCCGACATCGACAACGATGTAGTCGAAGTTTTGCTGCGCCACGGAAAGCAGCCTGTTAATGCCTTCATTGCCGGGCTGCTGATCGAAACGGAAATCGCTCGGCGCCGCCAGCACCGCCAGTCCGGAAGAGTGGTTTGTAATGAGCGTGTTCAGAATGCTGCTGTCCAGCCGGCTCGGGTCGTGAAGCGCATTGGCCACGGAAAACTCCGCCACCATGCCTAGATTGATAGCCGCGTCGCCCAGCGGCAGGCCCAGATCGATCAGCAGCGTACCGTGGCCCGATTCCTGCGCCAGGGAGATGGCGAAGTTCGACGCCAGGGCCGTCACCCCGCAGCCGCCCTTGGTGCCCAGAAACACGAAGACTCTGCCCAGGTTGCGGCTGTCCTGCCGCGCCGTGCGCCCGCGGGCCGATGCCCGGCCCAGCGCCTCGGCAATCTCCGTCTCATCGACGGGATAGGTAAAAAAGTCGCTTACGCCCACGCGCATGAACCGGATCGCGAGCTTGACATCGGCCTGGGCCGAATAAGCCATGACTGCGGCCTGGCCGCGCCCGCAGATGGCCTCGGCCAGGCGCAGCGCCGCTTCCGGATCGCTGTCCGCGTCGAGGATGATCACGTCGCAGCGCTCTTCAAGCACGCGCTGCAGATGAGTGATCTCAGTGGGGTAAGCGGAGAATTCTTCGATCCGCGCCAGGCCGCGCTCGGTCAAGGTTGCGGCAATCGTCTTGCGGCGCTGCTCGTGCGGACCGATCAGGGCGACGGTCGGGACAATTTTATCGGTGCCATTTTGTGCCTTCGAAACGTCCGCCATAGCACACGATTGCTCCCATCAACCCGCAGAACAACTCATTTTATCCTGAGAGCCTGCATGGTTCGAAACCGCCCTCCACACAGTGGAACGGCAACCCTGGCAACTCACCCGCACATCAGCACACGGCTGGAGCATGGGTTTCAGAGCAAAAGCAGAGTTTCCGTACTCTAGCTCACCGTGTTTAAGGTGGCTTTTCCCTGTGAAAAAAGTCGCTCGACTGCATTGGCTTAACCTTACAGTCACTCTGTTTCTGCCAGAAAGCCGGCAGCCAGTGGAGCGGTAAACACGCAAAAGGAACGGGCTGATTTTCCCGTTCCTTCCACCTTGCCAGGTTTCCCGATCTGGCCGCAAGGTTGACGCGGCATTCAGTTCGATCGGTCGAAAGCGGATGCGAGCCCGTATCACCCGCCGGCGCGCCCGTGCCGGACACCCCGTTGCTTTATCGGCGTTGTTTGCTTTATCGGCATTGCGAGGCTCAGGCATCAGGCGAAATCACGGCATCCGGTTACAAATGGTGTATGCACAATCCATGGAGCAACAGCGCACATTCCGAATGCGTGCAGGATGGCTTTTCCCTGACGCAAAAGCCGCTCGCGTTGCGTGCCTCCGGGTACATCTGCCGGAGTTGGACAGCTTCCGCGCAAAAGCCTTGGAAAGATTTAATGGCCGCCGCTTTCGGCTGCGACGGCTGCGAATGTAAGGTCCTGCGCGGAGCTGCGATGGTGCTCGCGCCACAGGTCAAAGAGCCTGCCATAGCTCAACGTGAGGTGCTCGGAAGCGGCGATGCCCAGCCGTTCGGTTGCGCGATCGATCCACTCGGCCTCGCCTTCCAGCTCGGCATAGTTGCCGATGGGCGTCTCATCCACCACGCAATGGCCTTCGCCATCGCTCCACTCCGTCCGCCATTTCTCGTAGCGAAACATCGGCGCCAGCCCCAGCGACTGAAAAACCTGGGCCAGCGCATCGCCGTCCGAGACCGCGGTCTCGGTCTCGATGCGGTGCTTGTGCCGGTCCTCGCCCGGCCCGGAGTCCGGCAGCCGCTTGTGGGTCAGCGTCCAGCGTCCCGCATAGCTGCGGATGCGCAGAATCTCGGTCCGCGCGCGCAGTCGCCGATCGGCGGTGTCGTAGAGCACATTGCTTTCAAAGCTGCGCGGCGTCTCCACGTGAAATCCCCCCGCCCGGAGTTGTCCGGCAAGGGTTTCCAGATCGGCCACGTGGAACTTGATTTCGGTTTCCAAAGCCATATAAGGAGCCAGTATAAAGGCACACCGAGGTAACTGGTTTTTAACCCGCATTCCGAGTGAAAATAGAGGGGTGAAGACGCTACGGCTCATAGTGGACCCCATGCGGCCGCAATCGCCGGACTCGGACGCGGCCCTGGACCGCGCGGCGGAGATCCTGCGCGCGGGCGGCCTGGTGGCGCTGCCCACTGAAACCGTCTACGGCCTGGGCGCCAACGCGCTCGACAAGGCCGCGGTGGCCCGCATCTTCGCCGCCAAGCGCCGTCCCGCCTGGGATCCGATCATTGTCCACATCGCTTCCATCGGAATGCTCGACAGCCTGGTGGAGCAGGTGCCCGCCGCTGCGCGGGCGCTCATGAACACTTTCTGGCCCGGTCCGCTCACCCTGCTGCTGCCGCGCGCGGCTGCGGTTCCAGACGCCGTAACCGCCGGCCGGCGCCTGGTGGGCGTGCGCATGCCGGCGCACCCGGTGGCTCTGGAACTCATTCGCCGCGCCGGAGTGCCCATTGCCGCGCCCAGCGCCAACCTGTTTGCGCACATCAGCCCCACCACGGCGGCTCACGTGCTGCAGGATCTCGACGGCCGCATCGACGCAGTGCTCGACGCCGGCCCTTCGCTGCATGGCCTCGAGTCCACCGTGCTCGATCCCAACACTGATCCCATGACCATCTTTCGGCCGGGAGCCGTGACCGCCGAGCAGATTCGCGATGTCTCAGGACCGGCGCGGTTCTATCGCGAAGACGGTGATTTTGTGGACACGCCAATCGAGTCTCTGCCCGCGCCCGGAGTTGGCCTGCGCCATTATGCGCCGCAGGCCCGGCTGGTGCTGGTGGATGGTCCGCTGTCTCAACTCAATTCCCTGCTCGCCCAGGCGGCCCGCGGTTGCCGCGGCGAGCAGCTCGGCATCCTGCTTCCCGGCGAGCTCACGGCCCCGGCCGGGCTGGACTCCAGCCGCGTCTACGAGTGGGGCCTGTGGGCATCGCCTGCCGAGATGGCCCGCCTGCTCTATGCCGGGCTGCGCGCGCTCGATGCGCAGGAATGCACGGTGATCCTGTGCCCGCTGCCGCCCGCCGAAGGCGTAGGCGAAGCCATTCGCGACCGGCTGCGCAAGGCCGCCCGCACCGAATAGCGGGAAGCTTTTATTGTCCGCTTTCGCCCAGCTTGTACATGTACTTGATCGCCGACTTGTAGACCAGCGTTTTGGCGCGGCCGCGCACCTTCAGTGTCGAACGGTCATACCACTCGATGCACCCTTCAATACGCTCGCCGTCTTCAAGCACAATCACCATGGGGGTCTGCGACTGGATCTGCTTTTGCAGATAAAACAACTCCGCATGCCGATTCTGGGACTCGGATTCCGAGGTCTGCGCCGGAAAGCGGAACGGCAGCGGAGAGGCTCCATTTTTTCGTGCGCGGGACAGCGGCCCGCCGGCTGCAGCGCCGTTTTCGACGCGATGCAAAGGCAACGTGGAGGATGACGTGCTCATTGGCAACCAACTCTCATGACTAAGAAATCCAACAATGTCTCGGCTTTGATGCTCGATTCGAATCATTCACCTCTCGTCTTCCGGATCGCGAGAAAAAACTCTCCATCGTCACGCGCGGAAACCGTGCGGCACACAAAGCCACTCTAAAAATGAAACCCGCGAGCCTCAAATGGCCCGCTGCGTAGGAGAGCTTGTACTGGGAAAGATGCCCGCCGCCCGGTGAGGGTTGCTCTAATCATATCCCAGCTACTTTTACCGAAGTACTACGCCTTTATCCAAGGCCCACGGCCATTGCATCGAGCGAGAGCGAGCGCAGCAGATTGCGCCGCATCCCCTGTTCCACCTGCGCCAGCGCGCGCGCCGCGCCCTCGATCCAGTCCACTGTGAGCCCCTGCGCCAGCGCGGCCAACTCCGCGGCCAGATCGAGATTGCGAATCAGACCCGGTGTTCCGGCAATTGTGAGCAGCAAATCTTCCACCAGGCTGCCCAGAGCGCGCAGCAGTTGGACGGTCTTCTGTTGCCCTTCGGCTCCGGCGCGGTAGGTTTCCGTAACGTGGAAAAGCTGCGAGTAGTCAGGCTCGCGCAGCGCCGTCCGCAGCACCACCAGCGCGTCCTGCCGGCTGCTGAGATAGACGCCCAGATCGATGTGGAGCGCGCGTCCCACGGCGCCTTCGGCCAGCCGCGCCGCCAGCGAGCGGTCTTTCGGCTTCAGGTCTGGCCGCCGCTCGGCCAGCAGGGTCTCCAGCTCCTGCGCCGGCAGAGCGCCCAGCCGATGCACCACTGCCCGCGACCGGATGGTGGGCAGCAGCTCCTGCGGATTTTCGCTCAGCAGAATCAGCGTGGTGTGGTCCGGAGGCTCTTCCAGCAGCTTCAGCAGGCTGTTGGCCGCTTCCTTCATAAAAGCAGACGAGGTAAAGATGGTCAGCGCTCGCCGCGCCTCCACCGGAGGACGGTAGTAGGCCGCGTGAATCGCCTGCCGCACCTGGCCCAGCTTGATGAGCAGTTGCGGCGGATCGGGCGGAATCACCAGCACATCGGGATGCGTCTGCACCAGCACGCGCGTCTCCCGCTTGTCGGTTTCGCGCAGATCCTCGCGCGCCGCCACGGCCTCGGCCACCCGCTCTTCAAGATTTGCGGAGGCGGCGATGCGCGTGCAGTTGGCGCACCGTCCGCAGAAGTCCGGCAGACCATCGCTCTGCGGCTGCTCCAGGCAGTTCACCGCCCTGGCCAGCATCAGCGCCAGCGTGTACTTGCCTGCCCCGCGCGGGCCGGCCAGGATCATCGAGTGAGGAAACCGCCCTGCGCGCACGCTCTCACGCAGATGCGTCACCGTCGCAGTATTGCCAAGAAACTCGTTGAAGCCCACGCTTTCAGGCTATAGGGCTCTCCAAGCGGTGTAAAGCAGGCGGCTGTGTAAAGCAGGCGGGTAGAAAGCTGCTGGGTGTAAAATCTGGCCGAGACGCGCCGGCGGCATGCCTTGTCGCCGATTCGCCTCGACATTTGGCGTGATTCGGCGTGCGGCCGCGGAACCCGGCGCGCATCGTGATGCGTATACTGCGCCGGACTTCAATGAGGTTGCGTGCATGAGCCTTGAGCTGTTGTGGGAAATTCTGACCTATGTATGGCTCGCCGGCGAGATTGCGATCGCATTGGCCACGCGCACGCGCCGCGGCCAGGGCAGCGTGCGGGACCGCGGCACTCAGATCATGCTCTGGATCGTCATTGTAGCCAGCTTTACGGCCGGCGGCTACGCAAAGGGCATCAACGCAGCCGACATACCATTCAGCCATCAGGCTCTGCGCATCGCCGCGCTCGCGCTACTCGTCGCAGGACTCGCCATCCGCGCCATCGCCATTGCCACGCTGGGCCGCGCCTTCAGCGCCAACGTGGCCATCCGCACCGCGCAGACCATCCAGCGCTCCGGCCTCTACAAGATCGTTCGTCACCCTTCTTACCTGGGCATGGAGATCATCTTTGTCGCCGCGGCGGTGCACACCCACAACTGGGTCTCGATGGCTATTGATTTCATTCCACCTACGCTCGCTCTCCTCTATCGCATCCGGGTGGAAGAAGTCGCGCTCCTCGACGCCTTTGGCTCCGAGTACAGCCAGTACATGAAGACCACCAGCCGCCTGATCCCCGGCATTTATTGAATGGCGTGGCTTCTCGGCTGCAACAGGAGCCGCCGGCAACCCAAAGCGCACACACGCGTTTGCGGATTGACTCCATCCACGCCGTAGAATCTTGTTATGGCGTCCACCCATCCGGAACGTCTCACCAGCCTCAAGGCTCTGAATGCCGCCATCGTTGGCTGCAATCTCTGCCCGCGCCTGCGCAGCCACAGCACGGAGATGGCGCGCGTCCGCCGCCGCGCTTACGCAGACTGGGAATATTGGGGGCTGCCGGTTCCGTCCTTCGGCGATCCGGCCGCGCGCGTGCTCGCGCTTGGCCTGGCACCCGGCGCGCATGGCTCCAACCGCACCGGCCGGCCGTTCACCGGCGACGGCTCCGGCGATTTTCTCTTCCCCGCGCTGCATGAAGCTGGATTCGCCTCGCAGCCCAGGGCGGTCTCGCGCGACGACGGCATGAAGCTCACCGGCCTCTGGATCAGCTCCGTCGCACGCTGCGCGCCGCCGGGCAACAAACCCACAACCGAAGAGCTGCGCAACTGCTCCCCGTGGCTGGACCGCGAACTGAGCCTGCTCACCAATCTGCGCGTGGTGGTTTGTCTGGGCCGCATCGCGTTCGATGGCCTGCTCGCCCATCAAGCCCGCGCCGGCTCACTGCCCGCCCGCTCGGCTTTCGTCTTCACTCATGGAGCCGAGTTCACGCTGCCCGGCGGACTGATCGCGCTGACCAGCTACCATCCCTCGCTGCAGAACACCAACACTGGCAAGCTGACCAGGCCAATGCTGCTGGCCGTCTTTGAGCGCGCCCGGAAACTTGCCGGACGCTAAAGCATGGCCTCAGCGGGAAGTATCTCGTCCACATCGACCCATTGAGTGGGATAACTGCCGGTGTAGCAGGCCGTGCAGTAGCCGATATTATCCTCAGTCCGGCAGCAGTCGAGCAGGCCCTCGAGGGAAAGATAGGCAAGCGAATCGGCCTCAATGTACCGTCGAATCTCTTCGACCGACTTGTTGGCGGCGATCAGGTCCTGCTTGCTCGGCGTATCGACGCCGTAAAAGCACGGCGAAATGGTGGGCGGGCAACTGATGCGCAGATGGACCTCGGTTGCGCCCGCGCCGCGCACCATGCGCACGATCTTGCGGCTGGTGGTGCCGCGAATGATGGAGTCGTCAATAAGCACAACGCGCTTGCCGGCCAGCAGGTTGCGCACCGGGTTGAGCTTGAGACGCACGCCGAAGTCGCGCACGCGCTGCTCCGGCTCAATGAAGGTGCGGCCGACGTAGTGATTGCGGATCAGGCCAAGGCGGAAAGGAATTCCGGCCTCTTCGGCATAGCCCAGCGCCGCGGTCACGCCCGAGTCGGGCACGGGCACAATCACGTCAGCCGACACGCCAGACTCGCGGGCCAGCCGGCGGCCCATCTGGTCGCGCGACTCCTGCACCCAGCGGCCGTAAATGCGGGAGTCGGGCCGCGCAAAGTAGACGTGCTCGAAGATGCAGCTCGACTGCGGTACGCCGGTGGCGTACTGGCGGCTGGTCAAGCCGTCCTCGGTTACCATCACCAGCTCGCCGGGCAGCACGTCGCGCAGGTACTCGGCGCGCAGCAGGTCGAAGGCGCAGCTTTCGCTGGCGAAGACAATGGTGTCGGCGGCGTCTGGATTGCGGATGCGGCCAATGGAGAGCGGACGGAAGCCGCGCGGATCGCGCGCCGCGAAGATGCGGTCGCGGGTCATCATCACGATGGAAAATGCGCCTTCCACCTGCGAAAGCGAGTCGGCAATAGCATCAACCAGCGTGGCGGCCTTGGAGTGCGCAATAAGCTGGACGATGATCTCGGAGTCGGAGGTGGTTTGAAAATAAGCGCCTTCGCGCTCCAGCCGCGCGCGCAGGTTACCCAGGTTCACCAGGTTGCCGTTATGCGCAATGGCGATAAGCCCCTTGGTGGAGTCCACGCGGATGGGCTGCGCGTTGAGCAGCGCCGAGTCGCCGGTGGTGGAGTAGCGGGTGTGGCCGATGGCCATGGTGCCGGGCAGCTTCTGCAGCACGTCGTCGGTGAAGATTTCCGAAACCAGGCCCATGCCCTTGATGTTGGCCAGATGCTGGCCGTCCGCGGTGGCTATGCCCGCCGACTCCTGGCCCCGATGCTGCAGCGCGTAAAGCGCGAGATAGGCCTGGTGCGAGGCTTGGGGATGATTGTGAATCGCGACCACGCCGCACTCTTCGCGCAGCTTGTCGAAATTGTCGAGTTCCGGGTTGTCGAGTTCTGGGTTATCGAGTTCGGGGTTATCGAGTTCCGGAGCCGTGGAAACGGGTTCAGCCAACCGACCGGCGGCCGCCAGGTGGGTGGTATCCGCGATGCCGGGAACGCCCTGGTAGAGGCGGCCGGTCATGCGTGGACCTCTTCGCGAAGACTGGCTTCCAGTGATGAGGCCCATGGCTCGCGCAGCTCGGCGAGCGTGGCCGAGATGAACGTCTCACGGTCCACGGTGATTTCCAGCCGGCCGCCGCCGGTGGCGCCGATGCGCGCCGCAAAGTAGCCGTGAACCCTGGCCGTTTGCTCAATCTCCGATACCTGGCCGGGAGCCGCGGTGACGAGCATGGTGGAAGCCGGTTCGGCAAACAGCCCGAAGAGCGGATGCTCCATCAGCGACTCGTCCTGCTCGACGGTGGCGCCGATCGAGTGTGGAAACGCGGCCTGCGCCAGAGCCACGGCGATGCCGCCATCGGAAAGGTCACGCGCCGAATGGATCAGTTCCCGCCACGCCAGAACGCCAAGCAGCTTGTGCAGGCGCGCCTCCGCGTCCAGATCGAGCGGCGGCGGCTGGCCCCAGATGCCGCCCAGAACTACTTTGGCGTACTCCGAGGAGCCAAAGACGGTCAGCGCCGCCGACTCGGCAGCTTCAGAGGCCTCCGGCTGCACAGAAACGAAAGGCTCCGCCTGATAAACAGGCAGCGGGTACTGGCTGATCGGCAGAGGATCGAACGGAACTGCCAGTGTGGGGTCGGGTGCTTCTTTCCTGGGGATCGGCCAGAGCAGCAGAATCGCGTCATTCTCGCGTTGGAACTCCGCCGGAACCGCCTTGCTCACGTCGTCCAGAATTCCCACGATGCCGAGCACCGGGGTGGGATAAATGCCTTCGCCGCGCGTCTCGTTGTAAAGCGAGACATTGCCGCCGGTGATGGGCGTGCCCAGTGCGGTGCAGGCAGTCGCAATGCCGTCAATCGCAGCTACCAACTGCGCCATGATCTCCGGCTTCTCAGGATTGCCGAAGTTGAGGCAGTTGGTTGCGGCCACGGGCGTGGCTCCGGCGCAGGCTACCTTGCGAGCCGCCTCGGCAACGGCGTGCATGGCGCCCAATCGCGGGTTGAGATAACACCAGCGGCCATTGCCATCAAGCGCCATGGCCAGGCCACGGACCGTGGCTCGCTCTCCACCGTTGCCCGGTTTGCCGGTGGCGCTCTGCTCGCCGATGGGCTTGATGCGCATCACGCCGGCCTCGCCGCCCGGACCCTGCACCGTGTTGGTCTGCACCATCGAGTCATATTGCTCGTGTACCCAGCGCTTGGAGCAGACGTTCGATGAGGCAAGCAGCTTTTTAAGGTCGGCAGTGTAATTGCGATCCGTGGCCAGTTCGGAACGCACGTGGTGATCCGGCTCGGAGGGAACCGGAGCCTGCCAGGTTCCAATGGGCCGGTGATAGAGCGGCGCGTCATCGGTCAGCGACTGGTTGGGAATGTCAGCGACGAGCGTGCCATGGTGGCGGATGCGCAGCCGCGGCTCGGGCTGCACTGTGCCCACGATGACCGCATCGAGCCCCCACTTGGCGAAGACGCGCAGCACCTCGTCCTCACGGCCCTTTTCGGCCACCAGCAGCATGCGCTCCTGGCTTTCGGAAAGCATGATCTCGTAGGCGCTCATGCCGGTTTCGCGCTGTGGCACCAGGTCAAGCTCCACATCCAGGCCCACACCGCCGCGCCCGCCCATCTCGCAGGTGGAGCAGGTGAGACCGGCCGCGCCCATGTCTTGAATGCCGACGATGGCGCCGGTCTTCATGGCTTCAAGGCAGGCTTCCAGCAGCAGCTTTTCCATGAACGGGTCGCCCACCTGGACGTTGGGGCGCTTCTGTTCCGAGCCTTCCTTGAACTCTTCGCTGGCCATGGTTGCGCCGTGGATGCCGTCGCGCCCGGTCTTGGCACCCACATAAATTACCGGGTTGCCGGCGCCGCTGGCTTTGGCGTAAAAGATCTCGTCCTTGCGGACCAGGCCAAGCGCAAACGCGTTCACCAGCGGGTTGCCGCTGTAGCAGGGCTCGAACTTGGTTTCGCCGCCCAGGTTAGGCACGCCGAAGCAGTTGCCGTAGCCGGCAACGCCGCTGACCACGCCCTCCACAATGCTGTGATTTTTATGCAGCAGCTTCCGCTCGTCGGAGCCAAGGCCGGGCTCATTCGCGATCGAGCCGAAGCGCAGCGAATCCATAACCGCCAGCGGCCGCGCGCCCATGGTGAAAATGTCGCGCAGGATGCCGCCCACCCCGGTGGCCGCGCCCTGGAACGGCTCAATATAGCTGGGGTGGTTGTGCGACTCGATCTTGAAGGCGCAGGCCCAGCCGTCGCCCACGTCGATAATGCCCGCGTTCTCGCCCGGACCCTGCACCACGCGGTCGCTCTGGGTGGGCAGGCGCTTGAGATGCACGCGGCTGGACTTGTACGAGCAGTGCTCGCTCCACATCACGCTGTAAATGCCCAGCTCGGTGAGGGAAGGCACACGCCCCAGCGCGGTAAGAATGTGGCTGTATTCATCGGCGGTGATACTGTGCGCGGCCAGCAGCTCCGGGGTTATGGCAACTGGCTCAGGGACGGGAGCGGAGGAGACAGAGGTCATGGCGGCTAGCTCCATTGTCGCATGGGACGCGTGGAAAAGAGCCTGTGAGCGGATGTGGAAAGCCGGCAACGTGCAGATGCGGCCGGACTTTCCCGATTATGGGTCCCATCAGGGAATGGTTACCGGGCCCACGGTTACCGGCGTGCCCTCGCCCGCATTGTTTACCGCGGCCACGCTGAAAGTGTAGGTCGATCCGCTGGTCAGCCCGCCCACTACGTTAAACGTGACGTGCCGGCCTTCGAGAACCACAATGTTCCGGCCGGTGAAAAGCACCTTGCGGCCGCCGGGATTGACCGTGACCGCGTATGCAAGCACCGGGCTCTCCGCTTCGCCGCGGCCGGCGCGGGGCAGTTGGAAGTGAATGCTTACCGCGCCTTTGCCGGGGCCGCCTTTGCCAGGCCCGCTTTTGCCAGGATGGACGCTGACGTTCTGCGGCGCCGCCGGAGGCGCAATTGCGGCGTCGCCGGGCGTAACCGGCAGCGACGCCATGGAGGCCACGCTCGCGCCCTGCCGGTTCACGGCGGCAACAGTAAACGTGAGCGGCTGGCCGTCGGGCAGGTTGGGAATCCTGACGTAGGCGTGCTTCCAGAAGTCGGCCTTCGAGATGCGTGTTTCGGCGCCGTTCGAGGCTCGGACCATGTACGCCTCCACGGGCGATCCGCCCTGCGCGATCGACGGGCTCCAGGTAATGTCCGCGTAGCCGTTGCCGGCCCAGGCGGCCACGCGGCTGGGGGGCTCCGGCGGAGACGGTTTTGCAAAGCGCAGGCTGGCGAGGCCGCGGAATGCCGGCTCCAGGCCGGCGCTGTCTAAAATGGGCGCCGGAACTTCCGACAGCGAATCGATCAGATGATTATCGCGCTCGGTCACGTTTTCCTTCGACGAGTCGGCGTCGCCCTGCTGCCAGTAGTTGTCTTCGATGGTCAGCGGATCGTAGCTCTTGCCGTCGTTGCCGTCGTACCAGTTGCGGTGACGGCTGCCCCAGTTGTCGTGGTCGGTGTGGAACATCACGTTGCCGCTGATGGTCATCATCGACGAGCCATTGTCGGAGTAGATGGCGTGGCCCGAGCTGTACTGGTTGTAGATCACGTTGCCGGTTACGCGCTCGCCGTCGGCCAGCGACTTGCCGGTGAGTCCCTGGGTGTAGATGCCGCCACCATCGGAGAGCACCAGCATGTCCTCGTGGATAAGGTTGTCGGCAATGACATTGTGCGCGGAATGGTTGGCCTGGCCCGTCATCTTGATCTTGTCCGGCCATCCGCCCCAGCCAATCGACATGCCCGCGTAAGGAATATGGTCGATCTGGTTGTGGCTCACCTGCGTGCCGCGCGCGTAGCCGATCACAATGGCGATGCCGCCGCGATACTCCGCGCCTACATCTTCAAACAGGTTGTTCTCGATGCGATTGCCAACGGCGAACTCGGCCTCCGGCGCCAGCGGCTTGTCGACGCTGGCAAGCTCCACCCCGTTGCCCGAGATGTCGGTAAACACCGAGCCCTCGACGCTGTCATCCTGCGCGCCTTCGCCAAGGTCCAGCCCCGCCGCGCCCAGGTGTACAAAGGCATCGCGTGTGAAGCGGATGTGGTGCGCAAAACGCAGGCGCACATTGGCCGGCTCTTTGGTCCATGCGCCGTAAGGACACATTCCGCCAGGTACCAGCGAGCAGAGCCCCTGTTTGGAATAGCCGTCCTGCCCGGTAACCTGATAGCCGGCCTGAATCTCAGAAAAGCCATCCGGCCCGTTGGGGCCAAGCCACGTGGCAAATGAAAATTGAATGCCGGAAAAGACGATATCGTGTACAGGATCGGCCGCCGTTCCGCGCGCTTCAATCAAAGTCTGCAGCACGGGCAACTCCGCATCGGCGGTTGCCAGGTTTTCGCCACTGCGCGGCGTGTAATAGATTTCGCGCGCGTCGCGGTCTATATAGAACTGGCCCGGCGTGCCCAGCAGCTCATAGGCATTCTCAACATAAGCGGGCTCCTTGCCCACGCTCTTCGGTCCCACCAGGTTCGCCGTGCGCGCGCCGCTGGGCAACATTACGCGCTCGGTCGAGTTGTCCCAGCAGGGCTGCTGCATGGTGATCGTCGTGCCCTCGATGCTTGCCACCGGGCAGCGCGGCTCGGTCCACGACCCAAGCCCTTCGCCCTTTTCCGACCACACGGAGTTGCCGCCGGTATAAACAAACTCCAACTCCGACGGATGCTTCCAGCTCGCCATGGCCGCGCTGGAAGCCGTGTAGCCCGTAGCCGTCATGGTCAGCGCCACTGGTAAACGTCCGCGCGTGCGTGTGGCCCGCACGCCGTCAATATAAAGCTGGCGTGAGTTGTCCGCGTCTGAAGGCAGAGGCGCCACCCAGATATTCCTGGCCGCGTCGAACTTCTTCCAGCCGCGAATGCGCACCGCGCCGCTGACGATCGGATGCTGACCCGGCTCCGCGGCAAATACAAGCTCGTGTCCATGCGCGCCCGAATCCCGCGGCTCAAGCACCAGCGGCTGCGCCAGCCGATAGGTTCCACCGGCCAGCGAGATCGTCACGTCCGCGGCAGCTTTGGCCTGGGCCATGCGCGCCAGCTCCACCGCCCGCTCCAGAGTGCGAACCGGGCTTTGCCGCGTTCCGGAAAAGCTGTCGCGCCCCGCGGGAGAGACGTGGATCTGTCCGAAACAGGGCGGCGCGACGAGCGCAAAAGCAAGCAGGAGAGAAGAAGCGAGTGGCAAGCGGATCATTTTTTACCAGCGGCGATGGAGCGAATTTGATTACGTACCAAGCTACAACAAAATGCTCCCGTTGGGAAACACCAGGCCGATGCGCCGATTGGGAAATGCGCTTGGCGGATGCGTCCGCGGCAAGCGCGCCTGGATGGATGTATCCAGCGAGAAACGGGCGGGAGAACGCGCCATTGAGAAATGCGCTGCGCGGATACATCCAGCGGGAAATGGCCGGGCGGATGCGCTATTGGGAGATGCGCATAGCGGATGCATCCAGAGGCAAGCGCGCCTGGGTGGATGTATCCAATGAGAAACGGCCCGGAGGACGCGCCATTGGGAAATGCGCTTGGCGCATGCATCCAGGCCGTTCTCCCGGCAGCCGCGCAGCGTACAATGGATAGGCGGAGCACGTCGCGGATGCCCTTGAAAGCGCTGCGACAGCGCCCGCATAAAATGCGCCGGGATGGCGGAACTGGCAGACGCAGCGGACTCAAAATGGTCCGGATGAGTGGAGGCCATTCGCCTAGACGACTTCGCATCCACAGGGAATAGTCAGCATTTGCCTATGGATTTCGCTTTAGGAAAGCTGCCCGTACGGCTGGCGATATTCGGAAGTTGCTTTGTTCCAGCTTGCTCAGCGCCAGGCGGAAATTGATCTTGCCCAATTTGGCCCCGCGCTCCAGAATCCCAAGCGTCCCGCGAACCTCCAGATGGAGATTTTCCGCCTCCTGCCGCCCATCCGTTTCATCGAGAAGGACGGTGCTGATTCCAAGCTACAGCGCCAATTGAATGGCCTCGCGTTCTCCGGCATCCAGTTTCATCAACGCAGGGCTTGGTACGGATGCAACTGTGCGCACCTCCAGCCAGGCCGGGAAATGGCTGATCCACTGCTGTACCTTGGCGGGAGTTTTAGGGTGTTTCAATTCCTGAAAGACGGCCTGCGAAATCAGGACCTCACCAAAAAGGGCGGGCAACAAATCCACTTCGTCAATCAGTACCAGGTAATTCAGCGGGGAGGTATCGGCAACAACGATCATGCCGTCCGCTCAAATGCCTCGGCATCCTTCTCCAAGTCCTCGACGCTGTAGGCCCGCTCCCAAACTCCATGCTCCTTGAGAAAGCCATCCAGTTCATAGCGGGTCTCAAAACCCAGAAGCATACGCGTCTGATACGCGGAAAGCGCGCCGGAGCGATACCCTTCGATGGCGAACGCCTCCAGCGCTTCGCGCGCCGGATCGGGGCGCTCAGCGAGATCATCGGGAAGCTGCACAGTGATCTGCATAGCTCCGAGCGTACCACGTAACCAGGGCAAAAACCACTCGGGATCCTATTTGCGCGGCGTGCTGATCCACGTGGATACGGAACAGGCTCCCGGCGAACTCGTCAATAGCCGCATGGCCTATGTGTCGGTGTCGCGCGCTCAGTTTGACGTGCAGATGTATACGAACGACGCGAAGGCGCTGGGATACGAACTGAGCCGCGACGTGTCGCACCCGACGGCGATCCAGCAAGAACCAGCGGCAACGCAGAAAATCGAGCCGCAACCGGAAGGCATACAAGCCGCGCAAGGCTTGAGCGTGGGCTGAGGAATGGGTTCCAGCAGCTTGGGAGACTTGACGTACAAAGTTCGGGTAAGCAGAACGAGGCTAGGCAGGCCATGACAACTTCAACACACAAGCAACCGACGGG
>DATAVZ010000058.1:0-6139 GCA_036267475.1 Occallatibacter sp.
AAGCCGGGTTGTCCTTCGTGGTTTTCATCGCAGGATGCGGTTTGCTAACCTTCTTCATGGCTGGTCTCCTTTAGCACCTCGAGTGCGCT
This sequence comes from Occallatibacter sp., assembly GCA_036267475.1. GTDB lineage: Bacteria > Acidobacteriota > Terriglobia > Terriglobales > Acidobacteriaceae > Telmatobacter. Next base: position 90 of record DATAVZ010000058.1, read on the forward strand.
GCGGAAAGCCTAGCTCTCCGCGAGGCCAGCCGTCTCATCCCATCTAAAGCCCGCGCTACTTTGAGGCCAACGATGTACGGGCTGAAGCCCGTACCCTTCAAACTGAGTCACTACGACAAAGCTGCGTGCCCGTCGCTTTGTAATGATTACGTTACAATACGATACATGGATTGTGGCGGTCTGGCCGGATTTTGCAGAATCCGGAGGCTTTCCGCCGCATCCCATGAATGAGAAGGCTGCAACAGCCCCGTGGATGGCGGGGTAGCCGCTGAGAGTTCCAAGTGGACTTTTCGGCGGGTACAGTGCATCCACTGCAGCCGGTTTGCTTTCAACATCTCCGTCCGCCGTATCTCGTGCGAGGCCGGCAGGACTGAAGGCGGAATACGGTGACTCCTGTTTTAGACGATTTGACAGCGGCCGCGTCCCTTGAGACCGGCGGCTCCTGCAGCCTTGAAAACTACCTTGCGCTTCCCGATCACTCGATGGACGAGCGCATTGCCCGCGCCCGCGCGGCCCTTGGCGCCACCACTATCCTGCTGGGGCACCACTACCAGCGCGATGAGGTGATCCGCTTTGCGGACTTTACCGGCGACAGCTACAAGCTCTCCAAAATTGCCGCGGAGACGGACGCAAAGTATGTCCTGTTCTGCGGCGTACATTTTATGGCCGAAAGCGCCGACGTGCTGGGCCGCGCCGGCCAGCAGGTGATCCTGCCCGATCTGAACGCCGGCTGCTCGATGGCAGACATGGCGGAGATCTCCCAGGTGGAGGCCTGCTGGGAGGCGCTGGAGCGCGTGGGACTGGCCGAGGAGACCATCCCGCTCACCTACATGAACTCGACCGCGGCCATCAAGGCCTTTTGCGGCGAGCGCGGCGGGCTGGTGTGCACCTCGTCGAACGCGCGCACGGCCTTTGAGTGGGCGTTTGCGCGGGGCAGGCGCATCCTGTTCCTGCCTGATCAGCACCTGGGCCGCAATACCGGCCATGCCATGGGGATTCCGCTTGAAGAGATGGCGGTGTGGGACCCGTGGGCGATCCAGATCGGGCCCAATCAAGGCGGCCAGACGAAGGAACGGCTGGCTTCGAGCCGCATTCTGCTGTGGAAGGGCCACTGCGCCGTACACCAGCGCTTTCTGCCCAGCCATGTGGACGACGTGCGGGCAAAGTATCCGGGCATCCAGGTGATTGTGCATCCCGAGTGCCGCTTCGAGGTCTGCCAGAAGGCCGATGCGCTGGGCTCGACGGAGCGCCTTATCGCGCTGGTGGAGCAGGCTGCGGCCGGCTCGACCTTTGCCATCGGCACTGAGATTCACCTGGTCAACCGGCTGGCGCGGCGATTTGCAGCCGAGGGCAAAAAGATCATGACCCTCGACTCGACCGGCTGCCTGTGCACGACCATGTACCGCATCAGTCCGCAGCACCTGGCCTGGGCGCTTGAAAACCTCCTGGAAGGGCGCGTGGTGAACCGCATCCAGGTACGGCCGGGGGTAAAGCGCTGGGCCAGGGTGGCGCTCGATCGCATGCTGGAAGTGTAAGAAAGCAGCAAGATGGGTGCGCCGGCCCGGCTGCGCGGGTCGACTGCCGGCTAGCGGGACGACTTTTCCACACGAGCCGTTCCCAGGTGGGGCATGCGGTACGCCGTATTGCACTCTTGTGCCATTTTTCCTGGCGTGGATTGTCGTATCTTTAGATGTAGGTTGTCGCCTATGAAAACGTTCACTCTCGACGAAGCTCAGTCCCTGCTGCCGGTGGTTGAGTCGCTACTCAAACGCGCCCTTGAGGACAAGCAGTCCGCTGAGGAGGTTGAGTCGGAAATGGCCGGCCTTGCGCAGCGCATTTATCTTTCCGGCGGCATGCGCGTGGATGCGACCGCGGTTGCCAAGCAGCGGGCCGAGATGGAGGCCAGCCTGAAGCGCGTGCGCGAGAGCATCGCGGAGATCGACTCGATCGGCGTACAGGTCAAGGATCTCGACGGCGGGCTGCTGGATTTTCCCTGCCGCGTGGACGATCAGGTGGTTCTGCTGTGCTGGCGGATGGGTGAGTCCTCCATCGAGCACTGGCACACGCTCGAAGCCGGCTTCCAGGGCCGGCAGCCGCTGGACGACCGCTTCCGCCGCCGCTCCAACTCGAACAGCCGCCCGAATTAGAGCCCCAGGGGCGATTCGGCTCCGCGCCACGATTTCTGCGCCATGATTTCAGCCTTGCGATTTGCGTTCCCCGATTTCGCGCTGGGCGCGCGAGCGCACACCGCTCACGCTGCGTCTAACTGGGCAGCGGCAAACGGATGAATGCATAACCCTTTTCTCAGGCTGAATCCTCTACAGATTCCGGCCACTGAATGGCTACTGAGCGGCTGCCTGACTGGCCCCCGAACTGGTGTTGAACCGGAGTGACGATTGACGATGAAGCTGCGAAAGTGCGCACGGCTGTTGCTGGCTGTAACTCCCCTTTTGGCCGGATGCGGAAACTTCTGGCAGCCCCCCGACTCGACCGGCTCAGGCGGAGGGACCACGACGACCCTTTCCGGAGGCTACTTCTATGTCACCAATCAGGCCACGATGCAACTGGTGGCTTATGACATCAACTCCGGCTCGTTGAACAAGATTGGCGCTTATTCGCTGGCCGCGGCGCCCTACGCCGTTGCGATTGCGCCGAACGGAAGCCTGCTTTACGTAAGCACCATTGCCGGCATCTACCTTTACAACATCGGCTCCGGCGGTGGTTTGACCATCGGAAACAGCGGCGGAGTGATCTCCTCCGATCCGGCTTCGTCCATGGTGGTTGACACTTCCGGCTCGTGGCTGGTGGACGCGGTGCAAGGAACGGCCGGCGTGCAGGTGGATGCGATTCCCATCACCTCGAGCGGCATTTACACAGGCGGAACTGTGGGCAGCCAGCAGTATGCGCTGACCAACGCGACGGTGCATCAACTGGCCCTGTCTTCCGACGACCTGAATGTCTTTGTCGCTTCGGGCCAGGGCGGCACACTCGTGATTCCGTTCAACAGCTCCAGCACCAATCCACTGGGGTCCCGCGCGACCGTGGTCGCAGTCTCCCACAGCGATGGCTCGGCGCTTTCCGTGGCCGTCGATCCCACGCTGCGCCTGTTTTATATCGGCGAAACGCTGGCCTCAGGCGGCACCACGGGCGGATTGCGGGTCTTCAACTATAGCTCGCTGGGCGGATCGCTGACCCAGGCAACCGGCTCGCCCATCGCCAGCGGCGGCAACGCGCCGCAAGCCATTCTGCCCATTGCGTCCGGTGATTACGTCTACGTGGGCAACGGCGTCGGGCTAAGTTCGGCGGGCAATGTGACCGGCTTTTCCATCGCCTCCGCCAGCGGCGCCTACACCATCGCCCAGGCCAGCACCGTTTCGGCCGGCATTCAACCTTATGGGCTGGCAGAAGACAGCAGCGCCAACTTCGTGGTGGCCGTCTCAGAAGGCGGCAGCCCCGATTTGGAAGCTTACATTTTCGATACCACGACCGCCGGCCAGCTTGATTCCGTGGTCAAGTCCGCCACCGGCACCGATCCGACCCAGGCGGTGGCCGTGGCGGCGATTGCGCCTTAGCCAGTCTGCCGGCGAGCCGCTGCCGCAGGGCAATCGCATTTGGATTTTATGCGGGTACCAGCATCGCGCAAACTGCAGACCTTGGCAAACTGCAGACCTTGATTGATGGGTGCGTTGTAACAGGGCACGACTTGAGTCGTGCCGCATGTGTGGCCGCGATCAGACCGGCTTGAGCCGCTGCAAAAGCTCAATTTATGGAGATATGCATTTGCAGGGGCTAAAGCCCTATCGCTGTGGGTGCCTGATTCGGCACGACTCAAGTCGTGCCCTGACACAAGACCTAGCGTGCCCTGTAACAAAACCTAGATTGATACAAAACCTCGATCTTGAATGGAAAGCACGCCCTGCGGCAACCTGCTTGCGACAACTTTCAAATGCAATTGCCCTGGCCCCTGCCGCGCGGTTTGCGGCCGGTACAAATTTTTGTTGTATAATTCAGTCATTATGACTAGCGCCTCGCAGCGCCGTTCTTGTTGTAGCCTGTCGAACATCTTCGACGGGTGTATGCGCTAGTCTCTGATCTCCCAGGCACAACTGATTCAGAAGACGCACCCGCTGGAATGAGCCGGGCTTGTCTTCGTCGTTTGCCGGCCTTCCGCGCACACATCTGAAATAACGAGGTTCCGATGCCGGTCGCTGAAAGCGAAATCAAATCGTCTGTACTAACCGCGGGCGCCGATCCACAGCAACGCCTGAGCCATCTGCGCCTGCTTGAGGCGGAGAGTATTCACATTCTGCGCGAAGTGGCGTCGGAGTTCGAGCGCCCGGTGATGCTCTACTCCATCGGCAAGGACTCGGCGGTGATGCTGCGGCTGGCGCAGAAGGCGTTTTATCCCGCGCCCATTCCCTTCCCCCTGCTGCATATCGACACCGGCTTCAAGTTTGCCGAGATGCTGGGCTTCCGCGATGAGATGGCGCGCTCCATCGGCGCCGAGCTGCTGGTGTGGCGCAATGAGCCGGCCATCGCCGCGGGCACCAATCCAATTGCGCTCGACACCAAGCGCTGCTGCGGACTGCTCAAGACCCAGGCGCTGCTCGATGCGCTGCGCCACTACAACTTCGACGCAGCCTTTGGCGGCGCGCGCCGCGACGAGGAAAAATCCCGCGCCAAGGAGCGCATCTACTCCTTCCGCGACACGGCCGGCCAGTGGGACCCGAAGAATCAAAGGCCCGAGCTGTGGAATCTCTATAACGCGCGCATTCATCCCGGCGAGAGCATTCGCGTGTTCCCGCTCTCCAACTGGACGGAGATGGATGTGTGGCAGTACATCCACGAGGAAAAGATTCCGGTGGTCGATCTCTACTTTGCCAGGGAGCGTCCCATGTACGTGCGCCCCATCGGTCCCGGTCAGGACGTGCTGATGCCCATCGAGCAGGCGTTTGTGGCGCGCAAAGGCGAGCAGCCGCAGATGGTCAAGTGCCGGCTGCGCTCGCTGGGTTGCAGCCCGTGCACCGGCGCCATCCGTTCCGACGCGGACACCATTCCGGCGATTATCGCGGAGCTGATTTCGTTTCGCTCTTCCGAGCGCGCCAATCGCGTCATCGATCACGACCAGGAAGGCTCCATGGAGATCAAGAAGCGGGAGGGTTACTTCTAAATGTCGGCCATTGCATCGCCCGCCTTTTCCATTGAAGATTTTCTGCTGCAGGAACGCGAGAAAGATCTGCTGCGCTTTTCCACCGCAGGCAGCGTGGACGACGGCAAATCCACGCTCATCGGACGCCTGCTTTACGATACCCAGTCGGTCTACGAAGATCAGGTGAAGTCCATTGAAGGCAAGGGAACCACCGCTCCCGGCCAGTTGGACTTTGCTCTGCTCACCGACGGTCTGCGCGCCGAGCGCGAGCAGGGCATCACCATCGACGTGGCCTACCGGTTCTTCACGACCGAGCGGCGCAAGTTCATCGTGGCCGACACTCCCGGCCATGAGCAGTACACCCGCAACATGGTGACGGGAGCGTCGACGGCCGAGCTGGCCGTGATCCTCGTCGACGCCCGGGCCGGCATCCTCACCCAGACCCGCCGTCACAGCTTCCTCGTCTCGCTGTTGGGCATCCGTCATGTCGTCCTCGCCGTCAACAAGCTCGACCTGCTCGACTACTCCGAAGAGGTCTTCGCGCAAGTGGAGGCCGACTACCGCCGCTTCGCAGACGACATCGGGCTCTCCAACGTCGTGTGCATCCCGATCTCGGCCCTGCGGGGCGACAACGTCGCCGGGCCCAGCACCCACACCCCCTGGTACCACGGCCCGACGCTGATCGACTACCTCGAGACGGTCGACATCCCCGCCGCCAGCCCCGATGACCCGTTCCGCCTCCCCGTGCAGTGGGTGAACCGGCCCAACCTCGACTTCCGGGGCTTCTCCGGGATGATCGTCGGGGGCACGGTCCGGCCGAGTGACCGCGTCCGGGTGCTCCCTTCGGGGCGGGAGAGCACGGTGGAGCGGCTCGTCACCGCGGACGGCGACCTGGACGAGG
>DATAVZ010000059.1:0-52811 GCA_036267475.1 Occallatibacter sp.
TCCACTGGGCAAAATACGAATGCACCGTACTCCCGGCTCACATCGCTCGGATAAGGCTTTCTCGGCTTCATCCTTCATAGCTATCGCCCCTGCCGCTGCTCTGCATATATCCGCCTTGGTGACCCCCTCTCCCTCTCCCTCACATTTGAAAGATCGTGAACAGGCTCTTAGACTGGCCTCTCAGGAGCCAAATTCGAGATCGTCGAATCCGCGCCATTTATATATGGCGATCGACAGAACCCAGCTCGCGGCAAACAGCCCGATGATGCAGTAACCCAGCATGCCAAAGTTCTGGTTGAGCCGGTTGACGAAATTCCAGAATCCCCCGGTCAGGTGGAACTGGCCGGCCAGCAGCCCCAGCGCCTCCACGCCGCCGACGGCCAGTGCAACCAGGACGGACACGGAGGTGATCGTAATGTTGTAGTAAAGCTTCCGGATCGGCTTCACGAAGGCCCATCCATAGGCTCCCAGCATCAAGATGTTGTCTGTCGAATCGATCAGCGACATCCCGGCGGCGAAAAGCGCCGGAAACACCAGGATCGACCACAACGGCAGACCCTTGGAAGCTTCCGCAGCGGAGATGCCGAGCAGCCCGATTTCAGTGGCCGTATCGAAGCCGAGGCCAAACAGCAGGCCCAGTGGATACATGTGCCAACTGGACCGGATCAATGCGAACATCGGGCGGAACATGCGGGAAAGAAATCCACGGTTGCCAAGCAGCATATCGAAATCTTCATCGACATAGGGCTCTCCACGCCGGACACGCATGAAACTGCGATAAACCGAATGAAGAATCATCAGGTTGACAATAGCGATTCCAAACAGGAAGAGCGCCGACACCAGTGTGCCGATCACGCCGCCAATCTCTCTTACCGCATCGATGCGATGCTGGAGCGCGAGCGCGGTGGCTGCAATCGCGATGGACCCGACAATGACGACGGTAGAATGCCCGAGCGAGAACATCAATCCTACGGCGACCGGCCGCTTTCCCGTCTGCATCAATTTTCGGGTGACATTATCGATGGCCGCAATGTGATCGGCATCCACCGCATGGCGAAGCCCAAAGCTGTAGGCCAGAAACGCCGTGCCCAAAAGCACAGGAAACCTGTGAAAGGCGGCGAGCGCCCAGCACCATGCGGCCAGGTTAAAGGCCAGCAGGAACGCATATAAGGCGATTATTTTTGCCCTGGTGTTGCCGGGTTCGTCATTGGCCAGGGCGCGCAGAAACGAGGGCATCGCGGTTCCTCGGATTTAGATGCAGCCACGTGGATTCTTTATCGGGCCCGACGTAGCACAAATATTGAAAGTGTATTACGATTGCAAACGTACACGTCCAGGGGATTATTTTCTCCGGAAAATCCGACATCCAAGGGTAACACGATCCTGAAATTCTTATGAATTCAGTGTGGAACCGGCCTAACCCGACGCGACCAGGAAGAGCGTGCATTCTCTTGGCCCTCGGGTTTTTACTGCTCGCGATTCTTCCCTTGCGCGCGGCGCTCGCCGCAAGTGATAAGGCTTATCCGCCTCAGCTGGCAGGAACTGTCGTTGACACGTCTGGCGCGGTGATTGTCGGGGCTACCGTGCAGGTTCGAAACGATACTGCACAACAAACGACACATTCTGACAGGAACGGCTCTTTCATTATTTCTGGACTCAAGGCAGGTAGTTATCGGCTCGTCGTATCGAATCCCGGATTTGAAACCAAAGAAATGCCTGTCACCATAGGAACCACCGAGGCACTGGCCCCGCAGTGCATCTCTCTGGTCGTGAGCGCCGCGAGCACCGTCATAAACGTGCGGGGCCGGGCGGATGACCTCATCGGAATTGCCGATTCCGCCACCCAGGGAACGGTGGGCGCAAAGGAAATCCAGGATCGTCCGATTCTTCGTTCGGGAGAAATCCTGGAAACGGTCCCCGGCCTCATCATCACGCAACACGCCGGCGGCGGTAAGGCCAACCAATATTTTCTTCGCGGCTTCAATCTTGACCACGGCACAGATTTCGCCATCTTCCTCGACGATATGCCGCTGAACCTGCCGTCGCACGCGCACGGCGAGGGGTACTCGGACATGAACATTGTTCCCCCCGAGTTTGTGCGGCGGGTGGATTTCGAGAAGGGTCCTTATTACGCGAATGTCGGCAACTATGGCTCGGCCGGATCGGCCCATTTAGTATTTTTCCAGACGCTGCCCCGGAACTTCTTCAAGGTGGAAGGCGGCCAGTATGGCTATGGGCGGACCGTTTTCGGCGTGTCGCGAAAGCTCGGCCTGGGCAGTTTGCTGTATGGCGGAGAGGTATATCACGATAACGGCCCATGGACTACGCATGAGGATAATTTTTACAAATACAATGGCTTGCTAACCTACAGCCAGGGCGGAGACACCGATGGTTTCAGCATCACCGCCCGCGCTTACCGTGGAACATGGCACTCGAGCGATCAAATCCCCGCAGACGCCGTGCCACTCGTAGGTTTCTTCGGCGCACTCAACCCGACCGATGGTGGCGAGTCGCAGCGTTATAGCTTGCAGGGCGAATGGCATCGCCGCGGCACAAATGCCGAGACGAAAATCATGGCCTACGGATTTTATTATGATCTCAATCTATTTTCCGATTTCACTTACTACCTGACCGATCCCATTCACGGCGATCAGTTCGAACAGCAGGACAGGCGCTGGGTGGCGGGTCTGGACGCTCGCCGCACCATTTTCAGCGAATGGTTTGGCCGCAGGGTAGAAAATACCTTCGGCCTGCAAGTCCGCAACGATTGGGTCCACAACGGCCTTTACCAGACGAAAGATCGCGTGCGCGTAGACAAAACTGATTCCGACACTGGCACCACTCTGCCCGCGACCACGGATGCGAATAAATTTACCGACACGCTGGTAGGTTTTTATGTGGAGAATAAGATCCAGTGGGCAGGAAAATTCCGTTCGGACGCGGCCTTGCGCGGGGACGACGAAAAATTTGCCGACACCAGCTTGACTCCGAATGAGTTGGGCGTCAACTTCGCCGAGGACAATTCCGGCTCGGCCACCAAGTTCCTGCCCAGCCCAAAATTAAGTTTAATCTTCGGCCCGTGGTCCAATATTGAGTTCTATGCACAGGGCGGGTTCAGTTATCACAGCAATGACGGGCGCGGCGCAACGCAAACGGTGGAACCGATTTCAGCGGACAATCCTTACCCCAATACGCCCGTCTCGAAAATCTCTCCCCTAGTCCAGACCAAAGGCGGAGAATTCGGCGCGCGCATTGCGGCCGTCCCACATCTGCAAAGCACTCTTTCGCTCTGGTATCTCCGCAGTAATTCCGAACTGGAGCAGGATGGTGATACCGGAGGCACGGTTGCTTCACAACAGCCGAGCAACCGCTATGGCATCGAATGGGCGAACTACTACACGCCCCTGGAAAATTTTGCTCTTGATTTTGACATGGCGGACTCCAGGGCCCAATTTATCGAAATAGACCCGGATGATGCGGAGTATGTCAGCGTTGGTGGCCAGCTTGTGCAAGGCCCGGGTGGCAAGCATGTGCCCGAGGCGGTTGGAACGGTGATTTCAGCGGGCGCCACAGTGCACGATTACAAGGGCCTCATGGCAAGTTTTCGCGTGCGCAACTTTGGCCCGCGCGATTTGACATCCGACGGAAGTTATCGCTCGAAGACAACGTTATTGCTCAATGCGGAGGCTGGTTATCAAATTACTAAGAAGTGGCACATTTCGGCTGAATTCCTGAACTTGCTTAACCGCCGCGATCACGACATTGATTACGCGTATGTCTCACGAGTAACGCCAACAGATATTCCGAGATTCACAGACGTTTACCACCCCGTCGAACCGTTCCAGATGCGATTCTGGCTGCAAAGGACCTTTTGACAAATGCCGCAGTGGCACGAAAACAAGCAGCCAGAGAAAACAAGCGGTCAGAGAACTCGCTAGGCCTCAATCTTGCTGAACAAGTCGTTCTGGCTGGACCCGAGCTGCGCAATCACGTCTTCGAGCGCGGTCTGCTGTGTCTCGCTGAGCGAGAGCTGCGTGGAAATCTGCGCCACATCGGCCTGCATCAGGTTGGTCTGCGCCACGGTCAACTGCGTCTGCTCGCTGGTTACCGCTTCTGACGCCGACTGGAGCCGCGTAATGGAGTTGTCGATGGTCACCCGCTGCTGCGAAACGTAGTTGAGCGCGGTGTTCAGCGCCGCGGTGTCGCTCACCGCCTGCTGCGTGTTCACCGTGCCGGTGGAGTAGTCGGCGATGAGATTATTGAGCGCGGAAAAGACGCCGCTCGCTCCCGTGCCCTGAAAAATCTGGTCGCCGGGCACGTTCAACTGAATCTTCTGTCCGTTCGGCATCTCCAGATAGTTCACGTCGTTGTCGCCGCCGTAGGTGGTCACGGCGGGAGAAGTCGCGGTGGAAGTGGTGAAAGGCGCCGCCGCCGTCTGTCCGCCGCCAAAGATGTACTCGCCCTGGTAGCTGGTATTGGCCAGCGACTGCACCTCGGCCACAATGCCGGCGATCTGGTTGCCCACCGACTGCACATCGCTCGCATTGAGCGTGCCGTTGTTGGCGCTGGTGGCCAGCGAAATGGCCTGAGTCAACTGCGATACCACGCTGCCCAACGCCGAGTCCGCCACCTGAAGCTGCCCCGTCGCCAAGCTGGATGTCTGCGTGAACGAGTCGTCCTGCTGAATCTGGTTGAGCAGCAGCACATTCTCGCCGGCGGCCAGCGGGTCCTGGCCGATGGCGGTTACGCGCACGCCGCTCGAAAGCTCAGCCGTCAACTGCTCCTGGTTCGCCTGCACCTGGTCGAGCGAGCTGGCGAGGTTGGTAAGGTAGGTCGGATCCACTCGCATTGTCGTGTTCTCTCTGCTCCATTCCCATCCCGGCTCCTTGCACCGGTTCCGACCGTCTCTGCCGCGCGCGCCTGGAGCGCTTTTTTGCGCGCGATGGCACTACGAGACAGTCGTCTGTTCCCCCAGGTTGAGCGCCGAAGCCATCATCGTGTTCAGAATCGTAAACGCCTGCGAGGCGGCCTGGTAGCTGCGCTCGAACTGCGTCAGCGAAGAAGCCTCGTCGTTGAGATTGACGCTCGAAAGCGAGTTGTTCTGCGTTTGCAACTGCGTAACCGACGCGGTCTGCGCCGTATTCTCTGTCTGCACCTGCTGCACGGTAGAGCCCAGCGTGGTCACAAAGTCCGAGTAGTAGTTGGACGGCGTCTCTCCGTTGACGATCGTCTGATTGGCAACGCCGGCCATGGCGACGGCGTTGCCGTTGTCTCCCGAACCTCCGCCCAGCGCCGCGGCGGCAATGTGATTGGGATCGGTCATCACCACGCTCATGGCCGCGGCGCTGCCGGCCACCTGCGTCGGCTCCAGAAAAATGTCGCCCGCGTTGCCGTTGTCTCCGGCCAGATCGGTGCCCGCGTTGTTCAGCGCATTCACCTGCGTGGAGACGCCGTAGGCGAGCTGATCGAGCGAGTTCAGTACCGAGGGAATGTCCTGGTCGCGCGCGGTGAGATATCCGCCCAACTGGCCGCCGCCCGAGCTAAGCTGCGCGGTAATATCATTGCCGCCGGCAAAAAAGTCGGTCACGCCATTCACCGAGCCGGTGGTGATCTGGAAGCTCTGGCCTTGCGAGACCAGCAGTTGTCCCGACGTGGTGGTAATGGAGAGCCCATTGTTCTCGGTGGTGATCTGGTTGATGCCGACCAATTGCGAAAGCTGGCTCAGATCCTGCTGGCGCTGGTCCTCCAACGTGCCCGCGTCGCTGTTCGGCGAGGCCGACTGGATCTGCAGGTTGAGCTGCGCCAGCGCGCTGGTGAGCGAGTTCACCTGGCTGGTCACCCCGGTGGCCTCCTGGTCCAGCGCCGAGCGCTGCGCGTTCAGGCTGGCTGCCGCGTTCGAAATATCTCCGGACAAAGTGGAGGCGGTCGAAAGCACGTTCTGGCGCAGCGCATTGTCGGTCGGGTTGGCCTCGAGCGAGGAAAACGAATTGAAAAAGCCGGTAAGGTCGCTGCCGATATCGCCGGCCGCCGACGTTGAGGAGCCGGAGTCGGGCGTAAACAGCGACTGCACGGTATTGAGCGCTGTAAGTCGGGTGCCAGAGGCCGAAGCCAGTTGCTGTTGCTGGTCGAGCCGCTCGTTCAGCACGCGATCGCGCTGCGAGACCGCGCCGGTCTCCGTCGCGCCCTGGCCGATCAGATTGCCGTTGATGTCGATGGGGCCGTTCTGCTGCCAACCAGGCTGCTCCTCGGTGTAGCCAGGAGTGTTGGCGTTGGCCACGTTGTTAGCCACCACGTTCAGCGCCGCCTGATCATTGTTCAGAGCGCCGGTCATGATGTTCAGCGCCGAGTTAATCGTGCCCATGGCCGCTCCCCGTCCACTCCGAGCTGCCATAGTCAAAGCAGCCCTCGCGCAGCGCACGCAACCGCCGCAGCACCTTCAGGTTGGCTCGCGTGGCGGCCAGCACGCGGCCAAACACCGCCATATCGTCCACCGCCTCGCGCGCCTGCCGCGCCAGAGACGCGCGCTCGGCGGCATCGCCCGGCGCCAGGTCGCGGTTGAGCGCCTGGCAAGAGAGCGCGAGCTCCTCCAGCCGGTCCGCGTCCAGAGTGGCCAGGGCGTGCGACGCCTCGGCCACCAACTGCTTGAGTTGCGGACGTGCGGGCCGGACCCTCAGTTCGGTCATGCCTGCTTCTTCCTTTCTGATCTCTCCGGTCTTGCCAATCGGCCGTCCGGCAGCAGAGCGAGTCCCGGAACGAATCGCAGAGCAAATCCCGGAGACACCGGTACCGTGCGCCCCAGTGGGACGCGCTTCCTCGCCGCCGCACAGGTTTCTCCGGCGCTGCCGGATGCTCGGCTTCTAGCGCGCCCCCAGCATCGAGTCGATCAGCCTGGAAGCCACCGCCGAAGCCGGCACGCTGTAGGTGCCAGCTGCCAGCGCGGCCTGAATTGAGGCCACCTTGTCCATGCGCACGCCATCGCCGGATGCTGCCGCCGAAACCTGGCTGCCCGCGCTGCTCAGCGTCGCCAGATCGCCGTAAGGTCCGTTCGCCTCAGACGCGTTGTTGTTGGTCCGGGCCGGGGTTGTAGCCGGGGCCGTTGTGTTGACTCCCAGCAGCGACCGCAAACCCTCCAGATTGCTGCGTATATCCATATCTCGTTCTCTCCTTCTCTCCTTAAATCTCTCTGCCGTGTCTATCGGCGCGGCAGCCAAGTACTAGAGTCATTGATGTCTTCTCATCACGGTATCCGCGCGCGGAGGAGCGGTTACCTTACTAGTACCCTTCCGGTTACCATTCCGGGAAAGTTCGTGAATGATCTGGTCGGCAATGCCGAATCCGCCACGCTGGCTCAGGGCCTGCCCCAGCGTCTCAGAGGCGAAGTCGGACAGCGCTCCGCCCGATCCCGAGCCCGAACCCAGCCCCAGGCCGGAGCTGTCGTCGTCCTCGCCTCCGAGCGCGTCCGAATCCGCCATCGGCTGCAATAACTCCTTCATCATCTGTCCTTCAAACTCATGCGCCGCGTGCACCAGCTTGGGATTGGGAGCCGTTTGTGCGATGTCCGGCTGCGGGTTTTCGAGCGGTTTGCCGTAGATGTGCATTACAAAACCTCCAGATCGGCCTCAAGCGCTCCGGCCTGTTTCATCGCCTGCAGAATCGAAATCACATCCCGCGCGCCTGCCCCTGTACGTTGCAATTCCTGTACCAGATCCTCCACCGTCGCGCCCTCTTTGAGATCGATCCGGTTCACCGGCTTGTCCTCGGCTTGCACGGTAGTCTGCTGCACCACCTGGGTGGTTCCAGTGGAAAAAGGACCGGGCTGCGACACCTGGGTCTGCGCAATCACGTTCACGCTCAGGCCGCCGTGCAGAATGGAGACCGGCTGCAGCCTGACCGTGCCACCGATCACCACCGTGCCAGTGCGCTCGTTCACCACCACCCGCGCCCGCGGATAGACCTCAATCTGTGCGGACTCGATCTTGTCCAGCAGCGCCGGCACGTCCTCGCCCGGCTCGGGCATCACCTCGATCCGCCGGCTGTCCATGGCATGCGCGCGATCGGCGCCCAGCACCTTGTCAATGGCCATGGCCGTACCCTCGGCGGTATGAAAGTCGGCGTCGTTCAGAACCACGTCGATGGTGTGCAACTGGTCCAGGTTGAAGGGCACGGCTTTCTCCACCAGCGCCCCGTTGGGAATCCGCGCCGTGGTGGGGTGGTTCATCTGCCGGGTATTGCCGCCCGCCGTCACCGAATAGCCGCCCAGCACCAGCCCGCCCTGCGCCTGCGCAAAAATCTGTCCGTCCGGCCCATAGAGCGGGGTCATCAGCAGGATGCCGCCTTCAAGCGAGCGCGCATCGCCGGCCGAGGAGACGGTTACGTCCAGCTTGTAGCCCGGCGTGCAGAAGGGCGGCATGGTCGCCACCACAAACACTCCCGCCATGTTCTTTACCTGCATGTTGGCCGCGCTCTGGGCTCCGCTCTGCGGCACGGTCACGCCCATCCGCTCCAGCGTCGACACCAGCGTCTGGGCCGGAAAAACGGTCTGCTGGCTGTCGCCGGTGCCGTGCAGGCCCACCACCAGCCCGTAGCCCACCAACTGGTTGTCGCGAATCCCTTCGATGCTGGCCACATCTTTCACCCGCGCCAGTTGCGCGGCGGCGGCCATCGGGTCGGGCGTGGCAGCAGCAGCGGACACGGACACGGCCATCCACAATGGGCACAGGACCATGCACAGGCCCGTCCACAGGCTGGGCAGCGAGAACACCGGCAGCCAGCCGAACCGAGTCGGCCGCCGGATCGTCACACCGGCCCGCATTGTCTTGACAGCCACCATCGCAACCTTTTTTCCTGAGCCCTTGATTCCTGATTTCCTAGTTCCCTTAATTCCCAAGTTCCCTGATCCCGTTCCCTGTACCTGATTTCCCGTATTTGGTTTTCTGATCCCTGTCCTCTGATCCCTGATCTCTGTTCTCAAAACACCAGCATCCGCTCCAGGAAGCGCACAATCGGGTTCTGCCGGTAGGTTGAGTCGTTCACAATGCCCTTGCCCGTTACCTCAAGCTCCAGATCGGTCATGGCCGTCGACTGGACCTCGTTTTGCGCGCTCACGTCCTCGGGCCGCACCAGGCCGCGCAGCCGGATGAGCTGTGTCTCGCCTGAAAACGTCAACTGCCGCGTGGCCTGCACCACCAGCATGCCGTTGGGCAGCACGTTCATAACCTCGGCGCCGAAGGTCGTCGCCAGGCTGGAATTGGTGGTGCTCTGGCCCTGCGCATTCAGCCCGGAAGCGGCGGTCATTCCCAGCAGGTTCTGCAGATTGTTGCCCGCCTTGAGGGCTCCAAACAACGCCGTCAGGCCGGAGTTGGCGTTCGAAGCGCGGGAGTTCTTTACCTGCCCGTCGGTCGAGGCGGCCAGGCTTTCCGAAACCACGATTGAAAGCACGTCATGCAGCCGGAAGGCCTTGGCATCGGTGCTCAGCCGCACCAGCTTTCCCTCCGGGCTCCAGATAGAGCCGGGGCTCCGCACCTCGGCCGCCTGGGTGGCGTTGACCCGCTGAATATAGGCATCCAGAGCCGCTTCGGGCGGGGTGGGTTTGGCGGCCGGCAGCAGCGGCAAATGCCTTTTCGCGCGGACCACCGGCACAGCGCACCCGAACAGCGCCACGGCAAACAAGCAAGCCCACAGAGTGGACCGCTGTAACTCTCGTTTCAGGTCGGGTTTCAGGTCTGGCTTCAAAATCCGCTTCATGGCTCGATCTCCAGCTCCGGCGCCAGCCGCGCCAGTCCGGGGCCGACGGCAATCGCCCGCACCACTTTTCCGCCAATCTGCAGCCGCACGTGCAACGACGCACCAGCCGGCGCCGGATTCAACGCCGTCGCTTCCAGACGCGCATCCACCACCGGCGTCTCTTCTTCCACCACCAACTGGTCGCCGGCCAAAATCACCGGCTGCAGCGGATTGCGCGGCGCCTCGTCGGCCGCGGACGAAACCGCTTCCCGCGGCGCGGCGCCGTTGGGAACCCAGATCAGCCGCCCCGGACCGGCGCGATGAACCGGGTCGCGAACCAGCAGCCAGGTTCCATGCGCGGCCGGATCGTCGATCTGGCGCAGCACCTCGCCGCGCAGCACCGGACGCGTCATCCGGCTGACGTTGCCGGCCGACGGCTGGGCGGCCACCGCCGCCGAGCAGGCCGCGACCGTCATGGCCGCAGCTACGGCCGCTGCCACGGCCGTCATCGCAAATTTCGCAACTCTGTTCACAACATCCTCGCCGCAGCCAGCCCGCAACGCCCGCGTCTTACTGCGCCATATTGTTCACTTGTCCGTACATATCGTCGGCGGCCTTGATCACCTTGGAGTTCGACTCGTAGGCCCGCTGGGCCAGCACCATCTGCACGAACTCGGTCACCACGTCCACATTCGAGTTTTCGAGATAGCCCTGCTGCAGCGTGCCCAGCCCTTCGGTGCCGCCGGGATTGCCCAGCACCGGATCGCCGGAGCTGAGCGTGGACTGGAGCAGGTTGTTGCCCATGCTCTCCAGGCCGCCGGGGTTGGGAAACGTGGCCAACTGGATCTGGCCGAGCTGCGAGGGATTCTGCTGGCCAGGCAGGGTCGCATTCACCACGCCGTACTGGGTGATGGTCACCGCCGTGGCGTTGGGTGGAATGGTGATGGTGGGAATAATCGGATCGCCCTGGGTGGTGACCAGCGTTCCCTGGTTGTTCAACTGGAACTGCCCGGCGCGGGTATAGGCGATGGTCCCGTCGGGCCGCTGCACCTGAAAGAATCCCGTGCCTTCAATGGCCACATCGAGCGGGTTGTCGGTTTCGTTCAGCTCGCCCTGGGTGGCAATGACCTCGGTGGCCGCCGACTTGGTGCCCAGCCCGATCTGCAATCCCGCCGAGACGGTGTTCTGGCTCTGCGCCGCGCCCGGCGTCACCAGGTTCTGGTAAACCATGTCCTGAAACTCCAGCCGCAACTGCCGGAACCCGGTGGTCGAAGAGTTGGCCAGGTTGTTGGCGATGGTGTCCAGATTCAACTGCTGCGCGCTCATGCCGCTGGCGGCGGTATACAAAGCTCGAATCATTGTTCCTCCTTTGGAGACAGGGGTCGGAAAATCAGTTCGTTCGGGCCGCTATCTTCCGTTTCCACCGTTCCTGAGTGTTCCAGTAAGAAACTGATACCTGACCCCTGAAACCTGATCTCTGTTCTCACACCTTGGGCAGCTCCTCGACGGCAAACTTGTTGAACTCGTTATGGAACATGGTCAGCGCGCGAAGCATCATCTCCGCCTGGCGCTGCATCATCACCAGGTCGAGCGACCCCTGAATCACGTTCTCGTTGGCTGACTCGATGGCTCCCTGGTGGATAGCGGCGCTCAGCGACTGCACCGGCTTCACGCCCTTGGGGCCGATATAGCGATTTGCGCCCTCGGCGGTCAACTGCGCCCCGTCGGGAAAGGTGAACACACCCACCGCGCCCACCGCGCCGCCGTCCACCGACACGATTCCGTCGGCGCCCACCGACACCAGCCCCGGCGGCACGCCGATGGGCTGGCCGGTGGTGGAAAGCACCAGCTCACCGGCATCGGTGACCAACTGCCCGTTGCGGGTGCGGTGAAAGGCGCCATCGCGGGTGAAGCGGAGTCCGTTGGCGGTCTGGATTTCGAAGAAACCCTGACCTTCGATGGCCAGGTCAAGCGGATTGCCGGTCTGCTGCAGCGGGCCCTGGGTCATGCTCAGCCGGTCGCCGCCCAGCAATCCATAGTTGTTCAGCGTCTCGCCCAACTGCGAGTCGAGCGCGTCAGGCCCCAGCAGCACGGAGCGGAAGTACTCCCGCTCGGCGCGGTAGCCCGGCGTAGCCGCATTGGCCAGATTGGTGGCGGCCGTATCGAGCGCCTGGGTGCGGGCCTCCAGGCCGGTCATTGCTGCGTAGTATCCACTGTCCATGCGGAAAGACTCCTGATGTGCAGGAGACCTTGCAGATGAGTGACCGCAAGTGAGACAGAGAGATTAGAGCAAATTAGCAATAAGGAGGGAGCGAGCGGAATCAACAGAGTCCGCGCCGCGTGAAAAGCCGGGCCGCTGGGAAAAACCCGAGCCGGGGAAGTATCGGTCCCAACAACATGCGCCTCGAAAAATGAGTCACGAAAAATGAGCTTCGTGACAATGAACCCTGAAAGAACAAGGTCCAGTAAGCCCGGATGGCTGCGTCTGCGGCAGCCTTACTGCAGGCCGTCGCAGACAATGGTTACCGCAAAATGTGCTCCCTCAAAGCTGTAGACGTGGTTGAGCTGGAACTCCGGAGCCTGCACGTGCAGGTTGTAGTCGCGGCCGGTGATGACGGCCGGGACCGAGAGACCGCAGTGCGCGGCCAGCTCCGGAACCTTGCCTTTCCAGGTGCCGGCCAGCATGTTGCAGATTTCGCCGATGGCGTCCTTGACCGTGCCATCGACCGAATCGAACTCCATTCCGGTCATGTGAGCGGCGATCTTGACGGCAGCCTCGCCCTGGGAGCGGAAGACGCAGGCTCCGCTGAGCAGCCCGCCGAAGCCCACCACTGCGGTGACCGACTCGGACTGTCCCGGATCCGGATACGCGTCCTCGCGCTGACAGCTCACGCCCAGCATCATTTGAAAGACTTCTTCCACGCTCGCATCCAGGCTCCGCGGATCGGAGACTGTCTGCACGGATTCACGCAAAGACACCGACATGGTTCGTTCCCCTTCGTTTTTCACGCTGACCGCCGACCGCGCATACGATCCGCCGCGAACACCGTTCAACATGGCTCAACCTCCCGCCTTCTTCGCCCCTGTCTCAGACCGCCGCATGAACCAGCGGCAGCACGCGTTCCTTTACCTGTTCGGCCGTAAACGGCTTGCGAATATAGCCGCGCGCGCCGGCTTGAATGGCCTGTTTCACATGCTCCTCGCTGGACTCGGTGGTAATCATCACAACCGGCACCCCGGGAGCCAGGTTCTGCGCCTGAATCTGGCGAAGAAACTCCAGACCGTCCATCGACGGCATGTTGATGTCGGAGAGAATCAGGTCGACCTGCCGTGACTTCAACACGTCCAGGCCCTCGACGCCGCTGCCTGCCTCATGCACCACCAGCGGGTCCAGGCCCGCCTGGCGCAGGGCGCGCTCCACAATTTTGCGCATTACCGAGGAATCATCGACGATCAAGGTGTGAATTTCGCTCATGCCCAGCTCCTGTGCTCGATTTGCCTATCGGCAAAGCCATCGAATCCATGAGCGCAAGCGCGAAGCGGAGCGGCAATATTTTCTGAACGAAGAGATTGTTTGGGAAGCTTCAGGGACCGACCGAGGTGCCCACCAGGTCTTCGACCAGATCCGGCTCGGGCAACGGAGAGCGCTGCCCGCGCAGCCACACCCGCAGCCACAGGCATCGATGCACGCGCACCAGCCGCGACTCCACCGGCTGGGTGCGCTCGATGGTGCGCACGATCGAGTGGGCCAGCGCCGACTCGGAGACAGCCTCGACCAGTTCCACGCGGGGATAGACCGCGTCCAGCAGCCGCGCATGCGCCGGACGAAACAGCGAAGCCGGCACCAGGCCGCTTTCTACCCGCAGGCCGGTCATGCGCTCGACGGCCAGAGCCAGCACCGGATCGGGATGGCCCTCATAGCCCAGGTAAAGAATCTTGCCTGCGGCCACGCGCAGCGGCAGCGCGCCAAAGGCGTCGGCAAAAAAGCGCGGCAGCAGCGAAGTCATGCCTTCGGCGTCGTGAAACTCCACGCCCAGCACCGGGCAGCTCCACTGCAGCCCCAGCGCGCGGGTCACCAGATCCTCGTTCACCGCGCGGTTGCACACCAGCCACTGGCCCAGCCGTCCGCCGCCCGCGGAGCGCTGCGCCTCCAGCGCCTCGCGCAACTGCGCGGCCGAGATCCAACCCTGCTCCAGCATGGAAAGCCCCAGCGGAATGCGGTGCCGATGGCTCTCCTGGGCCGCGCCGCGCCCATCCATCTCGCGATGCAGCGCCGCTTCCACGCAGGCCCGGGTACACTGCGGCGAGCAGCACCAGCCGCCCTCGAAGATAGGCGTGCGGCGGCTGCGCCACACCTTGATCCAGCCCGACTCGCAGTTGGGGTTGGCGCAGTGTTCAAACACGCCCGGCCGTGCCGGTGGCGGATAACCCTCCCACCCACCGGGCATGGGAACGGGCTCGGACTGGTCCACCGCAAGGCCCGGAACCAGGGTGCGCGCGGTGCGGACCAGCGCGGCGGGAATGCGATTCAAAAGAGGCATCGAATACTCTCCAGCCGCTTCCTGGGCTCGGCCACTTCGGTGACCCGCAGCCCGAAGTTGCCGTTGACCAGCACCACCTCGCCGCGCGCCACGATCTTGTCTCCCACCAGTAGGTCGACCGGGTCGGCCACATGGCGATCGAGCTGGACAACGTCGCCGGGCCCCAGATCGAGAATCTCGCCCAGCGGCATCTCCCGCGAACCGAAGCGCAGCGAGGCCTCGAGTTCGACATCGAGCAGCAGTTCCAGGCCGGGGCTTAGTCCGGCATGAAGTCCGGCATGAAGTCCGGCATGGACTCCGGCGCCCTGCCCAGCGCCCTGTCCGGATGGCGGAGCCGAAATGCCGCCGCTACTCATGGTTGCCGCTGGCGGCGGTGCGGACGCGGCTTTTGCAGCCGGCGAGGCCGCGGGCTGGGCCGCGCGGGCCGCCTCGCGCACATCGTCGCGGACCAGAATCACAAAGCTGCGGTCTCCGGCGCGCAACTGGTAGGCGCGCGAAATCTGGCTCTCCGGCGCGGCTGGCTCGAACTTCTCCACCCGGCATTTTTTTCCCGTGGTGGCCAGCAACTCGCCGGCGGCGGCCTCGGCCACCTCCCGCAACAGCTCGGCCCAGCCCGCCTTCTGGTCCACGCCATCGCCCATCAGCGTGGTTTCCAAAATGCCGCCGTCGAGAACCATCACGAAGCGGCCCGCCTCATCGCCGGCCACCGTGGCCGCAAAGGCGAACGAGCCGGCGCCCAGCGGCTTGGGCAGCGACTCGGCCAACTGCGGCTCGCCGGCCAGGGCCTGCGCGAACAGATCGGTGGCCACTTTGGTCCAGCAGTCTGCGTAGCTCATTGCCGTGGCCCGCCTGCGGAGTCGGGAATGGGGTCGGCGATGCGCGCCGCCCGGTGCTCGCCAAAGCGGATGGCCTGGGCCCGGGCCAGCGACTGGCCGCCCACCCGGAACAGCGGTGCGGTGTTGGCCGGCAGATCCAGCCGCACAATCATGCCCGGCTCCAGATTCTCAAGCGCGCTGGCCGCCACCCGCACGCTGGGCAACTGCAGCGAGCAGCCGAAGCGCACCCGGCTTACCGTCTTTTCCATGCGCTCGCGGGCCTCGCCGGCATGGCGTCGCCGCCGGCCCCACTCGCCGGTGAGCCGGCGCAGAATGGTGTTGGCCACCACCGCCGGAAAAGCCAGGTTGAGCAGCCCCGAACAGTGCGGCATGCGAATCTCGAAGCTAAGGCACAGCGTCTTCTCGGTCACTGGCATGATGCGCGCCACCTGGGTCTGCATCTGGCGGCGCTCGAAGTTGAAGCTCAGCCCCACCGGCTGCCAGGCCGAGGTCAGCTCCCGGCAGATGATGTCCACCACGCTGGCCAGAATCGACTCCTCGATGTCGGTAAGCTCCTTGAGCGGGCCGTCGCGGCCCTCGCCGCCCAGCAACAGATCCACAATCGGCGGCGCCAGGCCCAGATCGAGTTGCAGAACCGAGAGCGCCCCCAGCGGCTCCAGCCGCACCGAGGCCACGTAACTGATCTCCGGAATTCTTAAAAGAAACTCATTGAACTGGATCTGCTCGGCCGAGACCAGGTTCACCTGGAACCGGGTGCGCAGCCAAGCGGCCAGATTGTGCGTCAGGTTGCGCGCGAACAGGTCGTTGAGCATGCTGATGGCGCGCAACTGCTCGGTCGAGATCTGTCCCGCCGAGGAGAAGTTGTACGCAACCACCTTGGCCCGCGCCTCGGCGGGCTCGGCCTCGGGCGCGGTACTGCGCGCGGCTTCAAACAGCGCGTCGATCTCATCCTGTTTGAGAGTCTTCTCCATCGTCACTCCATTTCGTTTCTGCCCGATCCAGCTTTGCCCAATCTCGTCCCGCCCGATCCAGCTCTGCCCGATCGAACCATCCCATCGCCGGCAACCCGGTTTGCGTGACCCGCTCAGCCCTGAATCCGCCGCGGCCGGTCGCTTTTGCGCGCCGCGCCCGCCTTTTCAAACGCTCCACGCGCGGCCAGATCCTTGAGCGCGGCGCGCAGATGCACCACCGCCGAAGCGTGCACCTGCGAGACCCGCGACTCCACCACGCCCAGCGCCAGCCCGATCTCGCGCATGGTCATCTCCTCGTAGTAGTAGAGGGTCATCACCAGCCGCTCGCGGTCGGGCAGATGGGTGATGGCCTCGGTCAGCCGCTCCTGCAGCTCGCCCTTCAAGCAGCGGAAAAGCGGATCTTCTTCCGGCTTGCCAGGAACGTAGGCCAGCTCCTCGTCACCCGACTCCTCGTTGCGCTCCATGTGCAGCGTGCCGATCTCCAGGCCTTTCAACTCGCCCAGCAACTGCTGGTACTCCTCCAGGCCCACGCCCAGCTCGGCCGCCACTTCGGTCTCGCCCGGCGCATGGCCCATCCGCGCCGTCAATACGCGAATCGCCTCCTCCACCGCGCGGCCCTTGCGGCGCAGCTCGCGCGGACTCCAGTCCAGGGTGCGCAGGCTGTCGAGAATGGCGCCGCGGATGCGGAACTGCGCATAGCTGCGAAACTGCACCTTCTTGTCCGGATCGAACTTGGCAAAGGCGTCCATCAGCCCCACCACGCCGGCCGAAACCAGGTCTTCGATGTCCACATGCTGCGGCAGCCGCTCATGGATGCGCCGGGCCAGAAACCGCACCACGGGCAGGTGCTCGAGCAGAATCTTTTCCTGCTCCACGCTCAGCCCTGGGCCTGAGGATGAAGACGCCGCCGGCGGATATCCGTTCTCCACCGAGCCACGGCGCGCACCGCGCTGCACTCCCTGTGCCGCTCCTGACGCCGCTCCTGCCTCCATTGCCATCGTTCCCCCCTCAATTTCTCTAAATACCCTCTATGCAACCGGCTTCTATGCCGCGGCTAACGCACCGTCCCCACCGGGCGCAGCCGAATCTCCGGAGGAATTTCGCCGGCCGACACCACCGCCATGCGCGGCAGAACCGGATCGAGCCACCGCTTTACGTAATAGCGTGCTGGACTGGGACACAGAAGCACGGGCAGGGCCGCAGATGAGGTGAAACCGATAAGCTGTCTCACAGAATCGGTCAGCCGCCGCACCACCGGCGTGCCCGGAGCGCCCGCGGCGGCCAGGAAACGCCCGCCCGCCTCTGGCGCCACCGCGGCCAGAATCTCGTCCTCAAGGACACGGTCCAGCAGCAGCACCGGAAGCTGGCCCTCGGCGTCCAGCAGCGGACGCACCAGCCGCCGGCCCAGGGCCACGCGCGAGGCCTCCACCAGCGCCACCACGCTCTTGTTCACCGTGGCGGTCTCGAGCAGCGCCTCCAGGATCGCGCCCAGGTCGCGGACCGAGACCCGCTCCCGCAGCAACTGCTCCAGCACCCGGCCCACCTCGCCCAGGGTGAGCAGCTTGGGCACCAGCTCTTCCATCAGCTTGGGGTGCGAGTCGTTGAGCGCGTCCATCAGCCGCTTGATCTCGGCCCGGCTCAGCAGCTCCCAGCCATGGCGGCGGATCAGCTCGCCCAGGTGGGTGGTGACCACCGTCGTCGGATCCACCACCGAGTAGCCCGCGGCCACCGCCTGCTCTTCCTGGTTGGGCGCAATCCAGATGGCCGGCACGCCGAAGGCCGGCTCGCGGGTCTCCTTGCCGGTAAGCGGACGGCGTCCCGGCTCGCCGGAGACGGCCAGCAGTTGCGTGCCCTCGGTCTGCCAGCGGCCGATCTCGATGCCGCGCAGCGAAAACAGGTACTCGCGCGGTTTGAGCCGCAGGTTGTCGGAGATATGGATGGGAGGAATCAGGAACCCCATCTCGGTGGAAAGATGGCGGCGCAGCGCCCGCACCCGGTTCAAAAGCTGGCCACCCTGCTTCTCGTCCACCAGCGGAATCAACTGGAAGCCGATCTCCAGGGTCAGGTCTTCGAGCTTGAGCAGCCCGGCCATCTCTGCGGCTGGCTGCAGCGCGGCCTTCTTCTTCTCGGCCGCGGCGGCCTCGGCGGGAACCGCCGCCGGACCCTGGGCCGCCGCCCGCCGCGCGGTCCAGATCAGGGCCCCGGCCACGCCTAAAAATGCCAGCTTGGGCAGCCCCGGGATCAGGCACATGCCGCCGGAGACGGCCGCGGCCATGTAGAGAGTGGCCGGCCGGGCCAGCAACTGCTGCTGAATCTCGCCGCCCAGCATGCCGGCCGAGTTGGCGCGGGTGAGCGTAATGCCGCCAGCCACCGACACCAGCAGCGAAGGAATCAGCGTGACCAGGCCGTCGCCGACGGTGAGCACGGTATAGGTGCGCGCCGCCTCGCCCAGGGCCACGCCCTGCTGCAGGGTGCCGATCAAAAGCCCGGCGATGATATTGATGGCGGTGATCAGAATGGTGGCCAGCGAGTCGCGCTGGTTGAATCGCGCCGCGCCGTCCATGGCCCCGTAGAACTCCGCCTCGCGGGCAATGGCCTGCCGCCGGCGCCGGGCCTCGGCCTCGTCGATCATGCCGGCGTTCATGTCGGCGTCGATGGCCATCTGCTTGCCCGGCAGCGCATCCAGGGTGAACCGCGCGGTCACCTCGGCGGTGCGCACCGCGCCGTGCGAAACCACCAGGAACTGGATGGCGACCAGGGCCAGGAACAGCACGAAGCCGACCACATAATTGCCGCCTACGACAAACTGCCCGAAGGCCTCGATGACCTTGCCCGCCGCCGCGGTGCCCTCCTGGCCGTGCAGCAGAATTCTGCGGCTGGAGGCGATGTTCAGCGCCAGCCGGAACAGGGTGAGCAGCAGCAGCAGCGTGGGAAAGACCGACAACTCCACGGCGCGCCGAATCTGCACGGCGGAGAGAAAGACGACGATTGAGGCGGCCATCGAGATGGCCAGCAGAAAGTCCAGCCCCGCGGCCGGCAGCGGCACCAGCATTACAAAAATCACGCTGATGGCCGCCATCGGCAGCAGGTATTCGCGCAGCTTACCCACCCAGGCCAGCGGACTGGCCTGCGCCCGGGCGGCGGCTGGCGGCGGAGCGGCTACCGTAGTGCTCATTGCGCTCGACCTCCCGGCGTCTGGCTTCCCGGAGAATGGCTTCCCGATGTCTGGCTTCCAGATGGCCGCCCTGCCGCCGTGCGCGCCTGCGCCTCTCGCATGCGGCGCTCGCGCAGCTCGGCCTCCACCCGCTGGCGATAGAGATAGGCCAGAATCGACGCCACCGCGGCGTAAAGATCCACGGGAATCGCCTGGCCCACCTCCACCGAGCGGTAAAGCGACCGGGCCAGCGGCGGATTTTCGACGATGGGCACGCCGGCCCAGCGGGCCTCGGCCTTGATCTCCTCGGCCAGAAGGTTGCGGCCCTTGGCCACCATCCGCGGCGCTTCCATGGTGGCAAAATCAAAGCCCAGCGCCACCGCATAATGGGTGGGATTGGTGAGCACCACGGCGGCGCGGGCCACGTCGGCCTTGACCCGGCGGCGGCGCATCTGGCGCTGCAGGCCGCGAATGCGGCTGCGAATCTGCGGGCTACCCTCGGTCTCCTTGTACTCGTCGCGCTGGTCCTGGCGGCTCATCTTCAGGCGCGACTCGCGGCTCTGCCACTCCACCAGGTAGTCGATTGCCGACCAGGCAAACAGCAGCCACGCCGTGGTTTCAAGCAGCCCGTAGACATCGCCGCCGAGCAACTCCAGCCGCGCCGTGGAAAACGGCGGAATGCTCAACTGGCGGCCGATGCGCTGGACCGCGAAGATCACCAGCAGCGCCGCCGGGAAAAGCGACTTGGCCAGCCGCGCCACGGCGCGCAGCGAAAACAGGTTCTGCAGGTTCGAAACCGGATTGATCCGGTCCGGCTTGAAGCCCACGTTGCCGGGATGAATCGTGACCCCGCCGGTCTGCAGCACTCCGGCGCACAGGGCCGCCGTCGCCATCATGGCCATCACGATCGCGGTGGGCTCGACCACCTGGATCGCCAGGCCGCGCAACGCCACCAGCGTGGGCTGGATAGTCGCCGGCTCCCAGCGTCCGGGCGCGCCCAGCGGCAGAAATGCGGCAAAGGCGCTGCGCCAGGCCTCGAGCGCGCGCGGGCCCAGCGAGCCCAGCGTCAGCACCGCGGCCAGCGTGCCGGAGGCGGCCGAAAGCTCGCGGCTGTGCAGGATGTCGCCCTCGCGGCGCGCCTTTTCGCGGCGGTGCTGGGTAGCCTGTTCAGTGCGGTCGCCGGGCATCGCTCAGCCTCCATATCCGGAGATGGATCCGGGAATGGCCGCCGCGGCATGGCCGGCGATCAGCCGCTCGGCCATGTCCAGCAGGCCGGAGAAGCGAAGCTCGATAAACCGCGGCCACAGAGCCAGCGAGCCCAGCAGGATGGCGAAGCCGGTCACCGTCTTGAGCGGCACACTGATCGACATCACCGGCAACTGCGGACTCAGCTTGCCCACCAGCGAGACGGCAATCTCGACCAGCATGGTCGCGGCCAGAATCGGCGCGGCCAGCTCCAGCGCGGCCAGAAAAATTCCGCCCGCGGCGCGCACGATCACCAGCGCGGTCAGCGGCGTGAGCGCGAAGCTGCCCAGTGGCGCCACCCGGAAGCTGCGCACCAGCGAGTCGATCAGGATCCGATCCAGCCCCGCGGCCAGCACCACCAGCGTGCCCATCAACTGGAACAGCTCGCCCAGCAGCGGGGTTTGAATCGAGGAGGTGGGATCGAGCAGGTTGACCAGAGAAAAACTCAACTGCAGTCCGGCAATCTGGCCGGCAAAGATCAGCATCTCCGCCAGCAGCGTAAGCGAAAGCCCATAGACCAGCCCCACCGCCAGTTCGCCCACCAGCGCCGCAAAGGTGATGGTGACGCTGGCATGTGGGAGCGCCGCCACCAGCGGCGCCAGCAGAAAGGCCAGCGCGCCCACCAGCACCGCCTTGGCCCGCGCCGGCAGCGCTGAGGAGGAAAAGAACGGCATAAAGAGCACCGCCCCGCTCAGCCGCACCAGCGCCAGCAGCATCGCACTCAGAAAATGGGTCCAGTCGGCCAATATTTAACTCCTGTCATCATTCCTGGCCTCGCAGTTTTCTCGCTAACACGCGCGCAGCGCGGCTAACTCCGCTTACTCCGCTAACCCCACTAAGTCTCTGACCGCTTGAAGATGTACCAACCTGGGTGCCCCAGGTCTAGATTTTGAAACCTGGGAAAGCATGAATCGAAGGAACAAAATCATGTGGTCGGAGACCTAGCCCCGCTAACTCCACTTACCCCAGATACCGGTGCAGGTCGCTGAGCAGCAGCACTGTGTAGGCAGCCATCCGCTCCAGAAACCAGGGCATGCCGACCAGCAGGATCACGGCCACCGCGGCCAGCCGCGGCACCGTGGTCAGCGACTGCTCCTGCAGGCTGGTAAGGGTCTGCAGCAGGCTCAGCACAAAGCTCAGAGCCGCGGCTGCAATCAACAGCGGCGCGGAGATGATGATGGCCTGCTTCATCAACTGGCGCATCAGTTCGGCAACCATGTCGGTGGTCATGCATGTTTCCTCAAAAGCTCTTCAGCAGCGAACTGGCCAGCAGGTTCCACCCGTCTACCATCACGAAGAGCAGAATCTTCAACGGCGTTGAAACCACCACCGGCGGCAGTTGGAACATGCCGATCGCCGTGGTGATCGACGCCGTCACAATGTCGATCAACAGAAAAGGCAGATAGAGCACCGCGCCGATGGCAAAGCCGGCCTTGAGCTCGGACAGGATGTAGGCCGGCACCACCACCCTCATGGGCAAATCGTCGGGGGTGTTGGGCCGCGGAATCTGCCCGGCGGCGGTAAACAGCGCCAGATCCTTCTCCCGCGCGTAGCGCAGCATGAAGCGCTTGACCGGCTGGGCCCCGCGCTCGATGGCCTCGATACCCGTGATCTGGCCGCCGCGATAGGGCTCGACGGCTTGCTGATCCACCTGGTTGAGCACCGGCGCCATCAGAAACCAGGTCATCATCAGCGCCAGCCCCATCAGCGTGGGATTGGAGGGCGCGGTCTGCGTGCCCAGCGCCTGGCGCAGAAAATGAAACACCACCAGCAGCCGCACCAGCGGCGTCATGGCCATCAGAATGGCCGGCAGCAGCGTGACCAGGGTAAGAACGAAGAGAATCGTCCAGGGCGTCGAGTCGGACGGATGCAGCTTGGCATTGAGATCGGGAATCAGCGGCACCGAGGTGGTCGTCGCCGCCGCCATGCGCGCCGCCCATGCGCTCACCATGTCAGCCTCACCATGACCGCCTCACCACGACCGCCTCGAAGACAGTGCGGGCGCCACCCGCGCAGACGTACCTGAAGACACATTCCCAGACACGCTTCGGGCCCGCGTGGAAAGATCGCTACCCGGTGCGGGAGCCGTGGGCCGCCCTGACCGGCCCCCGGCCTCATCGAGCGGATAAAAAGCCGATGCGCCGTCGGCCGATGTGGCCACCAGGATGCGCCGCCCTTCGGCCTCGACCAGCGCCAGCGACTGCCGCGGCGCAAGCGTGATGCGCTCCACCAGCGCCAGCCGCGGCGCGGCGCGGCGGCCTGCGCGCACCCGGCTCAGCAGACGCCCGAGCAACCAACCCGTCCAGCCGCCCGGCAGCCCTCCGGCCACGCCCCCGGATTTGACAGCCGCAGATTGTCGCCTCATGTCCACTTCGCCCGCTCTCTTTACACCGGTCCCAACTTGCACTCGTTTCGTCCTGCATCCGCTTCGTCCTATAGCCGGGTCATACCAGCCGGGTCACGCGCACCGCCAACTGGGCGTCAATCACCTCAAACTCGCTCCACGCCAACTGCACCTCGCCCGACAGCAGCGGCAAATCCTCGCCGTTGGCCCACTGCGACTCGATCAGCCTTCCCGGCTCGAGCGCCAGCAGGTCGCGCACCCGGAACCGGCGCACCGGCACCGTCACGTCCACCTCCACCGGCAGGCGCAGCACCGGCGAGCTCTGCTCCGCCGTCTCGTCTTCGCCCAGCGGCTGCGCAGCCGGAACCAGCCCGTGCGCCGGTTCGGCGTCGTCGCTGCCGCCGGACGGCAGGGATGCCGGCAGGGGCGGTTTGTCGCCCGGTAGTGGCTGCGGTGAGGTCATGCGCAGGAAAACCTGCAGCGGCGTGACCAGAAAAGACACAACAATGCTTGGAAGGAACTAATTACGAGTCAAGCCGCGCTTTACGAGTGAAGCCGCGCTCGGCCGCAGTGCCCGCCATCCGCATCGCTGGTACACTGGAAGGTGCAGCAAAAGCCATTCCGCGCCGCCCACAGGTCGCGCGCGAGTCGGGATCGAAATTCGGATCGAAATGGGATCGAGGTCGAAAAACATGCCGGAACAGAAGGGGAATAACGGATTTGCCGGAACGTCTGCCGGAACCAGCCTGCGCCTGAAGGTGGGCCTGGCCGAGATGCTTAAGGGCGGCGTCATCATGGACGTAATGAACGTGGAGCAGGCGCGCATCGCCGAAGAGGCCGGAGCATCCTCGGTCATGGCGCTCGAGCGGGTGCCGGCCATGATCCGCGCCGAGGGCGGCGTGGCGCGTATGGCCAAGCCCGGCCTCATCAAGCAGATCATTCAGGCGGTTTCGATTCCGGTGATGGCCAAGGCCCGCATCGGCCACTTCGCCGAGGCCCAGATCCTGCAGCAGATCGGCGTCGACTTCATCGACGAGAGCGAAGTGCTGACGCCGGCCGACGAAACCCACCACATCGACAAGCACGCCTTCACCACGCCGTTTGTCTGCGGCGCGCGCAACCTGGGCGAGGCGCTGCGGCGCATTGCCGAGGGCGCGGCCATGATCCGGACAAAAGGAGAAGCAGGAACCGGCGACGTGGTACACGCAGTCCAACACATGCGCCAGATCGTGAAAGAGATGAAGGCGCTCACCGTGCTGAGCGAGCAGGAACTCTACGCCGCGGCCAAGGAGCATCAGGCGCCCTATGAGCTGATCCGCATGGTGGCGCAGGCCGGCAAGCTGCCGGTGCCCAACTTCTCGGCGGGCGGCATCGCCACCCCGGCCGACGCCGCGCTGATGATGCAACTGGGCGCCGAGGCCATCTTCGTGGGCTCGGGTATCTTCATGAAGGAGCGCGCCACGCCGCTCGATGTGGAGAACGACCCCAAGGAGCGCGAGGAAGCTGTCTCCCGCGCCAAGGCCATTGTGACCGCGACCACCCATTACAACGACCCCAGGATTCTGGCCGAAGTGAGCGAGCAGGTAACCGGCACCATGAAGGGACTGGCTGCGGCAGCCCTGGAAGAAAAGGACCTGCTGCAGACCCGCGGCTGGTAGCGCCGCGGCGACAGGCGCTCGCTGTTCCTTCCCACAGGTCTTGCTTTTCTTCGTTTTTGGCGTGAAATATCTTGGGCGTTGAAAAGTGACTGACTGCTATGAGTACATGGCTCGATGAAATCATCGCTGCTCTAGAGAGCCTGGGCGGCAGCGCACACTATGAAGATCTTTATCAGGAAATAAGAAGAACTCATATTGGTGCCTTGCCAAAGAGCTGGAAGAAGATTATCCAGCGCTACATCCAAGACCACTCCACTGACTCAGATGGCTACAGGGCGCACGACTTGTTTTACTCGGTCAAAGGAGTTGGTGCCGGGGTTTGGGGTCTTCGGTCCCGCTTGTTACCGACGCCGCTAGCGTCCGATATAGGGTTACCCGAAACTCCAGGTCGATTGCTGATCGAAACGTACCGAATATTGCGCGATACTGAGCTAGCACGAAAGATCAAGGCTCTTCACAAGAACCTCTGCCAAGTGTGTGGCGAGACAATTCTGCTCCAAAACGGTGAAACTTACGCTGAGGCTCATCACATTCAGCCCCTCGGTAAGCCCCACAACGGGCCGGACATAGCGGAGAATATTGTGGTGGTCTGCCCGAACCATCATGTGCTACTTGACTACTACGCGACAGCACTCGATGGGAATTGTCTTCGCTCTGTTCAAGGCCACATAATCGGTAAAGAATACGTCGCCTACCACAATGCACAGCTTTTGGGAGAATCCGGTCAGAGAACGGACTCAGTTGCTAATTTCTTCGATCAAGGCTGAATGTCAAACCGGTTCAAAACTGAGAAATTGCGATTGCCTGACTTGTTTACTACCACTTCTGAATCAGAGCACCGGCCTGAGACCACGCGCAAGACACCTCCCCGCATCGGCGTGCTGGCCATCCAGGGTGACTACGCGGCGCACGCCGAGGCGCTGGAAGACTGCGGCGCCACTCCCGTCGAAGTGCGCAAGTCCGAGCAACTGGATGGGCTCGATGGGCTGATCCTGCCCGGCGGCGAGTCCACCACCATGCTCAAGTTCTTCGAGAGGCACGGCCTCTTTGAAGCTCTGGAAGAGTTTTGTGGAAATAAGCCGGTCTTCGGCACCTGCGCGGGAGCCATTCTGCTGGCGCGCGAGGTGCTCAATCCGCCGCAGCGCTCGCTGGGACTGCTCGACGCGACCGTGGAGCGCAACGCCTACGGCCGCCAGATCGACTCGGCCATCCTGCATTCCGAAACATCGCTGCCCGGCGGTCCGCTGGAGATGGTCTTCATCCGCGCGCCACGGATTGCCCGGATCGGGCCGGGCGTAGAGGCGCTCGCCTTCCGCGACGATGCGCCGGTGCTGGTGCGCCAGGGCAGCCTGATGGCTGCCACTTTCCATCCAGAGCTGTCCGCGGACCGCCGCGTGCACCGGCTTTTTGTGGACGCCGTGAACGCCGCCCGGATCGGTTAGCCTTCGCTCCTTCGCGCGCGATGCTGCACCGGCCTTGCAAAAAAATTTGCGGAAATGGGATGCGGCGAGCGGATTTTCGTGCCACTCTTGCCAGGAAGGATGCGTCCAAACCAAAGTGGGAGTAACCTCAAGATCATAGAGGCCGCCATGCCCTCCATCTTCACATCCATCCCCGCGGAGACCGAACGGAAATCGCCCGGCATCGGCGGCAAGCCGCCCGTCGACCGGCGTCCTACGGGCGGCGGCGGTGGCGGCGGCGACGATGAATGGCGAAACTCCAACCGCGGGCCGCGCGAGCTGCTTTATCGCATCCGCGCTTTTGTCTTTTGCGCGCTGGCCGGCGACATGATGTTCTTCGTGGTGCTGGTCATCCTGTTTTATGCCCGCCAGACCAGCATGCGCCTCGATCCGGATACGCTGCGGCAGGTCGGCGACTGGCATCCGGTGCTGCTGCCTCCCATCCTGTTCCTCAACACCGCCGCGCTGCTGCTCAGCAGTCTCACCATGGAGATAGCCCGGCGGCACATCTTCCGCGAGTTCGATGTGCTGGAGGAGTGGCTGGGCCTTGGCCGTCCCGCGCTGCGCCGCACGCTGCCCTGGCTGGCTGCCACGCTGATTCTGGGCTCCATGTTTCTGGCTGGGCAGGTCGAGGCCTGGAGGCAGCTCACGGCGCAGGGCTTCGCCTTCGATCGCTGGTCCACGCCGGCCAGTTACTTTTTTTATGTCATTACCGGACTGCACGCCGCTCACCTGGCTCTGGGAGTGCTGGCTCTGCTGGGCTGCCTGTGTCTGCTGGGATGGCTCAAACGCGTGGACTATCGGCAGATCGCGGTGGATGCGACCGCCTGGTTCTGGCATGCCATGGGCCTGGCCTGGTTGATTCTGTTTGCGGTGCTGGTCCTCGGGCAATAAGAGCCGGTGTGAAAGCCGGACGGCGCCACGCCGGGATGGGCTTGAACGGCAGGGCTGAACGTAAAAGCGCCGGAACAGATTCCTATGCGCGGCCGATCCCCAGCAGCCGCAGGCAACGCTGACCCAGGCTGGGAACCACGGGACATTCGAAATAAATTGCGCGGTTGGCGGCCATGAGCATGTGAATGGCTTCCACCGCCGGATCGCCGGGAGGAAACTGCCCGCCGCGGTGGATATATTCGTCCGTCAGATAATCGATGGCATGACCCAGAATCACCAGCGCGCGACCTGCCGCGGGGCTGATGCGCCGCCGGCGCAACGCTCCGGCAACGGTATCGTCCGCGGGCGCGGCCTGCGCCGGCCTCGATGGAGTAAGAACTCTGGGCGAAACAGCCATGGAGCAAGTCCTCTATCAATGTTCTTCGGTTCTACCTTGCGAATCTACAGATAACGAACGTACTGTGCGCAATCTTTGGTGTTCGCGGGATTATCCTGCGGTTAGTCGCCGGCCCATGTGACGCGCGTCACTCTTCATGGATCGGGCTGGATGGATCGGGCTGGATGGATGCGGCCGGACATTTTTGATCCGGCCGCACATTTCCCAGCTCAAAATCAATTCCAAATCGGTCTTATTGAATACACGCAGCAAAAGCCGGTCCGGCCCTGCGTCCTGAATATTAGAGAGGACAAATGAATTGAGAGCGAAAACTGCACCTCATGTGCCTACCGCTACGCAATGTGGGACAATCCACCTTCGGCAACCCGCACAGGTGGCAAGCGTGTTACCTGGCGCACATCGGTGCCTTGACGGGAGAAGGCTGAAAACCTAATCTCAAAACAGGGACTGTGCGATCCTGTCCAGTACCAGCGTACCGGCGCACAAAACGCCATTTTTCAGTATCTTTGGGGCCCCGCGATGATTCCCTATTCCTGGCAGTACCTTCCGCTGCTATTGCAGATTCTTGCCGCTGTCGCTCTGGGCGCGGGCATGATGGTCGGCTCCTGGTTCGTTGGCCGGCACCGCAACACCAAGGTCAAGCTGGCCCCATACGAGTGCGGCATAGAGGCTGTGGGCGATGCGCGCGGCCGCTTCAGCGTACGTTTTTACATGGTGGCCGTGCTGTTCATCCTGTTCGACGTGGAAGCGGTCTTCATGATGCCCTGGGCGGTAATCTACCGCAAACTGCCCGCCATCACCGGGCACAGGCTCTTTGGATTCTGGGAGATGGTGGTCTATCTAGGCTTTGTGGCGGTGGGCCTTTACTACATCGTGCGCAAGGGAATATTGGACTGGAGCGCGGACAGGGCGGATCTTTAGCATGGGAAGCATGGGCGAAGCGAAAACACTTCTGGGCAGAGCGGCCGTGGTGGACGGCATGGCGGAGCATCCGGCTGTCCGGGCCATCCTCGCCTGGAACTCCGACGCGCTTACCTATGCCAAATTCGATCGCGGCGAACTCACCCTCAGCATCGCTGCCGGCGAAATTCACGCCGCGGCGCAGACCGTGCAGGCAGCCGGCTACAATTTTTTTGAGGATCTGACCGCGGTCGACTGGTTCCCTGCCTCGCCGCGCTTCCAGCTCAGCTACCATATTCTTTCGCATGGATACAAGGAACGCATCCGCCTGCGCGTGATGGTTGAGGAGGCCGAAGCGGCCGTCCAATCCATCACCTCGCTGTGGCCGGCGGCCAACTACTATGAGCGCGAAGTCTTTGATCTGTTCGGAATTCGCTTTGAAGGCCATCCCAATCTGCGCCGCATCATGATGCCCGACGACTGGCAGGGGCATCCGTTACGCAAGGACTACCCGGTGGAGGGGTATCGCTAAATGGCCGGCAGCGTTGGCACGCCTATTCTTGAAGCTCCCGTGGCCGAAGGCGCGAGCGATCAGCACCTGGTCCTGAATATGGGCCCGCAGCACCCGTCCACGCACGGGGTTCTGCGCCTGGTGCTCGAAATCGACGGGGAGATCGTGGTCCGCGTTTATCCCGAGATCGGTTACCTGCACACCGGGATCGAGAAGACCTGCGAGGCCAAGTTCTATCAACAGGTCATTCCCATGACCGACCGCATCGATTATCTGAGCCCGATGGCCAACAATCTCTGCTACTGCCTGGCTGTGGAAAAGCTGCTCGATCTGGAAATTCCCGGAAAGGCGCAGTGGACGCGCGTGTTGCTCACCGAGCTCACCCGGCTCAACTCGCACCTGGTCTGGCTGGGCACGCACGCCATGGACATTGGCGCACTCACCGTCTTCCTCTACACCTTCCGCGAGCGGGAAGATATCCTGCGCCTGTTTGAGGCTGTATCCGGGCAGCGAATGATGACCAGCTACTTCCGTATCGGCGGCCTGGCGATGGAGCCGCCGCTGGACTTCTTTCCCCGCGTGCAGGCGTTTATTAAAACGTTTCCAGAGAAGATCGACGAGTACTCCAACCTGCTCACCGGCAATCCCATCTTCGCCAACCGGCTCAAGGGCGTGGGCCATCTATCCGCCGCAGATGCCATTGCTCTGGGCGTGACCGGGCCGCCGCTGCGCGCCTCGGGGGTCGATATCGACCTGCGCCGCGACATGCCCTACTCGAGCTACGAAAAGTTCCAGTTCCAGGTGCCCGTCTCGAACCAGTGCGACACCTGGGCCCGGTATCTGGTCCGTCTGGACGAGATGCGGGAGAGCGTGAAGATCATCCAGCAGGCGCTCGACGGCATGCCGGAGGGCGCCATCAAGGCCGACGCGCCCAAGATCGTTCTGCCCGACCGGGAGAAGATGAAGACGCAGATGGAGGCGCTCATCCACCACTTCAAGATTGTGACCGAGGGTTTTGCCGTTCCCGCCGGCGAGGTCTACCAGGGCATTGAAAGTCCGCGCGGACAGATGGGCTACTATGTTGTGTCTGACGGCACGGCCAAGCCTTATCGCGTGCACATGCGCAATCCCTCGTTTGCCACTCTGCAGGCTGTGGAAACCATGGCTCAGGGCCGCCTGCTTGCCGATCTGGTCGCCGTGATTGGTTCTATCGATATCGTCTTAGGGGAAATAGATCGTTAATTAAAGGAGAAATAGATACGTGGTTGATTATGCAAAGCTGGCCGATAAAGCAAAGGCGCTTCAGGAAGCCGCCAGGGGCGGGGACACGCGCGACGAGGTGCTGGAGCACGATCCCGCCGCCTATTATCACGCGGTCAAATCCTATCTGATCAAAGAGATCAACAAGGCCAATCCGGAGCTGATGAAGCGAGGCGTTCATACCCTCGAACGCAGTTTTCTGCCCAGCTACTCGGGAAAATTCTGCTTCACATTTGGCATTTCCCTGCTCTGCAGCGTGGAGCTGGACGCGCTTGCCGGCCGCAGTTGCATCCGCGCGGTCATCAGCGGTCCGCCCACCGGGAAAGAGGTGGGCCGACGCGAATATTGCTTCAACCGCGGCGGTCCGGAGCCGGCCTCCTTTCGCACCGAAGAAGGCGGCATCACCACGGTGGTCGGCCTCACTCCGGAAGAGATTGCCGTGGACATTCTTTCCAGCCTTCTGTCGGGGGAGTTTTCTTAGCGTGAGTTCGTCACATGGCTCGCATGCGCGGTCAAAGGAGTCCGTTCTCGACTCCGCCGGACCGGTTTACGCCGAGTTATGGATATCGCTGGCGTCGCTTTTGCGCAGCTACACGGCCGTGCACGGACTAAGCAGCAACCGCCAGGCCATTGTTGAATCCGACGAGGTGTTGATTCGTGCACATCACGGAAAAAAGCGCCTTGAGCTGCGGCGCAGTGGTACAGCCGTCACCTGGATGCGCGAGAATGGTAACAGCGGCCGGCTGGAGATAACCGAAGCTGGAAGATTGCGCAGCGCGGCGACCCCCGAGGCAACCCACGGATCGAGCAACGAGGCAAGCGAGGAAGAGATGGATATGGCTGCCGAAGCCTGGGCGCGTGAACTGATGCTGGAGTGCGAGCAATGAGTCCGGAAACCATGTCGATCTTCTCGCCTCGGCTGGCGGCGCGTTTCGATGCGCTGGTCGAGAAATATCCCGTCAAGCGCTCGGCGCTGGTGCCCATGCTGCTCTACGCGCAGGACGAGATCGGCTATCTCTCCGATGCGGTGATTGCCGAAGTTGCCGAACGCATCGGCATTACCGTGCTGGATGTGCGCAACGTGGCCACCTACTATTCGATGCTACGCTTCAAGCCGGCCGGCCGATACAACATCCAGGTCTGCACCAACATCAGCTGCATGCTGCGCGGCGCCTATCCGCTGTTCGAGCGCTTTCAGCAGGAGCTGGGCGTCGGCCACAAGGGCGTCACCGCCGACGGAGTCTTCTCGCTCGAAGAGGTTGAGTGCATCGGAGTCTGCTGCTGGGCGCCGGCCATCCAGGTTAACTACGACTTCCACGACGACCTGACGCCCGATCACGTGCCCGGCATTGTTGAGAGCTATCGCGACAAAGCGCAGGCCGAAGGGAGCGCGCATGCCTAGGCTGGTCTCGCATCCCGACGAAGTGAAGATCGTCACCCGGCGCTTTGGCCAGGGCGCGGCCGCCATCGACCGCTATGTGGAGCTGGGCGGCTACGAATCGGTGAAGAAGTGCATTGCCCAGGGACCTGAGTGGATCATCAACGAGATGAAAGCGTCGAACCTGCGCGGCCGCGGCGGCGCGGGGTTTTCGACGGGCATGAAGTGGTCTTTCGTTCCCAAGCAGTCGGCCAAGCCCAAATACGTTCTGGTCAACGGCGACGAGAGCGAGCCCGGCACCTGCAAGGACCACCTGATCTTTCTGCACGATCCACATGCAGTGATTGAAGGCACCATCATCGCCGGCCTGGCCATCGGCGCAAAAACCGGTTTCATCTATCTGCGCGGCGAGTACCGCTACCTGCTCGAGATCGTGGAAAAGGCTGTGGCCGACGCCTACCAGCGCGGCTTCCTGGGCAAAAACATCTTCGGCTCGGAGAACGAATTCCAGATCATCACCCAGTCCGGCGCGGGCGCCTACGAAGTGGGTGAAGAGTCGGCGCTGATGGAGTCGCTCGAAGGCAAGCGCGGCGTGCCGCGCATCAAGCCACCCTTTCCCGCCGTGGTGGGACTGTACGGCGGACCCACCATCATCAACAACGCAGAAACCATCGCCACCGTGCCGCACGTAATCGCCATGGGCGCCGAGGCGTACTCGGCCGTGGGCACGCCACGCAACGGCGGCACCCGCCTGTTCGGCATCAGCGGCCATGTGGAGCGGCCCGGCATCTACGAGCTGCCCATGGGCTACAACCTCAAGAAGATAATCTACGAAGTGGGCGGCGGGGTGCGCGGCGGGCGCAAATTGAAGGCCGTGGTTCCAGGCGGATCGTCCACGCCGGTGCTGCTGCCGGAAGAGATTGAAAATCTGGGCATGGACTTCGACCAGGTGGGCAAGGCCGGTTCCATGCTGGGCTCGGGCGGCGTGGTGGTCATCGATGACCAGACCTGCATCGTCGAGTTCGCGCTGCGTACCATCAGCTTTTATCAGCACGAGAGCTGCGGATGGTGTATTCCCTGCCGCGAAGGAACCGACTGGCTCAAGAAATCGCTCACCCGTTTTCACGCCGGCTTCGGCGCATCGAGCGACATCGACAACATCCAGTATCTGGCCGAGAACATGCTGGGCCGCACATTCTGCCCGCTCGGCGATGCCGCGGCCATGCCGACGATTGCGTTCGTCAAAAAATTTCGCAAGGAGTTCGAGGATCATTTGAACGGCAAACCGTGCCCGTTCGCGAAACATGTTGAATTGGCGGTTGTTTAGCATCTTGATTCATTTGAACGCAAATGCGATTGACACGGCCTGGTCGGTTTTTTGAACGTGCAAACCTCTTTCTTTCTGCCCGTTACGCTTGTATTTCACTTGTCATACACGGAATTTTTGGCATTTTTGACTCGCTACTCTTTCCCGCAGCTCATAGAACTTCGTAGCGAAGGAGACGGGAATGAAGTATCGAGACTTTACCAAAATGATTTCAAAGGATGGTTGGCAGGTAAAGAATCAAGAAGGCAGCCACCAACAATGGGTTCATCCCACGAAACCGGGTAAAGTAACAATAGCGGGGCATCCTAGCGATGACATTCCACCCGGAACATTGAATGCGATGCTCAAGCAGGCGGGACTGAAATGAAAAAGGAATTCCTGGTTGTCTTTGAGTTAGGCCAAACAAGCCTGGGAGCTTTTGCGCCAGATATTCCAGGCTGTTTTGCCGTAGGCAAGACATTGGATGAAACCCGCCAGCGCTATCTGGAAGCAGTGGAAGCCCATTTGAAGTGGCTTGCGAATGATCACGATCCCGTTCCCGAGCCGGTAACCTCGACCTACGATTTTGCGCCTCGTGACGGTGCGGTCAAGACAAGCTATTACGTTGAGTGGCTCACCGTCCCAATTCCTGCTGAGGTGCTTCACGCTATCCCTGCTTAAGGATTTAAATGCCCGACGTAAAGTTCACAGTCGATGGAAAAACGCTCATGGCGCCTGCGGGAACGCTGCTGATC
This sequence comes from Occallatibacter sp., assembly GCA_036267475.1. Lineage (GTDB taxonomy): Bacteria > Acidobacteriota > Terriglobia > Terriglobales > Acidobacteriaceae > Telmatobacter. Next base: position 33,334 of record DATAVZ010000059.1, read on the forward strand.
GATGCGTGCCGCAAGGCCGGCATCGAGATTCCCGCGTTCTGCTACTATCCTGGCCTCAGCCTGCAGGCGGCCTGCCGCATGTGTGTGGTGCGCCAGGAAAAGGTGCCTAAGCTGCAAACCGCCTGCACCACCACGGTTGCCGAGGGGCAGGTCTTCGTCACCGAATCGGGGGAGATTGCGCAGGCGCGCAAAGCCACCATTCAGCTTCTGCTCGGCAATCATCCGCTGGACTGCCCGGTGTGCGACGCGGGCGGCGAGTGCGAATTGCAGGACATGACCTTCAAATACGGCGCCGGCGAAAGCCTCTACGCCGAAGCCAAGCAGCACCGCGAAGAACAGCAGTGGTCGCCCGCCGTCTTTTACGACCGGCCGCGCTGCATTCTCTGCTACCGCTGCATCCGCATGTGCGGCGAGGGCATGGATGTGTGGGCGCTGGGCGTGCAGAATCGCGGCGCGCACTCGGTCATTGCGCCCAACGGCGAAAATCAGCTCGACTGCGAGCAGTGCGGTATGTGCATCGACGTGTGCCCGGTGGGCGCGCTCACCAGCGGCAGCTACCGCTACAAGACGCGCCCGTGGGAGATGAACCACGTCTCCACCGTCTGCACCCACTGCGCCGACGGCTGCAAGGTGACGCTGGGCGTGCGGCAGGATAACGAGGGCTCGGAGATTGTCCGCGCCGACAACCGCGACAAGAGCGGTATCAACGGCGACTTTCTCTGCGCCAAGGGCCGTTTTGGCTTTGACTTTGTCGAGAGTCCCGAGCGGCTGACCAAGCCGCTGGTCCGCAACAGCGCCGGCACATTCGAGCCCGCCACCTGGGATCACGCGCTGCGCCATGCCGCGGCCAGGCTCAAGGAAATTCGCGATGGTAAAGGCGGCTCGGCCATCGGCGTGCTTGGCTCCAACCGCACCACCAACGAAGAGAACTACCTGCTGCAGAAGTTTGCGCGCACCGTGCTCGCCACCAATAACATCGACCACGAGCGCAGCACCGACTATGCGGCCTTTGCGCGAGCGCTGGCCGGACACACCGGCCTCACGGCGAGCCTGCGCGAGATCGCCTCCGCGCCCGCGATCCTGCTCATCGGCGGCAATCCTACTGACGAGCATCCGCTGCTGGCCTGGCATCTGCGCACCAACGTGCGCCTGAACCGCGCGCGGCTTTACATCGCCAACACGCGGGCCATCAAGCTCGAACGTCAGGCCAAACTCACCCAGGAAGTTGCGGCGGGCGGTTACCAGAGCCTGGCCGCGTTTCTCGAATCCGGCGAATCGGATTTCAGCAAGGCTGTCGCGGCGGAGGAGTCGCTGGTCATCATCTTCGGCGAAGAGTTCCGCGGCGATGCGGTCGAACGCCTCATGGCCTGGGGACTCAAGCGCGGTCCCAATCCCAACTCTGTCCGTTTCGCTTATCTTGGCGACCACGCCAACGCGCGCGGCGCGGCCGACATGGGCCTGTTTCCTGACCTGCTTCCCGGCTACGTGCCGGTCTCGGCCCCCGGCAGCTTCTCGGAGTATCCCAACCTGCCCGCGGCGGCCGGCATGTCGATGTCCCAGATGCTCGATTCAGCCGCCAGCGGCGAGTTGGGCGCGCTGCTGGTTGTCGGCGCCAATCCCGTCTCAGGGCTCGGCGTCGATCCCGCCAGCCTCAAAAACACCTTCGTCATCGTGCAGGATCTTTTTCTCACCGAGACAGCCGCGCTGGCCGACGTGGTTTTCCCGGCCGCCAGTCTCTACGAAAAGTCCGGCACCGCAACCAACACCTTCGGCGATGTGCAGTTGGTCCGCAAGGCCGCCGATCGCGCCGGCGTCAAGCCTGACCTCGAAATCCTCGTACGTCTGGCCGGCAGTATGGGCGTGGATGTCAGCACGCTGGTTCCCTTCGGCAAGCATGGCGTCACTGCCGATCTGGGCCAGTCGCGCGGCGCGCAGTCGGGCGAAGCCGATCGCCACAGCGTGTGGCTTGAGGCCAACGGCCTGGAGCTGAAATTCAGCCCCTTCGATCCGATGGCTTTGCTGGACGAAATCGAGCGGCTGGTGCCGGGATACAAGCTGGACCGGCTCAATCTCTTTGGCGGTAACGATGTAGCCACCGAGCCGGGCGCGTCGCCGGGATTTGTGCCGGTGGCGGCTCTGGCCGGCGCGGAACACATCGCTCCCGCGCACGACACCCTGTTCACCTCTGGAACGCTGGGCCGCTACAGCACGGGCCTGAGCGAAATCGACAAGCATCAGGCGGCCGAACTGGCCGAAACTGCGGCAGACTAGAGCATTGTCGGAATTGCTGTAGGCCGAAGCCACGCATTTGAGTGGCTTTTTCCTCAAGAAAAAGCCACCTTTCACCGCTCTCAAAAAGTCTACACTTGTTCCGAAAATGCTCTAATAAGCGCAACGGGAAAAGCCAATGCAAGTATCCTTTCTTCAATTTTTTTTGTGGAGCGTGCTCAAGGTCATCGTAGTTACGGTGGTGTTGCTCATGGCCGTCGCCTACACCGTGCTGCTTGAGCGCAAGCTCGTGGGCCGTATCCAGAACCGCTGGGGACCCAGCCGCGTGGGGCCCTTCGGCATGCTGCAGCCGCTGGTGGACGGGGCCAAGAACTTCCTCAAGGAAGATCTGATTCCCGCCGCGGCCTACAAGCCGCTCTATCTGCTGGCGCCGCTCATTTCGCTGGCCTGCGCGCTCATCTCCATCTCCGTCATTCCCTTCGGCGAGCCCGGCGCAGGACCGCACCATCTGGATCTTTTTGAAATTGCCAATGTCAACATCGGTCTGCTGGTGATCCTGGGCATTACCTCGATTGGCGTCTACGGCATTGCGCTGGCCGGATGGTCGTCCAACAACAAGTATTCGCTGATGGGGGCGCTGCGCTCTTCCGCGCAACTGATCAGCTACGAGCTGGCTCTCGGCCTGTCTCTGGTTGGAGTGGTGATGCGCGCCGGATCGCTCAACCTGCGCGTCATTGTGGAGCAGCAGGCCACAAAAGGCATCGTCACCTGGAACGTCTTCGGCGGATTGCAGTTCGTCGCCTTCTTCATCTACCTGACCGCTGCCTACGCCGAAACCAACCGCGCCCCTTTCGACTTGCCTGAGGCGGAAAGCGAGCTGACCGGCGGCTACCACACCGAGTACAGCTCGATGAAGTTCGCCATGTTCTTCATGGCCGAGTACGCCAACATGATCACCGTGGGCTGCGTGGCCACGCTGCTGTTTCTGGGCGGCTGGACCAGTCCCTGGGGCAACCTGCTCGGCCCGGTCGAAAGCAATCTCGTCAACGCGCTGCTTTCCGTGTTCTGGTTTGTGTCCAAGGTTTTCTGCTTCCTGTTTCTCTACGTGTGGGTGCGTGGCACGCTGCCGCGCTTCCGCTATGACCAGCTGATGAACTTCGGATGGCGGTATCTGATGCCGCTGGCCATGCTCAACATTGTGGGAACCAGTCTGTGGCTTGCGTATCGCTGATCGAAAATCCGCAGCCATGGGTTGCGGATGGAATCGCAATTCTGCGGCCGGCGGTCATTTACAATCGGAGAGGATTTGCCTCAACCGAATCGCCTGTTCGTATGCCTTAAGTTGCCAACTCGCCGGTCTACTTGAACCGGCTCCAGCCCATAAGCGGCGGAACGATGCACCTGATCCTGTTTCTTCTTTTTGCCGGATTCTGCCTCGCCGGAGCCATCAATCTCCTGCTCCAGAGTCATCCCATCAACAGCGCGCTGTCGCTGATCGTGGTCATGACCTCGCTGGCCGTGCTTTATCTGCTGCTGGGCGCCGAGTTTCTGGCCGCCGCGCAGATTATCGTCTACTCCGGCGCCATCATGGTGCTGTTCGTCTTTGTGGTCATGCTGCTGAACACTGGCCGCGAAGAACGCACCCTGGGCAGCCGCGCCGCGCGCGCCATCGGCCTGCCCGCGGTTGTGGCTCTGCTGGCGGTGCTCACCACGCTGATCCTCGGCATTCGCGGCCTGGGCGGAGCGGCCATCAGTCAGGGCATCACCACTACCCAGGACCTCAGCCGCGTGCTCTTTCACCAGCTCCTGCTGCCCTTTGAAGTCACCTCGGTGCTGATCTTGATCGCCATCCTCGGCGCGGTGGCGCTGGCCCGCTTTGGCAGCGGAGACCCGGTTCGCCGCGAAAGGACAGTGGCCAAGTGAGCTATCTTCACCAGCAAGTTCCTCTGGCGTGGTATCTGCTGCTCAGCGCGGCGCTGTTCTGCCTTGGAGTGCTGGGCTTTGTGCTCAAGCGCAATCTCATCACCGTCTTCATGTCCATCGAGCTGATGCTCAACGCCGTGAATCTGTCGTTTGTGACCTTCGCGCACCAGTGGCACCAGGTGAAGGGCCAGATCTTTGTCTTCTTTGTGATGATGGTGGCCGCCGCCGAAGCTGCCGTGGGCCTGGCCATCATTATCGCCATCTTCCGCGCACGCGCAACCCTGGCCGTCGACCGCATCGACCTGATGAAACTATGAACGCGCCGCTCCATCTCTGGCTCATTCCGCTGCTTCCGTTCGCGGGATTCCTGGTTAATGGAATCCTGGGAGCGCGCCTGCCCAAGTGGCTGGTGACCACGGTGGCGCTGCTCGCGCCGCTGGGAGCTTTCGCCGTGGTCCTCGTCCGCGCAGCCGGTTTTCTGGGGGCTGCTGCGGCGGTGGCCGCGCCCATTACCGAAACCTGCCCCAGTGCGTGGATCAGCATCGGCGCCCTGCACATCGACTTCAGCCTGGTGCTCGACCAACTCTCGCTGGTCATGCTGCTCATCATCACCGGCGTGGGCCTGCTCATCCACATCTACTCCGTCGGCTACATGGACGACGATCCTGGCTACTGGCGTTACTTTAGCTACCTCAACCTCTTTCTGTTCTTCATGACCACGCTGGTGCTGGCCGGCAACGTTCTGCTGCTGTTCGTCGGTTGGGAGGGCGTGGGTCTGGCGTCGTATCTGCTGATCGGCTTCTGGTACCAGAAGACCTCCGCGGCCGACGCCGGCAAGAAGGCCTTCATCGCCAACCGCATCGGCGACTTCGGCTTCCTCATTGGTATTTTCCTGCTGCTGGCCAACTTCGGCACCCTCACGTTCTCTGAAATCGCCGCAAAACTCGCCAGCAATCCCGCATGGACGGGCGGCATTCTCACCGCTACCGCGCTCTGCCTGCTGGTGGGCGCAACCGGCAAAAGCGCGCAGCTTCCGCTCTACATCTGGCTGCCCGACGCCATGGAAGGCCCCACGCCGGTCTCCGCGCTCATCCACGCCGCCACCATGGTCACCGCCGGCGTGTACATGATCGCGCGCACCCACTTCCTGTTCGACCGCTCGCCGTTTGCCCTCGGCGTGGTCGCCGTGGTGGGCGCGGCCACGGCGCTGTTCGCCGCCACCATGGGTCTGGTTCAGAACGACATCAAGCGGGTGCTGGCCTACTCCACCATCTCGCAGTTGGGGTACATGTTTCTGGGCTGCGGCGTGGCCGCCTACTCGGCAGCCGTCTTCCATCTCATGACCCATGCCTTCTTCAAGGCGCTCTTGTTTCTGGCTGCCGGCTCGGTGATTCACGCCATGGGCGGCGAGCAGGACATGCGCAGGATGGGCGGCCTGCGTAAAAAGATTCCCGTCACGTTCTGGACCATGACCGCGGCGGTGATCGCCATCTGCGGAATCTGGCCCTTCGCCGGCTTCTTCTCCAAAGACGCCATCCTGTACGCGGCATTCGTTCACGGCGTCAGCGGCGAAATTCTCTGGTCGGTGGGCTTTGTAACGGCGCTGCTCACCGCGCTCTACATGTTCCGCCTCTGGTACATGACGTTTCTGGGCGAGTCGCGGTCGCCCGACGTCCATCCACATGAGAGCCCGTGGTCCATGCTTGGCCCGCTGGTGGTTCTTGCTCTTCTCTCACTAGGCGGCGGATGGATCGGCATCGAAAGATTTGCCGAATTCCTGGCTCCGGTCACCGGCCACAATGCGGCTGTATCCTCTGTGCCGCACCTTGAACTCTGGCTGAGCGTGCTGGCCGTCGCCGTGGCCCTGGAAGGCTGGCTGATCGCCGACAAGTATTACCGCCGCAAGCCGGAACGGCCCGCGGCCCTGGTTGCAGCCATGCCCGGCGTTTACAAGCTGCTGGTCAACAAGTACTACGTCGACGAAATCTACAACTTCGTCTTCGTGAAACCGCTGCTCGCGCTTTCACGATGGGTGCTGGAAGGCTTTATCGACTGGGTGGTTCTGGGCGGCCTGGCCTGGCTGCTGGGCGGCGTTGCAACCCTGGCCGGAGCCATTCTGCAGCGCTGGCAGTCGGGCAATCTGCGCTCTTATGCGGCATGGCTGGCCGCGGGCGCGGCCGCCGTTCTGCTCTTTGCCGTGGTGCCTTTCCTGCTGAGCAGCCACGGAATCGATCTTCACTGGGCGGGGCATTGAGATGATGCAAACGATCGATCCAATCATCCTCACCCTGATTCTTCTGGTGCCGCTCGCCGGCGCGATCCTGGTCGCGCTCGCGCCCGACCGTGGCAAACTGCCCAACTGGATCGCACTGCTCACCACCCTGTGCAGTTTTCTGCTCACGCTCCATCTGCCCGCGCACTTCGTCTCGGGAGCAAGCGGCTTTCAGTTTGAAGTCAATCGCCCCTGGATCGAAAGCCCGGCCATCTTTTATCACGTGGGCATTGACGGCCTCAGCCTCTGGTTCGTGGTGCTGGTTGGCCTGCTGGCGCCGGTCGGCGTGCTGGCAAGCTGGAACGCCATCAAGGAGCGCCGCAAGATCTTCTATGCGCTGTTCCTGGTGCAGCAGACTGCCATGTTCGGCGTCTTTGTCTCGCTCGACCTGATGCTCTACTACGGCTTCTGGGAGCTGTCGCTGGTGCCCATGGCGATTCTCATCGCCATGTACGGCCGCAACGACGGCCCCAGGGCAGCGCTCAAATTCTTCCTCTTCACCTTTATCCCTTCCGCGCCGCTGCTGGTCGCCATCCTGTGGCTCTACGCGCGCACCGGCAGCTTCGATTATGTCCACCTGCAGTACGCGCTGGCGCATCAAGCCTTTCCCGCCAGCGCACTGTGCTGGGTGGCGTTCGCGTTCCTGTTCGCCTTCGCGGTCAAGGTTCCGGTTTTTCCGCTGCACGGCTGGCTCGCCGATACGTTCAGCGAAGCGCCCGTCGCACTGGCCATGGTTGTGGCCGGCAAGCTCGGCCTCTATTCCATGCTGCGCTTTCACATCGGCCTGTTCCCTGCCCAGGCTCGCGCCCTCGCCTCGCTGCTCATTGCGCTGGCGGTCATCGGCGTGCTGTACGGCGCATGCCTGGCGCTGGTGCAACGCGACTTCTGGCGGCTGATGGCATTTGCCTCCGTGAGTCACCTCAGCTTGATTGTGCTGGCCATCTACGGCCTCACCTTTACCGGCTGGAGCGGCGGCGTGTACCAGATCCTCTCCCACGGCGTGGTCGACGGCGCGCTGTTCCTGCTGCTCGGCGCGCTTGAAGTTCGCTACGTCAGCACCGCCATCGCGTCGTACGGCGGCCTGGCGGCCAAACTTCCACGCGCGGCCACTTACTTTGTCATCGCCTCGCTCACCATGATCGGTCTACCGCTGCTCAGCGGATTCGTCGGCGAGTTCACCATTCTCTCCACCACCTTTGTGGACGTCAACCGCGGATGGGCAATCGCCGCTACCATTGGTGTGATCCTTGGCGCATGCTACATGCTGTGGCTGGTGCAGCGGCTCTTTTACGGGCCCGAGAATTCATCCATCGCATCCCATCCCGCCGTCGATCTGCACTTCGGAGAGCTGGCCGTCCTTACCCCGCTCGTCATTCTCATGTTCGTGATGGGCGTAATGCCCTCGCTCTGGACCAACACCATCCAGACCGGCGTGCATCCTCCGCAACCGGCGCGGTACATCGAGTCCGCGCAAGCTCCCCTCGCGGTTTCAGCTTCGCTTCCAGTGGAGGGCCAGCGGTGAATCCAGTTCCCGACATCGACCGCATCCTCCCCGAGGTCATCCTCGCACTGACCGGCGTGGCCGTCATGCTGATCGACGCGTCGCTCAAACCCGCCACCCCGCGTCGCAATCTTGGATGGGTGGCCGCGCTCGGCGCCACCATCGCCCTGTGGGCCAGCCTGTGGCAGCTTTCACTTCCCCCTGGCACGGGCTTCTTCGGCACCGTCGAGAGCAACATCTTCACGGTCTTCTTCCACGTGCTCATTTGCGGCGTCGTCCTGGTCGCGCTGCTGGTGGCTCTGGACACACTGCCCGCGGACACCCATCACCAGGGCGAGTTCTACGCGCTGGTTGTTTTCGGCGCGGTTGGCATGTGCCTGCTCACCGCGGCCGTCGAGCTGCTCGTGGTCTTCATCGCGCTTGAAATCTCCTCCATCGCCACGTACATCCTGGCCGGTTACCGCAAGCAGACCGCCAAGGGTCCCGAAGCGGCCATCAAGTATTTCCTTCTCGGCTCCTTCGCCACGGCGTTTCTGCTCTATGGCATCGCCATGGTCTACGGCGCCACCTGCACTACGCAGATCTACGAGATCGCGCAGCGCGTGCCCGAGGCCGCTAATCAGCCGCTGCTGGTTGCGGCGCTGGCCATGATGCTGGTCGGAATCCTCTTCAAGGTCTCCGCCGCGCCCTTCCATGTGTGGACGCCCGATGTCTATGAGGGTGCGCCCACGCCAGTGGTCGCGCTGCTTTCCACCGCGCCCAAGGTCGCGGCCTTCGCGCTGCTGCTGCGCGTGGTTTATGAGGCGTTTCCCACGCTGCACGGCTTCTCCACGCCGCTGCTGTGGGTAGTCGCCGTGCTCTCCATGACCGTAGGCAACCTGGCCGCGTTGCGCCAGCAGAACGTCAAGCGCATGCTGGCCTACTCCTCCATTGCCCACGCCGGCTATCTGCTGGCTGCCTTCGCTGGAGCCGCATCCATCGGCATTGCCGCCGCCAGCTTTTATGCCGCAGCTTATGCGGCCATGAACGTCGGCATCTTTGCCGTGGTCACGCTGGTCAGCGGCTATGACGAAAAACTACCCCTCATTGAAGACTTCCGCGGGCTCATCTATCGCTCGCCGCTGCTCGGCAGCCTGCTCATTTTCTTCCTCATCTCGCTGGTCGGCATTCCCTTCACCGGCGGATTCTTCGGCAAGTTCTACTCCTTCACCGCCGCGGTGAGCGGAGGCGCGATTGTCCTGGCCATCATTGGCCTACTCAACTCCGGCGTGGCCGCGGCCTACTATCTGCGTCTGGCGCTGGTGGCCGCGCAAAAGCCCGCCGCCGATCAGCCCGCGCAGCCCAGGGCCGATGTCGGCATTGCCGTTGGCGCGGCGCTTTTGCTCGCCGTAGCCGCCACGCTGGTGCTCGGCATCGCTCCCGGTTCGGTGCTCCATTCCGCGCAGATGGGCGCAGGTGCGCTCACTGCTCCGCTTCCATCCAGCAACCCATCCGCCCTCGGCCAGTAGCGCCGCAGACCCCAGCCGCGCTATCGCGTTGGACCCCGCTGGCCCCCGTTTGGCCCCGTGGTGCAGACGGCAGTCGGCATTACGCTGCTGCCGGAATCCGACGCTGCCCCCGCCCGTTCCAGTACAATTTTCATGATGAAGTTAGGTGAACTGGCAAGCCGGCTGGGCGCGGAGCTGCGCGGCAACGCAGACCTCGAAATCACAGGCGTCAAGGGCATTGAAGACGCCGGCCCCACCGAGATCACCTTCGTCGCCAACCCTCGCTACGCGGCTCTGGCGCGCACCACGCGCGCGGCGGCCGTGGTTGTCGATCCCGGCTTTCAGGAGATTCAAGCCGCCACGCTGCGCATCGGCAATCCCTACTACGCCTTTTCCCGCGCGCTCGGCTTCTTCTATCAGCCTCCGGCCTACCCGCCGGGCATTCATCCCACTGCGGTCATCGACCCCAGCACCGCAATCGGCGAAGGCGCGCACATCGGCGCGTATGCGGTAGTCGGCGCCGGCGTCCGGCTTGGGCCGCACGCCACACTACTGCCGCACGTAGTGCTTTATCCCGGCGTTCAAACCGGCGCGCATTTCTTTGCGCATGCCCACGCCGTGGTGCGCGAGCACTGCATCCTTGGCGATCACGTCACGCTTGAAAACGGCGCCATCGTTGGCGCGGACGGTTTCGGGTTTGCGAAAAATCCGGCCGGCGAGTGGGAGAAAATTCCGCAGTCGGGTCCGGTGCGTCTGGGCAGCCGCGTTGATGTGCAGGCCAACGCCTGCGTCGACCGCGCCACCGTGGGCGCAACCGAAATCGGCGACGGCACCAAGATCGATAACCTGGTGCAGGTGGGTCACGGCTCGCGGGTGGGCCAGAACACGCTGCTGTGCGCGCAGACCGGCCTGGCCGGTTCATCGGATGTCGGCAGCAATGTCATCCTCGCCGGCCAGGCGGGTGTGGCTGGCCATTGCACTGTGGGCGATGGCGCAATCCTCACCGCGCAGTCCGGCGTCTCGCACGATATTGCCCCCGGCAAAATGGTCTCCGGTTCGCCGGGCTTCGACAACCGCCTCTGGCTGCGCGCCGTGGCCATCTTCCAGCGCCTGCCTGAACTTGTTAAACGCGTCAACCGTCTTGAAGAGCGCATTGCCACACCCGCAACCGTGGAACCAGAATCGGGAGAGAAATCATGACCTGCAAACGGCTTGGCATGGGACTTGTGGCCGCCGCAACCCTCGCAATGCTCGCGGGCTGCCACTCGTACCATATCGATAGCACCATCGAAAACCACACCGGTGCGGCAGTCAAACTGATCGAAGTCGATTATCCCTATGCCAGCTTTGGCACGGATACCATCGCCGCCGGGGCCGACTACCATTACCGGTTCCAGGTGGAGGGTGGCGGACCCATCAAGATCCAGTACGTCGAACCCAACGGACACACCGCCACTGCCACCGGCCCCACGCTGGCAATCGGCCAGGAGGGCACGATGCAGATTATTCTTCTCCCCCAGGCGAAAGTCGAGTTTGAGCCGCAGCTCAGGCCCAGATCCTGACCCTCCCATAGCTTCCACGTCGCGTATACAGTTGACGCCAAAAAGCGGAGAGCCGCGGGCCTGAAGGCTCGCGGCTCTCCGCCGGTTCATGACGCCACAACTAGAACATCAGCTTCATGGCCAGTTGCAACTGCCGCGGCGGAAAGTATCCGGTGATCGAGCCGAACCCGCCATCCGACCGGTTCGAGTCCGGCGCCGTGTAATCCACGTTGTTGAACGCATTGAACGCCTCCACACGGAACTCGAGGCTGGAGCCCTCGTTCCACAGCGGGAAGAGCTTGTGCAGTCCCATGGTGGTTGAGTAGTAGGCGTTGTCGCGCAGCGAGTTTCTGCCCGCATTGCCGTAGGGTTGGGTAACATCGGTGGGCAGTGACACCGTCGCGGTGTTGAGATAACCGGTAAGCGACGTGGCCTTCTTGCTCCACAGACCTCTGGGCGATTTCGGGTCGCCGGAGACGTTGGGCCGGTAGTTGAGCAGATCGCTGACGTCCTGCTGGGATTGCTCGGAGTAGATGAGGTTCACCGGCTGGCCGCTGGTGGCCGTCTCGATCATGGTGTACTGCCACCCGCCGGCGACGGTCTGCATCAGCCGGTTGGAACCGCTGCCGAAACGCCGGCCGCGTCCATAAGGCAGATCCCAGATGGCGGTGACCGTGTTGCTCAGCGGCTGGTTGTACGCCGACTGGCCGCGCTCGCCCCTCAGATTGGCAAGGTTGACGCGCGAGTTATCGTTGTTGGGAGTGTCCAGGTGCCCTGAGGCGTTGTCGATTGCCCGCGAGTAGGAGAAGGCTTCCAGCAGATACAGGCCGCCGGAGTAGCGATGTTCCAGGCGAACCTGGGCGCCGTGATAGATCACCATGCCGGCATTCGAAGAGCCTTCGATGCCGGTAAAGCCCGCCAGTGGGCGGCGATTCAGCAGCGGCAGGCAGCCGGAGGTCACCCACGAACTGGTAGTGGTGTTGTAAAAGCACGTGGCTGTAGCTGCGTTAGGCGGCGCCTGGTTGATGTCGTCCAGCACCCAGATGTGAACGCCATGCTCGCCCACATAGGAAATATCGAGCAGCGTCGAGTCACTCAGCTTGCGCTGCACGCCCAGGTGCCACGATTGCACGTATCCGGTGGAGATGTTCTTGGGGATATAGCGGGTTTGCGCCAGCAGAGTGCTGAATCCCGCCGCGCTGACGAAGTCCGGGTTGTAGCCCTGCGACTCCGGACTGAAGCAGGACGTGTTCTGCACGCCGTCCGCGCAGGCAGGCGTGTTGACGCCGTTGGTGACGACATTCTGCGTGATCGATGAGTTGACGATGTACGGGCCGTTGTAGGCCAGCAGGTTTTCGCCGCCCTCGCGGTTGAACTGGTCGTAGCTGATGCCATAGCCGCCGCGCAGCACCGTCTTGTCATTCAGGCCATAGGAGAAGCCGAAGCGCGGCGCAAAGTCGAGCTTTGGCATATTCACCAGAGCGCGGCCGTAAAGGCTGCCGCCCTTGGCCTGCACCAGCGTGTTGGTGCCCGGATCGTAGTTGGCCAGATAATTGCCATCGACCCACTGCGGCGTAACCAGCTCGTAACGCATGCCCGCGTTGATGGTGAGCTTGCGATTCAGCTTGAAGTCATCCTGGACATACAGGAAGTTCATGCGCTGGTGGTAGTTGACGATCCTGAAGTTGTTGAGCTGATACGCGCTGCGAGCGCCGATGAGGAAGTCGGCCAGGTATGCGGCCTGCTTGATTCCCGGATCGCTGCTTCCGTTGGTGCTGCCGGAGCCGCCTTTGCCGTCGCCGTTTGGACCCAGGTTGCTTGGTCCCGCGCTGAAGCCGCCGCCGTAGTTGTCCTGACCGTACACCGGGTTGAAGTCGTCGATCTCGGTGTTGATGGCCATGTACTCATAGCCGATCTTCAGGCTGTGACGCCCGAGGATCTTCGTATAGTTGATCTTGGGATTAATGACAAAGGGGTTCTGAAACTGCGGATTGCTACCCTGTGCGCCAAACTGCGAGTAGGTGCTGACGCTCTGCGCGTTGAGTGAGCGGGCAACGACTGAGCTGGTGGGCAGTCCGGGAATGCCAGCCTGCACCAGCAGACTGGGCTGGCCGATCCCATAAGGCGTCTTGCCGCCCAGGGTCCAGGTAAATCCCACGCGCGCGTCCAGAACCGACGTCTCATTGAACGTGTGCGTATAACCGGCTGCAATCTGCTTGTTGTAGTCGTGGATGGTTCCGTTCGCGTTGCCGCCCGCCGGACCTGTGATGGGCTCGGCGTCCACAATGTTGCCGTGGTGGATGCTCCAGCGGAAGAATCCCGTGGTGCGGTCGCTGGGGAAAAAGTCAAACCTCGCATCGGCCTTGTTGTCGGTAAAGTTGGCCTTGGGAACGTTCACCAGGTTGTTGGAGAACGAACCGGCGATTGTGGTAATGGGAACGTTGGGCGCAGGCAGTGCCGCAATAACCAGCTTGGCCAGCGGGCCCCAGTCCGACTGCGGCACAACGCCGTTGGCATACACTGCGCCGGTCAGTGGATTGTGCAGCGTGATCGGGGCCCCATTGGAGTCGGTAAAGATGCCCTGCCGCTGGTTCGTATTGGGCACCGTCGAGGCCGAATATTGTCCCTGCACCTGGCGGTTGCCCTCGTAATCGCCAAAGTAGAAGATCTTCCCCTTCCACACCGGCACCGGGCCGCCCAGCGAAGCGCCGAACTGATTCTTCACCAGCACCGGCTTGACCGATTTGCCGGTCAGCGCGTTGGTGGGCGGTGTGAACGGTCCAATCGCATTGAAGTCCGTGTTGCGGTTATACTCCCACAGCTTGCCGTGCAGATGATTGGTGCCGCTGTTGATGCTGACGTTAAACACGGCGCCGGAAGCGCGGCCGTACTCGGCGCTGTAGTTGTCGGTCTCGACGCGAAACTCGCTGATCGCGTCCGGGGAGGGCTGAATGGCCTGGTTTGAAAAGCTCTGGTTCGAGGTGCCGTAGGCGTTGTTGTCCAGACCGTCGAGTAGAAAGTTGTTAAACTCGCTGCGCTGCCCGTTCACGTTGTACGAAGCGTCGCGGCTGGTTACAGTCTGGTTCTCCAGGTTGTTGGCGCGCACACCCGGCGTCAGCAGCGCCAGATCGGCATACGCGCGTCCGTTCAGCGGCAAGTTGCTCACGTCGCGCGGCGAAATAATCTGGCCGCGCTCGCTGTCTTCGGTATTCAGTAGCGCCGCGGCGCCGGTCACGGTCACCGTGGTGCTGGCCGATCCGGGTTTCAGGGCCACATCCACCCGCTGGCGGGCGTTGACCTGCACGGTAAACGATTCGGTGACTGTCTCGCTGAACCCCGAAGCTGACCCCTTGATGCGGTAGTCGCCCACGCGGACGCTGGGGAACTCGTACTGCCCCTGCGCGTCGGAGGTGGCGGTCTGCACCTGTCCGGTGGAGATATTCGTCAGCTTGACCGTGGCGCCGGGGATGGCCGCCCCCGTCGTATCGTGAACAAAACCCAGCACGGATGCGGTTTCAAACTGCCCGTGTGCCATCGGACTGATGCACAGGGTAAAAACCAGAACTACGACTGCGCCGCAAAGCCTCTTAAAAAATTGTGCGTCAAACATATTTCCTGCATTCCTTTCGGCATGTTCATTGACATGCGTTGGAGAGCGTCTCCACCAATCCGGAGCCGCACCTGGCGATAGATTAGCCTGTCAGCGGTCATTGCACACGTGAGCATTGATGCGCACAGCTCAAGCGTGCCCGCGAGCGGGCCGCAGCTTCCCAGATAGCATTGACCTGAAACTTCTCTTCACCCGATGCTTCTGTTTGAGGCCCGCGCAAAGGCCGGTTCACTACGCGCTGAATCCAGCAAGAACCGTAGAACAGGGCGCGGTCGAATCCGTATCCCGATGGCCGCAGCGCAGATTCAGTGCTCGATGGCCTTGAACTGCCTGAGGCCGGGAACCTGGCTCATCGCCGTCCCGAAAAAGTCATCGTTCAAAATCCACACACACCCGTCGCCAAGGCTTCCTGATCGTGAGGGTATGCAGATGAACCGTAAAAGAACCCAAACAGAGCTGTCAAGCACTTTTTGCTGCGGCCATCGAGCCGGATGAAACGTCCGCTCCCACAGGAAAAACGTTAAGCCGGATTCATTGCCGGCTTGCTAAAGGAAGGTGTACGGGAGATGAAAATCGGCGCGGGAAGCGCAAAACCGGCCTGCATACGCGCATCGGAGCCGGCGGCATTGGGCGGCCGCGGCTCCGATGGCAATCAGATTATCGCGCTCGGCGGTCAGCGCACCATGCTCTGGAAGAGCGGCGAATGCAGCAGGCTGCTGAACTGGTTATCGGTGCTGGCAAAGGCGATATCGAGCTGGCCGCCGCTGGAGGAGATCGACGTATTGCTCAGCGCCGCTTTCTCGGCATCGGTACTGCTCATCTTGCGCACCATCACCGCCGCGGTCATCAGAGAAGACAGAGTAGCCGCCGTAAATGGATCGCCGGTGGCGATGGTCAGGTCGAACTTGACTCCATGCTGAAAGTCCATCGAGTACCAGGAGGCCTGCAAGCGCTGGCGCACGGTCTCGAAGTCGGTCACCGACCCGGCCTCGCCCAAAAGCTGGCGGATCATGGTCTGGGTGCCCTTCTGGTCCAGGATGCTCCACAGAGGATTGCTGTCCACGCTCTGCATGGCGCCCATCATCGCGGAGTTGGTCAGCATACTGGGCGCAACGCCGTCGCGCGCGTCCAGAGCCTTGGTTACCGCGTCTTTTTCGCCAAAGATCATGGTGGACGGATCCACGAAGCACAGCACCATGCCGGCTTTGGTCATGGGATAGATGCTGTTGGAGCGCACCATCACCGGCTTGATCCGGCTCTTGCGGAAGCCAGCCAGAATAGTCGGCACGTCAAACTGGCCCTGCGCAAGGCCCACCGTATCCAATGAATCGCTGCCACCGCCGACGGGACGAAACAGCGCAAACGCCAGCTCGTCCACGTCGTGATTGTCATTCAGGCCCGATTTCTGCAGAGCCTCGTCGAACTGCTTGAGCTCCGGCGGCATGACCCGGTTGCGCAGGTCCATGGCCGAGGGCGAGTCCTGCATGGCGCGGTAGTCAATGACCACCAGTTGCTGCACATTCTGCGGAACCGCCGAGCGCGCGTCCGTTGACAACTGCGCCGCCGAGGCAAAACCGGCCGCTCCCAGCAGCAGGGACACTACGGAAATCTTCAAAAATGCCTTCAACAAATCCATCCTCCAGCGTGCGGCTCAGGCACTGGACCGGGCTTGAGAAAGACCGATCCGGCATAAAATTCCGCACATCCGATACCTTTATTGTACCCGCGTTCGGCTTCAAGGTTGCGGCCCGATCAGGCCTCGCCCGGCCAGCTCAGCGGCTCGCCGAGCCGCCGTTCCAATATCTTCGTCTGCGGATCGAACCCGCTTAATTGACGCATCCAGTCGCTTTCCCGCTCACAGGCCGCCTCCGGAACCAGGCCGATCAGCTCTCCTTCGGCAAGCTGCACGCGGTGCTGCGCGGCCAGGCTCTGCACCTTGCGGTACACCTGCGCGATAGAGGTGACCTCAAAGTCGGTAATGTTCATGGAAAGCTGGGCCCGGCCGTGCGCCAGCACCCCCATCGC
This sequence comes from Occallatibacter sp., assembly GCA_036267475.1. Taxonomy (GTDB): domain Bacteria; phylum Acidobacteriota; class Terriglobia; order Terriglobales; family Acidobacteriaceae; genus Telmatobacter. The sequence continues at coordinate 49,922 of DATAVZ010000059.1, forward strand.
CTTTACGCCCTTCAGGCCGCCTGTAGCCGCCCGAATCTCCCGCGCGATGGCGCGCACCATCGCCATGTCCGGGGAGTCGAAGTAGATGTTATAGGCCACCAGAAACTTGCGCGCGCCCACCGCGCAGGCCCCCGCAGTGGGATGCAGTCCGGGGCCGCCCAGATCGGGCCGGCGCGAGGGATCGCGGTTCACCGCTTCCCGCAGTCCCTCGAATTGGCCGCGGCGCACGTCTTCGAGATTGGCTCGGTCGGGCCGCGCCGCGGCGGCTTCGTAAAAGAACACCGGCACGCCGAACCGCCGCCAGATTTCAAGCCCAGCCTGGCGCGCCAGCATCGCGCACTGCTCCAGCCGGATGCCGGCGACAGGCACAAACGGTATCACGTCCGCCGCGCCAATGCGTGGATGAACCCCGCGCTGACGGGTCAGGTCGATCAGCTCCACAGCTTTGCCCGCTCCGCGCACCGCTGCTTCCACCACCGCCGCCGGCGGTCCGGCAATGGTCACCACCGAGCGGTTGTGATCGGCGTCCATTGACCAGTCCAGCAGACGCACCTCAGGCACGCGCATCGCGGCCACAATGGCCTCAACCGCGCGCCGGTCCGTGCCCTCTGAAAAGTTGGGAACACACTCGATGACTGGCCCATTCATGATCTTGCCGCCCGCACTTTACCGAAAGGGCGCCGGAGTTCCCCTCTCACTTCCAGCCCCCATTTACTTCCAGCCCCTGTCACTTCCAAAATGTATAGCCCACCTGAATCTGCACGCTGGCGTTCACTCCAGGGTTGCGATCACCCAGCGACGCCGACGAGATATGCACCGCGTTCACCCCCACGTCGATGGAGCGGCCATCGCGGACAAAGTAATGAATGCCGGCGCCGCCCTGCGGCGAAAAATTCCACACGGAGGTGCCCCCATCGATTCCCTCCGCCGGATTGCTGAGAAAATTGGGCGGAAACTTGTGCGTCGTGTAGATCAGTCCGCCCGCCGCCTGCACCCAGGGCTGAATCCGGCGGGAGCGGGTGAGCAGGTTCCAGCGGAAGATGACCGGGGTAAGGCTCACGCCGTGAAATGTGCCGCCACCCACCGGCAGCATGCAGCTCACCGGCTGCCCTTCCGTGGTCTGGCAGGTGTATTGTTCCTCGTGCGGCGCCGGCGTAAAGGCCAGCCACAGCGGCATGATGTTAGCGCCCAACTCGAACTGGCCGCTCACAAAACCGGCATGCAGCGGAGGTGTAAGCACCTTGCCCAGTTGAAAGCCGCCCCAGAAAAACTTGTAGTCGGAGCGATTGCCGACTCCCGTGCCCCAGTTGACGAATGGCCCGTATTCCCAGCTCCGGTCGGCGCGTACCTGCGCCACCGGATTGTTTACCGGCTCATTGGTTCCCGCAGGCATTTCGGCTGCCGCCAGCACTGACCCGGCCATGCACACAAGCAGAACAAACCATCGGCTTCGCCTCAAAATGCTTTGACTCCCCCCATTTATCGATCTGTATACGGAAAAAAGACCGCCACGTCCGGGCGGCCTTTTCGCTTGCTTGCAAGTTCCGTTCAGCGCCCGGCTTCTACCTGTTCGGCATCCATATCGAAGTTCGAGTAGACGTTCTGTACATCGTCCAGATCTTCCAGAGATTCGAGCAGCCGCACCATCTGGTTGGCGGCTGAGCCTTCCAGCCGGGTATAGGTCGAGGCGATCATCGTCACTTCGCTGGCCACCGTGGCAATGCCCGCAGCCTTCACCGCGTTCGCCACCGCTTCGTACGAGCCCGGATCGGTGATGATCTCCCAACTGTCGCCCTCGCCGCTCAGGTCTTCGCCGCCGTGTTCGAGCACGATATCCATCAGCTTGTCTTCGCTGGCGGCCGACTTCTCAATGGCGATCAGCCCCTTCTTGGAAAACATGAACTTCACGGAACCGGTCTCGCCAAGGTTTCCGCCGTTCTTCGAGAAGGAGTGACGAATTTCGCTCACCGCGCGATTGCGGTTGTCGGTCAACACCTCGATGATGATGGCCACGCCGCCCGGACCGTAGCCCTCAAAGGTGATCTCCTCGTAGTTCACCCCTTCGAGCTCGCCGGTGCCGCGCTGGATGGCGCGCTTGATGTTTTCGGCCGGCATGTTCTCGGCCTTGGCGGCCAGAATGGCGGTGCGCAGGCGCGGATTGCCGTCCGGATCGCCCCCGCCCTTGGCGGCAATGGTGATTTCCTTGATAACTCGAGTGAAAGTCTTGCCGCGCTTGGCGTCCAGCGCGCCCTTCTTGTGCTTGATGGTGGCCCATTTAGAGTGGCCTGACATAGGACCTCTGCAGCTCTCGGAAGTGTGTCGACCGGCCTGTCACCGCGCTCGCGCAGACAGAGATAACCCTTGCCGGGACACTCGATTGTAGCACTCGGGCGGCGGACGCAGCATCGCGCCACGGGGCGACCGTGTGACCCCGATCAGAGATCGGCAGATCGCTGACTTGATCCGCGACGACGTGGCCAAAAGGCCACGATCGATTCGGCCGATTCGGCGACATCGCAATACCGAAGCCTGAGTCGTCCGGACAGAATGGATAAAAGCGAAGGCCACCACTCGACTCGAGCGATGGCCTTCGTGAACAGAGAACCTGATCTATAGCTGGCGACTACCAGTGATAGAAGGTCATCTTGTGGATATAGACGGTGACTGAGCCACTGCCCTTGCTCAGGCCATCGACCTGGACGTTGGTGAGCAGCGTTCCCTTCGCCCAGCCCAGGCTCTCACTGGCGGGCTTGGTGGTATTGCTGAAGACGCTGTGCGTGCCGTCGAAATTGACCCAGTCGTGCGTCACATTGCCGCTGTTATCGCGATGATAGCCAATCTGGATGTGATGCCACGTATTTGCCGCCCAGGTCAAAGTGTTGCAGGGAAC
>DATAVZ010000060.1:0-74170 GCA_036267475.1 Occallatibacter sp.
TCCAGCATTTTTGCGAGACAATGGCTTCCTTCCGGACCATCAGAAGCTCACCTGGCGTGCAGATATCCCCCTGATTGATCTGGAACGTTCAGAAAAAGTTCCGCACTCTGCCTTTCCCAATCTGACTCAGCAGCAGGTGGACGCCCTCAATAGTGAATGGCATAACTTCCAAGTTGACCTCGCCTCGCGGTCTAAATATGGGAAGTACAGATTGGTTGCGGATTCAGGGCATATGATGCATCGGCAAAAGCCGGAGGCGATCGCAGAGGCCATCAAAGATGTGGTTAAGGAAGTAAAGCAGACACATCTTAGATAATATGTTCACTTCCAATCAGCTCATCTGATATCGAATGGCGATCTGTCATGTAATTATCGTGCAATGTGTTGAACATGAGGGCTCAACTGTTGATATCAGGACAACGCGCTCTTCCAGGCCAGCGATTGCTGGAAAGACGTTGGCGATTCTGCCGCCAACTGAGCTTAGGACGGATTACCTCCGGACCGCGGACGAACTATGACTCTACTGGCCATTGTTCCAATCGACATATTGCGTGATACGGTGGGCCAATGAAATTCATACTCGCCTGGCTTGCGCTTGCTCTGCTTGCTCCTGGACCAGTCAAGGACACTCAGACCACGCAGGATTGCGATCCCATCGTCGGAGCCTGGAGCCTTAGCTCGTACGAACTCCAACTGAAGCCTTCCGGAACCGTCACGACACCGTTTGGACCACACCCTGTCGGCCGAATCCTCTATACGGCGAACGGCCAAATGTCTGCCCAGCTGATGCGTCCCGAGCGCACGGCCTTCGCCAACAATGATCCGCTGCGCGCGACCGACAAGGAAGCTTCGTCAGCCTGGAGGAACTACATCGGTTATTGGGGCACCTACACAATGAATGCGAGAGCGGGCACCATCACGCATCACATCGAGGGCGGATGGTTGCCCAACTGGATAGGTCAGAATCAGACGCGGGCGTTCCAGCTTTCTGGAGACAGCTTATCGCTCGACGCTGATTCGACTGCTTGGCACGCGCACCTCACATGGAAACGAATTCGGTGAAAGTAACCACTCATAGCCATTGTTGCCTTCAAGACTTCGACATATGACGATATCAGGCCAAGTCACTCATCAATCACTTCAGATCGAGTTCGTCACTTACTAAAGCAGGGTGCCCCCCACACCACCTTTGGCATCTGTTATGTCGAGTGACTCATATCCGCATTGGCATGACGACATATTTCTGCTGATATTCCGGATTGAAGGTCTCAGGGGTGATGACGGCAGCCGAGGCGCTATTCTTGAGAGCGAATCTTACTTCGCCCTCGGCCCCGATCGTCTTCAGAAAGTCGACGATATAGTGGCCATTGAATCCGATCGTAACCGCCTCCGCAGTGTAGCTCAGAGGAAGTGCTTCCTGAGACTCCCCGCGTTCCGTCGCGGAGGCGCTTACGGTCAGTGAGTTGTTGTCGAGACGGAATTTGACCGCGCTCGATCTCGCATCGCTGAATTCGAGGACTCTCTGCAAAGAGCCCATGAGGTCGGCAGTTCCAATCACCACTGAGTTGGCCGTATCGCGTGGAAGGATCGCTTCATAGTTCGGGAACTGACCGATCAGCCGTCTCACACTGAACATTCGGTGCCCGATCTGGAAATAGTACGTACTGTCGTCCTCGCTGAAGCCGACAGATTCTTCCTTGCTCGATCCGATGAGCGAAAGCAGGTCACCCATGCAGTCTTTGGGCAAGAGGACCTTCTTGAAACCGTCGATTGCAAGGTTGTCTTCCTGAACCTCGACGAGCGAGAGCCTGCGGCCATCGGTCGCCACCATGCCCATCCGATCTTCCCGCAACAGCAACAACGCTGCATTGAAAAGGTAACGGTCCTCTGAGTTTGCGACCGCGAACATGCTTTGGCGAATGAGGGTCTTGAGGCCACGAGAGCTGAGGCGCAGCGGAGTCACGGAAGGCGTTGGCGCAGAAGGGAAGGATTTCGGAGCGTGACCTGCCATCTTGGTCCGGGAATGGCCTGCCGCAATCTGCATATGGTAATTGGCGAGCAGCTTCATGCTCACCCTTCCCTCGGGCAGGAGCTTGAGATAGTTGAGAAGCTTCTGTGCAGGTACTGCCGCTTCACCGAGCGTCTTGATTGCTGCCGGACATTCGGTTGTGACGGTCCTCTTCAGATCAGTGCCCGTGATCGAAAGAACGCCACCCCCGGTAGCGCGGATAAGAAGATGCGTGAGGAGGGCTTGCGTGCTTCTGGTATCCGTGACGCGGGCCGCCGCGCCTACTTCGGCGATCAGTTGATTGAGGTCGGCGACGAACTCCATGAGCGGAACATCGTGGGGTGTTTCTACGGGAGGTGGAGGCGCAGCGGTTGCAGTGGCCATGTTGGGCGCATTCCTTTCAGGATGGATGGGAAGGTAAGAGAACGGGGCGCGGCCACGCCACCCGACGCGCCACGGCAAGCTGCACCATGTTGACGGTGTTAGGCTTGCTCTATAGGAGGAAGGATGAGCATAACCGGAGCGGTAAATGAGTTGAATAAAGAGATCGAGCGGCTTACAAAATTCCGTGACGCGCTGTTAGAGGGCTCGCCGGGTACAAGCATCACTCACGCCGCGACCACCAAGCCGGGCCGGAAACCTGGTCCAGCGAAGAAAGCCGCAAGCGTGAAGAAATCGGCCTCGGTCAAGAAGTCCCCCGTGCCAAAGAAGAGGACGCTGTCCGCAGCTGGAAGAAAAGCGATCTCCGACGCCGCCAAGGCGCGATGGGCCTCGAAAAAGAAAGCTACTTCCACGAAGTAAGCGGCGGATGAGGGCGATGCCTCTCACCCGGCGGCTTACTCCATCAGGCTCACACACACATCGAAAGACGGACTCAGGCTGCCTCGCCGAGAACCTCGTCGTCGTCCGTCCCATCCTCTTTGATCTCGGAGAGGATTTCATCCTCGTCCTCGTCGGCAGCTACTGTTTCGACAGGCGCTGCCGCAGGCGCGCTCGGCGCTGGCGAGACGGTAGGCATGTCGAACAGGCTTGCAGTCCTCGGCGGAGGCGGTGGCGCGGGTTCCGCTGTCGCTTTCGCGATCTGAGCGGGCTTCGCAGTGGCGCTGGTGGAAGACGTCGCATCTTTCTTGACCGGCGTCTTCGACTTCGACCGGGCTTCGGCCTGGGCTGCCTTTGCGGCGTCGTCCATCTCCTCTTTGGCCTGCTTGAGCGTGTTCTTCAGCTGAAGATGAGCGGCGACGAAGTCGACCAGGGTCGGTCCAAGCTCGGCATCCAGCTCTTCGGCCGTGCCGGTGATGGTGAGCGGCGTCGTGAGCGCCTTGTTTTCATCGTCCTTCAGTTTCTTTGGGACGACGTTTACACGGATCTGATCATCTTCGGCGAAGGTGATCGTCATCAGGACTGCCCGATGCCGTAATACGGGTGCAAGCTCCTTGAACATTTCAGAGACTCCTTGGTTGAACCACCTTTATAAGGTTGGTTGTTTTGGCACGCGTGGTTCCTCAATCTCGGGATCGTCCCACCGCAGTGAGTACCGTTCTCCGAGAGTGAGAGATTTGAGATAGGCTTCGGGATCGTGATCACGCTGCCAAAGCAGGCGATACATCGCATTGACCGCGGCTTTCATGATGCGCTTGATCTCATCGTTCGAGATGTGAGAGAACTCGGGGTTTTGATCGCAGACACTGCAAACCTTTCCGGCGTGCAGGTCTTCGATAGGGCCGTTGCGGAAGGCGAGCGCAGTAATCGCTTTGGCCTCGATAGCAAGAGAAGGATCGATTGGAGATTTCATGGCGGAGCCTCTGGTACGCTCCACCATATCGCGATTGACTCAATGCTTGTTTGAATCCCGCGCATACTTCAGCGATCGCCTGCGCGTGCGTCGCCATAAGTCCGGGTCGATAGGGATCGCGGACATATGGCCCGTCACCGCGTTGAAGAAAGCTCCGTGATGTTTCAACCTGCCATGACGGAATAGCCTTGCGAGCATCGCGAGAGCGCTCGTAGCGAGTGTCTGGTTGATGAACGGCTCCTGGCGGTCCAGAGCTTCGATGGCCGAGCAGCTTGGCAGCGGGTCCTCTCCCGCTTTCATGTCGACGATCTCTGGGTAAAGTTCACTCACGGTGCGCAGCCGCTCGGCCTTTCTGTGGTTTCGCGCATTCAGGGGCTGGCCGAGGACATACTGCCCGCTCGCTGCGTTGTTTCCGAGGTCGAGCCAGTAGCTGGCACGGTTGAGCGAGGTCTTCAATGCCTCCTCGATGGCGCGCCGGGCGCCCCGGGTGTCGACGCAACCAATCACGATGTCCGGATGCACATCGTTGATCCGGGCGCGCTTATCGAGGTGAATCGGAAAGGCCTTCCAATCGGTGCCCCAGAAAAGATTGATCCGGTTGATGAGGACCGTCGCCTTGTTGAGGCCGAGGTCGGAAAGCGAGAAGGGCTGCCGGATGCAGTTGGTCTCGGAGACCGTGTCCGCATCCATCATGCAAACGTCGAGCCCTCCACTGTGTCCCCAGGCCCGCATCGCCTGATGGAGATAGGGCAGTCCCATGACAATGGCGCTGCCAGTTCCTCCCGCGCCTATGACCAACACTCGAACACGGCGGTTTTCGAGCAGACCAGCCGGAACAGTATGTTCGATCCGCATGGCTATTGCCCCCCTCCATGGATGAATTGGGCCAGGGTTTCAGGCAGCTCGATAAGCGATGCCTTCGGGAAGGTCACGCGCTTGCCTGCAAGTGCGCTCCATAGACCATCGAAGCCGCCTTTGTGCCGCGTCAGCCGCCCAACATTCGAGTGCGTAAAGTTCGATTCATAGAAGCCGTGTTCCCACGAGGGGATCGCGGCGACGGGTGCGCTTTCGGGACGGCGCATGGAGCCTGTACAAACCGAGCCACTGTGAGAGAGATTCCAGAATGGAGCCACGGCGAGTTTGGTAGTGGCCACGGGGCGTTTGTTCTCTACGAGGGCACGAAGTTTCAGGTTGCCTTCCGATACCTGCCATACCAGGGCCGGTTGGGGAAAGATCTTTCCGTTAAGGTGCTTCGCCTTGTTTTCGGAGTTCTTGTAGAACATCACTTTGCGCCGCTGCGGCGTCCACCATGCGATCATGCGGTCACCTTTGGCGATCACGTTTTCAGGCAGGATCTCCGCCTTTACATTGCCGCCAATCGAGCGGACAAGCGAGTCGATGAAGGTTACTGTGAGTGGCTGCGCCGGCCCGAGCACGGGCGGCGCGTCCTTCGACTGCGTAATCTCGTGCCTCGTCACGAAGCTCGAGCCACGCCCTTGATAAATGAGCAGCGCATCATGCAGCTCGTAGTGATAGTTCTCCCCGATCGATGTCTCGACGATCATGGTTCCCCCAGTTCCTTTATGTAGTGCGCCACATAACAGCAGTTATGTTGAGTGCAAAATAATGTTGCGTAGAGGGGCTCATCACCGCTGAATAAGCAGCTTTGAGCCCTTCGTTCAGAACATAACTGTTCATAGGGAGCGGAGAAAGGCGAGCAAGGATGGATCGTCTTTCCAGCGCTTGTGTTTGGTATGCGTTGTGTTGAAGGGGTTGGAATGGACGAGGATATCAGCCTTTCGCTGTAGATCGACTTCTGCGTAAATGTTCGTTGTGTCGATCGAGACATGACCGAGCCATGCGCGGATGGTGTTGATATCGACTCCAGAGCGCAGCAGATGCGTGGCTGTCGTATGCCGGATGGTATGCGGGCTGATCGGCCTACGGAGAAGCGGTGGGTGAGACACCGAGGCCTTTCGCACATGGGCGCGCAGCATCCAGTGCATTCCGTGACGCGTTATAGCCTGCCCAAATCTGTTGAGAAAGACAGGTTGATCGGGCGAACGGTCACGAGTTATCTCGAGCAGCACGTTGACTGTTGCAGGCCAGAGCGGGCACTGGCGCAACTTACGACCCTTGCCTTTGAGCTGTACGTCACCGATCTGATTGGCGCGCAAGTTTAGATCGCCTATCTGAAGAGTTGCGGCCTCGGAGACTCGAGCACCGCAGTTGTAAAGGAACAACAATAGCGCATGATCGCGTCGGCCCAGCGCCGTTCGCCGGTCTGGGCTTGCAAGCACGGTATCCATCTCCGACTTGTCGAGGTAGGACAGTTCGCGCCTGGTGAACCGCTTGAACGGAACGGAGCGAATCTGGCCGCACCATGCAATATGTTCCGGGCTGCGTTCAGCAATGAATCTTGCCATGGCGTGTACCGCCGCAAGCCGCTGATTTCGTGTCCGAATGGAGCACCCGCGGATCTGTTCGAGGTGATTGAGGAAGCTTCGTAATACATCGGCTGATAGATCGAATATGTCGAGGCAGTCGACGTGTGTCTTCCGTAGGTCGGCAGCGTAGGGTAGGGAAAGGGCGAGGGTGTCGCGATAGCTTCGTTGCGTGTTTCTGCTGAGGTTGCGTTCCGCTGCGTAGGGTGAAGTTTGGTGGTAAGCAATGGTGGATCGTTGTGTAAAGAACTGTTCAAACATGGTGGCCTCCTCGGGTAGATCACTCTGCCCAGTATCGCCACTGCTGGTACTGGATGAATGCTGCCACGCTCAGGCCGTCCCAGCGCACAACTTGTCTGTCGCTCACTATAGGAGAACTCTGCCAACGCTAACCTGTTTACTGATGGGCAAATACCGCGAAGGACACAAGCCATTCAGAGCCTCAAGCTATTAGCGTGTCGCAGAGACTTCGTAAGCGCGGATGTGATTCCGGGGCCCTGAGTACCTTCCCTGAACAGGTCTGGCGCTGGTCGCAAGCTTTGATTGCGTAGCGCATTCGTCTATTTTGCGAATTGTCTATCGAAAGCCTAGCTGCTGAAGCGCTCGTTTCAGTCCCTCAATATCCATCCCGGCCGTCCGATAGACGACACGCCCGTCTGCGTCCAGCAGATATGTCTGTGGAAACGCCTCGGTGATCTTATAATTCGCGAAAACACCCGGCTTGCCGAGGTCTCCGCCAAGTACGGTTGGAAAGACCAAGCCAGTTCTGCGAGCGTAATCCGCGACCGTCTTTGCTGAATCTCCGCGATTCACCGCCACAATCGTGAAACCTTGTCCGCGGTATTGCTCATAGAGTTTTTCGAACTCAGGAAACTCGATACGACATGGAGCGCAGTTGTAATACCAGAAATTTACCAGCGTCGCCTTCTTGCCTTGGCGTTGGATTGAAAGCGTCAGTTGCTTCCCCTCGGGCGTCGGCAAAGTGAAGTCTGGTGCCTTGTCCCCGATCGAGAGCATTCCGCCGGATATGGATGTCGGCTTTTGACCGGCAGCTGGTACAAAACGAAAGGAACGTACCGTGTATGGAGCATTCAGGCGTATATTGCTCAACCTCGCTTCAAATACCCCGGTCTTGATGCCTGCACCGAATTGCACGATGGTTCGTTCCAGAACATCTTTGCCGAAGAGGAACTCTGCCCTATATTCGCCCATCGGGCCGGTGCCGTGAACCTGCAGAACCCGGAATAGTTGACCATCGATCGACTTACTGCTCACGGTGTCCAGATGTTCCGTTGGATCTGCGGCGGCACCAAAAGGGTTGAGACTCTGTGTGAAGAAGAAGCGGTATGGGAATCCCCACCATGGCGTGTCGATCTTCTCTCCACGCGGGTCCATTGATTCCTGCGTGTAGCTCTTGTCGTCAGGAGCCAGGTACCGCACTGTTCCATCTGAAATGAGTACATGCAGCGGGTAATCTCCCGCTAACTTGATGAGTGCGTAATTGGGCTTCATCAAGCGAACGGTGCCAGTGGACTTTTTCAGTCTGGTACTCGTCTTCCATGTGAGTTCAATGTCTGCGCTCAGGCTATGTTCAGAGCGTCCGGCCTGCGTTACCTTCTGCACAAAGTCCTGTGTCGAATCTTGAGCATGCAACCTGAATGGCGCGCTCATAGTAAGCAAGGCAACAATTACCACCAACCAGCGCGCTTCTCGCATGACTTCTCCTAAGGCAGTGTGGTTCGGTTGCGGCTGCACAATGGAGAATAGGTCCCGAGTGCCGATCTGCTTTCGCTATTCGGTGAAAGGGACCCATGCGTCGGTGATCGGGCCGGATGGCTAGAGATGAAGAGCTTGTATTGCCTGTGTCCGTGAACGACTGGCCGTTATCCGCGAACCATCCGCCATTTCAATCGTGAATCGGCGATCCACCAGCACGGCGGAGCGAATATGGTTGAGGTTCACGATTTCAGAACGATGCACTCTTAGAAAGGATTCTGGATTGAGCCTTTGCTCGATCTCCCGCAACGGGATATGAATCAAATACCGTTTCCCTACCAGGTGAATGGCTGTATAGTCGTCATCAGCTTCGAATCTGAGAACTTCAGCAGTGAACACCGGTAAAGTCTGCCCTCGATGACGTACAAAGAAGCGTTCCAGATAACCGATCTTTGAGCTGTTGTCGATACGATCTTTGATCGTGGGCTCGGTTTCAACAGAACCGATCCTCTCGGTCACTCGGTCTATCGCGACGTTGAACCGCTCCTGTTGGAATGGCTTTAGAAGGTAATCAAATGCGCCCAGCTCAAAGGCCGTGAGCGCATACGAGTCGAAGGCGGTCGTAAAAACGACTGCTGGATTCCGCTTGATTCTGTGTAAAACGTCTACTCCAGAGCACTCCGGCAGCGAGATGTCGAGCAGCACGAGGTCAGGCGATAAATCGTCAATCTGGCGGATGCCTTCCAAGCCGTCTGTCGCTTCCCCGACAAGCTCGATGTCAGAACGTCGTGCAATGAACGAACGGAGCACGTCACGAGCAAGAGGCTCATCTTCGACGATGAGTGTGCGCATCATGATTCGTTCACCTTTCCAACTGTCTGGTCAGTCACATCCTCATCTACCTCTAGTGTGTCGAAAGGGAGCAAGATCGACACCGAAAAACCGTTTCCGGGCGCTGTTTCTACTTGGAAGGTCGCCTTCCCATCGCTGTAAAGCATCAAGCGTTGCCGTACGGTTCTGATGCCAGTCCCGGATGCAGCCAGCGCTCGCTCCGGTTCTGCGCCCACACCATCATCCGCGACTCTGATAGCCACGGCATCGCCCTGCCGTTTGGCGCTCAGCGTCAGGGTCCTACGCCTCGATCTGGGCGCGATTCCATGTCGAATCGCATTCTCAACCAGTGGCTGAATCGTGAGGGCAGGCAATCTACACTGCAACACGTCAGGGGCGATGCGACGCTCTACATGCAGGCGGTCACCCAGTCGAAGTCTCTCCAGAGCAAGGTAGGTGTCTGCGAAATGCAGCTCTTCGCGAAGGCTGACATCGTCATCATTTCCGGCTGGATACTTTCTGAGGGCATAGCGCAGCATATCCGCCAACTGCGTGATCGCCTTCTTCGCGTCCTCTGAGTTCTGGTCTATCAGCCCCAAGAGTGAGTTGAGCGTATTGAAGAGAAAGTGAGGGTTGAGTTGCGCGCGCAGAGCGGTCAGTTCAGCCTTCGCCTTCAGGGACTCGGCTACCTCACGTCTTCTCTCTTCTTCCAGCAGGGTCCGATTGACTTCCGAAACATAGGTAAAGCCAGCGATATTTCCATAGATCATTAGGCCGCTGAAGAGCTGCCATTGGAGGGCGTAAGAGCTGAAGTGCCCGAAGACGAATCTGTCTGTCAGTATTGCATTACCGATACTGCTTACCATGAGAACCGCGAGCAGCCAGAGCAGCGAGTACACTGCTCCGGAGAGGATTTGAAACGGATAGAACCAGAGGCGACGATGTAGTGTCCAGGGGATGACCCGGCACCATCGCAAAGCCGCTAAGCCTAACAGGAATGCCGGCGCGATGTTGTAAAACGTCTCAGCCGCAGCTAAGTGGCGAAGATAGGGATTCGCGGCAAACTGTACGTAGTAGCTGATGGCGTAGGGTGACCATGCAGTCGCGTACAAGATCCAGAATCGGTATCGCTTCAGCATAAGACACCTCCTTATTGTGCTCGCTCGTGGATCACGATTGGAATACTTCGGCGAAATCGACATCCGGAGCGGCGAATGGGAAACGCCTTGGGTGGCCACCGATCTTCCTGGCGGGTTTGCCGAATTTACAATATACCGACGTGTCGGGCAGGTAGTGTGTTTCTGACCGCTATGCCGAGACTAATCACTCCTCTACTGACCCTTCTCTTGCTCTGCTGCCCGGTCTCCGCGACCGCTACGGAAGTACCGAAGACAGCACGCCAGCAAACTCCTCAGAACGTATGCTTCAAACATGGACGATGGTTTGACGGAAAAACCTTTCGACGGCGAATGTACTGCAGCGTTGGAGGAATCCTTTCCGATCGCAAGCCAGAGCACATCGATCTGATTGTCGATCTACATGGCCGTTTTGTTGTGCCGCCCCTTTGGCGATGCTCATGAGCATAACTTCGACAATGTCAGCAGGACGCCCGCCGTGGTCGCGAAGTATCTCCACGACGGAATCTTTTACGCGCATGGAATGACCGACATCACACGCGGGGCCGAAGCGGTAGTTGCTGCTGGTTTGGTGAACACGCCGCAATCTGTTGATGTCACCTATGCGCACGGCGGTCTGACTGCGGTTGATGGGCACCCCAAAGAAGTATATGAATCGATTGCGAACGGCTTCTACTATCCGTCTTCACCAGAGCAACGCTCTCTGGTAATCGGCTCTCATCGGCGCGCACGGCAGGTATATTGGGAGATTGACAGCCCTGCAGACCTAGATACTAAGTGGCCGCAAGCCCTCGCCTCCAAACCGGATCTCATCAAAATCTTCCTATCCAACAGCGAGCACTACACGTCAGACTCGCACCGTCATCCCGTTCTGGGAGACGGTCTTGATCCTGCTCTGGTCCCTCTAATTACGGTCCGCGCCCACGCCGCTGGCCTGAAGGTTGCAGCACATGTCGATACGGCGGCCGACTACCATTTCGCTCTGGTGGGAGGGGTAGATGAGATGGGGCACTTGCCCGGATATGGTATCCGGGCCTCAAGCAATCTCGTCACTTTTCGCATCTCTGATGCGGACATTGCGCTCTCAGCCTTGCGGCACATCAAAGTTCAGGCAACCGCCGGTATCGACGTGGACGCAAATACGCCGGAACCAGACCTGAAGGCGCGCCAGGATTCGCAACGAGAAAACCTGACCCGCCTCAAGGCTGCAGGAGTCCCGATCCTTATAGGGTCGGACCACTATGGCGAAGACTCGCTCCATGAGGCAGATTACCTGCACTCTTTGGGAATTTGGAGCAATGGTGAACTTCTGCGGATGTGGTCGGTTGAGACACCGCAAACAATATTCCCGCATAGAACAATTGGAGAACTCAAGCCGGAATACGAAGCGAGCTTCCTCGTTCTCTCTGCCAATCCGTTGAAGGATTGGGCCGCAATACACAGGATCGTGAATCGTTGGAAGCAAGGCGTACGCGTGGAAATAAATTAAAAGACACAGCCCTCGAATACTCCCTCCTAGGCGCTCGACCGGTGCGGGGGAGTTTGGCGCTTAGGCGATGAGTTGGGGAAGCCAAGCAGGAAGGGAGTGCAGAGAGAGACCGGCGTTGATTTCCGCCGCCGTGATTGTGGGGGACCTTACTTGTTCTCTTCGCACCTTGCCGACGGAAGGATTCCACTGCATTGCGTAGCAGCACACTTCTGGAGTGGATGGCAGGATTCGTCTGGAACAGGCGACAGCATTTGCTAGAACGGGCACCTGCCACTACTAGTTATGTTGTGTTCGCCATCATCAATGTCAAAGAGTACGAACTCTCGCGGCTTCTACGAAACATAATTAGCGGCTCAACATAAGTTCTGAATCTCTTCGACCAGTTGGAAGAGTTCGCAATTGATCAGGACAAATCGCTCGACGATCTTCTTTGCCTTCCGCACCTCATCATCGTCGTTCGGAGAGAAGACGATTGAAAGAGCGGGTTCGGGCGAGCCCTCGAGCATGGACTGGCTCTCTTCATCGAAGCACGCGCAGATCACATCGTGTTCCTTGAACGCAACAAGCAACGTAGGGAGCGGCGCAGAGTCGTAGTACCCATCGCCCAGATCTCTGCCTGACTTCGGGTAGAGCCGCGCAAGTCTCTGGATACGGCGCAACCGTGTAATCCAGCTTCCGAACTTGCCGCTCTTGTGCTTGAGCAAGAGCTGGCGGTCGCGGAGTTCGTGCCGAGAGTTGCCCTTGAGCGTCTTCAGAATGCACTCCGGCAATCCCTTCTCGACTTCCGGGAATTCG
This sequence comes from Occallatibacter sp., assembly GCA_036267475.1. Classification (GTDB taxonomy): domain Bacteria; phylum Acidobacteriota; class Terriglobia; order Terriglobales; family Acidobacteriaceae; genus Telmatobacter. Next base: position 12,212 of record DATAVZ010000060.1, read on the forward strand.
TACTGTTCCCGCTCCTCTTCGTCTTCCTGTTCTGCCCACTCGTGGAGCATCTCTTCACGCATCTCTGCGTCCTGGTGGTTGTAGATGCGCATGACACGGTAGAGCGAATAGGTGAACTGCCAGTAGAAGGCCGCCCCCAGTCCCGTCTCTTCCGCCTCCAAAGCTTCGAGGGCCTCTCCGATTTCGAAGTATCCACAGTTGCCGGAGGTGATCATGACCGCGAGCTCACTGGTTTCAAGTGCGCGATCATATCCGTATTTCTCGATCACGTCCGCGATCTGCAGATGGTATTCGAGATTGCGTTCGAGCAGGTCCAGCCGGTCCGTTGTAATCGCCTCACGGATCGCGCTTTGGGCGAAGACGTTCCCACTCTCGCCAGCCTGTTTCCAGTGCGATGGACGAGCTACCCCGCATCGCACCAGTGCGGCACAGAAATCGTAAAGCAGCTCGGAGTGGACTTCGTGGTTGTAGGATGTCGGCACGCTCTCGAGTGTCGGCAGCGCCTGGCCGGAGGGCCGCGCCAGTGTCTCTACGCCAAGGGCGGAAGCAACTCCGAAGGTGGCAACAACCGGGGATTGGCCGGGTCGGTGTAACGATGGGCCGCGTTCGCGACGGCCTCGGACAGGTCGCGGGATTGTTTGCATTTCAGGTGCCTCGCCAGGAGTTCGTTCGGGCCACTGGGAGGAGTATTGGCTTTGTCTTTGAACAGCGCCAGCAGTTCCTCCTCCGTGATCTCTTTCGTGGCCATGACTTTAACCCTTCGAGCCGATTGCCCGGTCGAAGGTGTAGCGCAACGCGGTGCCGGTGGCGTCGGGTCCGGTGAGCGTTGCCGTCGCAATCTCCGGATAGGTCGGTGTCAGAAACTCGCGAACTTCATCGACGGTCATCTCGGGTGCAGGGTCAGGGATGCGAACTCCATTGAAAAAGAACTCGCGGAACAGTACTTCTGTCTTGAGAGTGGTAGCCATCTTGAAACTTCTCCTTATGGTTTGATTCGGTGACACGTTGAAGACAGGCGCCAGCGCGCGCCCGGCTGGTACGGATGTGGTGCTAACGATCGCCGGAGTGAGGCTTTGAGGCGAGCAACCGCTTCCAGTACTGATCTGCGATGGCGGGGTTCATGCTCATTCGCAACAGTTCGTGGCTCTCGTCTTCACTAAGCACTGCGGCGAAGAAATCTTCTCCGAGCCGCAAAGCTCGCGCGGCACGGTGGTTGCCGTCGATCAGAGGCATTCCACAATCTGCGGGCAGAGTGACCATGATCCCGTGTCCTGCGTTCGCCGGCAGGTGCCACACATGGCTTTCGAGGATGCGGGCGTGTTCGAGCCAATGTGAAAGTGCAGATGGCTCGACCCGAGTCAGGTCGTGTCTTGCGGAGAGCTTTTTCGCGAGAGTGACATTGAAGCGTAACGACAGTATTTGGTAATACTCTTCACCAGGAATGTCTTCGGCCCCGATCATCGGGCATCGCGGGCAGTCGTTGTGGTGGCGGAGGCGCAGGCTGGACATTAGGCTCCTCAGGCATGGGGAACGCGCAAAGAATGGGTGATTTGAGAAAGGTTGGCAGGACGGCGGTGTGCGCTTCTCCTCAGAGCTTCGGGAGGGCTTCTCGCAGGTACTCAACGGACTTCGCAGACACGACCGTCAGGTCGTCGCTGCAGCCAGCGTTATCGGCGGAATCAACGAGGTCCTGGATGGCCTGTTTCAGGCATGGATCCGAATAGTGGTCCGGGGACCAGCTTGGGCCGGCGTTGACGTTCTCGTCCTCTACGTCCTCGATGAGATTGTCCTTGACGAAGATGGTTCCGCGGTCATTCACATCGTCTGCATCCCACGAGACTCCGCCGTTCAGCAGATATCCAAGCGGTGCAAAGAAATGTTCGACAAGCAGTATGAGGCAAAGCCTCAGTCCATGAGTGCTTTCATCTTCATCGGGAAGGATCGTGGTCCTGTCTTCCGAGATATCGAACACGTCCATGTGCGCGGGGAGGTCCTCTACCAGCGTGGCGGCGATGTTTGCAAAGATGGGTTTTGTGAGATCGTTGTATTCCTTCCGCGAGAACGCGAGGACAACGACCGCATGCTCTTCGGTGAGCGGCGGGCTAATGGTGACTTCACCGCGATAGTAGACGAAGTACGGCATGAGGTTTCCTTTCTCTGGGGGGTTAGAAGAGGCTGCCCTGAATTGGCATGAAGGATGTTTCCGGAGTTGGCCGCTCCACGGCGATGGCGATGGGCGTCCCCGCAGTTGCATCGGCCTGAGTGGGCGACGGCCGATACTTCGCCTCAAGGCGAACGAGGACTGCCATCTCAGCGGTCCGCAACTCCTCTGCTGCTCGCAACTCATAGAGCGAGAGATAATTCCGCGCACGAACCTGTTGCTTGATCGCACGCTCTACGTCGCAGTAGGTAAACTTCGGATCACCCCAACAAGGCCACGCCAGCGTGTTCCGCAGGAATGCAAGGCGGTCCTTGTCGCAGATGAACCACGTCTCGTAAAACTGACCTTGGTTATAGTGCGCGATATGCCCGAAGCAGTTGGAGAGTCGCTGGTAGAAGCTCTTGATAAAGAGGCTTTGCTTCCAGTCTGACTCGATGAAATGCAGATAGGTGTTTCCGAACGCTGCTTTGTCGGCGGCGGAGTTCCACTCCGTGGCAACAAATTGGGAAGCATCGAATGGTTTGGTCCGCATGGCGGCTCCTCAAAAACGGCAAAAGCGGCCGAGGCCGGCCGCTGCTTTCTTAGAGACAAGAGGTTATCGGGTGAGAAGACGGTTTGTACGGATTCCGGGGCTTGAACCTTCTCAGGCCCATGATCGCCTATGGACGGCCGAAACTAATCTCTCAATGGATTCAGAGGATGCTTTGTTGCATCTTTGCTCGACGGTATGGCGAACGTTGTAGCCTGCGGTCTGGACCGGTGACAATTCGCCCGCCCACGTTATTCGGTGGCGATGCCCACAATTTTCTGATAAAGGTCTGTGTCGGTAACGTGATCCAGAATGAAGGCGGCAACGTCCTTGCGGGCAATGCGGCGCACATGACGGTGTGATGCGGGCGTAAAGATTCGCACTGAGTTGGTCCGCGGGCCATCCGTTAAGCCGGCAGGGCGAACAATTGTCCAGTCGAGATCGCTGTGCTGGAGTTGGATTTCCATGCCCTCTTTGTCGGGGAGGATCGCTCCGCGAAAAAAGATCGGCATGAGCACGCGAAAGAAGACTGGAACGTTGACAACGCTATCTCCCACACCGATGGAGGAGACGGCGACAATGCGGCGAATGCTATGGCGACGCATCGCCTCGATCAAGAGGCGGCCAACATCGGTTTCGAGGGTGGTTTTGAGAAAGGGTCGGCGTGTACCGATGGTATCGATGATAGCGTGCTGCCCGGTGACAGCGGATTCAAGAAGCCGAGGATCGCGCGCGTCGCCAAACAGGATGCGGGCACCATGGATGGGTTGTGTCGGCTGGTGGTGCACAAGCGCGGTCACAACGTGGCCGAGTTCGTGGGCCAACTGGACGAGAGCGCGGCCGGTTTTACCATTGGCACCGACAATAAGGAGATTCATAGGAACTCCGGGTTATGACGACTCGGCTATTTTAGAACTCAGTTCGTTATCGGAGCGCGTGCGAAGGCTCCTCGGGTTGTGCTACCCATAAGACTGGCCGCCGCGCATTTCGACAAAAGTACGAGGAGCGTCTTCAGTTCACGGAGCGCTCATCTAACGAAAGCGTGTCAGCTGACCGGGACGGACCAGTTCTCGATACTCAGATCGGGGACGCGGTTAAACTCGCGCGTGTTGTTGGTCACGACCGTGAGTCCAAGACTGCGAGCGTGGGCCGCGATGAAAAGGTCGTTGGCTCCAATCATGTTTCCGCTCTGTTTGAGAGTGGCTCGAATCTGAGCATAGTGAAGGGCCGCTTCATTCGGGAAGTCGAGCACCTCGACATAACGCAAGAATTCATCCAACGCGGTTTGATCTTGCTGACGCCGGGGCGAGAGTTCCACCCCGAACATCAATTCCGATTTTGTGATGACCGAAATACAGACGTCATGGATCGGTGTCCGCTTGAGTCGTTCAAGTACGGCATCGTGAGAACGCTTCATGATGTAGGACGAAATGTCGGTATCGAGCATGTAGACCGGCATCAGAGGTTTCGTTCCTGCACGGGAAGATCGTCGACGCCTTCCATGAACTCCGGAGACGCGACAGTGCCCGAACTGAGGTAGCCGGACCAGTCCGCGGGCCGTGGAGAAAGCACGACCTCATCCCCCTGCCTGCGAATGAAGACCTCGGAGGTCGAGAACTGAAACTCCTTCGGCAGCCTGACCGCCTGGTTCCGATTGTTCATGAAAACCTTCGCTGTACGCTGCATGGTGCCTCCCCTGAAGCGGTGACATATACAACAGTATATGCCACCATGAGACTCTTTTCCAGTTGAGCATGCAATGCCCTCGTCCTCGCGACACTTGGACACCGCATTCCCTCGTGAAAAAGCTCTCTCGAAAGCGACGAAATCAAATGGCATCAATGAGATCGGCCGTCGTCCCTAACCGAAGAGCCGCATCTGTTCTCCGACCACATAGCCCGTCGGCCAGATCGATTCCACCTTCTTCGGTTTGGGCTTCGGTTCGACCAATACCGGGCCAAGAGTCACAGCGGATACGGGAGTGTCGATTCCACTAAACATGTCAGGGATCATCGGCGCTTCCTGCCAATCGTCCGGCTTCGCGAGTTGCGGGACCGCACTGGCCTGTGCTGCCCGTTCCCGCCTGATTTCGGCCCAGACCGCATCGGCAGATTCGCCGACACCGCCTTGCTCCACCAGTTCGCGCGCCATTGCGGCAAGCAGGTCGTCGTCCGCATCCATCGAATGGATGCCTTCGCCCGAGAACTTGCCTTCCATCATGAGGGCCACGAGCATCTTGCGACCCATAAGACGGAGACAGGTGCGTTGGGTTGTTTCGTCATAGATCAGAAACTTCACCCGGACATCGAATCTCTGGCCGATGCGCCAGGACCGCCGCGACGCCTGTCTCAAGGTATGCAGCGAGTAGCCAGTCTGGTAGAAGTAGATCGTTGGGAACCACAGGAGATCGAGTCCTGTCTCGACCAGTTTGGGATGGCCGAGCACTACCTCAACTCCGTCCTTGATTTGCTTTTCATACCACTGCTCTCGCTTCAGGGTTGGAACCGAGGCGCGCAGGACAGCGACTCGAATGCCAGCCTGACGAAGGACCTGCTCCAATCGCTCAGGTACATCGTGCTCCCCGGTGAAGGTCGCGAAAACCTGGCACCGCCGTCCTTGCCGGAGTTCTTCGCGAATGTCCTCGACGAGTTTACGTTCCTTCGAGTAAAGCTCGTCTTTCGGCAGGTCGGGCGCGGTGGTGACCAGGAATGGCACGAGGCGCTTTTCCTGCTGATCGAAACGCTTGCCCCATATTTCACCGATGTCGAAGGGGTGATCTGGGTAGAGCATGAGCCGGTGAAGCATCAAGCTCATCAGGCTGCGGTTGCCGCGATTGGCTTTGAGTGCGTTCTGGATGTCCTCCTGGATGCTCATATAGGCTTCGCGCAGCTTCGGATCGAGCGCGATCTCACAGACGCTCTCCTCGTAGGGCGGAAGATAATCGGCGATGTCTTCGAGCGAGACGAAGACAGTCGAGCTCATCAGGAACTTGCCGAACAGAAGCGGTGAAGCGCCTGGCTTCTTTTGGAGCCGGACGGTGCTCTTCGTAGCTCTGGTGCAGGCTCTGTCTTCGTCCGGTATCCACTCGATCGATTCGAGCACGCCAAAGGCAGCTTGGAAGTCGGTCTGGCCCTGGCTGCCCGCTTCAAAGCCGGCCTCGACCATCTTCCACGGCTCCATGCGGTAAAAGATGTGGAAGAGGTCGCTGGCATAGACGTCCGGAGTCGTCAGCCGAAATGGGGCTTTGGTCTGGTTCGTGATCGAGTACCGGATGTAAATCTGATCCTTAGCACGGTACACCTGTTCGAGATCAACCTGCACCTGATCGGAAGAGGACTTTGATGAATCATGAGCTATATCCTCCGCACCCATCATGGCCTGCGTCAGCACGAGGGAAGCGACCTTACGGATCTCGGCGGCGGTGGGTTGTCCAGAAGCTCGTGCAACTGCGCTTGGTTTAGGCGTAGGCTCAGTGCGAATCAGCACGTCCATCGTGGCAAGTGGGCCAGCAGGATCGAGTTCATAGCTGATCTGCCGCGATGCCGTCCAGACAAAGAGATTGGTTGAGACACCCTCCCGAAGCGGCTTGATGAAGACTTTGTCGTCATGGCGTTCGACTTGAAAGCTGTCAGGATCGGCAACCGCGAGCGTCGTCACGGGCTCACCAAAATCAAGGACGGTTAGATGGTTGAGAGACGTCTCGACGTGACGGATCTGGCTCTGGCTAGTTGTCTGCGCCCCCGCAAATGCTGCCGCCAGGACAAGGGAAATGGTGATGAGCGTCTTCATAGCGGCCTCCTCGGGCACGGGCTTATGAAAAAACAAAGGAGAAGCGAGGCGATAAGCCACAGCTTCTCCTTTGCCGGTTAGGAGTTCTCCATTGTTGCCGGAGTACTCGTGTTTTCGAAGATCAGGTTCCGCTTTCCCTTGTACTGAAAGAGAAAAACCTTCTTCTCTCCATCAGGACCTTCCGGATTGACGATGCGCTCGACGAGCCAGGCCCGTTGCTCATTGTCAAACCGTACGTGTCCATCGATGGTCTTCGGAAGCCGAACCCGAACACGTTGGCCGCCGGTTACCTCCGCAAAGGTATCGACGACTTCCTGAGGGAACGATTGGAAGAGTACTGCCCCCGAGCCATTGCCACCGGTGACGACGGTATTCATCGCCTGTGCCCATGCTCGACGGTTCTCCTCCTTGCCTTGCGCCCAATAGTGGACGAACAAGTGGAGCGAACTGAATTGCTCCTTCGCTTCCTGTTCATGTTCCCAGAGGGCTGCCTGCGCCTTATTCCGCGCAAGCACAGCAGACTTCCGTTGTTCTTTGTCCTCACTTTGGCGAACAGCTTCCCAGTACGCCTGAGCGTTCTTGAGTTGCAGTTTTACCTCTCCTTCGCGCTGAACAATTCGGCTAGCGATGTCCGCATAGATCGAGTTGACGAGCTGGCACTCTTCGAACATTGCCTTGGGAACGGCCTCGCCGAAGAAGAGCCCACGAAAGTCCTCGATCGACATTTTCTCGTCGAAGCTGCCGTCGTGTTCCCCCGGTAAGAAACCAAGCTCCTTGCGAAGGACGTTGTAGAGCCTGCCAACCTTATCTGTCTCGGGGACTTCCAGATGGGCGGGTAGATCCGAGACCCTGCGCTCACGTTTGTATCTGAGCCAAGGTGCCGGGTTTACCTCCTTCCTGATTTCACTGACAACAGATTCATCAATCTCGACCTTGTGTTTCAAAGAGTCGAGCGCGTTCTGCAGCTGCTCTACGAGCTTATAGGCCAGATCAGGCCGTCCCGCAGCGAGACATGAGGTCTTGAGATCGGTAATGGACCCAATCCGGTTTCCCCGCGCCTTCATCGCAACCAGGTACACATTCCACCAGGGAGACTTGGCTTTTTTCTGCTTCGTCTTCTCCTGCCGGAACTTCTCTTCGCACGCGACCCTTCCCGCAACAAACTTCGGGAACTGATCGGACGGCATCACGCATATGGTGTCGAAATCGAAGTCGCCGCCATTCTTCTTGGCCGTCTCTGAATGAAGGATGTAGGTTCCCTCCATACGAAGCTGACGTTCAAGAATGTAGGCAATCAACGAATCGTCAAGGTCGGGCACACCCAACGCCTGCTGCAGCGTCGGGATAAGCTCGTCGTTGCTGAGATGACGGATCGGAAGCAGGTCCTCTTGCATTCGTATGGGGTAGCGAATGCAAAGACCCTTTTCGGCCGTCAACGAGGTGATGGAGGTGTCTTCAGGGATCCAGTCTGAGGCCGAGAGGATTTTTCCCCGGTACTCAATCAGGACGCCGTCATCCACCAAAGCGAAGGACGGCAGTTTAAGATCTCCACCAGTGCAGGTGCGAAATGCCCAACGCGCCAATTTGCGATTGAGCTGGTTCGCCACGTAGGGAAACTTGATGCTTGTTCCGCTACGATCCGCCAGAAGCACTGCCTCCGCCGGTTCCCATCCTTCTGAAACAGGAATGCCTCCCTGGTCCAGCGCATCGGGATCGAAGCTGACATCTTCGTCGAACGTCGCAATCTCAGACTTGCCGATTACTTCGAACAACGATTCATAGTCACTTTCGTCCCAGGCCTTCCTCACTTTGCGGATCCGCTCGATCGCTCGAAGCATGACCTCAAATTGAAGTGCCTCTTCCGAAGCATGTTCCACCAGCGTATAGCTCGATCCGAACTCTGATACGCGGGACAATTCCTTGATCCCGAGAACCGCTGGACCCGTATACATCCGGCCGGACGTACCCAACTGTGGAAGGAAGCGAACGCCTCCCTTCAGAGCTGGCTTATCGGCCGCAGCCGCAACGGAGAGGGCGAGCTGCGTCTTGCCGGAACCGGCGGGACCTTCAAGCAGCAGGGGTTTCTTCAGCTTCGCAGCTAGAAAGACAACCTGGACCATTACGGGGTCGATGAAGTAGCCGGTCGCAGAGAGTTTATCGGAGAGGTCAACAAGCGAATCAAACATCGCGGTCCTCCACCAACTCTGCCGGAAGCATTTCCGCATACCTCGACGGGGCAGCGTCGCGGTATCGAAACATCTGCTGCAGATCGTAGTACGCGCGAACCCACAGATTTAGGAGCGAGGTCGCCCATAGAGCGGCGAGCAGCAGCAACAGCAATCTGCTCCAGATGATCCCTGCGAATGTTCGCCAGACCACACCGCCGTAGTGCACGACCGCGACGGCATCGAGAACCGTCAGCGAGACAGCAACCGCAAGCCGACTTATCCGCTCCCCCATAGGCACCTCCCTCAAGCGCGGTGCCAGCATGGGGCGATTCCCAAACTCAGTCAAATTTCGCGTTCACGGACGCCAAGGCACGCCCAGATCGAACCGGAGGGCAGGAGTCGGTCACAATTTTGACTGAAATACGGAGTGGACTGATGATGCTCAAACCGGCGCCCCATTCGGGCCGCATACAGACCAAGGAGGGATAAGGCTATGGCGTTAGCGCAACTGATTACTGGACAGACACTTCCGATTGACCCGCTCTTGACGGCGGAGGAGGTGGCCGAACGGCTCAAAGTTAGCAGGGATTGGGTTTGGGACCACTCCTCCCGGAGACTGCCTTATTTGCCGGTTATTCGGATGAGCGATGGAGCTTTGCGTTACCGGACCAGCGAGATCGATGAGTTCCTTGGCGAACGAGCACGGGCCTCCAGTTTGCGCCGGAAGAGGCGGTAAAATTGGGGTGGCCCGCTTATTCCCCCACACAGAATTTGAGGAATAAATGGGAACTTCGTATCAGAAAGGATGGGTCTCCCTTCGAGGCAAGAAGTGGTACGGCTATTTCCGCCGCACCATCCTCGATCCTGAGACTCTACAACCGAGAACAATCTCGTCGCCGGTCCCGCTCGGGCTCAAAAGGGAGATGACCAAACCCCAGGCTCGGGAGAAGCTGGCAGCGGAGATCACACGCTTATCGGGGCAAATCACGGAGGACGGTTCGGTCAAGAATGGAACCGTCACCTTCGGCTGGTTTGTTCGCAACCGTTATCTGCCATTGAAGGAGGGGGACTGGAGAGAGGAGACAGCCAAGATCAAGAAGTATCTGATCAAGGCTGATCTCGTGGACGAGTTTGAAGATATCCGATTGGAGAACTTCGAAAAGTTCGCTCTGCAGAACCACCTCAACAAATTGGCCAAGACCCACTCCAGAGACAGAGTCTTGCAGATCCGCTCTTACATGCGCGCCATCTTCGCCGAGGCAGTCGACCAGGACTTCCTCTCAAAAGATCCTGCGCGCATGGTGAAGGTACCGGCAAACCTACGAGAGGTCGACAAGACCACCCTGAGTTGGGAGCAGCTGCGCGCGGCGTTGGCCAAGCTCAGTGATCTCAGCTTGCGAGATTGGATCCTGATGAAGATCGACATGTCGAATGCTCTCCGGCCCAGCGAGCTGTTTCCGCTGCGCTGGCGGTGTTTGGATGAGATTCAATGTGTCCTCGACATTCAGGAAACGATCTACAAGGGCAAAATCCGTCCCTTCGGTAAAACGAAGGGAAGTCTCACCAAGGTTCCGATCGCGAAGCAATTGGCGAAGGATCTGGTGGAGTGGCGTGAGCAATTGAATTACAGCGGTAAGGACACATCGCCGAATGCTTTCATGTTCCCTGGACGGTTTGGCGGACCGATGGACTCGAGCAACTTCCGCCACCGCGTGCTGCACACGCTGGCAGAAGAGCTCGATCTGCCGAAGCTGACGTTCCAAGTCATCCGCAGGACCATCGCGACTCTTGGCAAGACCAAGGGTCACGTGAAGGACATCCAGGGGATGATGCGGCACTCGAAGGCTTCGACAACCACCGATGTCTATATGCAGTCGCTGGAACCTGAAGTGCGCTCGGCCATCAACGCGATCCATGATGAGTTGATGGGGAATGGCACGACAGGGCCGGCGCCGCATGCATCGGCAGGAAGTCCAGCAGCAACTCGCGTCGAAGAACATCTATCTGCCTCGCGACAAGCGGAAGCTACGAAAGAGGTTCTTCTCGAGGGCGGAAAGAAGCCGGTCCGTGGAGTGGTTTTGGAGTTTGCGACAAGGATGCGACAAAGTCGCGGAAGGGAGGTGCTTCTAAATGATTGAAATAATTGGTGGACCTGATCGGGATCGAACCGATGACCTCTTCCATGCCATGGAAGCGCGCTCCCAGCTGCGCCACAGGCCCACATCGACGGGAGTCAACTTTTCTATTCTCTCTGCTCCGGCTGGATTCGTCAAACCTCGACGGGAACGAATGGCTGCAAATGGCGCCAGCACTCTCCATGGCCGGGCAGCTTCCACTGGGCGGTCACGCTTTGCGCGCTTGACTATCTCGCGGCGATCCGTTTTTACGCAAAAAGGGCGGCACGGTTGAACCGTGCCGCCGCCCGTCCCTGGGTTGTCTTGAAAGGAATGCAATCCTGCTCTTGCTGCGAGAACTCTACTGCAGAAGCTTGGTGACTTCCTGCTGCACGCTGTTGGCCTGCGCCAGAGCCGCGATGCCGGTCTGGCTGAGAATCTCATACTTCGACATGTTCGAGGTGGCAGCCGCGTAATCGGTCGCCTGAACGGCGTTCTGTGCAGACACCACATTCTCCTGCTGCGTGCTCATCACCTGGCTGATCGCGTTGAGGGTGTTGATCTGCGCGCCGAGATATCCGTCCTGCGCCGCGGCATAAGTAATTGCCAGATTCAGCACCGACTCCGCATTCTGCGCATTGCCCTGGGTGCTGAGATTGGTGTCGGAAAGGTCCGCGGACGAGTCTCCGCCGGTTGCGGTTACATAGTTGATTGTCGTTGTTCCGTTGGTGCTCGCCACCAGGCCGGCGGGAGTGATTGCGGTGGTTGTATCCGCAAAGGCCGGAGCGGCGGTGAGCGCAATGGCCACGTTGGCATTGGTGTTTGTGAGCAGAATGCCTGTGTCTCCACCGGCCACGGCTGCGTCTCCCACCGCGGCTGCTGAGGTAAAGCTGGCCGTTACTCCGGGAATGCCATCCTGGTTGATCTCCGAGATCAGCGCGCCAACCGTGGTGGCCGTGGTTGTGACTGTGCTCGTGGTGCCGTCGGGATTGGTGATAGTAAACACCAGACCTCCGGCGAGGGCGTTGCTCTGTTGAGCTGCCGTGGTCAGCGAGCCGACCGTATCCAGCGACAGGTCTACGAACTGCCCGGCGCTGCTCTGCTGCACGGTTCCGCCGGCATCGCCCACGCTGGATGAGGTGAGCTTGGCGAAGTAGAGATTGTCGATGGATGCGCCGGTTGAAGACGAGTCGCCGGTATAGATCGACAATCCAGCCTGCGAGCCGGTGAACACCTGGTTCTGGTTGTAGGTGGTCGTCGAGCCGATGTTGTTGATCTCCGACAGAATCGACTGGTACTCCTGGTTGGCCGCCGCCTCCTGCGAGCTGTCGAGGGTGCCGTTGGAGGCCTCGGTGGCCAGCGTAATGGCCCGGTTGAGCAGGCTGGTGACCTGCGAAAGCGCGCCATCGGCAACCTGCAGAAGTCCCACTCCCTCCGTCGCGTTGGTCTCAGACTGAGTGAGCGCCGCGGAGTTGGCCGCCAGGCCATTCACCAGAGAGAGCCCGGCTGCGTCGTCCGCGCCTGAGTTGATGCGCGAACCGGAGGACAACTGTTGCAGAACGGTCTGCAGACTGTTGTTGGTGTTATTCAGATTGTTCTCTGCGTATATGGCTGACAGATTATTCAATACACCGAGGGCCATGGGTTTGAACTCCTTTTCGGATGCCCTGCGCTGTGCCCTGCCCGACCTCGATCTGGTGCGGGGTCTTCACTTGCTTTGGGCTCTCTTGCATCCACCCCTTTCATCGGAGCGCGGTCCCAATAACTTTAGTCATAATTTTTAAGGATGATTTGTCGCGCTTCGATTCAGATTGTGCCGCTTCGCTTCACTTGCTGTTCGAATACGCTCCATCAACTGTCCTAGCTTTATGCATTTGTGTGTCTCGATTCGCGGCATGCCGCGGCTTCGGCAGTCGGCTCCGGAGCCCGGTGTGCGGTTGATTGCGGCGTGAAAATTGCGATCCGAAGACGGATCCGGCCGAGTGTTTCAGCCCAAAAAAATCGGCGGCATGAGGGCTGTCCCTCACACCGCCATTGGTCCCACTAAGGACCGCATTTGCTCTCTGCTTTAAGAAAACATCTGAAAAAACCTACTGAGCATCACCCGAACCCGGAGCCGGAGGAGCGGGCGCGCCCTGCTGGCCGTCCGGCGGCGGGGGTGCCTGCTGACCATGAGGCGGCCACCCATCGCCGTGGCGGCCATCCCGGCTCCAGCCACGACGCTCGGGGCCGCCGCCTTCACGGAAATTCTGCACCTGTTTCCACTGATCCGGCGTCAGCTTGGCGCGCAGAGCCAACAGGAACCGCGCATTCGCCTTTTCCAGTTCCGCCCTGGCCTGCGCCACCTTGTCGATTTGCGACAGGATCGCGCTCTCATTGGGCTGATCGGCCTTCATCAGCGGCTCCATCTCCAGTTCGGCCTTCTCCAGGTTGGCGTGCAGATCGACAAGGGTCACTTTATGATCCTGCATAATCGCATCCATGGCCTTGCGCTGATCGTCAGTCAGTTTCAGACGGTCGGCGATTCTTGGATTGTTCCACCACTGCATCTCCCGGCCCTCGTGACCGAACGCACGCTCAAACGGAGGCCGATGATCTCCGAATCCCTGCCGCATTCCGGACCCCGTGCCCGGACCCTGCGCAACCGCCAGGCTGCCGGCCATTGCCGCGCACGCCAGCGCCATCACGACGCGCCCTGCCACTGTCTGCTTCATTGCCCTCTCCTTCTACTCTTTTTCAATCGCTTTCAGTTGGTCAGTTTCCCGTTGACTGGCTCTCGCCTTCGTCCATCAGTTGAGCCAGCGGTTCCATCGCTGCCGGAACGGTGCGCGATATATCGCTGTCTACCGTTGCCAGCAAATTTTCGTCAGCCCGCTCTGCCCGCTGCTGCGCGGCCAACTGCTGCTGCCGCGCTTGCTGCGCGGCCTTTATGCGGGCAAGCACTTCCACATGATGATGCTGGTAGAGCCCGGTGCCCAGACCGCCCACAGCAAGCGCACAACCCAGCGCCCAGGCCGAAGCCAGCCGCCAGCCGCCGCGGGCCGCAATCCGAATCTCCGTGCGCCGGCGGCTGCAGGCCGCGTCACTCCAGGCATGAACGCTTTGCCGGAAGTTCTTGAGAGCTTCTTCAAGCCGCGCGTCGCTTGCCGCATCCGCCATTCCGCCGGTATTTTCTGCCTTCCATGTCATCGCCTGCCTCCCAGCGCCGCACGCACCTTGGTCAATGCGCGCGAAAGATGCGCTTTGACCGTGCCCTCGCTCAATCCCGTAGCCACGGCAATATCACCCAGTTCCTGTTCTTCCACATAGCGCAGCAGAAAAACCGTCCGCTGCCGCTCGCTCAGCCCTTCCATCGCCTTCCACACGTGACCTACCTGCTCGCGCGCCAGCAACTGCTGCTCGGCGGTGCGTTCCCCGCTCGGCAGCCACTCGCTGGCCTCGTCCAGGTCTACGGCGTTGATGCGCGTCTGCCGCCAGAACTGCAGACGCCGGTTGCGCCAGTGATCCTTCTGCAGATTGATCGCAATCCGCATCAGCCAGGTCATGGCCGTGGACTCGCCGCGAAAATGCTTCCAGTTCCGATGCGCCTTGAGAAAACACTCCTGCGTCAGGGTTTCCGCCAGATCCATATCACGCGTGGAGGCCAGCAGGAACCGGAAAATCTGCGGACGATGGCTTTCGACAATGCGCGCAAATTCCTGCGCGGCAATGCCTTCCGCCGTCTCCGCCGTCATCGGCTTGACTACTGTGCCGGCTGCCATCACTCTGGTAGACGCCCGCATCCCGCCCAAGTTTACAGTCTTTCTTCTCATTTTCATGCCGGACAGGGCCTGGCCGCCACCGCCATTTTTACAGGCTCGAGGCGCAACCGGATTCCTTTTCTCTCTTAAATTCAACCCGCATTCGGCGCGCAGGTTCCGCAGCCGCCGGCCGGATGGGACTTCCACTGTGATTGTCCGGGGCTCGATCGCGGATTCTCCGGGCTCGATCGCGCCGGTTTCCAGGCCGGGGCTGAACCGCCGCCGCAGAACGCCTGCGGGAGATATAATTCCATGCGGCAACGAAATAGGAGCCCTGGCCTCACCGGATGCTCCCGAAGAATTGGAGAATTGGGATGATTTCTCGACGGACTTTTGTCAATGGCCTTGCCGCCGGCGTTGCGGGCTCGGCTCTTGCTTCCACTGCAAAAAGCTATGCGCAGATTGCCGGCGCGAACGATCGCATCAACTTCGCCATCAACGGGCTCAACGGCCGCGGCCACGCGCACCTTTCGGCGTTGGCTAACAACAGCAAGATCGCGCGCATTGCCTACATCTGCGATGTGGACACCACCATCCGCAACAAGTTTGCCGACCGCGCAAAGCAGGTGCTGGGTTACGCTCCCAAGGCCGAGCAGGACTTCCGCAACGCGCTTGCATCGAATGAAGTAGACGCCATCTCCATTGCCACTCCCGACCATTGGCACACGCCGCTGGCAGTGCTGGGCCTCAAGGCCGGCAAGCACGTCTACGTCGAAAAGCCCTCCAGCCAGAACTGTCGCGAGGGCGAGTTGATTGTCGCCGCGCAGAAGAAATACGGCAAGTGCGTCCAGGTGGGCGACCAGCAGCGTTCGTCGGCCTATACCCGCAAGATGATTCAGCAGATTCACGACGGCTACATCGGCACGCCGTATCTGGCCCGCGCCTGGTACGCCAACACGCGCGGATCCATGGGTATTGGCAAAGTGATTCCAGTGCCCGCAACCCTGGACTGGGATCTCTGGCAGGGGCCGGCGCCGCGCAGCGAATACAAGGACAACATCCATCCATATAACTGGCACTGGCTTCGCCGCTACGGTACCGGCGAAGCTCTCAACAACGGCACGCACGAAGTGGACGTGTGCCGCTGGGCGCTGCAGGGCGATTTCCCCAGCACGGTTTCATCCACCGGCGGCCGCTATCAGTACAAGGACGACTGGCAGTTCTACGACACGCTGATCACCAACTTCGGCTATCTGGACAAGACCATCTCCTGGGAAGGCCGCTGCTGCCAGGGCATGAAGGTTTACGGACGCGACCGCGGCTCGGCCATCTTCGGCACCAAGGGCACGGTGGTCATCGATCGCGACGGCTACGATGTCTTCGACTGGAAGGGCAAGCAGATCGACCAGTACCGCACCGGCCATGAGACATCGACCACCGATCTGATCGGCAATGACTCCATGACCGACGCGCACTTCGCCAACTTCATCGGCGCAATCCACGGACAGGAGCAGCTCAACTCGCCGATTCCGGTGGCCAACATCACGGTTACCATGTTGCTGCTATCGAATATCGCGTGGTTTGTGGACCGCAAGCTGCATCTCAATACAGATAACGCGCACATTGTCGGCGATCCCGAGGCGATGGGGTACTGGGGCCGCGAATACCAGTCCGGCTGGGAAGTAACGGTCTAGCCGCAGAAGACGATGGCGAATTGAAGAACCGGAACCGGGCGCCACAACTATTCCACATCCACTCCCGGTCCACTCCCCGATCCGCCCTGCTGGCCTTTCTCCGCCGGTAGGGCGGAAAACCATAAAAACCCGTGCCATACCGCATGCAAAGATCTTCCCGCACCAAATTCCACAAAACCCCATCAGAACTATCTGAGGTAGAAAACATGCCAGCAGACACTCAGACCAGCCCCGCGGCCCTGTCTGGAACCATCACACTGGGCAGAGACCTTACCGTGAACCGGCTTGGCTACGGCGCCATGCGCATCACAGGCAAAGGCATCTGGGGTCCTCCGGACGACCGCGACGCGGCGATTGCCACACTGCGCCGCGCCGTTGAGCTGGGCGTGAACTTTATCGATACGGCCGACTCCTACGGTCCGTTCGTCTCAGAGGAACTCATCGCCGAAGCCCTTGCTCCCTATCCCGCCGGCCTGGTCATCACCACCAAGGTCGGATGGACGCGTCACGGAGCCGGCGTCTGGCAGCACAATGCGACCCCCGCGCACATTGCCGAAGCGGTGGAAGGCAGCCTCAAGCGGCTTGGTCTGGACTGCATCGATGTCTATCAGCTTCACGTGCCCGATCCAGCCACGTCCTTCGACGCGTCGATGGAAGCCATGGCCCGGCTCAAAGAGCAGGGCAAGGTGCGCCACGTGGCATTGTCGAACGTCACGCTCGAACACATCCAGCGCGCGGAAAAGATCGTGCCCATCGTCCTGGTGCAGAACCGCTACAGCTTCTCTGACCGCGAGTGGGATTATGTGTTGGATTATTGCCAGGCCAGCGGCATTGCCTTTTTGCCTTGGGGGCCCATGGCGCAGGGCAAGAAAGCCAATGAAGTGGTAGAGAGAATCGCCGCCGCACGCCAGACTTCCACGGGTGTGGTCTCGCTTGCCTGGCTGCTGCGTCGCTCGCCGGTCATGCTGCCCATTCCCGGAACCGGCAACGTGAAGCACCTGGAAGAAAACGTCAGCGCCGCGGGCTTTCAGCTTGCCGACGACGAATTTGCCGATCTGAATGCGGTGGTGCCCCAACCCTACTGGCTGCGCGCATAAACCCGCATGGGAAAGAAAACAATCCGGCAGATCGGCGAAAATGCGGCTTTTTTTCTCCCGCAGGTCGATATAGACAGGGATAGACGGTGCTTCTCCGCGACAGACACGGCTTCTTCGCGGGGTATCGCCCCAAGCCGCCTTTCACCGTTTTCGAACTGCCTCCGCGTCTTCTGCAAACACCTCAAAAATGTCTCTTCAACGTGATTGAAAGCGACTGCACGGCCGCATGCACGCGGCTGCCATCGAATTCGCCGGCTTTGATGATGCTTGTGCCCACCGATTGAGTGGCCGGCAACTGCGCCTGGTAGGCCATATCCACATTCCAGCGCCCCGCGTACCAGCCTGCGCCCGCGCCAATTGAGCTGCGCAGAATGGCTGCCGTCATGGGCATCAGGGTAGAGCTCGGCACCGGGTCGGACGAGTAGGCGTACCCGGCGCGGGCTACCCATCTTTCGCTGAGCGGCGTCTCCACTCCGGTGCGAATGGTTGCCTGATCGTGCCAGTCGAGCGGGACAAAGTCTTCCAGCGCGTCGCTGCCCGCAACGCTGTTGATCACCGGGTTGGTGCCATCGGTGAGCTTGACGGGGAGCTGATGGAAGGCGTTGCTCCATGCGGCCCAATCCCCTTCCAGATCCCAGCGGAGGCGCCGCGCAGCCTGCCACGATTCGCCCAGGGCCAGCGTCCATGGCAGGTGGTTGTCCACTTCCGCGTGATAGCTGTAAAGCGGACTGGCGGTGATGCTGAGCGCGGCAAACAGCGCCGAGGCTGTGCCGGAAGCTTCGCCGTGGCTCTCGATAGCGGTCGCGCTCTTCCATGCAGCGCCAACGCGCAGCCGGCTGCTCGGATGCCACTGCAGTCCGGCACTGCCATTCCAGCCAAGACCGTCGGTGTGCAGCTTGAGCAGCACCTTCAAACCGGCCAGCGCCGGCTGCTGCTGAAAGATGTAAGGCGAGTTGAGCACATTCTTGTTGTAGTCCAGGCCCAGCGTTGCGCCAATGTCCCAGTGCGCGCCAAGCGGCCGGGCCACGCCCACCGAGGTGCGAATGGCGACGATCTCCGACTCCACACTCTGCGAGCCATAGGTCACGCCTGCTGTTCCCGGCGGATCGATGAAGCGCCAGTTCGCGCGCATCAGCATATCCGGCGTGACCGCCAGCGATGCACGCCACGGGCTTGCGCCCATCTGCGCTCCCACTGCTCCGTAGGGCAAAACTCCTGCGCCCGTCAGCTTGCCGTTAGGATCGGCGCTGTTGCGATACGATCCGTAAGCCCCGATGGCTGCCGCGCCCAGATCGACCATTTTTCCGTGCAGGCCCGCCAGCCCGGCGGGATTGCCCTGCGCGGCATCGAACGGGTCGCCCGATTCCGCGGCGATGGCGCCACCGCGCGCTGCCGCAGCCGCGCTGAAGATGTTTCCCAACGCCGGCGCTGCCTGCGCGCGCGCATTGCCGGTCTGTGCAACAAGCATGATTGCGCAGGCGAGACATGCGGCTGGAGTCAATCGATTCAGGCGGCGATTCGGGCGGACCGTGGATGCAACTCGATCGATACGGTCATCGATACGGCTAGCGATACGGTGAGACCTCAATCCATCGCGAGAACCATGATCTGGTCCATTTTCCATTGCAAGTGTCAGTTGATTTTCGGGGAGCATAGCTCACAGGCTAGCGCTCCGATTCAACGGTATTCCATCCCTGAAACGTGCCACAGTCGTAACCGAAACGAAGCACTACGGATCAGCCATAAGTAATGCCCGGCTGATCCAGATAATGATTAAAGGCGGTGTTGCCGGTCAGGACTGTCCGCATTCGGCGCCGACCTGACCTTTGCGCAACTGCTCGAGCAGCCCAGTCTGCTGCTGGGCGGCTTTTCCTCTATATGGACCGAGCGGATCACCAGCGGACTTCGTTACACGCTGGATTCAAGCGACAACGAGAGTGACGGTTGCATCCGCGACACGAAGACCGGCCAGAGCTGGCAGGCGGTCGGCAGGCGGCTCAACGGCTATGCGGATCAGGACTTTGGGCTGTTGTGCCGGCTCTTCGACTCGGAGAGCGGCCAGATTGTGCTGCTTGCAGCCGGCATTACCACCTTTGCCACCGAGGGGGCGGGCTCGGTTTTCTTCGACGCGGCTTCGTTTTCCGCCCTGCTGCGTCATGCTCCGGCCAACTGGGAGACAAAAAACTTTCAGGCCGTGGTACGCGTCTCGATCTTCGGAACTACGCCGTCCTCGCCGCAGATTGTCGCAACCTACTTCTGGTAGGTCATGCCGGCGCCGACCCTTCATCCTTGCGTTCCTCTACCGCCCGAATGCCGTACACTATCCCGGAAAACGCTTTCTATACGAGGACCACACATGCTGCTCGAATCCCTTCGCCGTGAAGTTCTGCACGCCAACCAGGAGATCGCCCGGCGCGGGCTTGCTCCGCACACCTTTGGCAACGCCAGCGGCGTGGACCGCTCGGGACAGGAGCCGCTGGTGGTCATCAAGCCAAGCGGCGTGGACTACTCCACCATGACGCCCGCCGACCTGGTGGTGACCGATCTCAATGGCAGGATCGTCGAAGGCACGCTGCGCCCTTCGAGCGATCTGGACACCCATACCCTGCTGTACCGGGAGTTTCCCGAGATCGGCGGCATCGTCCATACGCACTCCGAGTTTGCCACGTCGTGGGCACAGGCCGGCCGGCCCATTCCCTGCCTGGGCACCACCCACGCCGATTACTTTCACGGCCCAGTGCCGGTAACCGAGCCGCTCACCGCCGAAGAGGTGGCCGAAGCCTATGTGCGCAATACCGGGACGGTGATCGTGCGGCGTTTTCGGGCCGGCAATCTTTCGCCGGTGGCGGTTCCCGGCGTTCTGGTCTGCGGTCACGCACCCTTTGCCTGGGGAAAGTCCGCAGCCGAAGCAGTCGAGCATGCCGACGTGCTTGAATACATCGCCCGGCTGGCCTTCCGCAGTGTCCTGCTGGAAGCATCCGCCGAGGGGATACCGGGGTACGTTTCCGAACATCACTACATGCGCAAACACGGTCCCAGGGCTACCTACGGCCAGGCAAAGCAGTCCTGAGCAGGCAGCAAGTTTTCGCTTTTCGCGCGGTAACCTGTCTGCCTCCAAGAGCCTACTGATTCCGGGAGATTGATCCCTTTCGCTGGAGCCCGTCTACGCTTTTTTGCATTTTTAGGGTTACTTGTCGTGTTCAAGGATAACTTTTACGATCTATTTAGAGTCCATATCCTGCGTATAAACTTGCAATTGCGCTGGATTGGGCGGCGGCGGACCGCTGTATCCCTTTTCCTGGCAACGTACGTGCTACAACGATTTACGATGTAGAAAGATTTCCGTGGAGACACGCCTCCTCAGCCGCGCTCAGACAACGCTGCTCGCCCTGGTGACAGCCGCCCTGTTCCTGTTGGCGGTGATGAACCTGCACGAGGAGCGGCAGACCCCGCAACCGGATGTAGGCATCTGGTGGCACGAGGTAGGCGGTGGCCTGCAGGCCGACCGGGTTCTTCCCGACAGCGCGGGCCAGCGTGCCGGCATCCAGAAAAATGACCTGCTCACCGGGGTGAGCGACGGCCCGGCGTCCACCGTAAGGCCCGTGATCCGGCTGGGCGATCTGGAGCGCGCGCTCTACCGCACCGGTCCCTATGGACAGGTCTACTTCAGCATTACCCGTGACGGCATTCCGCTGGACACGCCGGTCAAGGTGATTCCCGACCCGGCCGACCGCAGCCTGCAACTCGGCCTGCGGGTGATCGGCCTCATCTACCTGATCATCGGGTTTTATGTTCTGTTTCGGCGCTGGGGCGCGCCGCGGGCCACGCACTTTTATCTATTCTGCCTGGTCTCGTTCGCCCTCTACGCGCTTAAATATACGGGCGCGTTCGATGCCCTGGACTGGACCGTCTTCTGGGGCAACGTGGCGGCCGAGGCGCTGCAGCCGGCTCTATTCCTGCACTTCGCGCTCAGCTTCCCCGAAGAGCCGTTCAAGAATCTGCGCCGCCGCTGGCTGCTGCCGCTGGTCTATGCCCCCGGCGCCGGGCTGTTCGGCCTGTGGCTCTGGGCCATTACCACCCGCGAAGCCACCGGGCTGCTTCTTAACCGGCTGAACCAGACGGCCACCGCCTACGACGCGGCCTTTTACGTGCTGGCCGCGCTGCTGTTCCTGCGTAGCTACCGCCGCGCCGACTCGCCGCTGCTGCGCCAGCAGTTGAAGTGGGTAACCCGCGGAACCCTGCTGGCGGTGGTGCCGTTCACCCTCTACGCGGTCTTCTTTCTCTCCGGCATGCGCCTGCCCAGCCTGCTGGAAGACCTGGCCGGCCTGTCGCAGATCTTTTTGCCGCTTACCTTCAGTTGGGCCATTGTGCGCTACCGGCTGATGGACACCGACCTGATCTTCAAGCGCGGCGTGGCCTACACGCTGGCCACCGGCCTGCTGGTGGGCGCATATTTCGGCTTCATCGCGCTGATCTCGGTGGTGGTGCACAACGTGATGCCGGAAACGGTGCGCGAATGGGGCCTGGTGGTCGCCATCCTGGCCACCGCGGCCATCTTCGATCCGCTCAAGCGGCGCATCCAGGGCTGGGTGGACCGCGCCTTCGACCGGCATCGCTACGACTACCGCAAGGCGCTGGTGGAGTTCGGCCGCGGCCTCAGCTCGGAAACCAACCTGCAGGCTCTGCTCAGCTCCATCGTCGAGCAACTGCCGCGCACGCTGCTGGTGGCCCGCGTGGCCATCTTCCTTGCGCCGGCCGAGGGCGGCCGCGATTCCCGCCTGCGGCTGGCTGCGGCGCACGGCCTGCCCCAGGAAGTGAGCGCCGCGCAAGGCTCGCTCGACCTGGGCTTCCTCAACTTCGACGAGGCCCGCGACCACTCCCACATCTTCCTCGAAAACGCGCAGCAGGCCATTCACCTGCCCCAGAACCAGCAGCGCGCCGCGGCGCTTCTTGACCTGAACTACTATCTGCCGTGTCGCGTGGCAGCCGGCAATCTGCGGGATGGATCGTCGGCCGCGCGCACCATCGCGGTCATCGGACTGGGCCGCACGCTGGGCGGAGATTTCCTGTCCAGCGAGGATGTGGAGTTGCTTGCCTCGCTGGCCAGCTACATCGGCATTGCGCTCCAGAACGCCAGTCTCTACACCCGGCTGGAAGACAAGATTGGCGAGTTCGAACGACTGAAGGAGTTCAACGAAAACATCGTCGAGTCCATCAACGTGGGCATTCTGGCCATCGATCTCAACGACCGCATCGAGAGCTGGAATGCGCAGATGGAGGCCATGTACGCCCTGAGCCGCGGAGAAGCGCTGGGCCAGGAGCTTCGTTTCGTATTTCCTCCGGATTTTGTGGAGGCACTGGACGGCTTCCGCAACGAGCAGGGCGTGCATCACCTCTACAAGTTCCCGCTCACCACGCGGGCCGGTGAGCAATGCACCACCAACATCGCGGTTGCGCCGCTGCTGTCGCGCGACTTTGTTACCGTGGGCCGCATCATCCTGGTGGACGATATTACAGAGCGCATGACGCTGGAGGCGCAGCTCACGCAAGCCGACAAGCTCAGCTCTATCGGCCTGCTGGCTGCCGGCGTGGCGCACGAAATCAACACACCGCTGGCGGTCATCTCTTCCTACTCGCAGCTTTTGTCGAAGCAACTGCGCGGCGACACGCGCCTGGGCCCGGTGCTGGACAAGATTACGCAGCAGAGCTTTCGCGCCGCCGAGATCGCCAACGGGTTGCTTAACTTTTCGCGTACATCGACAACCGAGTTTCGCGACACCGACCTTAACCAGGTAATCCGCGATACGCTTTCGCTGCTGGAGCACCAGTTCAAGACCGCGCAGATCACGGTCGATCTCGATCTGACCACGGGGTTGCCGGCCATCAGCGGCAACTCCGGCAAGCTGCAACAGGTGTTCCTGAACCTGCTGTTGAACGCCAAAGACGCGATGCCCGGCGGCGGCAGCCTGCGCGTGGCCACGCTGTCCAACGGCCACGTCGAGGCGGTTGTCTCGGACTCCGGCAACGGCATTGCGCCGGAGCATCTGAAGCGCATCTACGATCCGTTCTTCACCACCAAAACGACGCCCAGGCCCGGCGAGCGCCGCGGCACCGGGCTCGGCCTGTCCGTCTCCTACGGAATTATTCAGGAGCACGCCGGCAAAATTCACGTGGAGAGCTCCATAGGAACCGGCACAACGTTTCATCTCGAGTTTCCGCTGCTAAGGAATTCCGTACATGCCTGAGGTCTTACTTCCCTTGAACGCGCCTGTCTCTACAACTCCATTCAATGGCAATTCGAGCACGGCCAGCATCCTGGTTATCGACGACGAAGGCGGCATCCGCGAGTCGCTGGAAGTGCTGCTCTCTCTGGAGGGCTACACGGTGACCATGGCGATCGACGGGGCGGAAGGATTGCGCATGCTCGAAGTGGACAACTTCGATCTGGTGCTGCTGGATCTGGCGCTGCCCGGCCAGAGCGGCCTGGAGCTGCTGCCCATCATCAAAGAGCGCAAGCCCGAGCTGCCGGTCATCATGATCACCGCGTATGGCACGGTGGACAACGTGGTGGAAGCGGTGCGCGCCGGCGCGGAAAACTTCGTCCAGAAGCCGTGGGACAACGAAAAGCTGCTTGCCGACATTCGTTCGGCCGTCGCCCGCCACAAGGCCGAGGAAGAAAATCTCCAGCTCAAGCGCACGCTCAAGCAGCGCTACAACTTTTCCAACATCGTGGGCAAGAGCGAGCTGATGCTGCGGGTGTTCGACCTGATCGCGCAGGTGGCGCCCAGCCGCTCCACGGTGCTGATTCTGGGCGATAGCGGAACCGGCAAGGAGCTCATCGCCAAGGCCATTCACGCCAACTCTCCGCGGCGCGACAAGTCTTTTGTGCCCATCAATACCGGCGCCATGCCGTCGGAGCTGCTCGAGTCCACGCTGTTCGGGCACGTGAAAGGCGCATTCACATCGGCGATCGCATCCAAGAAAGGCCTGTTTGAAGTGGCCAACGGCGGCACGCTGTTTCTGGACGAGATCGCCACCATGGGCATGGATACGCAGGCCAAGATTCTGCGCGTGCTGCAGGATCGGCGCTTCATGCACCTCGGCGGTGTGCAGGAGATCCAGGTGGACGTGCGCATTATTGCGGCGACCAACATAGACCTGCGCCAGGCGGTGCGCGAGGGCAAGTTCCGCGAAGACCTTTTTTACCGGCTCAACGTGATCACCGTCGATCTGCCACCGCTGCGCGCGCGCCGCGAAGACATTCCGCTGCTGACGCAGCACTTTCTCAACTTCTACGCAACAGAGAACGGCCTGCCGCCGCGCAAGCTTTCAGCCGATGCCCTGAGAGCAATGGTGGACTACGACTGGCCGGGCAACGTGCGCGAGTTGGAGAATTGCATCGAGCGCGGCGTCGTGCTTTCTTCCGGACCCATCATCGGCTCTGACCTGCTGCCGGGCCACATCACCGGCCGCAGCTTTCAGGATGCGCTTCTCGACCACAATCCGAATGCGTCCCTGTTCGATATTCTCGAGGTGATCGAGCGGCGCATCATCGTCGAGAAGCTCGAGCGCTGCAACTGGAACCAGACCGAAGCCGCCGAGCAGTTCCGCATCCCGCTCTCCACCCTGAACCAGAAGATCAAGCGGCTGAATATCGAGATCCGCAAAAAAGGGCGCGAGTAAGCGGCAGAGTAGCCCGGCAGAACAACATCAGAAAGCAGCAAGCCATTTTCAGCAAGCGGCAAGCCACTATTGATCCGGCAACTAAATACTGTCAGGGTGCCCCATCCATTTCCGCGTTTTTTGCGGAAATGGGTGGGAATACGATGTCACTGTTTTATTGCCGGATCAATATTAGCAATTGGCGAGCCAGCGCTTCAGAAAATCGCGCAGATCCGCCGGCGGCTTGAGCCATATCTCCGCTGAGGTTTCCCGCCACTCGCGCCGCACCAGCACGCTCAGTCCGCGGCCTTTCAGCGCCGCAAACGCCAGCTCATCGGTAAAATCATCGCCCAGATACGCGGCCGGAATCCTGGCGGCCGCACTGCAATCGGTCTCGGCAAGAATGGCCTTCACGGCGCCGCCTTTGTCGCGTCCGGCGCGCAGTTCCAGGCCCGACTCGAATGCGAGCAGCCGGAGGCCGTCCAGTTTTGCAGCGGGCTCAAGCAGCTCGCGCGTACGTCTTTCGATCTCGCGCGCCTTCGTTGCAGCGGCGCCACGCCAGTGCATCACCACGGCATTCGGCTTTTCTTCGAGCAGGCCGCCGAAGGCATCCTGCCGCAACTGACCCTTGAGCGCTTGAAGCTCTGCTTCCACCCGCGGCGCAATCTTTTCGCGCTCGCAGCGCCCATCGGGATAAAGGCGCTCCACTCCGTGTAGACCCCAGACTTCGGGCGGCGTATCGAGCGCAAGAAGAGGAACGATCTCGCTGGCCGGACGGCCCGAGACGAATACGATGCGGGTGCGGGTGCGGCTGTGGATGGAATTCAACAGCTCGCGGACAGACGCCCACGGCTTTGCCTGGAACCGGTCCACGCGAAAAGGCGCCAGAGTGCCGTCATAGTCCAGCATGAGCAGCGAGCCGGCCGCGTCTGCAAATCCGGCAAAAAAATCGCTGAGTTTTTCGCTGGTCTGCTGCCTCAAGAGCTGCTCGCTTTCTAGGCCGTCTTCTGGTCGGTGATCTCAACCACGCGGCGGGCAACCGGCGACGCGGGGGCAGCCGGCTCGACGCTCTCGCCGCTCGCAATCGACGACCCATGGCCCGGCTCCATGCCTTCGTCGTCATCCAGTCGCAGCTCGCGCAGGTCGCCGAGCACGCTGGCGGCCCACAGATAGATGTTGTGCTCCATCACCTGGCGGCGCATGCGATGCATTCTTTGCCGGCGGTCGGCCCGGCTCATCTCTAGGCCGGCATGAACGGCTTCCGCCACGCCGAGAATATCGTACGGATTGACGATGAGCGCATCGCGCAGCTCCACTGCGGCGCCCGTAAATTTGCTCAGCAGCAGCACGCCGTCCTCGTCATCGCGTGCGGCAACGTACTCCTTGGCCACCAGGTTCATTCCATCGTGAAGCGAGGTTACCAGGCAAAGATCCGCAGCCTGGTACCAGCGCTTGACTTCATCGTGGCCGCATTGCCGCTCGATGAGAACGACGGGCTTCCAATGCGCCGTCTGGTAGCGCTGGTTGATGCGCGCCACGGTCTCTTCCACGCGGGTGCGCAAGTCGGCGTAGCTGGGAATGCGGGTGCGGCTGGGCGCGGCAATCTGCACCATGGTCAACCGTTCGCGGTGCCAGGGGTGATCGTGGAGAAGCTGCTCGATCGCCTCGAGCCGCTCCACGATGCCCTTGGTGTAGTCGAGCCGGTCGACGCCAAGCGCCAGGCATTCGGCGCGCACGCCGTACTCGCCGAGCAACTGCTGGCGCGCCTGCGAACGCCGCTCTTCGGCCTCGGCATCGGCTTCGGCATCGGTCTCGTCATCTATGTCGAGGTCGAGCTTCGGCACACCCTCAAAGGCCACGCTCACCGGGTAAGGCCGCACCGCCGTGAGATGTCCGTGCCGGCGCACCGTCATGTGGGCGCGATCGGTTCGCGACTCCAGCACGCGGTCGACCGTGTTCAAAAAGTTGTGGCAGTGGGTAGGAATGTGGAATCCGATCAGGTCGGCGCCCAGCAGCCCGTCCAGAAGCTCGGACTGCCATGGGCAAATGCCGAACGCTTCAGGATTGGGCCATGGAATGTGCCAGAAGATGGCCACCCGCGCATCGGGCCGGGCGCGCTTGACCATGTGCGGCAGCAAAGCGAAGTGATAGTCCTGCACAAAGACCACTGGGTCCTCGCTGCCTTCCATCTCCTGCAGCAGGGCTTCGGCAAACCGCTGATTGACCTGCTGATAACACTCCCAGTCTCCGGCGCGGAAGATAGGGCGCGTATGCGCGATGTGGCATAGCGGCCAGAGTCCCTCATTGGCAAAGCCGTCGTAATAGTTCGCCTCCTCTTCCGGAGTGAGCCACACGCGTCGCAGGGTGTAGCGCGGATCGTCGGGCGGCACGCGCAGGCGGTCGTTCTCATCCACGGTGTCCTTGTCCGCGTCGCCGCTGCCCGAGGCGACCCACACCCCGTCGCAGGCGCGCAGAATCGGCTCAATGGCCGTGACCAGACCGCTGGGCGGCACCATGCACACCGTCTCACGGCCTTTGCGCACGTGAATGTACGGCTCGCGGTTGGAGACGACGAAAATTTTGCTCGACCCGGAACGGTTGCGAATGTGGACAGCCAGCCGCTCTGCGGTCCACCGATTTTCACCGGCTTCGCGCAGACGGGCTTCCACCGCAACCGCCGCGCGCGCCTCAATCAGGCTTTTGGCTATCGTCTCCACTTCCCGCGCCAGTGGCGAAAAAAGCTTGAATTCCGCGGGCGCGTGCCGGGGGGTCTTGAAGCCGTGTCCCATGCGCAGATGGCGCAGACGCTCCGTGGCGCGCTTGAGCGGCCGCAGCAGGAACCAGCGCACCATAAACAGGGTGATGAGGACGATGAGCACCACCAGCGCGCCTACGCGCCAGAAACTCCGCTGCCACAGCGCAACCCCTTCCCCGTGGATATATCCGGCATCGGCAACAATGGTGACCGCGCCTTCCAGTTCGCGGCCGTTATGAACCGGAAAGGCCTCCTGCATCCAGCGCCACGGGCCGGTGTGTCCAAACGCGCTGACCTCGGCGCCTTTGGACAGCGCCTTCTGCACCACACTTGGCCCCAGAGCGGCCATGACCTCCGCAGGACCGGAGCTGGCCAGCATCTTGCCCTGCGCGTCGTAGATGGCCAGCCCTACGGCGCCGGTGCCGGACCTGAGCAACTGGGTAAGTCCGGGCAAAGCCGAGGGGTCGCCGGCAAGCAACGCGCCCTGCACGTCGGGCTCGATGCTTACGCCCATCCATTTTGTGCGCCGCGCAAGCTCCTCGCGCAGAACATGCCGGTGCGCCAGCATGTCGAAATACGTAGAGGCGGCAGACACCAGCATAACGCTGACGATCAGGGCAAGAATCAACCGTATGCGGAACAGATGCAACGCTGCCTCCTATAACTCATTTAGATGCGCGGAGCGTGCGCTGGGTCCCCTCAATTTGGGGCAACCAAAGCGCATCCGCATGATTTTTCACTACCTTGCGGCAACTCTGGAGCCGCCGGGCTGTGCATAATTTCCACAGCGAAATACCCTTCCCTGGCGGCGGCCCTGAGGACGGTTCTGGAGCCGAATTGGCGGTCAGGACCGGCCCCAGACCGCCTCCATGCGCTATTCTGTCCTCGGAAGCAGAGCAAATTCACTTACGGCAGGCCAACGGCTCAAAATGGCGTTTAACGCGATCGACCGTACCGCCCGACAACTCGTGCTTACCGTCCAGGACTACTCGATCTTCGCCTGGAATGCCATGATCAATGTCTTTCGCCCGCCCATCTACTGGACCGATTTTCTGATGCAGTCGGACATCATTGGCGTGGGCTCGCTTTCCATCGTAGTGCTTTCAGGAATCTCCACCGGCGGCGTGCTGGCCCTGCAGTCGGCGGCCACTCTTTCGGCTTTCGGAGCCGCCGCGGTGACCGGCCAGTTCGTCTCGCTCACCATGATCCGCGAGCTGGGCCCGGTTCTCACCGGGATCATGGTCTCCGGCCGCAATGCATCTTCCATGGCCAGCGAACTTGGCTCCATGGTGGTGACCGAACAGATCGACGCCATGCGCGCGCTGGGGGTCGACCCGCTGCGCAAGCTGGTTACGCCGCGCATCTTTGCCAGCATTGCCATGCTCTTCTTCCTCACCATTGTGGCCGACGCCTGCGGCATTGTCGGCGGCGCCGCGGTTACCGTTTTGATGAACCATCGGAATGGAACCCAATACTTCAACATGGCCTGGGAGCATCTGCGCAGCCCGGACATCGTGCAGGGGCTGCTCAAACCAATCTTCTTTGGCTACATCCTCGGCTCCATCGGCTGCTTTTATGGGATGAGAACCACCGGCGGCACGCAGGGCGTGGGCCGATCCACGATTCAAGCCGTCGTGACTGCCTCGGTGCTGATCATCTTCGTCGATTTCCTCATAACCCAAATACTGCTCACACTGCTACACTGATGGACGTTCCCACCATTCTCACAGCCTCCGAGCCGCTCGCCGACAGCGTTCCGGTTGTTGAACTGCGCCATGCGAGCATCGCGTTCGACGGCCCGCCGGTTCTGGTTGACGTCTCGTTTACCGTTGCCGCGGCTGAAACCCGCGTGCTGCTCGGCCCCGCCGGCGTGGGCAAGAGCGTTCTACTCAAGCTTATTAATGGATTGCTGCCGCCCGACTCGGGCAGCGTGTTTCTCTTTGGCGAGGAGATCAACTCCATGACCGAAGAGGAGCTGTTTCCGTTGCGCGCGCGCACCGGCATGGTTTTCCAGGAAGGCGCGCTCTTCGATTCGCTCACCGTGCGCGACAACGTCGCTTACCAACTTATTCAGGATATCAGCATTCCCGACGAGGAGGTCGACCGGCGCGTACACGAGGCGCTTTGCTTCGTGGGCCTGCAGGAGACGTTTTCCTTTTTCCCCGCGAGTCTGTCGGGCGGCATGCGCCGCCGTGTGGCCATTGCCCGCGCGCTCATCAACAACCCCGATCTGCTGCTTTATGACTCGCCTACCGGCGGCCTGGACCCCATTACCTCGACCAACATCATCGAGCTCATCGTGAAGCAGCGCGACGTGCACCGCACGCCGTCGCTGATGGTGACGCATCGGCTGCAGGATGCCTTCGCCCTCTGCACCCACCACTTCGATGCCGAAAAAAATGCCATGGTGCCTTTACCAGAGGGAACCACGGACCCCAACACCACCTTTCTCATGCTCGAAGAAGGCCGGCTCATCTTCGACGGCACACTGCACGACCTGCTGCACTCCGAGAATCCCTTCGTGCGCGAGTTTCTGGAGTAGGCGTCTTCACGACCCCGCAGTGGTTTGCTTCGAGCATCCGCCAACCCCTCCGTGCTAGACTTCCGGTGCATAAAATTCCACTCGCGTCGATGCTCGCAACCATGCTGCAAAATCGCTTCACTGCGACAGGGTGACCCGAGCGCTGGAGGCATTCCATGGCTTATCCCTTGTCGACTCATCCCTTGTCGATTCCCTCTTCGTCGGGCAGGTCTCTCACCCGCCGCAACTTCGTTCAAGCAGCGGGCGCCGCCATGCTGCTGTCGCGGAGCAGGTGGGCGCGCGCCGCGGCTTCCGATCGCATTACGCTCGGGGTCATCGGCTGGGGCATGATGGGGCCGGGCAACACCAAGATCTTTCTTGAGCAGCCGGACTGCCAGGTGGTGGCCGCCTGCGACATCGACAAAGTGAATCTGCAGGCCGCGGTAGACACCGTGAATGCCCGCTACGGCAACCAGGACTGCAAGGCCTACCACGACTACCACGAGCTGCTGGCGCGCGACGATATCGACGCCGTGATGATTGCCGTACCCGATCACTGGCATGCGCTGGTTGCCACCGAGGCCGCGCGCCGCAAAAAAGATATCTACGGCGAAAAGCCGCTGGCCCACACCATTCATGAACAGCAGGCGATTGTGCGCGCGGTCCAGCAGAACAACGTGATCTGGCAAACCGGCTCGTGGCAGCGCTCCGTTGCCCCGTTTCACAAAGCCGCGGAGATTGTGCGCAATGGCCTGATCGGCAACGTGGTCCGCGTGGAGGTGGGTTTGCCCGCCGGCCATTTCGACTTTGCCGGCACTGAGCCCGCGCTGCTTGCCAGACTGGCTTCACTGCCTGTGAAAATTACCGATCCCGCGCAGGTTGTTCCGGGAACGCCGGCCTGGGACTTGGCCGTCACCGATCCTCCGCCGGAGCTTGATTACAACACCTGGATTGGGCCGTCCAGAATGGAGCCTTACATTCAGGCGCGGGTGCACAAGAACTGGCGCTGGAATTACAACACCGGCGGCGGTCAACTGATGGACTGGATCGGCCACCATGGCGACATTGCGCACTGGGGTCTTGGCTTTGACCACACCGGACCTTCTGAAGTGGAAGGCCGCGGCGCGTTTCCCCCATCGAATGCGCTGTGGAATACGGCGACGACCTACAACATCGAATGCCTGTACCGGAAAGAGGTCACCGGCTATCCCAACGACGTGGGCATGACCATCGCCGGCGGCTCGGGGGCCATCAACATGGGCGCCAAATGGATCGGCACCGATGGCTGGGTGTGGGTAGACCGCAGCGGCTTCGACGCCTCAAACCAGGACTGGGTGAAGATGGACCAACTGCCCGACAATCTGCGCAAAATCAAGCTCTATGAGTCGGTGGAGCATCGCCGCAACTTCCTGGACTGCGTCAAGTCGCGCAAGCCCACCATCACGCCGGTGGATGTG
This sequence comes from Occallatibacter sp., assembly GCA_036267475.1. Classification (GTDB taxonomy): domain Bacteria; phylum Acidobacteriota; class Terriglobia; order Terriglobales; family Acidobacteriaceae; genus Telmatobacter. The sequence continues at coordinate 43,899 of DATAVZ010000060.1, forward strand.
GCGCATCATTCGACCATCCCCGGCCATCTGGGTCTCATTTCCATGCTCACAGGGCACAAGGTTCGCTGGAATGTGCAGGAGGAAAAGGTCGAGGGAGACGACGCAGCCGCCATGCTGCTGACGCGGCCTTATCGAGCGCCTTACCGGCTGGCTTAACGGCTTGTTTTCCTACTCCCGCGGGGTGCCCCATCCTTGACGCAGCTTCATCGCGGCAAGGGTGGGAAAGCACAAACTCTCATGCTCAGAAACCTGGAGCAAAATCGGAGTGAATATCGGGATTGCGAAAATCGCGCACGGTGCTATTTTCTTGAGGAAAACGACTCCGGGAGGCATCGACTCGCCTTACGCCAACTCCGATTTTGCTATAGCCTTGCCATTGAGGCAGGTACGCGATGGCCGCCAGATTCCAGGGCTTTGACTTTCTCAACCTAGACTCGAGCCTGTCGGAGGACGAGCTTCTTGTTCGCCGCACCGCGCGCACGTTCGTTGACGACCGCGTCATCCCGATCATCGAAGACTGTTTTCGCCAGGACCGCTTTCCGCGTGAGCTGGTGCCGCTGATGGGCGAGCTGGGACTTTTTGGCGCCACGCTGCAGGGATACGGCTGCGCCGGCATGTCGAATGTGGAGTACGGCCTGGTGATGCAGGAGCTGGAACGCGGCGACTCCGGCTTGCGCAGCTTTGTCAGCGTGCAGTCGGCGCTGGTGATGTATCCCATTCACACCTTCGGTTCCGACGAGCAGAAAAATGCGTGGCTGCCCGCGCTGGCGACGGGAGAAAAGCTCGGCTGCTTTGGATTGACCGAGCCGGGATTCGGCTCAAACCCCGGCGGCATGACGACGCGCGCACGCCGCTCCGGGTCGGGGTTCGTCCTCAACGGCGAAAAGATGTGGATCACCTCGGGGTCAATTGCCGATGTCGCGCTTATCTGGGCCAAGCTCGAAGGCGACGACGCGGACGATGCCGGCTCCGGCAAGAGCGTGCGCGGATTTCTGGTGGAAACCGACCGGCCCGGATTCACTGCGCGCGATGTGCACGGCAAGTGGTCGCTGCGAGCTTCAGTCACCAGCGGCCTTTCGCTGCAGGACGTTCAGGTGCCGGAGGCGAACATGCTGCCGCTGGCCGCCGGACTGAAAGGCCCGCTGATGTGCCTGAACCAGGCGCGTTACGGCATAAGCTGGGGCGCGATCGGCGCGGCAATGGCCTGCTATGAAGCGGCGCTCGATTACGCGAAGATGCGCAAGCAATTCCACGGGCAGCCCATCGCCAGCCACCAGTTGGTGCAGGACAAGCTGGTGTGGATGGCCACGGAAATGTCCAAGGCGCAACTGCTCTCGCTGCACGTGGGCCGGCTAAAGGACGCGGGCAATGCCGGCCATCAGCACATCTCCATGGCCAAGCGCAACAATGTGTGGATGGCGCTCGAAACAGCGCGCATGGCGCGCGATCTGCTGGGCGCCAACGGCATTACGGAAGACTACCCCGTGATGCGCCACATGATGAATCTCGAGTCGGTAAAAACGTACGAGGGTACGCACGACATTCATACGCTGATCCTGGGCCAGCATCTCACCGGCATCGCCGCCTATTGATGAAAGAAACAGGCCTTTCCACACGGTCGTATCGATCTTGACGAAGTTCAACCAATCCAGTAAGATGAGCCCCATTCGGACGTATTTAGATCAAAATCTACCGGCGCGCTTCAAGACGCCTCGCGCAGGCCATTTTTATGCAGACTTTTCTCCGGCGATTCAGCGTTGTTGCAGGTTTTGCGTTGCTGGTGCTGCTGCTCGTCGGCGACACGCTCATCACCAAGCGCCAACTCGACGTGCAGGTGGAAAATGAGGGCTGGGTCCTTCGCAGCCACCAGGTTTTGTATGAGATCGAGCAGACCGAGTCGCTGCTGCTGGAAGCAGAGACCGGCCAGCGCGGTTACGTGCTCACCGGCGAGGCCAGGTATCTGAAGCCGTACAGCCGGGCAGCGGGCCAGGTGGAGGGGCATCTCGCCAATCTTGCGCAGCTGACTTCAGGCCAGGCCGCCGAACAGGCCAATGCCGCGCAACTGCGCATCTATGCCGACCAGAAACTCGACGAACTGAGACAGACCGTTGCCCTGTTTCGAACGGGCCGGGCCGACCAGACCAAAGCCATCATCGCCACCGATCGCGGCCTGATTGCGATGGACAATGTTCGCCGTACCATCCGCGCCATGCAGCTTGAGGAATCGTCGCTTGAAGCGGAGCGTTCCACCGCTTACCGGCGAAGCGTCGAAATCACCAACGCATGTATTGCCGTGACCACGATTGTTGCAATCGTGGGGCTGGTGCTTCTGGCTTATCTGATTCTTCGCGAGCGCGAGCTGCGCGACCGCCACTATGAGGAAATTAACGCGCGCGAACAGTGGTTTCGGGTGACGCTGACCAGCATCGGAGACGCAGTCATCGCAACCGACGGCAAGGGCAATGTCACCTTCATGAATCCGGTTGCCGAACATCTCACGGGAATTCCGGCGGCGCAGGCCATCGGCAAAAGCGTCCTGTCTGTCTTTCCGATTTTTAATGAGTTCACTGGCAACGCCGCTGAAAATCCGGTCACCAAGGTCATGGCGCTCGGCACCGTGGTGGGGCTGGCGAATCACACCGCGCTGCGCCACGCCGACGGCAGAATGATTCCCATTGAAGACAGCGCCGCGCCTATCCGCAATGACAACCAGCAGCTCATTGGCGTGGTGCTTGTGTTTCACGATGTTTCAGCCGAGCGCAAGTCCCAGGATATCCTGCGCAAGACAGAAAAGCTGGCCACTGCCGCGCGTCTTTCCGCGACGGTTGCTCACGAGATCAACAACCCGCTTGAAGCGGTAATCAATCTCATTTTCATTGCCCGGAACGATCCGGAAGCGCCGCCCGCTGTGGTGCGGCAACTCAACATGGCGGAGCAGGAGATCGAGCGGGTTGCGCATATTACCCGGCAGACGCTGGGGTTTTACCGTGAATCCATTTCGCCGGAGCAGATTCAGATCGATCGCCTCATCGACTCGGTATTGAAGATGTATTCAAGCAAGCTGGAATCGAATGGCATTCGCGTGCAATGCGCCTTCGGAGCGTGCCCGTCGCTTCTGGCCGTAGCCGGAGAGTTGAAACAGGTATTCTCCAACGTGATTGCCAATGCCATCGATGCCGCCGGACGGAAAGGCTCGATCTTCATCACCACTCAAAGTCTGTCGTGCGGCGATCAGAGCATGGTGGAAGTGACAGTCGCGGACAGCGGAAGCGGGATCGCGGCCGATCATATAGATCGCATCTTCGAGCCTTTTTTCACCACCAAGAAGGACGTGGGCACGGGGCTCGGCCTATGGGTGACGCGGGAGATTGTCGAGCGCCACGGAGGCACAATTCAGGTTCAGCCTGCAATCGGCGGAGATGGTCCGCCTGGCGCGGCCTTTGTTCTGCAATTACCCTGCGAGTCGAATCTGGAACCGAACGATGTGCAGCAGTCCGCCGGCGCAGACTGCGCGGATGGATGAAACGCGGCGAGGTTTATCGGCAGTAAAGAAACGCTACGGGAGACTGGAGAAATGGTTTAGATTACCGTCACCAGTTCCGAATAAACTGCCAGCTTTGCATCCGCGGTGAGCAGTCGCATCGTCTCCGACATTGCCTGCGCAACCAGCAAACGATCGAAGGGATCGTGATGGAGCAGCGGTAATCTTCCCGCGGCTACCGCATGGCGATTTGTCACCTGGATATCTCGAAGGCCCGATCGCTCAAGGTGGTCTACGACTACCCCTGGGTCCTCATGAATCTTCCCGATTCGCCACTTGATGGCGATCTCCCAGATACTGGCCGATGAGACATACACCTCCCCAGCGTCCTGCATCAGGGCGCGTGCCTGGCGGCTTAACCGAGGACTATCCTCCATGAGCCAGAGCAGCACATGGGTGTCGAGCAGCAGTCTCACAGGTCAGACTCGAATTCTGCCAGCGCTTCGGGCAGAAGCGGATCGTCAAAATCCTCGGCTACGTGGATTTTGCCTTTCAGCAGCCCATAGACAATCTTCTTCTTTGCCGGTTCAAGCCCCGTCAGCCGCGCGACCGGCTTTCCGGCGCGCGCAATAATCACATCCTCCCCGCGCTCCGCCATTTCGACGAGCTTTGAGAGCTGAGTCTTTGCCTGAAAGATATTTACGGTAACCGGTGTCTGCGCCGCTGAAAGATCGAAAGCCATCTGGGACCTCCTTAGCTAAGTCTAGCTTAGCAGGCTTCGCCCTAGACAGCTACGGTAAAGCTGTCCTCGGTCCGCGTCACGGCATGGTATAGCGTATCGCGCTCGACAGGGACGCGCCCGGCTTCGGTGATCAGGCGGCAGAGTTGCTTGCGGGTCATGCCCTGCGGCGTGGTGGCGCCGGCATCGTGATAGATCTTCTCCTCAATGACCGTGCCGTCCAGATCGTCGGCTCCGAAGCGAAGCGCAATCTGCGCGATCTTGGGCGTAAGCATCTGCCAGTAAGCCTTGATGTGTGCAAAGTTGTCGAGTAGCAGCCGGCTGACGGCAATTTGCCGAATGTCGGTGAGGCCGGTGGTCACCGGCAGGTGATCGAGCGGCGTATTTTCCGGATGAAAAGCCAGCGGGATGAAGGTCTGGAAGCCGCCGGTCTCGTCCTGCAGCGCGCGCAGCTTGAGCAGATGGTCGACGCGATCCTCATTGTTTTCGATGTGGCCGTAGAGCATGGTCGCGTTCGAGCGGAAGCCCATGCGGTGGGCCAGGCGCGCTGTTTCCAGCCACTCGCTGCCGTCGATTTTGTGGTCGCAGATGATGGACCGCACCCGGTGGGTAAAGATTTCCGCGCCGCCGCCGGGCATGGAATCCACACCGGCGTTGCGCAGCTTTTCCAGGGTCTGCTCGATGGTGAGCTTGGCGCGGCGGGCCAGAAAGGCGATCTCCACCATGGTAAAGGCCTTGATGTGGACCTTGGGAAAGCGCTCTTTGAGGCCGTGAACCAGGTCCAGGAAAAACTCGAACGGCAGATCGGGATGCAGGCCGCCTACGATGTGAAACTCGGTTACTGCCTCGGAGTAGCCCGAGGCCGCGGTCTGCCATGCCTCCTCAAGGCCCATGGTGTAACCGGCAGCATCGCCTTTTTTGCAGCCGAAGGCGCAGAGCTTGCACGCGGCTACACACACGTTGGTGGGATTGATATGGCGGTTGACGTTGAAGTAGGTCACATCGCCGTGCATGCGCTCGCGCACATGGTTGGCCAGCCAGCCTACGGCCAGCACGTCCCGCGACCCATACAGCGCCACGCCGTCTTCGGCATCGAGACGCTGGCCGGCAAAGACCCTGGCCGCCACCGGCTCCAGCCGCGGATCATAAGTCCTGAAAGCTGCCGGCTGGGTGCTGAAAGCTCCGGCCTGCTCGCTGGTTTCCGCCGCATGCTGCATAGTGTGATGATACCGGAATCGGCTGCGGGACTCACTTTTCTGGGACTCATCTTTCCGGAACTCGTTTTTTCCTGGGTCTCATTTTCCCCAAGACTCAATTTTCCGGGCTCATTTTCCGGTGTGTCCGGCTCCGGCTGCGCTCTGCGGCCCAATCAGAATGCCGTCGTCCAGCGACGCGGCTACCAACCGCTCGCCCGCAACCCGGATCAATGCCACCGGGTAACCGGCGCGCCACCACAGCCAGGTCATCGTCTTCGGATCGATGGAGAAGATCTGGTCGCTCGATCGGGAGCTGACCAGTATCCGCTTGGACGCGGCATCGTAGCTCAGGTCGTCGACATCGCGAAACGGAAGCCGCTCGAACCACAGCCAGGTTTTGCCCAGATCGCGGGTGAAGTAGACGCCCTCGCGAGCGCCCAGCCACAGCGTGCCATCGGGTGAGAAGATGACGCGATGAATGCGCGTGAGCATCTGCGGCTGCCCCATCGGCCACCACGTCTGCCCTTCGTCCCTGGAGATCACCACGCCATCCGCGCGGGCCGCCACAATGATTTTGCCGTGTACCGCAACGGATAGATAATCGCCCGCGCCCATGATCGGGCCGCCCTGCCAGGTGGCGCCCTGGTCGTGGCTGGTAAGCACGCCCAGGTCGGTGGTGGCCGCCCACACGTCGCCGGAGACGTCGAGCGCGCCCACGCGGCTGTCAAGCTCCACCACAGGAGCCTTTTCCTGCCTCTCAATGGTGACGCGCTTGCCGCGATAAGCCTTTTCGGTCATCGACTTCATGACGGTATTGGCGATTGCGTTTTTCGGCTCCCAGGTCAAAACCGCGGCGGAAGGCGCAGCCCCGGCGGCCGCGGGGCTGTCGCCGGCCGGCGGGTCGAGGATGAAGATTCCGTGGCTGGTGCCGGCGACGACCGTGCCATCTTTGGTCTGCGACAGAGAGAAGACGTCCCGGCCGTCCAGCCCTTGCGCCAACTGCTCCCAGCTTGTTCCGCCATCGGTGGAGCGGAACACCCCGCCGAAGTTCTTGTCGTTCACCACGCCGGCATAAAGCAGCGAAGGATTGGCGCGGTCGACCAGCAGCGCCGACACCTTGCGCTCGGAGATTCCGTCATTGGACTGCGTAAACGTCTCTCCGGCGTCCTGGCTGGCGAGCACGCCGCCGCGGTCTGTGGCCAGCAGCACGTGCCGTGGGTCGCTCGGATCCACGTAAACGTCGTTCACCACAATGTCCGATGGGGTCATCAGCCGGAACCTGTGCCCGGCGTCCTCGGTCTTGTAAAGGCCTTCGGTGGTGCCTGCATACACCACGTTGAAGTTTTTCGGGTTCTGCATGAGAACCCGCGTGCGCCGCGCGGCGGAGGGAATGCCCTGGATCTTGTGAAAGAGCAGCCCCGCGTTCTCGCTCTTGTAAATCCCGCTGCAGGCGCTCAGGTAGACAGTCCTTGGCCGCTCCGGATCGACGATGATGGAGAAGACGTCGGAATCAACGATCAGTCCCTGCTTGATGTTGTGCCAGGTCCTGCCGCCGTCCACTGTTTTCCAGGGCAGATGCCAGGTGCCGGCGTAAACGATCCTGTCGTTCTTGGGGTCAACCGCCAGCGACTCGATCTCGTGAATCTCCCGATCACCCGCCGGGCTGATCTGCCTCCAGGTCGCGCCTGCGTCGCTGCTGCGAAAAACTCCGCCCAGCGTGCCGGCAAAGAGCGTCCGCGGATCGGAGGGCGCCTGCACCAGCGCATGGATCGGCTGGCCCTTGAATGCCGCGTTTTGCGTCCAGCTATGGCCGCCATCGTGGCTGATCCACAGCCCTCCGCCGTTGGAATCCTTCCAGGCGCCCACATACAGCGTGGAAGGATTCGTTGCGTCCACCACGATGCTGTCGATCACGTAGCCGTCCACCGGGTCCAGCTTGGCAAGCCTTCGCCAGGATCTGCCGCCGTCGAGCGACTCATAGAGCCAACTGTTGGTGGTGCCCAGATAAAGATGATCCGGCTGGCCAGGCACCGAGGCGAAAGACCGCGCATCGCCGCCGGACGGACCAGCCACTGTCCACGGCTTCTGAGCTTGTAGACCCAGGGCAAAGAACAAAATTCCTGCTACCGCCAGGAAAACCGGCGCCAAAACTCTGCTCCGGACAGGAAAAACCTCATGTATCTGCAAACGGCTCATTCAGCCAGAAAACTCCCCCGTACTATCCAGAATAGTCAAAACGGCTCGCTATTAAAAGAACCCAGGCCGCGTACGCGAACCAATCCGGCTACTGTGCGGTCATTTTTCATCTCCGGAATCGGCTCCGCTGCTGGCTGGACAAGAAAAAGCCGGGCGAGAAAAAGGCTGACCGGTTATGCCGGTCAGCCTCGGAAATCATCACGAAAAATGAGTACATTGTTTGAGGCTCCTGGGCTCTTCACTGGAGGGGAAGAGCCCAGAAATCGTTGCACTTTCCGGTCCGGACCTACTGCGCGGCCTTGTGGTGATGATGGTGCCGCTCGCCGAGGGGCTTGCGCACCTGCGGCTTCACAGCCGACTCATCCACAGGAGTGGTGCCGCTCACATCCGATGAGAAGTCCGCGCCAGAAGGCACCAGGTAGTTCTGCGCCGTCTGTCCATCGGTTGTAGTGGTCATCACCGAGATCCGCGAAGCATCGATGCCCTGATCCGTCACCAGATACTCCTTGGAGTTGACTGCGCGCTGGGCTGCGTAGTCCTCAACCTTGATGCGGTGGTGGCGCTCGGCGAGCTTCTCTTCCCGAGCCATTTTTGCCTTTTCCTTGTCGTCGGACTGGCCAACGATGACCGCCTTGGCGTCTGCGCTCTGCTTCAGGTCGAGTGCAACCTGATCGAGGCAGGCCTTGGCTTCGTTGTCCACGCGGGTCGGGCGCCGCTTGTCGGTCGTGAAGCTGATCGAGCAGAGCGTCTGTGTGTGTGGCTGTGGCGGCGGAGGTGGAGCCTCGATCGTCACAGTCGTGTTGGCAGTGGCCGAATGGCCCTTGTCGTCCGATACGTTACACGTTACTTCTACCGCGCCCGTTGGAGCGCCGGCCGAGGAGTACTCCGCCGTGGTGCTGCTGCCGGAAACCGTGCCGGCCGAAGCCGTGTAGCTGTAGGTCAGGGTGCGATTCTGCGGGCTGACCGCGGTGGAGGTGATGGTGCTGGTGTCACCCGGCTTGATGGTGCTGGGGTTGGCCGAGCAGCTGATGGTCGGCGGCTCGAACTCCTTCACCGTAAAGCTGGCGGAGCAGTTGGCGGTCTGCCAGGGCTTCATGCCTTCCTTGCCCTTTTTGCCTTCCTTCACCGTGCCCTGCACCGAATAGGTGCCGGCAGCCAGGGAACCGGTATTCACCGTGGCCGTGGTGCCGCTGCCGGTCACGCCGTTGCCTGACCAGTCATAGACCACGTTGTCCTTGGGGTTCAGGTTTCCAGCAGCCGCGGTAATGGTAATCGGGTCGCCGGGAAACACTGCCGAGGGGCTGGCCGAGCAGGACTCGGTAATCGGCGTCGGTGGAGCAATTTCGCCTACGTGGAATACCACGCCGGCGCTCAGGCGGGCCGCATTGATGTTGGCGCGGCCACCGTATTGGCCGGGGCCAAAATCGGCATGCATATATTCGTAGTCGGCCTGGAACAGGCGGATCGCCAGATGATGATTGAACCAGGGCGTCTCATAATCCATGCCGCCGCCGGCGGTGAGAGCCGGACCCCAGGTCGCGCGATTGTAGTAGGGGCCGTTCACCTGGGCCGCATCCACCAATCCATGGACAAACGGCGTGATGTTTCCAACCGGGAAGCGGAAGATGATGCCGCCGCCGGCGGTGTAGAAGCCATCATCGTTGCCGTGCGTGCCGATGTTGCTGCCTTCCTTCTGCTCGCCCCACTGGTGGATGCCGAACTCGGCCTGGACGCCCACGAAGCGGTTGAAGTAATAGGCGCCACTAAACAGGCCGCCCACATTCACCGCGTCGTAATTGGCACTGATGACCGAATTGCCCACCGGCACGTTCACCGTGCCGCTCGGGGCCAGATAGCTATACCCGGCGAAGATATCGAACCTGGACGGTGACCCCTCCGAAGAGCCTTTAGCGGCTGGCGTCGATTGCGCAACAGCAACTGCAGGCAGCGCCGCCACGCATAACAGAGCGAGAACCCGGCTCAGATTTTTGAAAGCACCAAAAGACATGCGTTTTTCCTCCGCAATTAGACTGGATAGACCAGATGGGAAAGACTTGCTGCGAGCTACAAATTACCGCTCGGGCTTACTCGGCTCCGCGCCTGCGAAGCAGTACCACAACCCTACAGCACCTTCAAACGTACCATACGAAATTCCGCATCGAACACTTTTTTTTCCAAGAAGTTGCCTGATTTGTAACGTTGGATTTGCATCGATCGCCGCCTGTCCAGCGACACACTACGGCCCCCAAAACAGATACTCCCGCCCGCAGATCATCCCGCGTTCAGGGTCTTTAGTAAACTGCGAGGCTCCCTTTGTATCTTTTCCTGTAGAAGCGTAATCGCGTACAAAAGTTGCTCGGGACGCGGTGGACAACCCGGAACATATACGTCGACGGGGATTACTTGGTTAACACCCTGCACCAGCGCATAGTTGTTAAAGATGCCGCCCGAGGTGGCGCAGGCGCCCATCGAGATGACCCACTTGGGTTCCGGCATCTGGTCATAAAGCCTGCGGATCACCGGAGCCATCTTCTGCGACACCCGGCCTGCGATGACCATCAGATCGGACTGCCGCGGCGAAGGCCGGAACACCTCGGCGCCGAAACGCGCAATATCGAAGCGCGAAGCTCCCATCGACATCATTTCGATGGCGCAGCAGGCAAGCCCGAAGGTCATGGGCCATACGGAGTTCTTCCGGATCCAGTTCACCGCGAAATCGAGCGAAGTAAGAAAAACGCCTTCCGGCTCTTCGAAGCCGTAGGTCACTTCCTTCAGCTTGATGCGGTTCTTCGCGCTGCTTTCAAGCGATCCGAAAAGATAATGGTCGCGCTCAGGGGTAGCCGCCATACATCCACTATAAACCCGCGCGGCCGGGCCCCGGTGGTTTTGCGGCTGCGGACCGGTTTTCATCTCTTCCCGGCGCGATGCTGCCCGGCGTGGACAGGTTTCGCGCCGGCAGCGCTTTTCTCCCCCCGTGCATAAGAAAGCAATCGGGAACAGTCAAAAAACTTGCCTGAGCTTGGCCTTGTTGATGAAAATGGTGCAAAGGAAAATTTCACTCGCGTTTTTCTGTCCCTGAGGCGACGGCCGCGGTTGCGGTTTGCCGGCCCTTTCACCAACCGAGATGCACGACCTGGCGCCGCACGGCCAGCCGCGGCCGCTCGCACATCACCTCGCCGGCGTCTCCGCTTTTGGAAGACGTCTACCCGGAGCGCAAAAAAATCATGTGCCGTTGCTGTGCCCTTCTGCTGCCAGTGTTCGCCTTCTTCCTGTCCCCCGCGTCCGCACTCTCTCAAACTGCCGGCTCGGCTCCAGCCACCCAGGCGCAGATTGCCGCGCTGCAGCGCGCGGTTGAGAGCGCCCAGTCGGCCGGCGACAACGCCTGGATGCTGATGTCGGCCGCGCTGGTTCTGCTTATGACCGGCCCGGGGCTCGCGCTTTTCTATGGCGGCCTGGTGCGCAAAAAGAACATCCTCGGCACCATGATGCAAAGCTTCGCCATGATGGGCCTGGTGACCGTGATCTGGGCCGTCTGCGGTTACTCGCTGGCCTTCGGGCACGGCAACGCTTTCATTGGCGGTTTTGAGCATCTGTTTCTTCGCGGCGTGGGGCTGGCGCCCAATCCCGACTATGCGCCCACCATTCCCGAGCAAACCTACATGGTCTACCAGCTCATGTTCGCCATCATCACGCCGGCGCTGATCACCGGAGCCTTTGCCGAGCGCATGAAGTTCAGCGCCATGGCGGTTTTCCTCTCGCTCTGGTCCATCCTTGTCTACAGCCCCATGGCCCACATGGTGTGGGGCGTGGGCGGCTTGCTCAACGCCACCGGCATGCACATTCACTCGCTCGACTTCGCCGGCGGCACCGTGGTTCACATCACCTCCGGCGTTTCGGCGCTGGTGGCGTGCATTTACCTGGGCAAGCGCCTCGGCTATCCGCACTCCGCCATGCCGCCGCACTCCATGGTGCTGAGCTTCATTGGCGCGTGCCTGCTGTGGGTGGGCTGGTTTGGCTTTAACGCGGGCAGCGCGCTGGCGGCCAGTCCGCTGGCTACCAGCGCTTTCGTCAACACCCAGTTTGCCGCTGCCACGGCGGCGCTGGGCTGGACGGTTGCCGAGTGGCTGCATAACGGCAAGCCGACGGCGCTGGGCGCTATCTCCGGAGCGGTGGCCGGACTGGTGGCTATTACCCCGGCATCGGGTTTCGTGCAGCCGTTTGCCGCGCTGGCCATCGGGCTGATCGCGGGCGTCTTCTGCCCTTTCATGGTCTTTACGGTGAAAAATATATTCGGCTACGACGACTCGCTGGACGCCTTTGGCGTTCACGGAGCCGGCGGCACGATCGGAGCGGTGCTTACGGGCATCTTCGCCACCAGCGCCATCAATCCCATCTTTGGCAAAGGCGTGCCGACCGGGGCCATCGACGAACACTGGCGCCAGATTCTCGACCAGCTCGCCGGCGTGGGCATCTCCTGGGCCATCTCGATCGTGGGTACGCTGGTTCTGCTCTTCCTCGTGGATCGCGTCATCGGCCTGCGGGTCTCGTCCGATCACGAGTTGACCGGTCTCGATCTGTCCCAGCACGGCGAGGAGGGATACGACCTGAATGCGTGAGGCCGCTCAACGCGGCTCGCGGCGGCTTGGTCCATTTCAGCCGCGGCCGATGCGGAAAGATGTGGGAGACGGGAATGATTCCGAGGCGGCCCGCATGGGGGCATATTGAGAATCAACACTAAAATTCTCCGTACCAACCCTGCAGACCGGCCCTCCCTCCTGATACGCTAGCGAACGAGGCATTGTGTGTATGCTCAAGATTGAAGCCATTCTCCAGCCTTCTAAACTGGACGCCGTCAAAGATGCCCTGCTTGAGGCAGGCATTGAAGGCATGACGATTCTGGAAGCCCGCGGCCACGGCCGCCAGAAGGGCCACACCGAGTTCTACCGCGGCCGCGAGTACACGGTGGATCTACTGCCCAAGGTCAAGATCGAGCTGGTCCTCCACGACGAGTTGAAAGAGAAGGCCATTGCGGCCATTGTGGGCGCGGCGCGCACCGGCCGCATCGGGGACGGCAAAATCTTCATCAGCCGCCTCGACGAAGCCATCCGCATCCGCAACGACGAGCGCGGCGAAAACGCGCTGTAACGCGGAGCACCACCGCGCCTCACCGCCCCATTGCACGTTGCTGATGAGAACCGCTCTGCGCCGCGATCTCGCAAATCTCCAGTTCCTGACCGGAGAAGACTCGGCGATGATCGCAACTCCCGGAGCAGGCAGCCCTGCCCGCTGCGGGAAAACGCCCGCCCCTTTCAGGCAATCGTTCAGAGTCTAGCACTGAAAAACGCCCGCGCCGCGGGACGGAACAGCAGATAGGCAAACAGCAGAAGCAGGAGGCCATGCACCACGGTCTGCTGCACGGACTGCAGCGCGCTGATCGCAACGTGAAACGCGATCCAGGCCAGCGTGAGCCAGCGGGCCCAGTTGGAGCCGCGCAACATGAAGATGCCGCAGACCACCGCGATCAGGCTCACCAGGCAAGCCAGAACCATGTCGGCGGGAAACCGATGCCAGGGCCTTGCCGAATATGCGTGAAACGTAAACCCCGCCGCGCCCGTGGCCAGCATGAGCAGGCTCAGGATGGTCACCGGGATTGGCCGCGGCTTCATTGTCATCGACCTCAGATTCGACCTCAGAATATTAAATTGTTCGTTCGCATTCCGCATCGCGAATCGCCGCTAAATCTTCGCCATTCCGGCGTTGCTGTATCCCTCGCGGCCAAGATGTCTTATGCTGTTAACAATTCCTTCCTGCTTCGGCAGGCCAAGCAGACAACTTGCTATGAATCCAATCGTTTTAGCGGTAGACGATCTTCGGGAGCAGTATCTGCGGGAAATGGCACTGGTGCGCCAGACCTGCGAACGCACCGGTGACGGCACCGCGGCCATCCGCCGCCGATCGGCCGTGGTGGACCGCCTCCTGATCGAAATGTGGCGTCAGGCCTTTACCGGGCTGCCGCAGCTCAACGTTGCCCTGCTCGCCCTGGGCGGCTACGGCCGCAAAGATCTTTTCCCTTACTCCGACATCGACGTGCTCTTTGCCTTCGCCGACGAAAAGACCGAGGAGCAGTCCCGCGAGGCGGTCCGGGCCGTCATCCAGGGCATGTGGGACATCGGGCTGCGAGCCAGCCCCAGCTCGCGCACGGTAAAGGAAGCCGGCCGTTTCGATGCTGAAAATCTCGAGTTCACACTGGCCACGCTCGACCGCCGTTTTCTGGCCGGTCAGTTCCCGCTCTACCAGCAGCTTCACCAGTCCACCTTCCCCGGCCTGATCCTGAGCGAGTGGAACACCATTACCCAGAAGCTGGGCGAGATTGCGCGTACCCGGCACGCCAAATTCGGCAACACCATCTTTCATCTGGAGCCGAATATTAAGGACTGTCCGGGCGGTCTGCGCGACTACAGCCTCTCGGTCTGGTTCGCTGTACTGTTTCACCTGAAAGAGACCAGGGAGTGGCCGCGCCAGCGCGGAGGCGTGTTCCAGAGCGCACGCGGAGACGCCGAGGCAGCCTTTGACTTTCTGGCCGCCGCGCGATGTTTCCTGCACTTCCGTCACGGCCGCGACGACAACACGCTCGACTGGCAGTCGCAGGACGAGGCCGCCGCCCGTTCGATTGGCCTGGAGACGCGCGGCACAGCCGATCCTTCCTACTGGATGCGCACTTATTATCGCCATGCGCGGGTCGTCTACCGGCGCGCCGCGCTGCTGATGGAACATCTGCCCGCTCCGGCCAGCTTTTATCGCCAATTCCGCCGGCGCCGCACCCCGATTGCCGGAACCGAGTTCCTGCTCGACCAGGGCCGCATCGACATTCAGCAGGGCGCGCAGTTCAATGACACCGCTGCCATCCTGCGCATTTTTTCGCTCATGGCCACCCACGGTTATACGCTGTCGCAGGCCGCAGAGGACCGCATTACCGACGCGCTGCCGGTGCTCGCCATTCACATCCCCGAGGGGCCTTATCTGTGGAATGCCCTGCGCGAGGTGCTGCTGGGGCCGCACGCCGCCCACGCTCTGCGCACCATGCACGCGCTCGGCGTTCTGGAGATGCTCATTCCCGAGTTCCACGGCATCGATGCGCTGGTGATCCGCGACAGCTATCACCGCTACACCGTGGACGAGCACACCTTTCTGACCATCGACAACGTGCACAGCCTGCGCACCCCCGCGCACGAGTACGAGCAGCGCCTTGCGCAACTGCTGCCCGAACTCGACCGCCTCGACCTGTTTCTGCTGGCTCTGCTGCTGCACGACACCGGCAAGGGGCGGCGCAACGGCGAGCACGCTACCCAGAGCGTCGAACTGGCAGACAGCTTTCTGGCCCGGCTGGACTTCGACGCCGAAGAGCGCGAGACCGTGCTCAAGCTCATCCGGCTGCACCTGGACATGTCGCAGGCCATGCGCCGCGACATCTTCGACCACGAGAACGTGCGCGCCTTCTCTGAAAAAATCGGCAGCCCGCAGCTTTTGAAAATGCTTACCCTGATGACCTTTGCGGACATCAAGGCCGTCAATCCAGATGCGCTGACCCCCTGGAAGGCCGAAAATCTGTGGCAGTTCTACATGTCGACGGCCAACTTCATGGACCGCTCGGTGGACGAGACACGCTATCACGCCGCCATCGATCCCACCCTGCTCAACCGTATCCGGTCCATGGCGCCGGCCAGCCAGCACGACCAGTTGCGGCAGTTTCTGGAAGGGCTGCCGCAGCGCTATCTGCAGACCCGCCTGCCCGAACAGATTCGCAGCCACTTCCAGATGGCGCTCAACCTCGACAAAGATTCCGTCCAACTGGATCTGCGGCCCAACCGCCAGCTTTACGATCTCACCGTGATCACCCGCGACCGCACCCGCCTGTTTGCCGACGTGGCCGGCGCGCTCGCCGCCTGGGGTATGAACATTGTGCGGGCCGGGGCGTTTTCCAATGACGCCGGCGTGATTGTCGACAGCTTCCACTTCACCGATGCCTTCCGCACCATCGAACTCAACCCCAGCGAGAAGGATCGATTCCTGCAGAACATTCACGACGTGGTGTCGCAGAAAACCTCGGTGCGGCAGTTGCTGGAGGCGCGGCGGCATTTGAATCATCCCGGCAATCTCAAAGTGAAAGTGCCCACCCGGCTGGAGTTCGATTCCGAGTCTTCCACGCACTCCACGCTGCTGCAGGTGGTGGCGCAGGATCTGCCCGGCCTGCTGCGCCAGATTGCGCTCACGCTGTCCACGCATCAGTGCAACATCGAAGTGGCGCTCATCGACACCGAAGGCGAAACCGCCATCGATGTCTTCTACCTCACCAGCCAGGGCGTCAAACTTCTTCCTGAAGCTCAGCAGAACCTCAGCTCCGACCTGACCGGCGCGCTCGAAACCATGCGCTCGCCCATCGCGTAGCCCCTGTCCATCCCGTACCCCTCAGTTCCCTGCCAACGGCAGCGTTCCCGCTTTTGCGATCCGAATGAAATTCAGCCGCACAAAGAATTTTGTTGCGCAGTCATAATTTCTTCTCTATTGTTGAATTAATGACTGAGCGCAGCTATCTGGGCGAATTCGAACTCATGATCCTTCTCGCCGTAGTTCGTCTCGGCGACGAAGCGTATGGAGTGCCTATCTCGCGCGAGCTGGAGCGGCATCGCGGCCGCACCGTGTCCGTGGGCAGCGTGTATGCGGCCCTGGAGCGCATGGAGGCCAAGAGCCTGGTCGCCTCCACCCTGGGCGACCCCACGCCGGAGCGCGGCGGCAAGGCCAAGCGCTACTTCACCGTGACCAAGGCCGGGCTGCGCCAGGTGCATGAAACGCGCCGCGTGCTGTCGAAGCTGTGGCGCACGCTGCCGGAGCTGAAGGGAGAGAACCCATGAAGCAAAGCTCTCCGCCGCCGCTGGCCACATGGATGCTGGGCGAGTGGAACGAGGCGCTCGCTGGCGACCTGCATGAAGAGTTCCGCGCCGGCCGTTCGGCTGTGTGGTACTGGCGTCAGGTGCTCAGCGCCCTGCTGATTCGTGGCGCGCGCGCGCTGCGCATCCGCCGCGCCGCGCTGCTGTTTGCCGCCCTCTGGTCCATGCTTGTGCCCGGCTGGCTGTTCATGGTTGCCGGCATCGAGCGCTCGCTCCATTTCAACGAACATCTCTCCCGCATGACCTGGCCCTGGTCGACGGTGTGTGATCTTGGCCTCATGCTTGCCGCCAGCCTGCTGTTTCTGTGGGCCGGCATTCTGCTCTACCTCTTTGCGGATTTGTGGCACCCCGACCACTTCAGGCTGCGTGAACTGGGTGGCGGCATTGCGGCCAGCCTGCCCGCGGTGCTGGTTTTGTGGCTCGCGCTCATTGTGCTGCCCAAGCATTTTGTCGCCGTGCAGGCGGCTGCGGAGAGCAGCACGGCGCGAACACCCACGCCGCTTGAGGCTTTTCGCATGGAGCAGCGACGCATGGTATGGGCTGCGCATGAAGGCCCAGCGCTGGCGCACGCGCGCCTGGACGACAGCAAAAACCGCGCGATAGCGGACACAAGCCCGCGTCAGGCCGTCACCGACATGCACGTGCCGGCCGTGCTGGTGCGGCTGCCGTTTTTTCTGGTGCTACTTTGCACGCTCCGGTCTGCGGAGCCGCGAAGCAGGCGCTGCCCGAGCTGAGCAGCGAAAGAAGAGCGACACGCGAGGAGAGTTGCGGATGAACCGGATGGAACCGCCGCCGCTGGCCGCAGGGATGCTGGAGCACCGGACGCCCGCCAGCCGCAACGGTGCCCTGGCCGGCGATCTGCTCGACGCTTTACGTTTTGACGCTTTACGTTCCGACCCGTCCAGCCGATGGTCCCGGCGGCAGGTGCTGGCGGCCTGCGCAGTTGCCGGGCTCGACATTCTGCGCGCGCGGCTTTCGCTGTTGCTATTCGCCTTGTTGTGGTCCATGCTGGCGCCGGCCTGGACTGTGCTTGTCGACAGAATCGATGCCAGCAAGCAGATTGCCGCGACGCTGCGCATGCACTGGCCCCTCGATCTCGCCTGGTGGTCGGGACTGAATACTGCCTTTCTATGGGCCGGAATGGCGCTGTATCTCGCCGCTCATATTAAGCTGAGAAAAATCTTGTTCACCCGCCGGGTTGGCCGCTCGCTGCTGCTGGCTCCGGCGCTGTTTCTGCCCGCTTACGCAGTCATAGCCATTCTGAGCAACCTGCTGTGGTTTCCGGGGCTCGCCGTTCACTGGCGGATGCTCGCGCCGCTGGCTGAGATCGTCGATCTGCGCATGTGGGCCGATGTGCTGCGCATCCCTTTCGTGGTTGCGTTGGCGGGCGCGCTGTGCTGCGCGATTCCACTGCCGCGACGCGCCGACGAGCCGCGGCTTGAAGCATCGGCGGCCGCCGCGCTTTCTACGCAGTCCGGCCCGGTTGCGCGGGCATCGGCGCCCGGTGATTTCGCCGATGCTTCCACGGTGGGCCGGTTCCTGGCTCTCACCGTGGGCGCCGGGCTCATCAACGCCATGATCGCAAGCTTTCTGCTGCTCCGCCTGCCGGATGATCATGCGCCCAGCTTTGCTTCTCTGTGCGTACGCGCCGCGCTCTACGTGGCCATCGGCGGGCTGGCGGGCGTGGGCGGTTCGTGGTTCTACTGGAACCATTCGTCCAGCCCGTTGCGCGGGCGGTTGCCGCTGCCTTTTCCGCTGTTCGCGCTGGTCTGTGTGTCGGCATGGGTGTGGATTCCCTGCATGGTCCTGTTCACTGAACAGGTTTCGGCGGCCGCCGCTTTTGTGGCCATGATTGGCGCGTTCCTGCTGGCGTCCGGGCTGCGCAGCGCCACGCGCGCCGTGTTTGCGCCGGTTTCGCAGGCAGCGTCGCTGTGGGAATACAACCACGCGGGGCTATTCGCGGAAGCGTTGTACCGGCCTCCGTTCGATGCGCGCGGCTACGGAATCGCCATTGCGCTTTACGCGGCGGGCTGGGCGCTAGCCACGCATTCCAATTACACGGCCGCGCTGCTGCTGGCTTGCAGCGCGGCTCTTTTTGCCTGGGAGCGAACGGCGCAAACCGATCGCCTCTATGATCAGCCGCGCGAATACCGGCGGTCGGCGCTGCGCCTCGCGGGAGTCCTGCTTCCGGCCGTGGCGCTTACCATCTGGGCGTTGCTGGACGGCGTGGCGCATCGCGATCATGCCCTTGCCGTGCGGACCGCGGCCCTGCACGCGAATGGGCACAACGCAGCGCGGCACAACCACGCCGGCGGCGCCGGTTTCTCCGGCTACAGAAGCATCATCCTCTGGCCCGTGCCGGAGAAGCAGAAGATTGTTGCGCCGCTGCCGCCCGGCGTGAGCCTGATGGATAAAAGCACAAAGCGGCCGCTGGTGCTGCGCTTCACCGGCGCCTACTGGTACTTTCAGCCGCCTGACAGCCAGCCCGGCCCGCGCGCGCTGCAATCCCACGGCACGCCGTTGCAGGCCAATATCCACGCCAACAATTTGCTGCCGCTGCTGATGGAGGCGCATCAGAACCTGAGCGCGCCGGTTCGCCTGTCAGGCTGCGGCGCCATTCAGGTCGCGATCGAAAATCGCGATACGGCTTCCGGTCCGCTGGCCGTGGCTGTGCTGCTCACCGACTCATCCGCACCCGGAAAACCCGCGCTTTACCTGGGCCAGCAGACGGTAGCCGGCAGCCAGCCCGAGCAACTGCGGGCCGGGTCCGTTCCAGTTGAGGAGGATCTGCTCTTCTTGATTCCGGCGGGCGCTAACATTCGCCAGTTCGACGCAATCACGGTGATGTTTCTGCCGGAGATGGGTTCCTTCCGCGCCGCGCCGCAGATGGCCATTGACCGCTTCACCCTCATTCCGCGGTGAGGTCTACGCCGGTTGGCGCGGGTTTGCGCACCATGTACTCGTCGAGCAGCTCGCTGACCAGCACCGCCGTAGGGATGGCGACCAGCGCACCCACCACGCCGGCAAGCGTAAAGCCCAGCAGCAACGCCACCAGAATGGCCAGCGCCGGCAGGCCCACGCGCGTCTTCATAATGCGCGGGGTAAGAAGCGAGTTCTCCACCTGCAGATAAACAAAGTAGAAGATCGCCACGCCGAGCACGCGGCCCCATGAATCCACCGCCGCCACAATGAGAGCCAGCACAAACGTGATGGCCGCGCCCAGCACCGGAACAATGTTGAACAGGCCGGTGACTACGCCCAGGGCATAGGCATAGCGCACGTGCAGACAGAGAAAGACGATAGTGCTGGAGGTTCCGAGGATGAGCATCAGGCTCATCTGCCCCAGCAGCCACTTGCCCATGCGAATGGAGGCGCGCTGCAGTGTGCTGTCGAGCCGTCCTCGCTGGTTGAGCGGAATGAGCGAGAGAAACCACTTGTACGCGCGGTCGCCTTCCAGAATGAAATAGATCGTGAGCACAATGCCCGAGATCACGTCCGCCAACTTTCCCGCAAGGCCGGTAATCGACAGCAGCACGTGGCCGGCCTGCTGGCTGGCCCAGCTCTGCACCTTGGCGCTCAGATTGTCGGGATCAATCTGGCCGACAAAAGGGACCTTTTGCAGCCTGTCCAGAAGCTCCGGGACCCGCTGTGGGGCCTGCACGCTCAACTGTTGCAGGTCATGCAGAACCGGCGGTAAGGCCAGAAATCCGAATGCGGTGAGGGCGCCGACAACGGCCACCAGCAGAAACAGGATGGCTTTGCCTTTCAACGGCTGCCAGGGCCCCACACGCAGCCGCCCGGTGGCGCGCACCACCGGTTTAAGCACCACGGCCAGCAGCCCCGCCACATAGAGCAGCACCAGCTCATTGCGCAAAAACCATCCCACATAGCAGGCTAGCCCGAGGGCGAAGACCAGCAGAATGTCGCCGCGGTGCTCGTGCTGGTCCTTGCCGGCGCGTTGTGTCATGGGAGGGGCGTCCTGGGTATTGGATGCAATGCGCCTGGCCGCGCTCACTGATCTCCGCTCAGAATCGAACCAACGATGCCCCCCAGCAGGCCGCCGCCAAGAGCCGCGGGCGCTGCCTGACGGCCACCGTCGTGCGGCAGATACTCGCTGATCTGGTGCGCGAGGCGCGAGATGGGCAGCGTCTGCAGCCAGATGTTGCCCGGTCCGGTCAGGACGGCGAGAAAGATTCCGTCGCCGCCGAAGATCATGTTCTTGATGCCCGGCACCATGGTGATCTGAAAATTGACCGTCGACTGAAACGCGCCCACGTGGCCGGGATGCACGCGCAGCACCTCGCCCGGAGCCAGAGTTCGCTGGATCAGCTCGCCGGAGAGCTCAAGCCACGCGGTTCCGTAGCCGCTCACCTTCTGCAGCAGAAAACCATCACCGCCAAAGATGCCCGCGCCGAGCGACTGCTGAAAGCCCACGCTGATGTTGACCTGCGGCGTGGCGCATAGAAAACCATGCCGGTGTACCAGGTACTCGGGCCCCTGTCCCAGCTCAATGGGAACAATGTGGCCCGGCACTTTAGTGGCGAATGCCACCAGGCCAGGATACTGATACGCCCGGTATTCGGTCATGAAGATGCTGCCGCCGCCGGCCACGCGCTTCAAAACGCCGAACAGTCCTCCGCCGCCGCCCGCCTGCGTATGTGTGGACATCTGGATCGACGCCGTCATCCAGGAGAGTTCACCGCTCTCGCTGAAGACGCTCTCGTTGGGGTCAAGCTGCACTTCGAGCACCGGCATGGTGGTGCCTTGAATCCGGGTCTGCATGACAAACGCCTCCTTGATGGCGGTTTTGATGGCGGTTGCACAATCGCTGAACTCCGAAGCCGCCGCAGCCGAGTGGCATTTTCCTCAGGAAAATGCGCCCTCGCTCGAAGCCGAAATGGGCACATGGATTGTGGAACCGCTCAAGAGGACAGTGTACAGGCCGCGGCGTCCGGAGCCGAAAAATTCACGCGCCATATTCACGCTCCAGGCCGCGGCCTGGATGGGAGCCCAGATGAGAGCCCGGATGGGAAGGATCTGGTCCGCGATGCGCCTCGCGTTTAACGTGTCTCGCTGCCCGCATCCGCGCCGCGGAGGTACTCGGCGAGGAAG
Source organism: Occallatibacter sp. (assembly GCA_036267475.1). Taxonomy (GTDB): domain Bacteria; phylum Acidobacteriota; class Terriglobia; order Terriglobales; family Acidobacteriaceae; genus Telmatobacter. The sequence continues at coordinate 65,568 of DATAVZ010000060.1, forward strand.
GCCTTCATGCCCTCGAGATTGTCGTCGTAGAAGCGCGGATCGGCCCAGTACGTATGCCTGCCGCCCTGCGCCTGAAAGAACTTGACCGGCGTCTGCGCGGCCTTGAGCGCATGGGTGAATGCCACCGCCTGGGCGAACGGCACAGTCTGATCCACGGTGCCGTGTCCCACGTAGAATGGCGGCGCGCCGGCATGAACATGAAACACCGGCGAAGCATCCCTGCAGATCTCCATCCGCGCAGCGCGCACGTGCCGCCCAGATAGGCGGTCACCATTGCCGAGCCCGAGCTGTCGTTCACGGCCGTCAGGTCCAGCACTCCGTTAAGAATGAACGCCGCCTGCACGGGCGCGGCCACGTGCTTCGCGGACCCGTGCTTATGGTGCTTTCGTAGAGGTTTCGAGCCGGAGCCCAGCGGCGCGCCGTCAGGATCCAGAGCCACCAACGCGGCAAGCTCGCCGCCCGCCGAGCTGCCGGCCACAGCAACGCGCGCCGGATCGAGATGGAACTCGGCGGCATGCGCGCGGAAGTACTTCAAAGCCGCAAGCGACTCATGAAAAGATGCCGGAAAAGGGACCGGATCGACATCGTACTCGATCGTAAATCCGACATAGCCATCCTCAGCCAGAGCCTTGATCAGCTTGACCATCTGGTTGCGATTGCCGTTCTTCCAACCACCGCCATGAATAAAAACGATGCCCGGAAACACTCCCGCCCCGCTGGGAATGTACACATCGGCCTGCAGCGGGCCATTGGCGCCCGTTGTATACGTCACATTGCGAGTGACCGTATAACCCGCACCGGCGTTCGAATCCAAAGGCGCCTGCGCGGCCAGCACACTGCATGGCAACAACAACAATGGCAGTAACAACAAACCCGCAATCGCCGCAGCCTTCCTACTTATAGCCGCCGTACCCATAGCCGCCCTCGTTCCTGTCCTGCCGATTCGGTAACACCGCAACAACACCGCAAACCGGCATCTGCGCGCGCGGCTGGCTGGCGCGCTTTGCAGGCAGGTTGGATGTCGAAAGGCAATCGTCATGGCCGACGGCGGCGGCTGTCAAGCGGACTGGACCTTCGGATGGACTGGACCCTCGGACTGGACAAGTAAGAGCGATTCCTCGATATGGCGCTGGAATGTGGCCCTGCGCCTGGCCGCGCACATTTTCCTGTGGCGGCCAGGTGGAGCGCAAATAAGCTCCGGCGCGCGAGCTACTTCTTGCTTTCAAGCGTCACGTTGTGGGCTTGCGCCAGTTTTTCGAGCACCTGATAATGCTCCGTGAGTACAGGCTCATCCTGTTTGGCCGCCTGCTGGATGTTGGGACTCTGGCCTGAAGAAGCCTCGTCCTTGAACTGCTTCAGGTCATGCTCCTGTTGCTTGGCCATTGCCTGGATGTAGGCCGTGTCGAAATCCGGCCCGGAGAGCGCCTCCAGTTTCGCGATCTCCTTTTTGGCCTTCTTCGACGGGCCCTTCGGCTCTTGCACGCCCAGTTGCTTAGCCGCTGGGGTCAACTGCTGATTCAGCTCGGTGTGAATCTGCACCATCTTCTGACCGAACTGCTTCACGTCGTCACTCTGAGACTTTTGCTGCGCCAGTTGACTCAAGGCTACCTGCGCATCATCGCCTTCCATCGTCTCGCGCACAAACATCTGGTCGCCCACGGGCGCCTGGGATGACTGCGCGGTACCCGGCATGGCCGGGTTGCCCGCGCCACCCGGTTGGTTTGGCATTTGCTGCTGCTGGCTCGGCGAGCCCTGCTGCGCTGCGCCTCCGCCCGGCTGCTGCGCCACTACCGATGCGCAGACCCAAAGCGAAGAGGCCGCAATGAGTAAAACTCCCTTGCCCGATTTTGAGAACATTCGCTTTCCTCCTTTCTCTTTCATCTCTTTCAAAAAAACCGGTTGAGAAATCGGAATCTTCGCGTTCGTTCTCCTCGCCCCCCGCGTCTGCTTCTGCAGACATTTGCCAGCGGACAGAACCCACCCGTCCGTTTCAATTCGGATGCCCTGCTCCATTACAGAGTTGTCCTCCACCGGTCCGGCGCGGCGCTTCCATTTTCTCCTCATCCAATCGCATTTGCATTTCCATTTCATGCAAACACCATTGGCTCCAAACGCGCCGATGGGCTACTCTTGCGATTGACGAGCCGCATGGCTGCGTCCTGTTGAAATTCATGCCGAAATTTTTCTACAAATTACGTGAAGCGGTTTTGCAGTCGTTGGCTCACGATGTAATCAACACTTCAAAGGCCGCGGCTTACTCGGCCATGCTCATGCTTTTTCCAGCAGTGCTGCTGGTCACCACGCTGGTGGCTCAGATTCAGGCGGGCAGCACGCTGCTGGGCGAGCTACGCTCCATCTATGAGCGGTTTCTGCCGACCGATACACTCGATCTTCTGCAGTCCTACGCACTCAATCCGCATCTGTCTTCCAACCGGCTGATCCTGTCCGCGGCCTTCCTCAGTTTTTTTGGCGCCATGGGTGTAATGCTCTCCCTCATGGAAGGATTTCGCCGGGCCTACCACCAGCCCATGGACGACTGGGGATTCTGGAGCCTGCGGGTGCGCGCCCTGGTGCTTCTGCCCATCGCACTGATTCCGCTCTCGGCCGCGACCCTGGTCATTGTCTTCGGCAGGCAGATCGAGTTGTGGATCATCAACTACGCCAGCCAGAGTGTGCGTTACGTGGTGCTCTTCTTCTGGCGCGTTACGCGGCTGTGCGTCACCTTTATCACCATCTCTACCGTCCTCGCCGTGCTTTACCACTTCGGCACGCGCCGCAAGGAGCACTGGCTCTGGGTGGTGCCCGGAGCCGTTGGCGGCACGCTGATCTGGTTTCCGACCACCCTGGCCTACGGCTGGTATGTTGCGCGCATCTCCAACTACTCCATGTTCTACGGCTCCTTTGCCACCGGCGTCGCCACCATGGTGTGGCTTTTCATCACGCTGTTCAGCGTACTGATGGGCGCGGAACTGAACGGAGCCCTTTACCGCGGCCGTCAGACGGCGACGGTGGCTGCGGAACCTGTCGCTGAACCGGTTAGCGAACAAACCCCCGATAACTCCGTCCGTTTCTAGCCGCCATTTGTGCAGTAACAATCCGGGATTGCGGACCGGAATGCGACTTGCGGCCACGCGGCCCAACGGCAACTCCGTTCCCGGCCAGCCTGCCGTTTTACAATGGAGTCAGCCGCATTCCATTGAACCCTTCATCCGACCGAAAGACTTTTTCGCGCACCGCAAAAATCTGGAGCTCTTCTATGCTGCCGCTTGCCAGCCAGTCTGAATCGTCGTTCCCACGCCGTGCCAAAATTGTGGCCACTCTGGGCCCGGCATCGAGTTCCGAGGTCGTTATACGGGATCTGGTCCGTGCCGGCGTGGATGTGGTTCGCCTGAATTTCTCCCATGGCATCTACGATGAAAAAATGACGCTCATCCAGTCGATTCGCAAGGTGAGCCGCGCCGAGCGCAAGCCGCTGTGCATTCTTGCCGACCTGCAGGGCCCCAAGATCCGGACTTCCAAGCTCAAGGATCGTCTGCCGGTGCTGCTGCGGGCCGGGCATCGGCTTACCATCACCCCGCGCGATGTGCCCGGCACCGCGACTCTGGTTGGCACCACCTTCAAGACGCTGGCTGAAAATGTGGAGCAGGGCTCGCGCATTCTGCTCTCCGACGGACTCATCGAGTTGCACGTTCACCAGGTGGACGGCCTGGATGTGGTCTGTGACATCGTCAACGGCGGAATGCTGGGCGAAAACAAGGGCATCAATCTGCCGGGCATTGCCGTGCGCGTGCCGTCGCTCACAGACAAGGATGCGGCCGATCTGGAGTTTGCCCTCAAGAGCGGCGTGGATGCGGTTGCCGTCTCTTTTGTCCGCACCGCGGAAGATGTGCGCATGGTGCGCAACCGCGTCTCGGCTCTGGGCAGCGAAACCTGGATCATTGCCAAGCTCGAAAAGCCGCAGGCCATCGAGCATCTCGACGACATCCTGCTTGCTTCAGACGGCATCATGGTGGCGCGCGGCGATCTGGGCGTGGAGATGCCGCCGGAAAAAGTGCCCGCAATCCAGAAGCTCATCATCCGCCGCGCCGCCGAATACTCCAAGCCCGTGATCACCGCCACGCAGATGCTCGAGTCGATGATCGAAAATCCGCGGCCCACGCGCGCCGAAGTCTCCGACGTGGCCAACGCCGTTTACGACGGCACAGACGCCGTGATGCTCTCCGGCGAGTCGGCGGTGGGCAAATATCCGGTGGAAGCCGTGGCCATGATGGCGCGCATCGTGAGCGAAGCCGAGCAGCACATGAACCTCGACAGCCGCCAGGAGCCTCGTAAGCGCACCGTGCGGCTCTCCATTGCCGAGACCATCTGCGAGGCCACCGCGCACGCATCCGACGATCTGGACCTGCGCGGCATTGCGCTGTTCACTGAATCCGGCGCAACCGCCCGCCAGCTTTCCAAATATCACCCCACTGCGCCCATCTTCGCGCTCAGCCCGGTAGAGGTAACCATCAACCGCCTTAACCTGCTGTGGGGCACAACGCCGATCCGCTGCCCCAAGGTGAATACGACTGAGGCGCTGGTGGACTGCGCCGAGGCGCTGCTTGAAAAGGGCGGCCACGTGAAGCCGCGCGAGGTGATCGCCATCGTCGCCGGCACCCGCACCAAATCCGGCTCCACCAACTTCATGCGTCTGCATGCGCTGGGCGAACAGAGCCTGGAGCCGTCCCGCCATCCTGCTCCTCCCAACGAGGAAGCCGGCGCCGACGCTGAAGGCATGAGACGGACTGCGCCGCGATCCAGCCGACTCTCTGTCCGCAAATAGCTTCTTACCCACTCAGGCGCAAAAAAGGGATCGCCGCATCCTGCTCATCCAAAGATACGGCCATTCGATTCGGGCAATGTTCGCACGCTTCGACGCGAACGAAAACGGGGCGGAATCTCTTCCACCCCGCTCGATTACGAGAAACGCAATTGCTACTTCGCCGCCAGTTGCCGCAGCACGTACTGCAGAATGCCGCCGTGCTCGTAGTACTCGATCTCCTGCGGCGTGTCGATGCGCACCTGCGCGCTGAACGTCTTGCTGGCGCCGTCCGCCGCGACGGCGCTCACCTGCAGAGTGCGTCCGCCGGCCAGGCGATTTTTGAGCAGGGCCGTGAGGCCAGCGAAATCATAAATCTCCTCGCCGGTGAGGCCGAGCGATTCCACAGTCTGTCCTGCTTCAAACTGCAGCGGCAGAATGCCCATGCCCACCAGGTTGGAGCGATGAATGCGCTCGTAGCTTTCCGCAATCACCGCGCGAATGCCCAGCAGCTTGGGGCCCTTGGCCGCCCAGTCGCGCGACGAGCCGGAGCCATACTCCTTGCCGGCCAGGATCACCAGCGGCACGCCCCGCTCGGCATATTGCACGCTGGCGTCGAAGATCGACATGCCTTCGCCCTCCGGCAACAGGCGGGTCACGCCGCCCTCGGTGCCCGGCGCAAGCTTGTTGCGCAGCCGCACGTTGGCGAATGTGCCGCGGACCATGACTTCGTGATTGCCGCGCCGTGAGCCGTAGGAGTTGAAGTCCGCCGCTTTGACGCCGTGCTCGGCCAGATACTTGCCCGCGGGGCCGTTGGCTTTGATGGACCCTGCCGGCGAGATGTGATCGGTGGTTACCGAGTCGCCCAGCACGGCCAGCACGCGCGCGCCCAGAATGTCGCTCACCGGCGCCGGCGTCTTCGTAATGCCGTCGAAGTACGGAGCCTGGCGGATGTAGGTCGAGTCCAGCTCCCACTGATACACATCGCCGGTAGGAAAGCTCAGGCCCTGCCAGCTTGCGTCGCCGTCGCTCACCGTTGCGTACTCCTTGCGGAAGCTCTCGCTGTTGACGGCCTTCTCAATCGCTTCAGACACTTCCTGCTGCGTAGGCCAGATGTCCTTGAGATAAACGGGCTGGCCATTGCCGTCCGCGCCCAGCGGATCGGCCTCGAAGTTGTGGCCGATTTTGCCGGCGAGCGCGTAGGCCACCACCAGCGGCGGACTCATCAGGTAGTTGGCACGCACATCCACGTTCACGCGGCCTTCAAAGTTGCGGTTGCCGCTCAGCACGCTTACCGCAACGAGTCCATGCTCGTCGATGCTCTTGGAGACATCGGCAGGCAGCGGACCGGAGTTGCCGATGCAGGTGGTGCATCCATAGCCCACCACGTTGAAGCGCAGCTTTTCAAGGTAGGGCAGCAGACCGGCCTTGGTGTAGTAATCAGTCACCACGCGCGAGCCCGGCGCGAGCGAAGTCTTGACCCAGGGCGGAACGCTCAGGCCCTTTTCAACGGCTTTTTTGGCCAGGATGCCCGCGGCCACCATCACCGAGGGGTTGGACGTGTTGGTGCAACTGGTAATGGCCGCAATCACCACCGAGCCGTGATCGAGATACGGATCGGGATCGATGTTGAACCGCTCCTTGACCGTGGTGGTGACGCGCAGCGGTGTGCCCGCCGGAGGCCGCGCGGTGGAAGTGGCGGGGCCTTCGTTTTCCTCGGCCGCCACCGCCGCGTCGGTGGTCGCGGTGGTCCGCTCCCAGGCGATGGCCGTGCGCGCGCCCAGAGGCTTGGCGGTAGGCGCAAGCAGGGCCGGCAGTTGCTGCGCAAAGCTTGAGGCCGCATCTTTCAGCAGCACGCGGTCCTGTGGTCGCTTGGGTCCGGCCACGCTTGGCTCCACGGCGCCCAGGTCAAGCTCCAGGGTCTGCGAATATTCGGCCTCCGGCGAGCTGGCCGTGTGCAACAGCCCCTGCTCTTTGTAGTAGGCCTCGACCAGCGCGATCTGCTGGTCGCTGCGTCCGGTGAGCCGCAGGTAGCGCAGGGTCTCGGCGTCCACCGGGAAGATGCCGCAGGTGGCGCCGTATTCGGGCGCCATGTTGGCGATGGTGGCGCGATCGGCCAGCGGCAGGCTGGCGATGCCGGGCCCGTAAAACTCAACAAATTTGCCCACCACGCCCAGCTTGCGCAGCGCCTGGGTCACGGTCAGCACCAGGTCGGTTGCCGTGGCCCCTTCGGGCAGCTTGCCGGTAAGCTTGTAGCCCACCACCTGCGGCACCAGCATCGACACAGCTTGGCCCAGCATGGCGGCCTCGGCCTCAATGCCGCCCACGCCCCAGCCCAGCACGCCCAGGCCGTTGATCATGGTGGTGTGCGAGTCGGTGCCGACCAGCGTGTCAGGATACGCATAGCTTTCGCCGTCGACCTCGGTGGTGAACACCACGCGGGCCAGGTACTCCAGATTCACCTGATGGCAGATGCCCATTCCCGGCGGCACGGCCGAGAAATTGCGAAAGGCCGTCTGGCCCCACTTGAGAAACGCATAGCGCTCGCGGTTGCGCTGGAACTCGAGCAGCGAGTTGGCTCCGTAGGCGCCATCGGTGCCGTACTCGTCCACCTGCACCGAGTGGTCGATCACCAGCTCGGCTGGAACCAGCGGATTCACGCGCTCCGGGTCGCCCTGCAGCGTCTTGATGGCGTCGCGCATGGCGGCCAGGTCGACAACCGCGGGCACGCCGGTAAAGTCCTGCATGAGTACGCGGGCCGGCATGTAGGCGATCTCGCGGCTCGGCTCGGCCTTCGCGTCCCATTTGCACAGGAACTCTATGTCGTCGGCCTTCACATTCACGCCGTCCTCGCGGCGCAGCAGGTTTTCGAGCAGAATCTTCAGGCTGAAGGGCAGCCGGCTCAGGTTGAATCCACGCTCGGCAAGGGCCGGCAGGCGAAAGATTGTGTAGCTGCCGGCGCCGGACTGGAGCACGGCGCGGCTGGCAAAGCTGTTCATCTTGGAAACTCCTTTTTCTATCCGCCCGCGGCGGACATTGTCTCAGCATTACATCGTGGATTGCGGACCGCACAAGCTCGCAGCCCGGCGGAGCGAAATGCGCCCGCGCACAGAAGAAATTTTTGACAGAGATAGATTACTCAGCAGGCAGGGCAGCGTCCACGGTCGTGCTTGCCGCGGCTAAACCGCCGGAGAAGCGACAAATCGGAAATGGCGACTGGGGCGCGCATCGTGTACGCAAAGATTTTATCGCGCAGGAGGTCGAATAGGAAACCAGGCGGCGCCGGGTCAGGGCAATTGCATTTGAAAGCCGTTGCGAGCAGGTTGCCGCAGGGCGTGTTTTCCGTTCAAAGTCGAGGTTTTGTGTCAATCGAGGTTTTGTGTCAGGGCACGACTTGAGTCGTGCCGAATCAGGCAACAACAGCAATAGGGCTTCAGCCCCTGCAAATGCGCATCTCCATAAATTAAGCTTTTGCAGCGGCTGAAGCCGGTCTGATCGCGGCCACACGTGCGGCACGACTCAAGTCGTGCCCCGTTACAACGCACCCAGAAATCAAGTTTTACAGTTTGCGCGCAAGGTTTATAGCTTGCGCGCTGCTGGTACCCTCATAAAATCCAAATGCGATTGCCTTAGAACCTGTCCAGAAACCATCCTTCTCAGAACCGTTTTGAAAGGGCACGGCTTCAGCCGTGCCGTAAAGAGCTGAAAATAGGTTGGGCTGAACAGGCTGCGGAAAAACTCGTGTATCTGGGTTCAGTATTGCTTTCGGTAAAGATTTTCGCGAGTTGAGCCTGTTTTTTGGTTC